>NZ_JBVHDT010000009.1:227876-323024 GCF_055563235.1 Streptomyces sp. NPDC003248 | reverse complement strand
GCCACCCGCTACGACAAGACCGCCGAGTCCTACCAGGCAGCCGTCACCCTCGCATCGCTCCTGATGTGGGCGTGACATTCGAAGACAACTCCTAGGGCCTTTCGCAACGGGCCCTGGGCCGACAGGACCCGGCGGCGTACGGCAGGAGGACCGATCACACGGAAGAGGGGGAGCGCGGGCGTTCCGGTCACCTGATGGGGTGAAGAGCGGGGGGAACGAGAGTCGGCGGTCTTCCCGTTCTGTCCATCCTTGGGCATGCAGTCAAGCAACGGCCGTGCCCGTGGCACCGGGGACGGTCCCGAAAGATCGGGCGATCATGAACAGGACCACGGACCGGTGTTCGCCCGGACCGCCGGAGACGTGCGGTACGAGGATCCGTGGTACGACGCGCTCGCCTCGGGCTGGGGCGAGTCGGACGCCCTGAGCAGGCCCGTCAGCGAGGTTTCGCCGGCACGGCGGCAGCAGGCGGACGCCACCGCGGCGGCTGCCCAAATCTACCTGGAGGTGCAGCGCAGCGCGGCCTTCCAGGAGGTGCGCAGCCGGTACCGGCGGTTCGTGGTTCCGGCGACCGTCGGTTTCCTCCTCTGGTACGTGGGGTACGTCGTGGCCGCGACGACCGCCCCCTCACTGATGGCACGGCCCGTCGCCGGGGCGGTGAACGTGGCGCTGCTCGCGGGCCTCGGGCAGTTCCTCAGCACCTTCCTGCTCACCTGGGCCTACGCCCGGCACGCACGCCTGCGCAGGGACCGCGCGGCGCTGGAGGTGCGCTGGGAGACACAGGAGCTGACACGCGAGGCGGGGGGCGGTGCGTCATGACCGGCGACCACCAGACGCTGGGCCTGCTGCTGTTCGGCGCGTTCATCGCGGTCACGCTGGGCATCACGACGTGGGTGAGCCGGAAACGGCACGGTTCCGCGGAGGAGTTCTACGTCGGCGGGCGGCTGTTCTCCCCGATGGAAAATGGTTTTGCCATCGCGGGCGACTACATGTCGGCCGCCTCCTTCCTGGGCATCTCCGGACTCATCGCGCTCTTCGGCTACGACGGACTGCTGTACTCGGTGGGCTTCCTGGTGGCCTGGCTGGTGGTGCTGTTCCTCGTCGCCGAACTGGTGCGCAACTGCGGGAGGTTCACGCTCGCCGACGTGGTGGCCGCGCGGATGGCCGAGCGACCGGTGCGGATCGCGGCGGGAACCTCCTCGGTCACCGTGTCCGTTCTCTATCTGGTGGCGCAGATGGTGGGCGCGGGCAGTCTCGTCGCGCTGCTCCTCGGCGAGACCGGCGAGGCCGCCCAGGCCTGGACCGTCATCGGTGTCGGCGCCCTGATGGTGATCTACGTGTCGATGGGAGGGATGCGGGCCACCACATGGATCCAGATCGTCAAGGCGGTCCTGCTGCTCGGCGGCACCGTCGCCCTCACCGTGCTGGTCCTGGTCCGCTTCCACGGTGACGTCGACCGGCTGCTGCACACGGCGGCGGAACGCAGCGGCCACGGCGCCGCGTTCCTGGCTCCCGGGCTGAGGTACGGCGGGGACTGGACCGCGCGCCTGGACTTCATGAGCCTGGGCCTCGCGCTGGTGCTGGGCACGGCCGGGCTGCCGCACATCCTCTCCCGCTTCTACACCGTGCCGACCGCACGGTCCGCACGGCGCTCCGTCGTCTGGTCGATCGGGCTCATCGGCGGCTTCTACCTGATGACGATCGTCCTCGGGTTCGGGGCGGCGGCGATCGTCGGGCCCGACGCCGTCCGCGCGTCCAACGCGGCGGGGAACACGGCGGTGCCGCTGCTGGCGCTCGACCTGGGCGGCGGCGCCGGCTCCACGGGCGGCACGGTCCTGTTCGCCCTCGTGGCGGCCATCGCCTTCGCCACGATCCTCGCGGTGGTCGCCGGGATCACGCTCGCCTCCTCGGCGTCGGTGGCCCATGACCTCTACGCCTCCCTGCGGCGCAAGCGCGCCGAGCCGCGCAGCGAAGTGGCGGTGGCCCGGATCGCCGCCGTCGGGATCGGCGCCGTCGCCATCGGCCTCGGCCTGCTCGCCCGCGACCTGAACGTCGCCTTCCTGGTCGGGCTCGCCTTCGCGGTCGCCGCCTCCGCGAACCTCCCGGTCCTGCTCTACTCGCTGTTCTGGCGGGGCTTCACCACACGGGGCGCCGTGTGGGCGGTGTACGGCGGTCTCGTCCCGGCGCTGGGGCTGGTCCTGCTGTCGCCGGTGGTGTCGGGCGACCCCGCGTCGCTCTTCCCCGACCTCGACTTCCAGCTCTTCCCGCTCGACAACCCCGGCCTGGTCTCGATCCCGTCGGGCTTCCTCGCGGGCTGGCTCGGCACGGTCACCTCCACCGAGGCCGCCGACGAGGCCAAGCACGCGGAGACCGAGGTGCGGTCGCTGACCGGGGCGGGGGCTGTCTAGAGCGACGAGGGGCGGGCGCGCGCCGTCGAGCCGGGCCGTGCCCTCAGGTGCGGGTCGCCCACGCGTATCGGTGCTCCGGGCGGCCCGCGTCACCGTATTTCAGGGTCAGGCGGGCCCTGCCGGTGCGCTCCAGGAGCTTCAGATAGCGCTGGGCGGTCTGGCGGCTCACGCCGGTCCGGTCGGCGATCTCCTGGGCGGACAGCGGGCCCGGCGCGGTCATCAGGGACTGACGTACGAGTTCGGCGGTGGTGGGGGAGTGCCCTTTGGGCAGCTCCGGCTCCGACGGAGCGGACAGCGCGCCGAAGATCCGGTCGACGTCGGCCTGTTCGGCCTCGCCGCCGCCGTCGAGCGTACGGCGCAGCTGCGCGTACGCCTCCAGCTTGGCGCGCAGGCCCGCGAAGGCGAACGGCTTGACCAGGTACTGCAGGGCGCCCTGCCGCATCGCCGCCCGCACCGTGGAGACGTCCCGCGCGGCCGTCACCATGATCACGTCCGCGGGGTGGCCACGGCGGCGCATCTCCTGGACGACCTCCAGACCCGTCCCGTCGGGGAGGTAGTGGTCCAGCAGGACCAGATCCGGACAGGGCGACGACTCCAGCCGGCGCAGCGCCTCGTCGGCGCCGTGTGCCACGCCCGCGACGCGGAAGCCCGGCACCTTCTCGACGTACGCGGCGTTCACCCGGGCGACCCTCGTGTCGTCGTCCACGACCAGGACCTCGATCATCGCGGCTCCTCTCCGTCCGTGCTCCGCGCGCTGCCGGCCGGGACGGTCTCCAGGCCGGACCCGGTCAGTGCCTCGGGCAGGACCACGGTGAACTCGGCCCCGCCGCCGCGCGCCGGACCGACCCGGGCGCTGCCGCCCTGCCGCTCGGCGAGCCGGCGCACCAGGGAGAGACCGATACCGCGCCCGCCGTGCGCCGGCGGCTCCTTCGTGGACCAGCCCTCGGTGAAGACCGACTCGCGGTGCTCGGCCGGGACGCCGGGCCCCGTGTCGCGGACCCGCAGGACGGCGGTGCCGCCCTCGGCGCGCAGTTCGACCTCCACGCGCGCGTGCGGCGTGCCCGCGACGGCGTCGAGGGCGTTGTCCACCAGGTTGCCGACGACCGTGACCAGCCCGCGCGGATCGACCAGCCGGTCGGGGAGCCGGGTGCCGTCGGTGATCCGCAGAGCGACACCGCGCTCGGCCGCGACCGTCGCCTTGCCGACGAGCAGGGCCGCCAGCAGCGGGTCCGCGATCTTCTCGGTCACCTGTTCCGCGGTCGCCCGGTGGTCGCCGACGACCTCGCCCACGAACTCCACGGCGTCGTCGTACATCTCCAGTTCGAGCAGGCCCAGCACGGTGTGCATGCGGTTGGCGTGCTCGTGGTCCTGGGCGCGCAGGGCGTCGATCAGACCGCGGGTGGAGTCGAGCTCGCGGCCCAGCTGTTCGAGCTCGGTGCGGTCGCGCAGGGTCGCCACGGCGCCCCCGTCGCCGGTGGGCATCCGGTTGGCGACCAGGACGCGCTGTCCGCGCACGGTGAGCAGGTCCCTGCCGGTCACCCGGCCGGCCAGGACGTCGGCGGTACGGCCCTCGCCGAGCGCCGCGTCGGGCGAGCGCCCCACCGTCTCGTCCCCGATGCCCAGCAAACGCTGCGCCTCGTCGTTGAGCAGCCGGATGCGCCCCGCGCGGTCGAGGGCCACCACGCCCTCCCGGATGCCGTGCAGCATGGCCTCGCGCTCCGCGAGCAGCGCCGAGATGTCGGAGAAGGCCAGGTCGCGGGTCTGCCGCTGGACCCGTCGCGAGATCAGCCAGGCGGCCAGGGCGCCCACGGCGAGCGCGCCGCCGGCGTACGCGAACAGCCCCGGGATCGCGTGGACGAGCCGGGCGCGCACACTGTCGTACTCGATGCCGACCGAGACCGCCCCGACGATCCCGCCCGCGCTGTCGCGCAGGGGCACCTTGCCGCGGGCGGAGCGGCCCAGGGTGCCGTCGTCGATCTCCATGACGTCCCGGCCGGCCAGCGCCTGGCTGGGGTCGGTGGAGACGTGGCCGCCGACCGCTTCGGGGTCGGTGTGGGACCAGCGCGTGCCGTGGACGTCCATCACCACGACGTACTCGGCGCCGCTGGCCCGGCGGATCCGCTCCGCCTCGCGCTGCACCGGCCCGTCCGCGGAGGGCGGGGTGTCGCGCAGGTCCTCGGCGATCTGCGGCACCGCCGCGGTGGTCTGGGCGATGGCGAGCGCGCGGCGCATCGCCTGGTCGTCCAGCTGGTCGCCGAGCGGGGCGAGGAACAGCCCCGTCGCGAGCACCACGACTCCGGCGGCGATCGCCAGCTGCATGAGCAGCACCTGCGAGAACACGCGCCGGGGCATCCCGAGGCGCAGGCGTCGGACGGGGGGAGTGGGGCTCATGCCCCGACGGTACGTGGACGGTCCGGTCGAGCCGTAGGGGTGTGTGGCGGGGATCTCCTGATCGGCTCGAGCGGGTTCCCGCGAGCCGCTTCACCCGAGCGGAGGTGCCGACGCGGGCGCCGGCAGCGGACACCACGGTCCTCCGCCGCCCGCTCCGCGTCCCGCTCGAAGCCCCGTCAGCCGCTCAGTCCGCCGGCGCCGGGGCCTGCTCGCGTATCGCGGTCGCGTCCATCGGCGTGGGTGGTCCAGGGAGCGACGTTCCGCAGCTCAGTCTGCTGACGCCGGGGCCGTTCGCGTATCGCGGTCGCGTCCGTCCGCGCGGGTTGGTCCGGGGGCCGATGTCCCGCAGCTCAGTCCGCCGGTGCCGGGGCCGTTCGCGTATCGCGGTCGCGTCCGTCCGCGCAGGTGGCCCGGGTACCGACGTCCCGCAGTTCAGCCCGCCGGTGCCGGGGCCTGCTCGCGTGCCGCGACCACGTCCGTCCGCGCAGGTGGCCCGGGTACCGACGTCCCGCAGTTCAGCCCGCCAGTGCCGGGGCCCGTTCGCGTATCGCGACCACGTCCATCCGCGCCGGTGATCCGAGGACCGACGCCCCGCAGCTCTCCGGGCGGGGCGGCAGCGAGGCGCCCTGCGCCACGACCACGCTCCAGTGCCGTCCGTCGCTGTGCTCGACGGTGACCTCCCAGCGCGGCGCACGGCCCTGCGTCCGGACGACACGGAGTGCCTCCGCGGCGTACTCGCCGGTCGCTGCGCGCACGGCCAGTTCGGCTGCCTGGCCGGGCCGCTCCCAGGCGGAGCCGCCCCGGCAGCCCTCCAGCACGATCCGCCCCTCCCGGACGCCGCGCAGCGCCTCCTTGACGGTGTGTGCCTCGGCCCGGCCGTAGGCGTAGCCGTACGGCAGGACGAGCACGGTCGGGGAGAAACGGTGACCGCCGAGGTGGGTGACCTCCCAGACGCCGTTCGCGCCCGAGGCGGTGAGTTCGGCCGCGAGGGGGCGGCCCAGCAGCGCGCAGCAGCGGTCGCGCTTTCCGTTGGTGCAGACGAGGGCGAGCGGATCGCCGGTGTGGGGGCGGGCCCGGAGCGCGGTGTCGAAACCGTGGTGGTCGCCCCTGCCGAGCGCGGCGAAGTCGATGTCCAGCAGTCGGCTCGGGTCGTCCGCCACGGCTGAGTGCAGCCAGACCCGTCCCGGCACCGTGTGGGCCGCGTACACACGGCGCAGCAACGGCGCGCCGGGGTCCGAGTGGCGTCCGGGGCGCCGGATGAGGGCCACGCGGACGCCGGTGCCCCGGGCGGCCGCTTCCAGGGCGCGGCCGACCGCGGGATCGAGGTGGCTCGCGACCAGCGCGTTGGCCCCCCAGGGGCCGGGCTGTTCCAGCAGGAGCCAGGTACTCGCCGTGGGCGCGGTTCCGGACATGGGCTCGTCGAGATTCCGCGAGTCGGCCGTGCAGGTACTCACGAAGGTGAGCCTAACCTGACTTGACAGGGTGTCGCGCGCGGGGCACGCGGATGTCCCCTCTCCGGCCCACTCCCCGGCCCACTCCCCGGCCCGCGCGCGGAACCGCGCCGGAACGCCGACGCTTCATCGTGCTTGCCCGTCGTGCCTGGTGAGGGAGGTCAGGGGGCCGGAGGTGGCTGTGCGGGCCGCGCCGCCCGGCCCGGGTGACGCACGGCCCGACAGCGCCTCGCCCGGCGTCTGCCCGGGGGGTGCCGCCGTCGGTCACTTCGCGGTGATCTTTCCTGCTCGTATCCTGGGTCCGCATGCCCGTCCTCGACCGTGCGCCGGGCTGCGAGCCGGTGCACGGGCAGGTCACAGAGAGGTCGCACGGTGACACAGAGCCGCAGCCCGCATCAGATCCCGGTCGTCGTCCTCGCCGGATTCCTCGGCTCCGGCAAGACGACCCTGCTCAACCACCTGCTCCACCGCAGCGGCGGCAGCCGGATCGGCGCGATCGTCAACGACTTCGGCGCCATCGAGATCGACGCCCTGGCCGTGGCCGGCGCGCTCGGCGACTCCACCGTCTCCCTCGGCAACGGCTGCCTGTGCTGCGCCGTCGACGGCGGTGAGCTGGACGTCTACCTCGAACGGCTGGCCCGCCCCGCTGTCGGCGTCGACGTCATCGTGATCGAGGCCAGCGGGCTCGCCGAGCCCCAGGAACTCGTCCGGATGGTGCTGGCCAGCGAACAGCCGGGGATCGTGTACGGCGGGCTCGTCGAGGTCATCGACGGTGCCGAGTTCGACGCGACCCGTTCCCGGCACCCCGAGATCGACCGGCATCTCGCCCTCGCCGACCTCGTCGTCGTGAACAAAATCGACCGGGCGCCCGACGCCGACCGGGTCCTCGGCCTCGTCCGCTCGCTCACCGACCATGCCGCCGTCGTCCCCGCCACCTACGGCCGGGTCGACCCGGAGTTCCTCTTCGACTGCCGGCCGAGCGAGGAGCGCGTCGGACAGCTCTCCTTCGACGATCTGCACCTCCAGGACGACCCGGGGCGCGAGGACCACGACGACCACCTGCACACCGCGTACGACAGCCTGTCCTTCGCCTCCGCGGTCCCCCTCGACCCGCGCCGGCTGATGTCGTTCCTGGACAGCCGCCCCGAGGGCTTGTACCGGATCAAGGGGTACGTCGACTTCGGCCCGCACGACCCCGGCAACCGGTACGCCGTCCACGCCGTCGGCCCCTTCCTGCGCTTCTACCCCGAGCCCTGGGGAGCCGGGGAGGAGCGCCTCACCCAGCTCGTCCTCATCGGCTCCGGCATCGACGCGGACGCCCTCGGCAAGGAACTGGAGGCCTGCGCGAGCGACGCCCCGCACGCCGACGAGCACGGCATGTGGGGCGTCCTGCGCTACGTACAGGACCCGGAGGACCCTGCGGGGCCCGGAGATTCCCGGGGCCCCGATGACCCCGAGGCCTACGAGGCCTACGAGGCCTCCGAGGACCGGGACGGCCTCGAAGACCCTCACTGCCTCGACGACCCCGGCGCCCCTGATGATCTGGAGGACCTGGACCTCGAGGGTCTGGACGGCCTTCGAGGACCTTGAGGACCTTGAGGGGCTCCCAGGAGGAGCCCCTCCACGGAGCCCTAGACCGGCCCCGCCACCACCGACACCGTCTTCGCCAGCGACACGCCCGAGCCGTCGCGGCGCGGGTCGATCTCCGGGAGCTCGGCGGGAGTGCCGTTCTTCTGCGCGGCTCGCGCCGGGGCGGCACCCGCCCAGGCCAGGGCCAGGCAGTCCTCGCCCTTGAGGAACCGGTGGCAGCGCACACCGCCCGTGGCGCGGCCCTTGCGCGGGTACTGGTCGAGCGGCGTCAGCTTGGCGGTCGTCTGGACGGAGTCGTCCAGGGTGCCGCGCGAGCCCGCGACGGAGAAGACCACCGCGTCCGCCGCCGGGTCCACCGCCGTGAACGAGATCACCTTGGCGCCGTCGGTGAGCTTGATGCCCGCCATGCCGCCGGCCGGGCGGCCCTGCGGGCGCACCTGCGAGGCCTGGTAGCGCAGCAACTGGGCGTCGTCGGTGATGAAGACCAGGTCTTCCTCACCCGTGCGCAGCTCGATCGCGCCGACGATCCGGTCGCCCTCCTTGAGGGTGATGACCTCCAACTCGTCCTTGTTGGACGGGTAGTCGGGCACCACACGCTTGACGACCCCCTGCTCCGTGCCGATCGCGAGCCCCGGGGACGACTCGTCGAGGGTGGTCAGGCAGACCACCGTCTCGTCGCCCTCCAGGGAGACGAACTCCGCCAGCGGGGCACCGCCCGAGAGGTTCGGCGCCGACGCCGTGTCCGGGAGCTGCGGCAGGTCGACGACGTTGATCCGCAGCAGCCGGCCCGCCGAGGTGACCGCGCCGATCTCCCCGCGGGCGGTGGCCGGCACCGCGGAGACGATCACGTCGTGCTTGGTGCGCCTGCCGTCCGCGTCCTCGGCGAAGGGCTCGGCGTTCGCCGTGCGGGCCAGCAGTTCCGTCGAGGAGAGCAGCACCCGGCACGGGTCGTCGGCGACCTGGAGCGGTACGGCGGCGGCCGTGGTGCCTGCCGACTCCAGCAGGACCGTACGGCGCTCGCTGCCGAACTTCTTGGCCACCGCGGCCAGTTCGCCCGAGACCAGCTTGCGCAGCTCCGCGTCGGACTCCAGGATCCGGGTCAGCTCGGCGATCTCCTCGTTGAGCTTCTCCTTCTCCGCCTCCAGCTCGATGCGGTCGTACTTGGTCAGCCGGCGCAGCGGGGTGTCCAGGATGTACTGGGTCTGGATCTCCGACAGGGAGAAGCGCTCGATCAGCCGCTCCTTGGCCTGCGCGCTGTTCTCGCTGGAGCGGATGAGGCGGATCACCTCGTCGATGTCGACGAGCGCCGTGAGCAGGCCCTCCACCAGGTGGAGGCGGTCGCGACGCTTGCTCCGGCGGAACTCGCTGCGGCGCCGGACGACCTCGAAGCGGTGGTCGAGGTAGACCTCGAGCAGCTCCTTCAGGCCCAGCGTCAGCGGCTGGCCGTCCACCAGCGCCACGTTGTTGATGCCGAAGGACTCCTCCATCGGCGTCAGCTTGTAGAGCTGCTCCAGCACCGCCTCCGGCACGAAGCCGTTCTTGATCTCGATGACCAGGCGCAGGCCGTGCTCGCGGTCGGTGAGGTCCTTGACGTCGGCGATGCCCTGGATCTTCTTCGAGCCGACCAGATCCTTGATCTTGGCGATGACCTTCTCGGGGCCGACCGCGAAGGGCAGCTCCGTGACGACCAGCCCCTTGCGGCGGGCGGTCACGGTCTCCACCGACACGGTGGCGCGGATCTTGAAGGTGCCGCGGCCCGTCTCGTACGCGTCCCTGATGCCGGAGAGGCCGACGATACGGCCGCCGGTGGGCAGGTCGGGACCGGGGACGTGCCGCATCAGGGCGTCCAGGTCCGCGTTCGGGTAGCGGATCAGGTGGCGGGCGGCGGCGACGACCTCGCCCAGGTTGTGCGGCGGCATGTTGGTGGCCATGCCGACCGCGATGCCGGAGGAGCCGTTGACCAGGAGGTTCGGGAAGGCGGCGGGCAGCGCCACCGGCTCCTGCTCCTGGCCGTCGTAGTTGGGCGTGAAGTCGACCGTGTCCTCGTCGATCGACTCCGTCATCAGGCTCGTCGCCGTGGTCTGACGGCACTCGGTGTACCGCATGGCGGCCGGCGGGTCGTCGTTGCCCAGCGAGCCGAAGTTGCCGTGGCCGTCGACCAGGGGCACGCGCATGGAGAAGGGCTGGGCCATGCGCACCAGGGCGTCGTAGATCGACGCGTCGCCGTGCGGGTGCAGCTTGCCCATCACCTCGCCGACGACACGGGCGCACTTGACGTAGCCGCGCTCGGGGCGCAGGCCCATCTCGTTCATCTGGTAGACGATGCGGCGGTGCACCGGCTTGAGACCGTCGCGTGCGTCCGGCAGGGCGCGGGAGTAGATGACCGAGTACGCGTACTCGAGGAAGGAGCCCTGCATCTCGTCCACGACGTCGATGTCGAGGATCTTCTCCTCGTACGAGTCGTCGGGCGGCGGGGTCTTCGTGCTGCGGCGGGCCATCGCTGCCGGCTCCTCCTGTTTCCTGGGCGCTCGCCTACGGGACGCTCGCGGCCCTTCGGCTCACTCTTGCTGAAGCGTGTGACGAGATCTGATGCGGACCATTGTGGACCGTGGCACTGACAGCGCGGGCCGGGGCCCGGGCGTCGGCGCCCGGCCCGGCCGGAGGGGTGTCTCCCGCACGGCTGCCCGCAGGCTACGCGATCTCGCTCTGGGCGTACGTCGTCCGGGAACTTCGCCGACGCTCCGCGCGCTTGCATACAGTGGCAGGACCGGCAGGAAAAGCGCGGTTTCGACGACCGCGTCCGCGATCGGAAGGGACGTACATGCCCATGGGTCACACGGCCACAGCCCAGGCAGGCTCCGGGGGCCTGACAGCGACCGAGCACCGCCTGGCCAACGGCCTGCGCGTGGTGCTCTCAGAGGACCACCTGACCCCTGTCGCGGCGGTGTGCCTCTGGTACGACGTCGGTTCGCGCCACGAAGTCAAGGGGCGTACCGGTCTTGCTCACCTTTTCGAGCACCTGATGTTCCAGGGCTCCGCCCAGGTCAAGGGCAACGGCCACTTCGAGCTGGTCCAGGGTGCGGGCGGCTCGCTCAACGGCACCACGAGCTTCGAGCGCACCAACTACTTCGAGACCATGCCCGCCCACCAGCTGGAGCTCGCGCTCTGGCTGGAGGCCGACCGCATGGGCTCCCTGCTGACCGCCCTGGACGACGAGTCCATGGAGAACCAGCGGGACGTGGTCAAGAACGAGCGCCGCCAGCGCTACGACAACGTCCCCTACGGCACGGCCTTCGAGAAGCTGACCGCCCTCGCCTACCCGGACGGCCACCCCTACCACCACACCCCGATCGGCTCGATGGCCGACCTGGACGCGGCGACGCTGGAGGACGCGCGCGCGTTCTTCCGCACCTACTACGCGCCCAACAACGCCGTCCTGTCGGTCGTCGGCGACATCGACCCGGAGCGGACGCTCGCCTGGATCGAGAAGTACTTCGGCTCCATCCCCGCCCACGACGGCAAGCCCGCACCCCGTGACGGCTCCCTGCCCGACACCATCGGCGAGCAGCTGCGCGAGGTCGTCGAGGAGGAGGTCCCGGCCCGCGCCCTGATGGCCGCCTACCGTGTGCCGCACGACGGCACGCGCGCGTGCGACGCCGTCGACCTGGCGCTCACCGTCCTCGGCGGCGGCGAGTCCTCCCGCCTCTACAACCGCCTCGTCCGCCGCGACCGTACGGCGGTGGCGGCCGGCTTCGGCCTGCTGCGGCTCGCCGGCGCGCCCTCCCTGGCCTGGCTGGACGTGAAGACCTCCGGCGACGTGGAGGTGCCCGTCATCGAGGCCGCCATCGACGAGGAGCTCGCCCGGTTCGCCGAGGAGGGCCCCACGCCGGAGGAGATGGAGCGGGCCCAGGCCCAGCTGGAGCGCGAGTGGCTGGACCGTCTCGGCACGGTCGCCGGCCGCGCCGACGAACTGTGCCGGTTCGCCGTGCTCTTCGGTGATCCGCAGCTCGCCCTGACCGCCGTCCAGCGCGTGCTGGACGTCACGGCGGAGGAGGTGCGGGAGGTCGCCGAGGCCCGCCTGCGCCCCGACAACCGGGCCGTGCTGGTCTACGAGCCCGTCGAGGGCGCTGAAGAAGGCGCCGAGGGCGCCGAGGGCAACGACACTGCCGACGACACCGCCGACGCGGACGAGAACGAGGAGGCGGCCAAGTGACCGAGCTCGCCACGATGGACTTCCACCCCCAGCCGCAGGCGGGCGACGCCAGGCCGTGGGCGTTCCCGGCCCCCGCGCGCGGGGCGCTCGACAACGGCCTGACCGTCCTGCACTGCCACCGCCCGGGGCAGCAGGTGGTCGCCGTCGAGATCATCCTCGACGCGCCCCTGGACGCCGAGCCGGCCGGTCTCGACGGTGTCGCCACGATCATGGCGCGGGCCTTCTCGGAGGGCACCGACAAGCACTCCGCCGAGGAGTTCGCCGCCGAGCTGGAGCGCTGCGGCGCCACCCTCGACGCGCACGCCGACCACCCCGGCGTCCGGCTGAGCCTGGAGGTCCCGGCCTCCCGCCTGGCCAAGGCCCTCGGCCTGATCGCCGACGCCCTGCGGGCGCCCGCGTTCGCCGACAGCGAGGTCGAGCGTCTGGTGCGCAACCGCCTCGACGAGATCCCGCACGAGCTGGCCAACCCCTCCCGGCGCGCCGCCAAGGAGCTCTCCAAGGAGCTCTTCCCGGCCGCCACGCGCATGTCGCGGCCGCGCCAGGGCACCGCCGACACGGTCGAGAAGATCGACTCCGGGGCCGTCCGGTCCTTCTACGAGAAGCACGTCCGCCCCGCCACGGCCACCGCGGTGGTCGTCGGCGATCTGACGGGCATCGACCTCGACGCGCTCCTCGGGGACACCCTGGGCGCCTGGACGGGCTCCTCGGCCCAGCCGCGGCCGGTGCCGCCGGTGACCGCCGACGACACCGGCCGGGTCGTCATCGTGGACCGCCCCGGCGCCGTCCAGACGCAGCTGCTGATCGGCCGCGTCGGTCCCGACCGGCACGCGCGCGTGTGGCCCGCGCAGGTGCTCGGCACGTACTGCCTCGGCGGCACCCTCACCTCCCGTCTGGACCGCGTCCTGCGCGAGGAGAAGGGCTACACCTACGGCGTGCGCTCCTTCGGCCAGGTGCTGCGCTCCGCGCCGGACGGCACGGGCGCCGCGATGCTCGCCATCAGCGGCTCCGTGGACACCCCCAACACGGGCCCCGCGCTGGAGGACCTCTGGAAGGTGCTGCGCACCCTCGCCGCCGAGGGGCTCACCGACGCCGAGCGGGACGTCGCCGTGCAGAACCTGGTCGGTGTCGCGCCGCTGAAGTACGAGACCGCCGCGGCCGTGGCCGGCACCCTGGCCGACCAGGTCGAGCAGCACCTGCCCGACGACTACCAGGCGACGCTGTATCAGCAGCTCGCCGCGACCGGCACCGTGGAGGCCACCGCGGCGGTCGTCAGCGCCTTCCCGGTGGACCGCCTGGTGACCGTGCTCGTCGGTGACGCCGGCCGGATCAAGGACGCGGTCGAGGCCCTGGGCATCGGTGAGGTGAAGGTCGTTCCGGCCGAGTAGCGGCGGGGGTCCTCCCCACGGCGAGGCGCGCGCCCCGAGGTGACAGGGGTGCGCGCGGGGCCCTGGCGACCGGCCGGTCGCCAGGGCCCTTCGATGTCCGAAAGGGATGTCCGAATTGAGGGAGAGGCTGCCTGTCTGCCCTGTGGCATGCGCTACAAAAACCGGGGGGCGTTTGGGGATTGATCGCGGGCGCGTCTAGGTTCGTCCGGGCTGTTCGTCGGGCAGTGCGCCGCATCCGCGGCACCGGACAGCCATCGCCGAGTCCCCGTACGGCGCGAGCCAGGGGAGCCGGGGACCCAACGATGAAGTCCCTGGGGTGAATCGGACGCCCGCGCGTGTCGCGAGGGGGTCCGTAGGAGACCTTCCTGCTCCGAACCCGTCAGCTAACCCGGTAGGCGAGAGGGAAGGAAAGGACCGCTCAACTTCATGGCGTTCACCTGCGCCACCGGGAAGCACCGTCGTCCCGGCCGGATGAAGCGCACCTCCGCCCGCGCGGCGGGCATCGCGGCGCTCACCACCACCGGCGTCATCGGCACCGCCGCCTCCGGTCCCGCCCTCGCCGCGGAGCCCTCCGCCGAGCAGACCGGGCTCATCCCCGTCGTCGCCATCGGTGACACGGTCGCCGAGCGGATCGACGAGCAGGCCACCGCGCAGAAGCAGGCCGCGCAGGCGGAGGCCGCGCGCAAGGAGGCCGCCGCCGAGGCCGCCGAGAGGGTCAAGGAGGAGCGCGAGGCACGTGCCCGCGCCGCCCGTGAGGCCGAGCGCAAGCGCCTCAACGCCTTCGTGGCGCCGATCACCGGCTCCTACGTCTCCACCGCCTACCGGGCGAGCAGCTCCCTGTGGTCGTCCGGGAGCCACACCGGCATCGACTTCCACGCCTCGACCGGCACGGCCGTGCACGCGGTCGGGGCCGGCACCGTCGTCGAGGCCGGCTGGGGCGGTGCCTACGGCAACCAGGTCGTGCTCCGGATGAGCGACGGCACGTACACCCAGTACGGTCACCTGTCGTCGATCAGCGTCTCGGTGGGCCAGAAGGTCACCGCCGGCCAGCGGATAGCCCTCTCCGGCGCGACCGGCAACGTCACCGGCCCGCACCTGCACTTCGAGGCCCGCACGAGCGCCGAGTACGGCTCGGACATCGACCCGGTCGCCTACCTCCGCAAGCACGGCGTGAGCCTCTGACGACGTCCGGGCCGACCCCTGATCGACGTCCGGGGTGCCCTCTGAACGACGTCCGGGGCGACCCTTGATCGACGTCCGGGGTGCCCTCTGAACGACGTCCGGGGCGCCCCCTGAACCACGTCCGGGGCCCAGCCTCCGGCGACACCCCGGTGACGCATGCGAACCGCCGGCACCACCCGGCGACGCGTCCCCGTCTGTGACGGCACCCGGCGACACATCCTCCCGCCCCGGCCCCCGCGGCCGGGGCTTTCGCCGTTTTTCTGCGCCTCGCTGTCCAAAAAATATCCCTGGATTCCGGCCCGCCGTCGGAATGTGCGGTTCACTGCAATAGAGTCACTGAACACACGTCATTCGTCGACGTTTCACGGGGATTAAGGCGGAGGTCGGTCATGCGTATTCCGGCGCACTCGGTGTGCACGGCCATCCGGGACGACATCGTCGCGGGTGTCTACGAGCGCGGCAGCCGCCTCACCGAGGAACTCCTCGCCCGCCGCTACGGAGTCTCCCGCGTCCCCGTCCGGGAGGCGCTGCGCACGCTGGAGGCGGAGGGGTTCGTCGTCACGCGGCGGCACGCGGGCGCGTGCGTCGCCGAACCGACCGAGCAGGAGGCCGCCGACCTGCTGGAGATGCGCATGCTCCTGGAGCCGCTCGGCGCCTCCCGGGCCGCCCAGCGACGCACCGAGGCACACCTCAAGGTGCTGCGCGGCCTCGTCCGGCTGGGCCAGGAGCGCGCCAGGAGGGGCAGCAGCGAGGATCTGCGCTCCCTGGGCGGCTGGTTCCACGAGACGCTCGCCCAGGCCTCCGGCAGCCATGCCCTGACCTCGACGCTCACCCAGCTCCGGCACAAGATCGCCTGGATGTACGCGGTGGAGGCGCCGGCCAACCCGGTGGAGTCCTGGGCGGAGCACGGCGCGATCGTGGACGCGGTGGCGCGCGGGGACGGCGATCGCGCGCGGTCGCTCACGGCGCTCCACACCGAGCGCTCCTCCACCGCGCACCGGCTGCGCTTCGCGGGCGGAGAACGCCAGGACCGTGTGAGGACTTCGCAACACGTCGTAAACATGTCGGGCCCGCGTCATTAACACGAGAGCCGTATACAAAGAAGGGATATTCGGCGGAGGCGTATTTCCGCTGCCCATTTCCCGGCGCGCCCGGAATTTCCGACGGCGCGTCGTTCGTATGCTCGCACGCTGGGGTCGGCATGCTTCCGGCAATTTCCCCCGGCAGGCCTCCCCGAATCCCCGGGCAGCCCAAGCGGACCCGCGCAAGCCTCCGAATCCCCCGGCAGGCCCCCGCATTCCCGGTAGCCCTCCGCTTCCCCCGCCAGGTCTCCGAAAACGGCGGAGCCGCGCCGCCCGGCGAGGGCGGCGCGGCTGCGTGCGCGCGGCGAGCGGGGCTCAGACCGAGCGGGGCTCCGGCCGAGCGGGGCTCCGGCCGAGCGGGGCTCAGACGGTCTCGGGAAGCTCCTCGAGCCCCTCGGAGACCAGCTTGGCCAGCCGGTCGAGGGCGAGGTCCGCGCCCTCGGCCTCGGAGGCCAGGACGATCTCCTCGCCGCCCTGGGCGCCCAGGCCGAGGACGGCCAGCATGGAGGCCGCGTTGACGGGGTTGCCCCCCGCCTTGGCGATCGTCACCGGGACGCCTGCGGCCGTGGCGGCTCGGACGAAGATGGAGGCGGGGCGGGCGTGGAGGCCCTCGGCCCAGCCGACGTTGACGCGGCGCTCAGCCATGTGTTGCTGCCCTTCGGTGTTCAGGGTTGTCTAGACCAGTGTTCCACACGTGAAGCGGGCCCGGAACGGTGCTGTGTCCCGTGCCGACGTGGTCGCCGGGCCGCGGCCTCGGCCCGACGTTCCGTCCTCCACAGAGTGCCCCGCGCCGTTGTCGTACGCGAGCCGTACTCTGGGCCCCATGCAGAGCGCGCCGGACCGGCACGAGTACCCCGCCCACTGGGAAGCCGACGTGGTGCTGCGCGACGGCGGCACCGCGCGCGTCCGCCCCATCACCGTCGATGACGCCGAGCGCCTGGTCAGCTTCTACGAGCAGGTCTCGGACGAGTCGAAGTACTACCGCTTCTTCGCGCCCTACCCGCGTCTGTCCGCCAAGGACGTCCACCGCTTCACGCACCACGACTTCGTGGACCGGGTGGGACTCGCGGCCACGGTCGGCGGCGAGTTCATCGCCACCGTACGCTACGACCGCATCGGCGCGGACGGCATGCCCGCCTCCGCCCCGGCCGACGAGGCCGAGGTCGCCTTCCTCGTGCAGGACGCCCACCAGGGCCGGGGCGTGGCCTCCGCGCTCCTGGAGCACATCGGGGCCGTGGCGCGCGAGCGCGGCATCCGCCGGTTCGCCGCCGAGGTGCTCCCCGCCAACACCAAGATGATCAAGGTGTTCACGGACGCCGGGTACACCCAGAAGCGCAGCTTCGAGGACGGCGTCGTCCGCCTGGAGTTCGACCTCGAACCCACCGAGCGCTCCCTGGCCGTCCAGCGCGCGCGGGAGCAGCGCGCCGAGGCCCGCTCCGTACGCCGGCTGCTGGTGCCCGGCTCGGTCGCCGTCGTCGGCACCGGCCGCGCCCCCGGCGGCGTCGGCCGCAGCGTTCTCGGCAACCTGCGGCAGGCCGGCTTCACCGGCCGTCTGTACGCCGTGAACAGGGCGTTCCCCGAGGACCTGAAGGAGCTCGACGGGATACCCGCCCACCGCTCGGTGCGCGAGGTCGACGGCCCCGTGGACCTCGCGGTCGTCGCCGTCCCCGCCGAGCAGGTGCCCGAGGTCGTCGCCGAGTGCGGCGAACACGGCGTGCAGGGACTCGTCGTCCTCTCCGCCGGCTACGCCGAGAGCGGTCCCGACGGACGCGAGCGCCAGCGCCAACTGGTGCGGCACGCGCGCGCGTACGGCATGCGGATCATCGGCCCCAACGCCTTCGGCGTCATCAACACCTCACCCGAGGTGCGGCTCAACGCGTCGCTCGCCCCGGAGATGCCCCGCACCGGCCGCATCGGCCTGTTCGCCCAGTCCGGCGCCATCGGCATCGCCCTCCTCTCCCGTCTGCACCGCCGGGGCGGGGGCGTCACCGGCGTCACCGGCGTGTCCACGTTCGTCTCCTCCGGCAACCGCGCCGACGTCTCCGGCAACGACGTCCTCCAGTACTGGTACGACGACCCCGACACCGACGTCGCCCTCATGTACCTGGAGTCCATCGGCAACCCCCGCAAGTTCACCCGCCTGGCCCGGCGTACGGCGGCGGCGAAGCCGCTGGTGGTGGTGCAGGGCGCCGGATCCGCCCCCCAGGGGCACGCCGTACGCGCCACCCGGCTGCCGCACGCCACGGTGTCGGCGCTGCTGCGGCAGGCCGGCGTGATCCGCGTCGACACCATCACCGAACTGGTCGACGCCGGCCTGCTGCTCGCCCGCCAGCCGCTGCCGGGCGGCCCGCGGGTGGCCATCCTGGGCAACTCCGAGTCGCTCGGCCTGCTGACGTACGACGCGTGCCTCGCCGAGGGGCTGCGCCCGCTGCCGCCGCGGGACCTGACCACGGAGGCGTCGGCGGAGGACTTCCACACGGAGCTGACGCGCGCCCTGGCCGACGAGACCTGCGACGCGGTCGTGGTGACGGCCATCCCCGCGATCGGCGAGGCGTCGCCCCGTGACGCGGAGCTGGCGCAGGCGCTGCGCTCGGCGGCGGCCGCCGGCCCCGCCAAGCCGGTCCTCGTGGTGCACGTGGAGCTCGGCGGCCTCGCGGAGGCACTGTCGGCCGCCACGAGCACCGCCCCCCGCCCGCGGACCGCGACGCCCGCCCCGGTGACGGCGCGGCCGGGAACCCCGGACGCCGCCGTCCCGGTCCCCGCCCCTGTCACCGGGGTCCCTGTGACGGAGGCCCCTGTGACGGAGGCCTCTGCGACCGGGGCCCCTGCGACCGGGGCCCCTGTGACGGAGGCCTCTGCGACCGGGGCCCCTGTGACGGAGGCCTCTGCAAAGGAGGCCCCTGCGACCGAGGCCCCCGAGGACGCCCATCTCATCCCCGCCTACCCGGCCGCCGAACGCGCGGTCCGCGCCCTCGCCGAGGCCGTGAAGTACGCGCAGTGGCGCCGCGAGGCCGCCGACCCCGGCAAGGTGCCCGAGTACGACGACATCGACGAGAAGGGCGCCGCCGAGCTGATCGGCGGCCTCCTCGCCCGCGGGCAGGGCCTCACCCTCGGCACCGACGAGACCCGCGCGCTGCTGGGCCGGTACGGCATCGACGTACGCCGGGCGACCCCGGCCCCGACCCCGGACGAGGCCGCCCGGGCCGCCCGCGCCCTCGGCTACCCCGTCGCCCTCAAGGCCACCGCCCCCCACCTGCGCCACCGCGCCGACCTCGGAGGCGTCCGGCTCGACCTCGCGGACGAGGAGCAGCTGCGCCGGGCCTACGCCGAGCTGACCGGCCTCTTCGGCAGGCCGCAGGAGGTGCGTCCGGTCGTCCAGGCCATGGCCCCGCGCGGCGTCGACACCGTCGTCCGGGCCGTCATCGACCCGGCGGCCGGAGCCGTGCTCTCGTTCGGACTGGCCGGCGCCGCCTCCCAGCTGCTCGGCGACATGGCGCACCGCCTGGTCCCGGTCACCGACCGTGACGCGACCTCCCTGGTCCGCTCGATCCGGACGGCACCGCTCCTGTTCGGCTGGCGCGGCTCGGCCCCCGTCGACACACCCGCCCTCGAAGAGCTGCTGATCCGCGTCTCCCGGCTGGTCGACGACCACCCCGAGGTCGTCGCCGTCACGCTGGAACCGGTCGTCGTCGCCCCGCACGGCCTGAGCGTCCTCGGCGCCTCCGTCCGTCTCGCGCCCCCACCCGCCCGCGACGACCTCGGCCCGCGGACCCTCCCCGCGTACTGACGACCGCGAACGCTCCCCGGCGGCCCCGGGCGAAGCCCCGCCGCCGCGCGGTTCCCGGCGCCTTCGGGCGTCTCGCGTCGTTCTCGCGTCCGACGGCTCTCGGCGCCTCTGGTGTGCCCCACGCGCGCGTGCACCTGATGCCTCCGCCGTTCCCCCACGCGCGTGCACCTGGTGCCTCCGATCTTCCCCACGTGCCCGTGCTCCCGGTGCCACGAGGTCCCCGCGCCCCGCACGCCCCCGGGCGGGCGTGAGGTTCCCCGCGGTCGTGAGAGGTCCCTCGCAGTCAGTGGGTCCCCGTAGGATGGACCGCATGGCCAAGACCAGTACGACGACCCAGGGGCTGCGTGCGGCGATCGAGCGCAGCGGCTACTACCCGGCCCTCGTGGCCGAGGCGGTGGAGGCCGCCGTGGGCGGCGAGCCCATCCGGTCGTACCTGGTCCACCAGGAGACCACCTTCGACCAGAACGAGGTGCGCCGGCACGTGACCGTGCTGGTCCTCACCGGCAACCGCTTCATCGTCAGCCACACCGACGAGCAGGCCGCCGACACCACCTCCCCGACTCCCTACGCCACGACGTCCACCGAGTCCGTGAAGCTCGGCCGGATCTCGTCCGTCGTGGTCAGCCGCGTGGTCGCCAACCCCGAGTCGTACACGCCCGGCACCCTGCCCCGCGAGGTCGTGCTGACCATCGGCTGGGGCGCCGTGTCGCGCATCGACCTGGAGCCCGCGGCCTGCGGCGACCCGAACTGCGACGCCGACCACGGCTACACCGGCAACTCGACGGCGGACGACCTCAGCCTGCGTGTCAGCGAGGCCGGGGACGGACCGGAGACGGTGCGCCAGGCCCTCGTTTTCGCCCAGGCGCTCTCCGAGGCGACCGCGGACCTCACCCGCTGATGGCTCAGCCCGTCTGGGACCACCCGGAACCCCTCGCCCTCTCCTCCGCCCCCGTCCCCGAGTACGGCACCGGTTCCCTCGCCGACCTGCTGCCCACGCTGGCCGCCGGCATGGGCGTACCCGGTATGACCGCGGCGATCCCCGAACTGGCCCCGGCCGACCGCGCCTGCGTCTTCCTGATCGACGGCCTCGGCTGGGAACAGATCAAGGCCCACCCGGACGAGGCGCCCTACCTGCACGCACTGCTCGGCAGCTCGCGCGGCGGCACCGGACGCCCGCTCACCGCCGGCTTCCCGGCGACCACCGCCACCTCCCTGGCATCCGTCGGCACCGGCCTCCCGCCGGGGGCCCACGGCCTGCCCGGCTACACCGTGCGCGATCCCGCCACCGGCGAGCTGATGAACCAGCTCCGCTGGCAGCCGTGGACCGAGCCGCGCGCCTGGCAGCCGCACCCCACGGTGTTCCAGCTGGCGGCCGCGGCCGGTGTGCACGCCGCGCAGGTGTCCTCGCCCACCTTCGAGAACACCCCCCTGACCAAGGTCGCGCTCAGCGGCGGAACGTTCCTCGGACGCCTGACCGGCGAGGAGCGGATGGACCTGGCGGCCGCCCGGCTCGCGGCCGGCGACCGCTCCCTCGTCTACACGTACTACGCCGAACTCGACGGCGCCGGCCACCGCTACGGCGTCGCCTCCGACACCTGGCGCGGCCAGCTCATGACCGTCGACCGGCTCGTCCAGCGCCTCGCCGAGCAGCTCCCGCCGCGCAGCGCGCTCTACGTCACCGCCGACCACGGCATGATCGACGTGCCCTTCGACGAACAGCACCGCATCGACTTCGACGAGGACTGGGAGCTGCGCGCGGGGGTCGCCCTGCTGGGCGGCGAGGGCCGGGCCCGCCACGTCTACGCCGTACCGGGCGCCGAGAACGACGTCCTGACCTGCTGGCGCGAGGTGCTCGGCGAGCAGTTCTGGGTGGCCTCGCGGGACGAGGCGATCGAGGCCGGCTGGTTCGGACCGCCCGCCGGGATCGACGAGCGCGTGTACGCCCGCCTGGGCGACGTGATCGCCGCCGCCCGGGACGACGTCCTGCTCATCGCCTCCCAGCGGGAGCCGAACGAGTCGTCCATGGTCGGCAACCACGGCTCGATGACCCCTGCGGAGCAGCTCGTCCCGCTGCTCGAAGTACGCTCCTGAAGCGCCGCCCCCCGCCCTCCCCCCGCCGAAAGGTGCTCATCCCCCCATGCCCGAGCTGGTCTTCTTCTCCGGAACCATGGACTGCGGGAAGTCGACGCTGGCTCTCCAGATCGAGCACAACCGCTCCGCGCGCGGTCTCCAGGGCATGATCCTCACCCGCGACGACCGCGCGGGCGAGGGCAAACTCTCCTCCCGCCTCGGCCTGGTCACCGACGCCGTCGAGGTCAAGGACGGACAGGACCTGTACGCCCACCTCGTCGACCACCTCTCCCACGGCGGCCGGGCGGACTACGTGATCGCGGACGAGGCGCAGTTCCTCGCCGAGGAGCAGATCGACCAGCTCGCGCGGGTGGTCGACGACCTCGGCATCGACGTCTACGCCTTCGGCATCACGACCGACTTCCGCTCCAAGCTGTTCCCCGGCTCCCAGCGGCTCGTCGAACTCGCCGACCGGGTCGAGGTCCTCCAGGTCGAGGCGCTGTGCTGGTGCGGCAACCGCGCCACCCACAACGCCCGCACGGTCGGCGGCGTGATGGTCGTCGAGGGGGCCCAGGTCGTCGTCGGCGACGTCGACCAGGCCGACACCGTCGGGTACGAGGTGCTCTGCCGCCGTCACCACCGCCGCCGTATGACGGCCGCGACGGCCCGGGCCGCGGCCCTGTCCCCCGACGTGCTGCCGGTCACACCGGCCTGATCCCCGCTCGGCCCGCACCCGCGCACCGCGCCGGTCGACGGCGCGCGTCGCGAACCGCCGCCCGCGGCAGGCACCGCCGGCATTCCGTTGCCCGGAGGCCGGTTGCCTGGATGCCGGTTGCCTGGATGCCCGTTCCCCGGACGCCCGTTCCCCGGGCGCCGAAGTCGCCGACAACTCCTCGCCGACGCACCGAATATGGCTATGATCATCCCAGGCAAGGCTGTAGCGCAGAGGTCGTCGCGCCCTAGCATCGAGCTGGAGGACGTCGGTTCGAATCCGACCAGCCTTGCCGCCCTTGTCGTGGAGGAACTCGATAGGCGTCGGTCCGTCCTGGGCGGGCGGGGGGCGATGCCGCCCTCGGCGAGCCGGGCACCGGCGATGGACCGGTGGAGTGGTGATGACGCAGCCGACACCCGTACGCTGCCCGGCGATCGAACACCCGGACATCCCGGTCGTCGATCCCACCCGGCTGGACCCGCTGCTGGCCCGGCTGAGGTCGGCGCGGGCCGTCGACACCGACGAGACCTTCCCGCTCGGCACCGTGCGCGCCGACGGACGGGTCGACCTGTGCAAGCAGGGGCTGGGCCCGGCCGGCGCCGCCCGCCTGATGCCCGTCGCCGCCTCCTCCCCGCACGCCGCGCACGTCCTGCTCGGCACCAACTCCATCGGGGACGAGGGAGCCTCGTCGGTCGCGCGGGCACTCGCCGACGGCCACGGCCTGCGCACGCTCTACCTCGGCTGCAACCGCGTCGGCCCGGCAGGAGCCGACGCCCTCGCCGCCGCGCTGTCGACGGACGACACGGTCCGCGCGCTGTGGCTCAAGCGCAATCCGGTGGGCGACGACGGCGCCCTCGCCCTCGCCGCGATGCTCCGCCGCAACACCACGCTGCGCACCCTCGACCTGGTCAACACCGGCCTCACCACCGAGGGGCTGCGCGCCCTGCTCGACGCCCTCGCCGGCCGCCCCCGCCCGGTGGAACGCCTCTTCCTCGGCGGGAACGGCCTGACCGCCGACGCCGCCGGACTGCTGGCGGCACTGATCCGCGACGCGGGGGTGCGCGAGCTGTACCTGCCCGCCAACCACCTCGGCGACGAGGGCGCCGCCGTCCTCGCGGCCGCGGCCGACTCCACGCGGCCCGTTCGTCTCGGACTGGGCGGCAACGGCATCGGCCCGGCCGGCGCGCGCGCCCTCGCCGGCGCCCTGGCCGGGATCGAGGCGCTCGACCTCGGCCGGCCGATGTCCGAACGGAGCCTCGGCGCCACCACCAACTCCACCGGCGACGACGGCGCCCGCGCGCTGGCCGCCGCGCTCGCGGGCAGCCCCCTGCGCCGGCTGGAGCTGTGCCACACCGGGCTCACCGGGCGGGGCGCGAAGTCCCTGCTGGCGGCCGTACCGGACGACTCGCCGCTGGAGTACGTCGGTCTGGGCCCCGGCCTGCCCCGGAAGGTCAAGCGGTCCTTCGGCCGGCGCCTGCGGCCCGCGGCCGGAGCCCACCCGGACCTGCGCGCGATAGGAAGTGTCTACCGTTGAGCCCGCGCCCCCGCCCCGAACTCCTGAGCTTCTCCTCCGAGGAGGCGGCGAGCCGACGGCGGATCCGCCGCTACGCGGTGCCCCGGGACATGATCGAGCGCGCGACGGAACGGCGCGAGGCCGGCGACTGGCGCGGGGCGTGCGCGGCGGCCGGCGTGGACATCGCCGTCGACCTGCCGGAGGCCGCCGAACACTGGGGCGACGACGTCGCCGCGGCCCTGGAGGACGACCTTCGCCACCTGGTCCCGGACCTGGTGCGCTGGCACCTGCCCCGGCTGCTCGGCGGGCGGACCACACTCGACACCGACCGGACCGTGGTCCTCGCCCGCTACCGTCCGGTGGAAGCGGACGAACGCCGCCGCTCCACGCCCTACCTCCACCTCACCACGCCCACGATGGTGGAGGGCCCGCAGCGGATCACCCTGCGGTTCGGGACGGTCGCGAACGAGAAGGCCGTAGGCGTCTTCGGGAGCCTCACCGAGGACTGGCGCCACGCCCGGCACCTGTGGGACGCCCGGCACACCGCCGACCTGGCCTCGCGGTGGGGCGGCGGCGGACGGCCGCCGTTCTTCCACCCCGACGGCAGGCCGCGCACCGCGGACGAACTGCCCACCGCCGACCCCGGTCCCGCCGACCCGGCGGCCCGCGCCGAGTGGGTCACCCTGCTGCACCAGAGGGGCGACGTCCGGGCGGCCTTCGCCGCGGCCGGGATCGAACTCGACCTGACACCCCCGACCGGCCCCGGCTGGTACCGCGTCGACCCCGAGCAGCTCATCGGCGCACTCGCGCTCGACCACACCCGCCTGGCGCCGGAGATGCGCCGACTGGCGGACCAGGGCCTCGGGGACCGCTTCGTCATCGCCGGCGACTGGCGGACCAACGTCCTGCTGGAGCCGACGGCGCCCGGCCCCGGTGCCGGACTGCGCGCCAGGGCCGCCAACCAGGGCGACACCGAGAACGTGCCCTTCCTGGCCGAGGCCCTCTGGCGCAGGCTCCCCGACCTCGACCTGATGCGGATCGGCGGAGTCGAGCCGCGGCACCTGCACCCACTGGTCCGCGAGGCGCTGTTCCCCGCCCTCGACGTCACCGGCGGTCCCGTCGGCCCGCCCGGTCCCGCCGCGCCCGCCCCCGTCCGGGTCAGGTGCCGCGGCGCATGGCACGAGGTGGGCTTCCGCCCCGGCGGTCTGCTCCACATGCCGCACAGCGACGACGAACAGCGGCGCGAGCAGGCCCTGCGCGCGTTCGGCGGCGCCGTCGCCGGATGCTTCGCCGTCCAGCAGACGTGGACGTCGGGCGAAGGCCGGCTGCCGAAGGCGCTGCGCGCCCAGCGGCGAGACCTCTTCCTGCGCGCCCAGCACGGCGACACCCACGGCGTGCTCGCCCTCCTGGACGCCGGCGTGGACCCCCGGGTCCGCGACGCCGGCGGGCGCACGCTGCTCCACGTGCTGCACCAGCTCGACCACGAGCCGCTCCTGCCCCGGCTGCTCGCCGAGGGACTCGACCTCGAGGCGCAGGACCACCGGTACCGCACACCGCTGTACGTGGCGGTCAACGACGGCGGTTCCAGGGCCCTCGTGGAGGCGTTCCTCGCCGCCGGCGCCCGGATCGACGTGGTCGACCAGTCGGAACTCTCGCTGGCCCAGACCGTCCGCCGGTACAAGCGCCACGACCTGGCCTTCCTGCAGAAGCGTGTCCAGGAGGAACACCCGGGCATCGGCGCCGACTGGTGGGACGAGTGGATGGACGAGAGGGAAGAGGAAGACGAGAGGGAAGAGGAAGACCGCGACGGCGAGGACGAGGACGAGGACGAGGACCTGTGAGCACCGCCCCCACCGCCCGGACCGGGACGAACCCGCTGGCCGCCGCGGACGACCTGGTCCGCAGGCTGCGCACCCGGCGCACCGAACCCGCCGCCAACCCCCAACTGGAAGCCCTCGCACTGGCCGTGACGGCCAATCAGCCCGTCCTGCTGTGGGGCGAACCGGGCATCGGCAAGTCGGCCGGTCTGGAGCAGCTCGCCGCGGGGCTCGGCCTTCCGCTGGAGACGGTCATCGCCAGCGTGCACGAGCCGTCGGACTTCGCCGGGCTGCCGATCGTCGGGGACGACCCCGCCGTGACCGGTGTGCCGATGGCCCCGCCCGACTGGGCGGTCCGGCTCACCCGCGCCGGGCAGGGTCTGCTCTTCTTCGACGAACTGTCCTCGGCGCCTCCGGCCGTGCAGGCCGCGCTGCTGCGGGTCGTCCTCGAACGCCGGGTCGGCAGCCTCGTCCTGCCCGACGCGGTGCGTATCGTCGCCGCCGCCAACCCGCCGTCCAGCGCCGCGGACGGCTGGCACCTGAGCCCGCCGCTCGCCAACCGCTTCGTCCACCTCGACTGGACCCACGACCCCCGCACCGTCGCGCGCGGCATGGCGGGGACCTGGCCGGAGGTGGCCGTTCCCGTGGTCGATCCGGCCAAGGTGCCCGGCGCCGTCGCGCGGGCCCGCGGTGCCGTCTCCGGCTTCCTCACCGCCCGGCCGGGCCTGGTCCACCACATCCCCGCCGACGCCGAGAGCCGGGGCCGCTCCTGGCCGTCCCCGCGCACCTGGGAGATGGCGCTGCGGCTGCTCGCGACGGGGTACGCGACCGGCGCCGGCCGCGAGGCGCTGGCCGCCGCGCTCACCGGCGCCGTCGGGCACGGCGCGGGCATCGAACTGCTGTCGTACCTGGAGAACCTCGACCTGCCGGACCCCGAGCGCGTCCTCGCCGACCCCGAGGCGTTCGCGCTGCCCGAGCGCGGTGACCGCCAACTGGCCTTCCTCATCGCGGTGGTCTCCGCCATCCAGAGCGATCTCACCCGGCCCCGCTGGGAGGCGGGCTGGACGGTCCTGGCCAAGGCGGTGGACGCGGGCGTGCCGGACGTGGCCGCCCGGGCCGCCACCGACCTCGCGGCGATGCGCCGGCTCGACTGGCCCGTACCGCCCGGCATCGACGGCTTCCTGGACCTGTTGCAGCTGTCCGGGGCTCTGCCCGGCGGCCGGTGACGTCCGCGGACATGACAGCCCCCCGCGCGAACCTGGACATGACGAAGCTGCTCGCCGCCCGCTACCGGGCGGCGAGCGACCGGCCGTATCTCGCGTCGGCCCTGTACGCCCTGACCCTCGTGCCCAGCCCCGAGGTGCCGACGATGGGCGTCGACCGGCACTGGCGCTGCTACGTGTCACCCGCCTTCGTCGACGCGACCCCCGTGGAGGAGCTCGCGGGCGTGTGGGTGCACGAGGTGGCGCACCTGCTGCGTGACCACCACGGCCGCGCCGACCGGCTCCCCGCCGCCGACCAGCGCGACCGGCACCGCGTCAACGTCGCGCAGGACTGCGAGATCAACGACGACCTCCTCGCCGACGGCCTGCGCCTGCCCGACGGGCGCGTCGAACCCCGCCTCTTCGGCCTGCCCGCCGGGCAGTTGTTCGAGGCGTACCTGGAGCGGCTGCCGGCGCACGTCCGCGGACACGACTGCGGATCGGGCGCCCACGGCTGCCCGACGCCCTGGGACCTTCCGGGATCCGCCGGTCCCACCCCGCTCGGCGAGGTCGAGGCCCAGGCACTGCGCCGGCACACCGCCGAGGCGATGCGCGCCCACCAGCGCAGCCGCGGCACCCTGCCGGCGGGCTGGCAGCGCTGGGCCGAGGAGGTCCTCGAACCCACGGTGGACTGGCGTCAGGCGCTGACCGGCGCCGTCCGGGAGGCCGCCGCCTGGGCCGGCGGGGCCGTCGACTACACCTACCGCCGCCCGTCGCGCCGCACACCGGCGCTGCGCGGCGTCGTCCTGCCGAGCCTGCGCCGTCCGCTGCCCCGGGTGGCCGTCGTCGTCGACACCTCGGGCTCTATGGGCGACGCGGAACTCGCTGCGGCCCTGGGCGAGGTCACGGGCGTCCTGCGCGAGGTCGGCGTACGGGGCAACCGCGTCACCGTCCTCGCCTGCGACGCCGACGTGCACGCCGTCTCCCGGGTGACCGCCACCGAGCAGATCGCCCTCGGCGGCGGTGGCGGCACGGACATGCGCGTCGGCATCGCCGCCGCCCTCGCCGCCCGGGACCGCCCGAGCATCGTCGTCGTCCTCACCGACGGGTACACGCCCTGGCCCGACGAGACTCCGTCCTGCCGCCTCATCGCCGCCCTGATCGGCCCCGAGGCACCCCAGCCTCCGGGCTGGGTGGAGACCGTGCGCATCCCCGCCGGCTCTCCCGGGTAGCGGTGTGCCATCGTGCACGACCGCGGCCACGACGCACCAGAGCGGGGCAGCTGTCTCGCCTCTTCGGGCACTCATCGTGCCCGATTGCTTCCTGACTCGGCGCCTTTTCTGCGTTTAACGTCCGGGAGTGAGCCTCTGGACTTCCCTCGAGCCCGCCTCCGCAACCGTGGACCCGGGTGACAGTACGACGGTACGGCTGCGTCTGCGCAACACCGGTGACGTGGTGGACGAGTACCGCTTCGAGGCGGTGGGCTCTGTCGCCCCCTATACCGTCGTGGAGCCGCAGTCGCTGCGCTTGTATCCGGGGACGACGGGGACGGTGGAGCTGACGTTCGCTCCGCCGCGTACGCCGGATGCGACGGCGGGGCCGAATCCGTACGCGGTGCGGATCACGCCGACGGAGCATCCGGAGGCGACGACGGTTCCCGAGGGGAACCTCACCATCACTCCCTTCACGGACCTGCGGGCGGAGTTGGTGCCGCCGACGGTGAAGGGCCGTTTCCGTGGCCGTCCGAGACTGGCCGTGGACAACCTGGGCAACACGAAGCTGACGGCGTCGGTGAGCGGCAGCGACAACGGTGATCAGCTGTCGTACGACATACGTCCGAGCAATGTGCAGATCGAGCCGGGCCGCGCGGCGTTCGTCGAGACGACGCTGAAGCCGCGGCAGATCATCTGGTTCGGGTCGGCGGAGCACCGGCCCTACACCCTGGCGGTGCAGCGGTCGGGTGTGACGCCGCTGGCCGTGGAGGGCACGTATGTGCAGCGGGGTTTCCTGCCGCGCTGGCTGGCGGTCTTCCTCAGTTTCTCCATGGCGCTGGCGATCACGGCCGTGATGCTGTGGATCGCCTACAAGCCCCAGGTCCGCAGCGCCGCCACCGAAAGGCTCGAACAAGCCGCCATCAGCACGCTGCCGCCTTCTGCCTCACCGACCCCCGAGGCGCCGAAGGCCCCGTCCGCCGACGTCGCGGCGCCCCCGGCCGCGACCGTGACACAGCAGGCCGGCGAAGCCGGAGCCGGAGCCGGAGACGGGGCGGGGGGTGGTGGTTCCGAGGAGGAGGAGACCGAGGCACAGGAGAAGACCGCGGCGACCGCGGTCCTGCAACTGGCCGCGAAGGACCCGAGCGCACGGCACATCTGCTACCGCGTCTATACGTCGGACCAGGGCTGGTCCGACGCCGTGTGCGACGGCGTGACGGCGGGCTCGGCGGGCTCGGGGACACCGCTCAAGGCCGTCAACGTCGCCGTGTCCGGAACCAACGGCACATCCGGCAACGCCTACGTCCACAACCCCGCGTCGACCAATGGCGAGGGGTACTACCCCGGTCCCTGGTCGAGTGCCGCCGACGGCGTCGACAACTACGTCGGAAGCACCGAGAAGGACGCCCCGAACATGCTGGGACACATCATCACCGTCGACGGCGGCGCCAGCACCGTCTGCCAGTCCGCCTACGTCAAGGACGACGGCTGGACCAGCTCGGTGTGCAGCGACCCCGGCTCCACCACGTACAACTTCAGCTACGCCGGCACCTGGGACAACGACTCGTGGATCGAAGCGGTCAGGCTCACGGTGTGATCCGAAGCGTTGTCCTCCGGCATACGAGAGCCCTGCCGTCCGAAAGGAACCGGCAGGGCTCTCACGACCGTACGAGGGTCAGACGGACGCCTCCGACGCGGCCAGCCCGACGAACCCCGCCCAGGCCCCACGCGAGACCGTGAGCACGGGACCGGCCTCGCCCTTCGAGTCCCGGACGTGCACAACTGCCCTGGCAGCAGCAACCTCTACGCATTCGCCGCCCTCGGTTCCGCTGTAGCTGCTCTTGAACCAGGCGAGGTCGGAGGCGACGGTCGAGGACTCAGCGTTGTTCATAGTGATCCCAGCAACCTTTCGATGAACTCCGTTGACTCTCGCGGACTGAGAGCCTGTGATCGGATAATCCCATAGAGTGCGGCCGCCAGAACCCCTTGCTCCGGGTCGGTCTGGAGAGAGCCGATGCCCCGTGCCTCCGCGTAAACGAACTTCTTGCCGTCCTTGCGCGTGACAACGGTGAACGGTCCGTTCACGCCCGCGTTGTCCTCACGGTCGAGCGGCATGACCTGGATCTCGACATTGCGCTTCTGACCGATCAGCAAGAGGTGCTCCAACTGGCCACACTGCACCGCCTTGCCTCCGTACGGACGTCGTAGGAGCGCCTCGTCGAGTACGAAGCTCAGGAACGGTGCGGGTCTACGGTCGAAGATGTCCTGCCGGACCAACCGTGCCGCCACACGCTGCTCGATGGTCTCCTCGTCCAGAGGGGGACGCCTCATGGCAAGCAGAGCCCTCATGTGCTCCTCGGTCTGAAGCAGGCCATTGAGCACAGGCATGCTGTACGAGACCAGCTCAACGGCTTCCTTCTCCAAGGCGGCCATCCCCTGGAAGAACACCGGATACTGCGCCCGCTCCACCTGCTCCTTCCACAGGCACAGCAATCCGCCCGCCCCCAGCACCTCATCGGCCCGCTCGATCGTCCGGGGTGACGGAATCCTCCGCCCCTGCTCGAACGAGGCGACCGTGGACGCCGAGTAGCCGAGCCGCCGCCCGAACTCCCCGCGCTCCAGGCCCTCCCGCAGCCGCAGCGTCTTCAGGGTCTGCCCGAACGCGACGACGACGCCTCGCCCGGCGTCCTCCTCCGGTCGCCGCCCGGCCCCGTCGTCGTTGTCCCAGCCGTCTCCAAGGCTCACGACCGTCCCCGAGTCGCCGTTCCCCTGCGATCCGGAAGCCGCCTCGGCCTCCGCCACCGCGTCTTCGCGCTCCGCCATGTCCATCACCGCCTCCTTGCCCCAACGCCCCCGCACGGGACGCCGTCACGGTGCGCAGCGCGTACCCGCCCGGACATGGCGCGTACAGCCGCCCCTGTCGCTGCGTCACCACTGGTCACGCTACGCGACCGGCGGGACCGTGAGGGGCGTGACGACGAAACCCATCAATCCCACCGACACCACGCAACCCACCACGCAACACACCACCCCCTGCGCCCCCTTGAAGGCGCCCCCGCCACCGGGCCGCTCTTTCGGGATGCGCTTCACCTCCACACCCCGCGGAGCCCGTCTCGCCCGCCGCCTCGCGGCCGAACGCCTGGACGCGTGGGGCATCCTGTACGGCACCGACCGGCACGACGCGATCGTGCTGATCGTCGCCGAGCTCACCGCGAACGCCGTGAGCCACGGCCACGTCCCGGGACGGGATTTCCACCTGCGTCTCAACGCCACTTCCGACGGCCGCACCGTACGAGTCGAGGTCACCGACACCCGCACCGAACGCCATCCCCGCCGCCCCACCACGTCGGAGGGTGCCGACGAGGGCACCGAGGAGACCGGCCGCGGACTGCTCCTCGTCTCGCGGCTCGCGGCCCGCTGGGACTGGCACCCGTGCCCGGACGGACCGGGCAAGACCGTCTGGGCCGAGTACGCCGAGTACGAGTAGGTACGCGCCGCCGCGCGGGAGCGGAGCGGCCCGCCCCCGTTCGCGTCAGTGCGGGCTCCGGAGCAGCGCGAACCGTGCGCCCTCCGGGTCGGCCACCGTCGCCACCCTGCCGTGCGCCGTGTCGTGCGCCGGTGTGAGGACCCGCCCGCCCAGGTCGCTCAGCAGACCGAGCGCCTCCTCGACGTCGGCGACCTCGAAGTACGTCAGCCAGTGCGGTCCCCGGTCGCGGGGCAGCGTCCGGCCGAGGCCGCGGATGCCGGCGACCGGGCGGCCGGCGACGCGCAGGATGACGTAGTCGGTGTCGTCGGAGACCGCGCGCTCCCGCTCGTAGCCGAACACCGTCTCGTAGAACTTGGCGACGCTCACCGACTCGAAGGTCAGCAGTTCGTTCCAGACGGGCGTGCCGGGCACGCCGCTGATGTTCGTGCCGAGGTGGGCGGCCGCCTGCCAGATGCCGAAGACGGCCCCGGAGGAGTCCGAGCCGATGGCCATGCGCCCGGCGTCGGCGGCGTCCAGCGGGCCCACCCCGATCGTGCCGCCGCACAGGCGCACCGTTTCGGCCGTCCTGTCGACGTCGTCCGAGGCGAGGTAGGGGGTCCAGGCGATGGGCAGGCGGCGGTCCGGGGGCAGTTGGCCGATGCCGGCCACCTCACGGCCGTCCAGCAGGGCCCGCACGTACGGGCCGAGTTGCTGCGGACCGGGCCGGAACTCCCAGCCGAACAGGCCGCCGTAGAACTCCTGGGTGGCGGTCGGTCCGTGCACCATCAGGCTCACCCAGCAGGGTGTGCCGGGCGCGTACCGGGCGTGTGCCTCGCCGTCTCGTCCGGCCGATCCACGTGCCTCGGTCATCGTCGCTCTCTCCTCGGCCCCTCGCGGTGGCCGCGTCGCTGCCGCCCTCCGGCCCTCGTGCCGATGCTCGCACCACCCGGGGTACCGCGCGCCCCGGGCGCGCCGCCGCGGCACGGTCCGCGCAGGGAGGTGCCCGATATACGGTTGCCGGTTCGTTTCCGCGCCATTTCGGCAGGTGTCGATCGAGTGGTACGGCATGTGCCCGAACCTGTACGTCGGGTGATCGGACCTGTCCGGCGGAGGAGAGTAGCCGGACCTCGGCGGCGGGGCCACCCCGTGCGCAAGGATGGGGCCATGAACGCCATCATCTCCGCATCCGAACTCGCGAGCGCCCTGGCGGGGGAGAACCCGCCGGTCGTGCTCGACGTCCGCTGGCAGCTCGGCGTGGCGAAGGCGGCCGGCGAGCCGCCGTTCGACGGCCGGGCCGCGTACGCCTCCGGCCATCTGCCCGGCGCCGTCTACGTCGACCTGGACCGGGAACTGGCCGGCGCGCCCGGCACGGGCGGCCGCCACCCCCTGCCCGACGTCGAGGACTTCGGCGCCGCGATGCGCCGGGCGGGCGTGTCGGCGGCCCGGCCGGTGGTCGTGTACGACGGCGGCCAGGGCTGGGCGGCGGCCCGCGCGTGGTGGCTGCTGCGCTGGACGGGGCACCCGGACGTGCGCGTCCTGGACGGCGGACTGCCTTCTTGGACGGGGGACCTCTCGGTCGACGCGCCCGTGCCGGCGGAGGGCGACTTCCGGCCGGTGCCCGCGTCCGACGGCCTCCTCGACGCGGACGGCGCCGCGGCGCTCGCCCGTTCCGGTGTGCTGTTCGACGCCCGCGCGGGGGAGCGGTACCGGGGTGAGGTCGAGCCGATCGACCCGGTCGGCGGGCACATCCCGGGCGCCGTCTCCGCGCCGACGAACGAGAACCTGGGCCCGGACGGCCGGTTCCTGCCCGCCGAGGAGCTCGGGGACCGGTTCAAGGCGCTGGGAGCGGTCGACGGCACGTCGGTGGGCGTGTACTGCGGCTCCGGCGTCTCCGGCGCCCACGAGGTACTGGCGCTGGCGGTGGCGGGCATTCCGGCGGCCCTGTACGTCGGCTCGTGGTCGGAGTGGTCGTCGGACCCGTCCCGGCCGGTCGCCGTGGGGCCCGACCCGCAGTGACGTGAGGCACGCCCGGGGGGCCGCGCCGAACGGTGCGGCTCCCCCTCACGTATGACTCCCCGTGCGAACCGGCGACGTCCTGAGGGACCTACTCCTGCTTCTTGCGCCGGGTGCCGAACACGATCTCGTCCCAGCTGGGCACCGCCGCGCGGCGGCCCGGACGGACGCCGTCGGCCTCGGCCTGGCGGTCGGTGGCGCCGATCAGGCGGTCGCGATGGCTGGTGACGGAACGCGGCATGAGGACGTCGGCGTAGGCGGAGCCGGCGGACGCGGCGGGCGCCGGGGGCTCCTCCTCGACCGGTTCCTCGACGGGCTCCTCCGGTTCCTCCGACGGCCGTTCGGGCACCACCAGGTCGCCGCGGAAGCTCGGGACCGCCTCCAGCAGGCTGGTCAGCGAGTCCCGCTCCCGCTCGCCGGTGCTCTCCTCGGCCGGTTCGGAGGCCTGCGCGGGCAGGCTCGGCCGTTCGAGAGCACGGTCCATCGAGCGGTCGCGCGGCAGCCGGGCGATGCGCGGCACGAACGGAAAGCTGGGCTCCGGAGCGGCCAGGTCGTCGGACTCGCCGATCAGGGACCGGGCCTCGTCGTCGACGGCCTGGACGAGCCGGCGCGGCGGGTCGTACGTCCAGCTCGCCGAGTGCGGTTCACCCGCGACCCGGTAGACGAGGAGGACCTCCCAGGTGCCGTCGTCCCGGCGCCAGGAGTCCCACTGGACGGTGTCCTTGTCGGCGCCGCGCAGCAGCAGCCGCTCCTGGACGGCCTCGCCGAGCTGGGGTCCCGCGTTCTCGCCGGGCCGGCGGACGGGCGTCTTGCGGGCACGTTCGGCCATGAAGGCGCGTTCGGCGAGAACCGGACCCTCGAAGCGGCGGACGCGGTCGACGGGAATGCCCGCCATCTGCGCGACTTCCTCCGCCGTGGCACCTGCTCGTATACGCGCCTGGATGTCGCGGGGGCGGAGATGGCTCTCCACCTCGATCTCGATCTGGCCGAGGCGGGGACGGTCGCCGCGGACGGCGGCGCGCAGACGCTCGTCAATCGGAAGCGTGTACTCCGTGCTGTCCGCAGCCTTCAGCACCAGCCGTGTGCCGTCATTCGAGACGGCCACGACACGCAGTTCGGGCATGGGGACCTCCCGGGTGGTGCCTGCCGACGTCACGTGCGTCGCTGCTTCCGCTAGTCGAGTGTGGCCTGCCCGGGTGCAGCCTGCCACAACCTTGCCGAGTTGCCCGGCGTGTCGGGCACGGGCCCTGGCTCGCCGTTATGGCACGGTTACCATTTCACCACGCTGAGTGACCGGTCGGCCACCCTGTGCAACTCGTCCCCTCCTGGCGGTCCAGCAAGGCCCCGGACATCCTGGTGGGAGACCGGGCCCCAGGGCTCGAAACAGTACTCCATTCGGCCCACGCGCGTGGATCGCCGCGCCGCCCAACTTCTGGCAAGAGGTGCGACTTGGCCGCCCCCTGCCCGATTTTCACGATCTTGAACGTGTCGAAGTTCACCCAACCGTCCGAAACGGAACCGGCCACCCACCGGCGCCCTTACGCCCCCAGGACCCTCCTCAGGTAGTCGTTCCCGAACAGACGGTCGGGGTCCAGCCGGTCCCGCAGGGCGGTGAACTCCGCGAACCGCGGGTAGACCCGGGCGAGGTCCTCGGAGTTGCGCGTGTGCACCTTGCCCCAGTGCGGCCGCCCGTCGTGCGCGGTGAAGATGCGCTCGGCCGCCGTGAAGTACGGCTGGTACGGCGTCCCCTTGGCCATGTGGACGGCGATGTAGGCGCTGTCCCGTCCGGAGGCGGTGGACAGCGTGATGTCGTCGGCCGGCGCGGTGCGCACCTCGACCGGAAAGCTGACGCGCAGGCCCGAGCGGTCCACCATCGCCTTCAGCTCGCGCAGCGCCCCGGTCACCGCCGCCCGCGGCACGGCGTACTCCATCTCCACGAACCGCACGCGGCGCGGGGAGGTGAAGACCTTGTACGGCACGTCCGTGTAGGTCCGCGCGGACAGCGCCCTGCTGGAGATCCGGGCGATCGCCGGGATCGTGGCGGGTGCCGCCCGGCCGACCCACTGGGCCGCCTGGAAGACGCCGTTGGAGAGGAACTCGTCCTCGAACCAGCCCGCGAGCTGCCCCACCGGCCTGCGCGGGCCGGCGCTGCGGTTGTTGCGCTTGGTGGTGGTGCTGCCGGTGTGCGGGAACCAGTAGAACTCGAAGTGCTCGTTCTCCGCCCAGAGGGCGTCGAAGTCGGCAAGCACCGCGTCGAGCGGCATCGGCTCCTCCCGCGCGGTGAGCAGGAAGACCGGCTCCACGGCGAAGGTGATCGCGGTGACGATGCCGAGCGCGCCCAGTCCGATCCGGGCCGCGGCGAAGATCTCGGGGTGCCTGTCCTTCGAGCAGTTGAGGATCGAACCGTCGGCGGTGACCAGTTCCAGCGCCGTGATCTGGGCGGCTATGGAGCCCGATGTGCGGCCGGTGCCGTGAGTGCCGGTGCTGGTGGCCCCGGAGACGGTCTGCTCCATGATGTCGCCCATGTTGGTGAGCGACAGGCCCTCGCGCGCCAGGGCCAGGTTGAGCCGCTTGAGCGGGGTGCCCGCCTCGACCGTGACGGTCATGTTCTCGCGGTCGACGTCACGGATGCCGGTCAGCAGATCAGGGCGGATCAGCACCCCGTCGGTCGCGGCGATCGACGTGAAGGAATGGCCGGTGCCGACCGCCTTGACCTTCAGCCCGTCCTCGGCGGCCCGGCGCACGGCCGCGGCCAGTTCGTCGGCGGAGGCGGGCGCGACCTCCCGGGCGGGGCGGGCGACGACGGTGCCGCCCCAGTTACGCCACGTGCCGTTCTTCCCGCTCGCTGTGCTGCTCAACGGTGCCTCCCCGACCCGGAGCCGGCCTGCCGAGCCGGCGGTACCCCAGGAAACCGACCGCGGCCGCGACGGCACCGGCCACCGCCGGCACCCCGTACCCGGCCCGCGCGCCGGCCGCGTCGATGACCCAGCCGGCTACGGAGGAGCCGAGCGCGACGCCGACGGCGAGCCCGGTGCTCACCCAGGTCATGCCCTCGGTCAGTTGCGCGCGCGGTACGTGCTCTTCGATGAGGGACATGGTCGTGATCATCGTCGGAGCGATGGCCAGACCCGCAACGAACAGCGCCACGGCCAGGAACGGCAGGTTCCCGACCAGTAGGAGGGGGATCATACTCACGGCCATCATGAACACGCCCAGCAGCCAGCGTCGTTCCGGCGCTCCCTCGAAGCGCAGCAGCCCGAAGACCAGGCCCGCCACGCAGGAACCCGCCGCGTAGAGGGCCAGGACCAGGCTCGCGGCGCCCTTGTGACCCTGCTCGTCGGCGAAGGCGACGGTGACCACGTCGACCGCGCCGAAGATCGCCCCGGTCGCCACGAACGTCGCCACCAGGACCTGAAGACCCTTCGAGCCCAGCGCCGAGCCGCCGCCCCGCCGCGCGCGCGGGTGCGGCTCCGGTTCGGTGGCCCGCTGGGCGGTCAGCCAGAAGACGCCGACGGCGAGGAAGCCCGCCGCCAGCAGGGGACCGGCCTCGGGGAACCAGGCGGTGGACAGCCCGATGGAGATGATCGGCCCGAAGATGAAGCAGACCTCGTCCACGACGGACTCGAAGGAGTACGCCGTGTGCAGCTGGGGAGTCCCCCGGTACACGGCCGCCCAGCGCGCCCGGATCATGGCGCCGAGGCTCGGCACGGAGCCGATCCCGGCGGCGCACACGAACAGCACCCAGTCCGGCCAGTCGAAGTGCGCGGCCAGCAGCAGCCCGGCCGACGCGGCGAGCGCGACCAGGGTCGCCGGGCGCAGCACCCTGCGCTGCCCGTACTGGTCCACCCAGCGTGAGATCTGCGGCCCGATCGCCGCGGCCGCCAGCGCGATGGTCGCCGAGAGCGCGCCCGCGAGCCCGTAGCGCCCGGTCAGCTGGGAGACCATCGTGACCACGCCGATGCCCATCATCGACAGCGGCATCCGGCCGAGGAACCCCGCGGCGGAGAAACCCTTGGAGCCGGGAGCGGCGAACAGGGCGCGGTAGGGGCTGGGCACGGAGGTCTCCGGGGGTCCGGTCACGCGTGCGGGCGGCTCGGCACGGCGCGAGGAAAGGCGGCTCTGCGGGGCTCGGTCGGGCATGCGGGGGACGCGACCGCGCGGGTAAGGCGCGAACGCAGCCCATACAGCTTACGAGTTAGGCAACCCTAACGCACCTCCCCTTCACACCCTCCACGCGGGCGCCACCCCGCCGGGCGAGCCGCCGACCACGGCTCCCCGGCCCACCGCCGTCCGCAGCCCCGCGGCGCCCCGGCCCACCGCCCGTCCGCAGCCCCGCGGCGCCCCGGTCCGCCTCCTGCCGACGCCCGCAGCCCTCGCGGCTTCGCGGTCGGTCTCCTGTCGCTGTCCGCAGCCTCGCGGCTTCGCGGTCGGTCTCCTGTCACTGTCCGCCGCCTCGCGGCTTCGTGGTCCGCCTCCTGCTGCCGTCTGTAGCCTCGCGGTTTCGCGGTCCGCCTCCTGCTGCCGTCTGTAGCCTCGCGGTTTCGCGGTCCGCTTCCTGCTGCCGTCTGTAGCCTCGCGGTTTCGCGGTCCGCCTCCCGCCGCTGGCGGCCGCCCCGCGGCTTCCCGGTCCGCCTCCCGCCGCCGTCCGCAGCCCCACCGCTCCCCGGCCCACCGCCGTCCGCAGACCCGCCCCCACTGCCGTTCGCCGGCACGTCCTCTCCCGCGGCGGAGCGGGGGCTTCACCCCGCGCCGCCGCGGCCGTCGCTTTTGTCCGGCACCCCGCCGTTTTCCGGCTGTCAGTGCCGGGTGGCAGGATCGAGTCATGCCAGACGCGCTCGATGCCACCCCCTACGACGCCCTGCTCCTGCTCTCCTTCGGCGGACCGGAAGGCCCGGACGACGTGGTCCCGTTCCTGGAGAACGTGACGCGCGGGCGCGGCATCCCCAAGGAACGCCTCAAGGAAGTCGGACAGCACTACTTCCAGTTCGGCGGGGTCAGCCCCATCAACGACCAGAACCGCGCCCTGCTGGACGCCCTGCGCAAGGACTTCGCCGACCACGGTCTGGCCCTGCCGATCTACTGGGGCAACCGCAACTGGGCCCCGTACCTGACGGACACCCTGCGCGAGATGGTCACCGACGGCTGCCGCCGCGTCCTCGTCCTCGCCACCAGCGCCTACGCCTCCTACTCCGGCTGCCGCCAGTACCGCGAGAACCTCGCCGACTCGCTGGCCGCCCTGGAGGCCGAGGGCCTCCCCCTGCCGAAGATCGACAAGCTGCGGCACTACTTCAACCACCCGGGCTTCGTGGAGCCCATGACCGACGGTGTGCTCCGGTCCCTCGCCGACCTCCCCGAGGACGTCCGGGACGGCGCGCACATCGCCTTCACCACCCACTCGATCCCCACGACCGCCGCCGACACCTCCGGCCCCGTGGAGGACCACGGCGACGGCGGCGCGTACGTCCGGCAGCACCTGGACGTCGCCCGGCTGATCGCCGACGCCGTCCGGGAACGCACCGGCGTGGACCGCCCGTGGCAGCTCGTCTACCAGTCGCGCTCCGGGGCCCCGCACATCCCGTGGCTGGAGCCCGACATCTGCGATCACCTGGAGGAGCGGCACGCGGCCGGCGTCCCGGCGGTCGTGATGGCCCCCATCGGCTTCGTCTCCGACCACATGGAGGTCCTGTACGACCTCGACACCGAGGCCACCGCCAAGGCCGGTGAACTGGGCCTTCCCGTGCGCCGCTCGGCCACCGTGGGCGCCGACCCGCGCTTCGCCGCCGCCGTCCGCGAGCTCGTCCTGGAGCGCGCCTCCGCCGAGAGCGGCCGGCCGGTCACCCCGTGCGCCCTGGGCGCGCTCGGCGCGAGTCACGACCTCTGCCCGGTCGGCTGCTGCCCGGCCCGTGCCCCCCGGCCCGCCGCGGCGGGCGCCGACAGCCCCTACGCGTGAGGACCGCCGTGACCGATCCCCTGCACACGGACCTGCTCGACCTCGCCCTGACGGCCGCCCGGCGGGCCGGCGAGCTGCTGCGCGACGGCCGCCCGGCCGACCTCGCGGTCGCCGCCACCAAGTCCAGCCCCATCGACGTGGTCACCGAGATGGACATCGCGGCCGAGAAGCTGATCACCGGCCTGATCGCGGAGCACCGCCCCGACGACGGCTTCCTCGGCGAGGAGGGCGCCGCCAGCGAGGGCAGCAGCGGCGTCCGCTGGGTGATCGACCCGCTCGACGGCACGGTCAACTACCTCTACGGACTGCCCACCTGGGCCGTCTCCATCGCCGCCGAACAGGACGGCGAGACGGTCGTCGGAGTCGTGGAGATCCCGATGCGCGGTGAGACCTTCCACGCGGTGCGTGGAGGAGGAGCCCGGGCGACCGGCGCCTGGGAGGGCGAGCGCACCCTCGCCTGCCGCCCCACGGCCCCCCTCGACCAGGCGCTGGTCTCCACCGGGTTCAACTACGTCACCGAGGTGCGCGCCCACCAGGCCGACGTCGCGCGACGGCTGATCCCGCTGCTGCGCGACATCCGGCGCGGCGGCTCCGCGGCCGCCGACCTGTGCGACGTCGCCGCCGGCCGCCTCGACGGCTACTTCGAGCGCGGACTGCACCCGTGGGACCTGGCCGCGGGCGACCTGATCGCCCGGGAGGCGGGCGCGCTGACCGGTGGACGCCCCGGAGAGCGCCCCTCAGGCGATCTGGCGGTCGCCGGTACCCCGGGCGTCTTCGAGCCCCTCCAGCGGCTGCTGGAGGACTTCGGGGCCTGGCACGACTGAGCCCGCCCACCGAGGCGGGCGCCACACACGCGAGGGGGCCCCGGCGCTGGATTCGCAGGGGCCCCTCGCGTGCGCGAACTGCGTCAGACGGCGGACGCGCCGACCTCCACACCGTGCTCGGCGGCGAGGCGGCGCAGGTCGTCGAGCTCGCCCTGCTCCACCTCGACGAGGAAGTCGTCGCCCTCGTCGCGAGCCCGCGTCAGGTCGGACTCGGTCGCCTTTATGCGCTGCAGAAGTCCTGCGGTGAATGCGTCCATGCTGCGCCCCCTCGTCCTTGGGTCGTGGGTCGGTGGCACGGGGGTGTGCCGGTTGGGAAGAGGCGATCACGTCTCCGGCGGATGCCCAGCGCGCTGCCCCGCTGGGCGGCGACGGTGCCGGGCACCCACGCCCGCTCTGCGGAAAGCGGTCGGAGTGCCACATGGTGCTACGGCACATGCAGAGCGTGATCGCGGGGTGTAAAGCCGTCCTCCCCCAGCTCTCTTCCGCGGAAACCTCAACCCGACGAGAAAATCTCGCATTCCCGGGCCCCTCACCCGTCGTTCATGGCCCGGGCCCCCCGCCTTACCGCCGACTTATGGCCGAAAAGGGCAGGATGGGAGCACACACTCACCAAGACCCCTGCCCGCGTGCGCCCACGGAGCGCCCCGCGGGCAGACACAGGAAGGACAAGCGACGTGCGCGTACTCGTCGTCGAGGACGAGCAGCTGCTCGCCGATGCGGTGGCCACCGGACTGCGCCGGGAGGCCATGGCCGTCGACGTCGTGTACGACGGTGCGGCCGCCCTGGAGCGCATCGGCGTCAACGACTACGACGTGGTCGTCCTCGACCGCGACCTCCCGCTCGTGCACGGCGACGACGTCTGCCGCAAGATCGTCGAACTCGGCATGCCCACGCGCGTGCTGATGCTCACCGCGTCCGGCGACGTCAGCGACCGGGTCGAGGGGCTGGAGATCGGCGCCGACGACTACCTCCCCAAGCCCTTCGCCTTCAGCGAGCTCATCGCACGCGTGCGCGCCCTCGGCCGGCGCACCAGCGTGCCCCTGCCGCCCGTCCTGGAGCGCGCCGGCATCAAGCTCGACCCCAACCGCCGCGAGGTCTTCCGCGACGGCAAGGAGGTCCAGCTCGCCCCCAAGGAGTTCGCCGTCCTGGAGGTGCTGATGCGCAGCGAGGGCGCCGTCGTCTCCGCGGAGCAGCTGCTGGAGAAGGCCTGGGACGAGAACACCGACCCGTTCACCAACGTCGTGCGCGTGACCGTCATGACCCTGCGCCGCAAGCTCGGCGAACCCCCGGTGATCGTCACCGTCCCCGGCTCCGGCTACCGGATCTGATCCCGTGGCCGCCACCCCGGCGCCTCCCCAGGCGCCCCCGAAGCCCACCTGGGACCCCAGGAGGCCCCAAGCCCCCTTTCCGTGGCTGCGCCCGACCATCCGGATACGGCTGACACTGCTCTACGGCGGGATGTTCCTGATCGCGGGCATCCTGCTGCTGTCGATCATCTACCTGCTCGCCGCGCACGCGCTGAACGTGGGCAGCGACCTGCCCTTCAAGATCGTCTCCGGCGGGGTGACGAGCGACGTCTGCAAGGTGCGCAGCGCCGAGCTGCCCGCGTCCGAGCTCAACCAGGCGCTGAACGACTGCGTCAACGAACAGCGCCAGCACGCCCTGGACGACCTCCTCAGCCGCTCCCTCCTCGCCCTGCTCGGCCTGGCCGTCATCGCCTTCGCCTTCGGCTACGCGATGGCCGGCCGCGTCCTGAGCCCGCTCGGCAGGATCCTGCGCACCGCCCGCGCGGTGGCCGGCTCGGACCTGTCCCGCCGTATCGAGCTGGACGGACCGGACGACGAGCTCAAGGAGCTCGCCGACACCTTCGACGACATGCTGGAGCGCCTCCAGCGCGCCTTCACCGCCCAGCAGCGCTTCGTGGGCAACGCCTCGCACGAGCTCAGGACCCCGCTCGCGATCAACCGCACGCTCCTCGAGGTGCACCTGTCCGACCCGAACGCGCCCGTGGAGCTCCAGCAGCTCGGCAAGACGCTCCTGGCCACCAACGAGCGCAGCGAGCAGCTCGTGGAGGGCCTGCTGCTGCTCGCCCGCAGCGACAACCAGATCGTCGAGCGCAAACCGGTCGACCTCGCCGAGGTCGCCGGGCAGGCCATCGACCAGGTGCACGGCGAGGCCGAGGCCAAGGGCGTGGAGATCCGCGGCACCCGGGAGACGGCGATCGTGCAGGGCAACGGCGTGCTGCTGGAGCGGATCGCCCTGAACCTGCTGCAGAACGCCGTCCGCTACAACGTGCCCGAGGACGGCTGGGTCGAGGTGAGCACCGAGATCCGGCACGGGCAGGCCGTGCTCGTGGTGTCGAACACCGGGCCGGTCGTGCCGGCGTACGAGATAGACAACATCTTCGAGCCGTTCCGGCGGCTGCGCACCGAGCGCACGGGCAGCGACAAGGGAGTCGGCCTCGGCCTGTCCATCGTGCGGTCCGTGGCGCGGGCGCACGGCGGTCACATCACGGCCCAGCCGCGTGAGGGGGGAGGGCTCGTGATGCGGGTCACCCTTCCTCTCTGAGATCATGTCGCCGACACACGCGGGGATGTTCGCTTTGCGCGGAATTTTCAGGGCTGTGATCCAGCTCCCTCGTGTGTGATCGATCACAAGGGCGATTTTCCGGCCATCTACTCAGAGTGATCATGGAGGCGGCCGGAAAGCCCGGAAACTCCGGGTTTTCGGGGGTCCTGATCACGGGAAGTACACGGTGAGGCGCCTTTGAAGTGCGACATTCGGACCGTGTACGGTCCCCATCGCCATCCAACCCGATCACTCAAGAGGAGTCCGGTTGGGTGTCGATTGAGTAACAGACCTTGATGTGAGGCAAAATCTCCGCCTCGAGGCGGGCACAAGTCCGGCCTCTCACGCGTTACGTGCGCTGGAGACACCGCAGACACCCAGAGGGGGAGAGGCGAAATGGCAACCGATTACGACACCCCACGCAAGACCGATGACGATGTCGATTCCGACAGCCTTGAAGAACTGAAGGCCCGGCGGAACGACAAGTCCGCCTCCGCCGTCGACGTCGACGAGTTCGAGGCCGCCGAGGGGCTGGAGCTGCCCGGCGCAGACCTCTCGAACGAGGAACTGGCCGTCCGTGTGCTGCCGAAGCAGCAGGACGAGTTCACCTGCATGAGCTGCTTCCTCGTGCACCACCGCAGCCAGCTGGCCCGCGAGAAGAACGGCCAGCCGATCTGCCGCGACTGCGACTGAGGGCGGGTCGGCCGTGACTGGCTCGACCCCTCCTCGGAAGCGCCGCTTCCCCTTCCCGGGAGCGGACAAGGGGCCGTCCGACGGCCCTCACGGCGTGCGTGACGACGAGCGAGGCTCATCCGGCCAGGGAACCGTCCCGGCGGGATCGGCCTCGCTCGAAGCTACGGGTGACCGGGGTGACCTCCCGGCAACGGGCCGCGCGCCCGTCGCGAGGCGACGGGCGGCGGTGGTCCGGGACAAGGCCGTCGACCTGGCCAGAGAAGGCGTCCGCAAGGGCGGCAGCCGGGCCAGGGCGGGCCTGGCCCATCTCACCGACCGCATCATCGACATGGCCCCCAGGATCCCCGTACGGGACCTGCGGACGCTCCGTCGGCAGTTCCCCGGCCTCGGGCCGGAGCAGATCGCCGACAGGCTGGTGGCCGGCGCGGCGAACGCCACGTCCACCGTCGGAGCGGGCATCGGCGCGGCGGCGATGATGCCCGTGCCGCCCGCGATGCCGACCGAGATCGCCGCGGAGATCACCGGCGTCGCGGCGATCGAGCTGAAGCTGATCGCCGAACTGCACGAGGTGTACGGCGTCCGCCCGCCGGGGAACCTCAAGGACCGCAGCACCGCCTACCTGCGCTCGTGGTCCGGCGAACGCGGCGTCGACGTGCTGAAGCCCGCCTCCTTCAACGGGGCGCTGGGCGGCCAGATGAAGCGCGAACTGCGCCAGCAGATCATGAAGCGCATGGTGCGCGACCTGCCGAACCTGATGCCGTTCCTGGTGGGCGCCGCGGTCGGCGCGCTCATGAACCGGCGCGACACCAAGAAGCTCGCCGCCAAGATCCGGGCCGACCTGCGCAAGATCCAGGTGCCGTGGGAGGCGCTGCCCGCCCTCCCGCCCCTGGAGAAGCCGGAGAACCCGCTGCCCCTCGGCGACGAGGACCCCGGACCGTCGGGGAACTGAGCACCTCTCGTACGGTGCGGGTGAGGCGCTCCGCGCGGTGCGGGCGACAGAGTGGGCGCCACACGCGCCTTCGCCGCCGTCCGCCGTACCGTACGCTGCCCGCTGCCCGCTGCCCGCTGCCCGCCGCCTCTGCCGCCGCCTGCTGCGCGGCTGCCCGCGGATGCCCTGCCCCGGTGCCCTGAGCGCCGTCCGCCGCGCTGCCCGCAGCACCCTGGCCCAACCGGGCCCGGCCCGCCCCCGGCGCCGTACCCCCGCGCACCAGCGCGCCGGCAGGGCCCGCCGGTCGCGCGCGGCGAGCTGCCGGTGGGGCTAAGCCGCCGTCTCCCGGGCCGTACGCAGGGCTTCGGCCAGGCGCTCCGGCTCGCGCGTCGACAGGTACAGGTAGGGGGTCGGGTCGTCCGGGTCGGTGACCTCCACGCGCAGCGCGGTCGGGATGTAGGCGCGCAGCAGGAGGAAGGCCCGGGTGTCGGCCTTGTACGTGCGCCAGGCGCGCGCCTCCTCGCGGTCCAGGACCTCCGCCTCGCCCAGCGCCGTGACGGGCACCTTCGCGTCGCCCGCGATCAGGGAGTCCCCGACGACCCGGATGCGGACGGAGCCGTAGGAGCTGGCCACGACCGCCGCGAAGGCGGTGCCGCCCACCAGGCCGCCGAGCAGGGGCAGCGTGCCGAACGGCAGCAGGATCAGGGCGAAGGAGACGCCCACGAGGAACGAGACGAACCACCACGAGCGGGGAGCGGTGAGACGTTCTTCGTAGGGGGTGGCGGAGAGCTGCATGGAGCCAAGCTTGGCACGGTGACCGGTATCGGCCGACGCGCGGGTAAGGTCTGCGGCTGTGAGTGGTACTTCCGCAGCTCTTCAGCCTCCGGCCGACGCCGTGAAACCGGTTCGGCACCCCGATGCCCCCGCGCCCGGCGAGCTTCTCGGTGCCCACTACGAACAGTGTTTCGGTTGTGGCGGCGCGCAGTCGCACGGGCTGCACCTGGAGGCGCGGGCCGGCGAGGGAGTCGCCCTCACCGCCGAGTTCACCGTGCGTCCCGCACACCAGGGCGCGCCCGGTCTGGCCCACGGCGGTGTCCTGGCCAGCGCGCTCGACGAGACACTCGGCGCGCTGAACTGGCTGCTGCGGACGATCGCCGTGACGGGACGGCTCGAGACCGACTTCCTGCGGCCCGTGCCCGTCGGCACGACACTGCACCTGGAGGCCGAGGTGACGGCGGTGGCCGGGCGGAAGATCTACTCGACCGCCACCGGGCGGATCGGCGGCCCCGGCGGGCCCGTCGCCGTCCGTGCCGACGCGCTCTTCGTCGAGGTCAAGGTGGAGCACTTCGTCCACCACGGCCGCGAGGAGGAGATCCAGGCCGCCATGAGCGACCCGGACCAGGTCCGGCGGGCCCGCGCCTTCGAGGTGAACCCGTGAGCCGGCCTCCGCTGAACGTGCAGATCCGGCGCGTCGACCCCGACGTACCGCTTCCGGCGTACGCGCACCCCGGTGACGCGGGGGCCGATCTGCGGACCACCGAGAGCCGGGAGCTGGCGCCGGGGGAGCGGGCGGTCCTGCCCACGGGGGTGTCCATCGCGCTCCCCGAGGGGTACGCGGCCTTCGTGCACCCTCGTTCGGGGCTCGCCGCCCGGTGCGGCGTCGCCCTCGTGAATGCCCCGGGGACGGTTGATGCCGGGTACCGTGGGGAGATCAAGGTGATCGTGGTGAATCTCGACCCGCGCGAGTCCGTGCGGTTCGAGCGCTTCGACCGGATTGCGCAACTGGTCGTCCAGCAGGTCGAGAGGGTCAGCTTCCAGGAGGTCGCGGAGCTTCCCGACTCGGTGCGGGCCGAGGGGGGCTTCGGGTCCACCGGTGGCCACTCCGCGGTGGACGGCGGGAGCGGCACAAGCGGTCAGGCCGCCGTGGGCGGCGCGACGGGTGGGAATCGATACGCTTCGGTCGTATCCGACCGGGAAGGACAGTGACGTGTTCGGACGTCGCAAGAAGAAGGGTGCCGCCGAGGACGCGGCCGGCGAGGCCGAGCAGGTCGTCGACAGTGTCGACACTGAGGCGGACGACGTAGAGGGCGAGGGCGAACGCGAGCGCGTCCGGCTCGAGCCGGAGCCCCGGCCCGACGGGCCCTGGGACAGCTCGGAGGTGCGTGACCCCGCCGAGGGCCGGGTGGACCTGGGCGGGCTCTTCGTGCCCGGTGTCGACGGCATGGAGCTGCGGGTCGAGGTCGCGGGCGACGCGATCGTCGCGGCCACCGTCGTGCTGCGCGACAGCGCCATCCAGCTCCAGGCCTTCGCCGCGCCCAAGCGCGAGGGCATCTGGAGCGAGGTGCGCGAGGAGATCGGCTCCGGCATCACCCAGCAGGGCGGCATCGTCGACGAGGTCGAGGGACCGCTGGGCTGGGAGCTGCGGGCCCAGGTGCCGGTGCAGCTGCCGGACGGCACCGGCGGCTTCCACGTCGTGCGGTTCGTCGGCGTGGACGGCCCCCGATGGTTCCTGCGCGGTGTGATCTCGGGCCAGGGCGCGGTGCAGCCGCAGGCGGCCGGCCTGCTCGAGCAGATCTTCCGGGACACGGTCGTGGTCCGCGGCGACGGCCCGATGGCCCCCCGCGACCCCATCGTCCTCAAGCTCCCGAACGACGCCCAGATGGTCCCGGAGGGCGTCCAGCAGGAGGAGGCGGGATCCCGCTTCTCCGGCGGCATGGGCCAGCTCCAGCGCGGGCCGGAGATCACCGAGGTCCGCTAGGCGTTCCGGTGCCCGGGCCGTCAGGCGTTCCGACGTTCGGTCCACCGGGCGTTCCGACCGCCGGGCCGTCAGGCATTCCGACGCTCGGTCCACCGGGCGTTCCGGCCGCCGGGCTTTCCGGAAAGGGCCGCACCCGACCGTGGGTGCGGCCCTTTGCGCTGCCCCCTCCCCGTCGTCGCTCCCCGCCGCACGGCCCCTTGACGCGTACATGGTCTGTACCTACGGTCTCCGATCAACGCCTGGTTCATAAGGGCGCTCTGTGTTCACACATGAGAACGGAGTCGCTGTGCGGAGAACCGCCTTCCTCATGACCGTCGCCGCCCTGCTGCTGGGTGCCCTCACGGCGCCGGCGACGACCCACCGCGCCGAAGCCGCCCCCACCGCCTTCGTCCACCCCGGCGTCGGCGTCTCCAGGGCCCAGCTCGACTTCGCCCGGCAGCAGGTCGACGCCGGCGCCCAGCCCTGGGCAGGAGCCTTCGACCGGACGCTGGCGAGCAGGTACGCCGACCTGGACCGTGTTCCCCGGCCCCGCGCGGTCGTCGAGTGCGGGTCCTACTCCCACCCCGACAACGGGTGCACGGACGAGCGTGAGGACGCCCTCGCCGCGTACACCCACGCCCTCGCCTGGTACGTCACGCGGGACGAGCGGTACGCCCGCAAGTCGATCGAGCTCATGGACGCCTGGTCCGCCGTGATCCAGGACCACACCGACAGCAACGCGCCCCTGCAGACCGGCTGGGCCGGTTCCTCCTGGCCGAAGGCCGCCGAGATCATCAGGTACGCGTACACCGGCGGCTGGGCGCACTCCGGCCGCTTCGCGACCATGCTCCGGAACGTCTACCTGCCCGAGGTCGTCAACGGCTCGAACTCCAACGGCAACTGGGAGCTGTCGATGACGGAGGCCGCCGTCGGCATCTCCGTCTTCCTGGAGGACAAGGCCGCGTACGACAAGGCCATGGCGCGCTTCCGCACCCGCACGGCCGCCTACGTGTACCTGGCCTCCGACGGCGACCTCCCGAAGACCGTGCCGAGCCAGAACCTGAACACCCGGGAGAAGATCGTCGCCTACTGGCAGGGACAGTCCACCTTCGTCACCGGCCTCAGCCAGGAGACCTGCCGCGACTTCACCCACACCGGCTACGGCCTCTCGGCGATCTCCCACGTCGCCGAGACCAGCCGGATCCAGGGGCAGGACCTCTACGGCACGGACGTCGGCGAGCGGCTGCGCCACGCCCTCGGCCTCCACGCCAGGTACGAGCTCGGCACGGCCGTCCCGAGCTGGCTGTGCGGCGGCTCCCTGCACCTCGGTCTCGGCCCGGTCACCGAGGTCGGCTACAACGCCCTGCACAACCGCCTGGGCATCGCGATGACGAACACCGAGGCCCTCACCCTGAGCAACCGTCCGGCGGGCAGCAACAACCTCTTCGTCGCCTGGGAGACGCTGACGCACGGGGACAGCACCGTGTGAACCGGTCGGGGGGTGTCGTCCGATGAACGGGTGAGAGCGGGCGGCGAACGAGTGAGGGGAGGGGCACGTGGATCCGTCGCATGTCCGGCACCTCGTCACCGGGCGGGGGAGGGGCCACCGCTTCCGGAAGCGGGCCGTCCGGCGGCCCGGCGGGCGGGTACGGTCGCGACAGTGCGCCCCGGTACGCTTCTGGTATGAGTGCTGTTCCTCGTTCCGAAAAGCCGGCAGGCCGGTTCCGGCGCATGCTCGACCGGCTCTCCTCGTCGCAGGAGGACCTGGAGTCCGAGGAGCTGCGGGAGGACGCGGACACCGCCGGCTGTATCCGGATCGGAGACTGCCAGGACCGGCAGATCGTGACCGTTACTGGTACCTTGCGCACGGTCACCCTGCGGCCGCGCGCCGGAGTCCCGGCCCTGGAGGCCGAGCTCTTCGACGGTACGGCCGCGCTGGACGTGGTGTGGCTGGGCCGGCGTTCCATAGTCGGGATAGAACCGGGGCGCCGCCTCATCGCATCGGGCCGGATCTCCATGAGCCGGGGCCGCCGGGTGCTGTTCAACCCCAAGTACGAACTGAGACCCCTCGGTAGGGAGTAGCCGGTGACGTCGCTCGACAAGCCGACCGAAGACACTCAGCAGGACGACGCCCGCACAGTGACGGAGGCCGCGCTGTTCGAGGCGTTCGGCGGGGTGCGGGGCATGGTCGAGACGGTGCTGCCCGGCCTGCTCTTCGTCACGATCTACACGGTCAACAAGGACCTGCACATGTCGGCGATCGCCGCGCTCGCGGTGTCGCTGGTCCTGGTCGTGGTCCGTCTCGCCATGAAGGACACCGTGAAGCACGCCTTCAGCGGTGTCTTCGGTGTCGCCTTCGGCGTCGTCTTCGCGATGATGACCGGCAACGCCAAGGACTTCTACCTGCCCGGCATGCTGTACACGCTGGGACTGTCGCTGGCGTACCTCGTCACCACCCTGTGCGGTGTGCCGCTGCTCGGGCTGATCCTCGGACCGGTCTTCAAGGAGAACCTCTCCTGGCGCACCCGCAACCCGGGCCGCAAGAAGGCGTACGCCAAGGCCAGCTACGCCTGGGGTCTGATCCTGCTCGGCAAGTGCGCCATCCTCTTCCCGCTGTACTGGTGGGCCGACACGACCCAGTTCGGATGGGTGCTGATCGCGTTGAAGATCCCGCCGTTCCTGCTGGCCGTCTGGCTGACGTGGGTGTTCCTGGCGAAGGCCCCGGCGCCGATCGACGTGTTCGCGGAGATGGAGGCCGCCGAGAAGGCGGAGGAGGACCGCAAGGCGACCGCCGCGGCGGAGCGGGGCGAGAGCGAGAGCGGGCGTCACCGCAGGGGGGCGTAGGTCCCGGTTCCGGCGTCCGTTCCGGCGTCGGCGCCCGTTCCGGCCCGGCGCCCGTTCCGGCGCCGGAGAGGCTCGTTCCCCAGCCGTTTGCCCGGACCCCGGCGTCCCTCGGCTCCGCCGAGCCCCCGCCCGCGCAAGCGAGAGGGCGCCCCCGGACTCCAGGGGCGCCCTCGTCGTCGTATCCCCGAAGGGACCGGCCGTATCCCCGAAAGGACCGGCCGTATCCCCGAGGGCTCAGCCGCCGGTCTCCTGCCGTCGCACCGACAACAGGTCCTCCAACTGCTCCTCCCGCGCCGGCGCGGCCACGAACAGCAGCTCGTCACCGGGCTCCAGCGAGTCCTCCCGGGACGGGGTGAGGACGCGCGTGCCGCGGATGATGGTGACCAGGGAGGTGTCCTCGGGCCACTCGACATCGCCGACCTGGGTGCCGGCCAGCGCCGACTCCTCGGGCAGGGTCAGCTCGACGAGGTTGGCGTCGCCGTGGCTGAAGCGGAGCAGACGGACCAGGTCACCGACGCTCACCGCCTCCTCGACCAGGGCCGACATCAGACGCGGAGTGGACACGGCGACGTCCACGCCCCAGGCCTCGTTGAACAGCCACTCGTTCTTCGGGTTGTTGACACGGGCGACGACGCGCGGAACGCCGTACTCCGTCTTCGCCAGCAGGGAGACGACCAGGTTGACCTTGTCGTCGCCCGTCGCGGCGATCACGACGTTGCAGCGCTGGAGCGCCGCCTCGTCCAGGGACGTGATCTCGCAGGCGTCGGCCAGCAGCCACTCCGCCTGCGGGACGCGCTCGACCGAGATGGCGGTCGGCGCCTTGTCGACGAGCAGGACCTCGTGGCCGTTCTCCAGCAGCTCGCCCGCGATCGAGCGGCCCACGGCACCGGCCCCGGCAATGGCGACTCTCATCAGTGACCGCCCTCCGTCGGACCCTCGGCGAACGACGCCTCGACCTTTTCCACCTCGTCGGTGCGCATCATCACGTGCACCAGGTCACCCTCCTGAAGCACCGTCTGCGAGGTCGGCAGGACCGCCTCACCGAGGCGGGTGAGGAACGCCACACGGACGCCCGTCTCCTCCTGAAGCTTGCTGATCTTGTGGCCGACCCAGGCGGCGGAGGCGTGCACCTCGGCGAGCTGGACCCCACCGGTCGGGTCGGTCCACAGCGGCTCGGCGCCCGAGGGGAGCAGACGGCGCAGCATCTGGTCGGCCGTCCAGCGGACCGTGGCCACCGTCGGGATGCCGAGGCGCTGGTAGACCTCGGCGCGGCGGGGGTCGTAGATGCGGGCCGCGACGTTCTCGATGCCGAACATCTCGCGGGCCACCCGGGCGGCGATGATGTTGGAGTTGTCGCCGCTGGAGACGGCGGCGAACGCGCCGGCCTCCTCGATGCCGGCCTCGCGCAGGGTGTCCTGGTCGAAGCCGACGCCGGTGACCCGGCGGCCGCCGAACGAGGAGCCAAGACGTCGGAAGGCGGTGGGGTCCTGGTCGATGACGGCGACCGTGTGCCCCTGCTGCTCCAGGGTCTGGGCGAGAGCGGAGCCCACTCTGCCGCAGCCCATGATGACGATGTGCACGACCGTCCTTCCGAGGTCAAGTGTTGCTGACTTGGCTGTAACAGGGTCTCAGACCGCCGACCAAGCTACACACGTGCGGTCGGTGGACGGCACCCCCGTGCACGGTCGGCGGCCTCAGCGACGGCTGATGCTCCACAGGCTGAGGGCGGTGAGAATGCCGAGGCCGACAAGGGTGCCTGCGGCACCGATCAGCTCCGCGGTGGTGTGCATGGAACCTCCCAAGGACGGGAGCGGGCGGGGGATTGTCATATAGGCATGGCGATTGCTCCGGGTGCACATTCCGTAGCCGCGCCGTGGCCGATTTCACCCGTGAGGCAGACGCGGCACGGCATCACCCGCCCGACCCCGGGGGAGGGTGGGCGGCCCGGTGTTCGAAGGCATACGATCCACTGTTGTGTCCAAACTGACCGACGTGCCCAAGCGGATTCTGATCGGGCGCGCACTGCGCAGTGATCGGCTCGGAGAAACGCTCCTGCCGAAGCGCGTCGCCCTGCCCGTCTTCGCCTCCGACCCCCTCTCCTCCGTGGCCTACGCGCCCGGGGAGGTGTTGCTGGTCCTGTCCATCGCGGGCGTGTCGGCCTACCACTTCAGCCCGTGGATCGCGGTCGCGGTCGTCGTCCTGATGTTCACCGTCGTCGCCTCCTACCGGCAGAACGTCCACGCCTACCCCAGCGGCGGCGGCGACTACGAGGTGGCCACCACCAACCTCGGTGCCAAGGCAGGCCTCACCGTCGCCAGCGCGCTGCTCGTCGACTACGTCCTGACCGTCGCCGTCTCCATCGCCTCCGGCATCGAGAACCTCGGTTCCGCGGTGCCCTTCGTCGTCGAGCACAAGGTGGCCTGCGCGGCCGCCGTCGTCGTGCTGCTGACGCTGATGAACCTGCGGGGCGTCAAGGAGTCCGGGAAGCTCTTCGCGATCCCGACGTACGTGTTCGTCGCGGGCGTCTTCATCATGATCGCGTGGGGTGCCTTCCGCGCGCTGGTCCTCGGCGACACCATGCAGGCGCCCACGGCCGAGTACACGATCAAGCCCGAGCACCAGGGACTCGCCGGGTTCGCCCTGCTCTTCCTGCTGCTGCGGGCCTTCTCCTCCGGCTGTGCCGCGCTCACCGGCGTGGAGGCCATCTCCAACGGCGTGCCGGCCTTCCGCAAGCCCAAGTCGAAGAACGCGGCCACCACGCTCGCCCTCATGGGCCTGCTGGCCGTCACGATGTTCTGCGGCATCATCGTCCTGGCCCTGGTCACCGACGTCCGCATGGCCGAGAACCCGGCCGCCGACCTGATGAAGAACGGCGTCGCCGTAGGCTCCGGCTACGTCCAGAACCCGGTGATCACCCAGGTCGCCGAGGCCGTCTTCGGCAAGACCAGCTTCTTCTTCGTGATCCTCGCGGCGGCCACCGCCCTGGTGCTCTTCCTGGCGGCCAACACCGCCTACAACGGGTTCCCGGTGCTCGGCTCCATCCTCGCCCAGGACCGCTACCTCCCGCGCCAGCTGCACACCCGCGGCGACCGCCTGGCCTTCTCCAACGGCATCGTGCTGCTGGCCGGCGCGGCGACCCTGCTGATCGTCCTGTACGGGGCCGACTCCACCCGCCTGATCCAGCTGTACATCGTCGGCGTGTTCGTGTCCTTCACGCTCAGCCAGACCGGCATGGTCCGCCACTGGAACCGCCACCTGGCGACCGAGACCGACCCGGCCAAGCGCCGCCACATGGTCCGCTCGCGCGCGATCAACACCTTCGGCGCCTTCTTCACCGGCCTGGTCCTGATCGTCGTCCTCGTCACCAAGTTCACCCACGGCGCCTGGGTCGCCCTGCTCGGCATGGTGATCTTCTACGGCACGATGACCGCGATCCGCCGCCACTACGACGGCGTGGCCGCCGAGATCGCCGCCCCCGAGGGGCCCAGCGACGACAGCGTCCGCCCCTCGCGCGTCCACTCGGTGCTGCTGATCTCCAAGATCCACCGGCCGACGCTGCGCGCCCTCGCCTACGCGAAGCTGATGCGCTCCGACACCCTGGAGGCGCTCACCGTCAACGTCGACCCGGCCGAGACGAAGACGCTGCGCGACGAGTGGGAACGGCGCGGCATCGAGGTACCGCTGAAGGTCCTGGACTCGCCCTACCGGGAGGTCACGCGACCGGTCATCGAGTACGTCAAGAGCCTGCGCCGGGAGTCGCCGCGCGACGCGGTGTCGGTGATCATCCCCGAGTACGTGGTCGGCCACTGGTACGAGCACTTGCTGCACAACCAGAGCGCGCTGCGGCTGAAGGGCCGGCTGCTGTTCACGCCGGGCGTGATGGTGACGTCGGTTCCCTATCAGCTCCAGTCCTCCGAGGCGGCGAAGAACCGGGCCCGCAAGCGGCAGGACTGGAGCGCTCCGGGCTCGGTGCGGCGCGGACCCGTGGCCGAGGGGCAGGCGAAGGAGCCGTCGGGTTCGGCCTCCTCGGGAACGGGGTCGTCGGGCTCGGGTTCCCCGGGGGCGGGCCCCGCGAGCTGACCGGGCCGATCCCCGTGCGGGGCGGCTCGTGGTGAACGGCCGGACGACAGCCACGTAGACTGGTGGGCTGTTGTCCGGCCGTTCCTCGTTCGACGTTGTGGAGTCACCCCGCCATGCAGGCAGAACCGAAGAAGTCGCAGGCGGGCTCCCGGTCGGGCGCCCCGGAGGGCTCGCCGCAGGGCTCGCCGACGGGCTCGCTGGTGGGCGAGGAGTACGAGGTCGAGATCGGCCCCGTCGCCCACGGCGGCCACTGCATCGCCCGTACCGACTCGGGGCAGGTGCTCTTCGTCCGGCACACGCTGCCCGGCGAGCGGGTGGTGGCCCGGGTGACCGAGGGCGAGCAGGGCGCCCGCTTCCTGCGCGCTGACGCGGTGGAGATCCTGGAGGCCTCCAAGGACCGGGTCGAGGCCCCCTGCCCCTTCTCCGGCCCCGGCCGCTGCGGCGGCTGCGACTGGCAGCACGCCAAGCCGGGCGCCCAGCGGCGGATGAAGGGCGAGGTGATCGCCGAGCAGCTCCAGCGGCTCGCGGGCCTCACGCCCGAGGAGGCCGGCTGGGACGGCACGGTGATGCCGGCCGAGGGCGACAAGCTGCCGGCGGGCCAGGTGCCGCAGTGGCGCACGCGCGTGCAGTACGCGGTGGACGCCGACACGGGCCGGGCGGGGCTGCGCCGGCACCGCTCGCACGAGGTCGAGCCGATCGACCACTGCATGATCGCCGCGGAGGGCGTCAGCGAGCTGGGCGTGGAGAAACGCGACTGGAGCGGCATGGCCTCGATCGAGGCGATCGCGGCGACGGGTTCGCAGGACCGCCAGGTGATCCTCACTCCGCGGCCGGGCGCACGCCTGCCGATCGTGGAGCTGGACCGGCCGGTGTCGGTGATGCGGGTCGGCGAGAAGGACGGCGGCGTCCACCGCGTCCACGGCCGCCCCTTCGTCCGGGAGCGCGCCGACGGCCGCACCCACCGGGTCGGCAGCGGCGGCTTCTGGCAGGTCCACCCGAAGGCGGCGGACACCCTGGTGACCGCCGTCATGCAGGGCCTGCTGCCCCGCAAGGGCGACACGGCCCTCGACCTGTACTGCGGCGTGGGCCTCTTCGCGGGCGCCCTCGCCGACCGGCTCGGCGAGAAGGGCGCGGTGCTCGGCATCGAGTCCGGCAAGCGCGCCGTCGAGGACGCCCGCCACAACCTCGCCGGCTTCGACCGGGTCCGGATCGAGCAGGGCAAGGTCGAGAGCGTCCTGCCGCGCACCGGGATCACCGAGGTCGACCTCATCGTCCTGGACCCGCCCCGCGCGGGCGCCGGCCGGGCGACGGTGGACCACCTGACCTCGCTCGGAGCACGGCGCATCGCCTACGTGGCGTGCGACCCGGCGGCCCTGGCGCGGGACCTGGGGTACTTCCGGGACGGGGGGTACCGGGTGCGGACGCTGCGGGCGTTCGATCTGTTTCCGATGACGCATCATGTGGAGTGCGTGGCGATCCTTGAACCGGTCTCGAAGGGCTCCTGACCTGCGGTTTTGCCTGTGCGCATTATGTGCGGTGTGGGCGTTACGGGCGATATCTTGACGCTGAAATGACGCTCGTGACGCTCATTTGACGCTCGTTCTGATGGGGTGTCACTTGCGCAATCGCAGGTCGTTTCGGGCGGCCAGTGTGTTCCCTGCGGTCCGTTCTTCGGGAAGCAGCGCTGCGAGTTGGACCTACCTGACTCTCACGAGCCCGTCCCGCCTCCCCTCACCTGACCAACGCTGGGTCGCAGATGAGGTGTCGATCTGAAGATTTTGCATGGGCGCCGACGACAGTCGGGAATACTGGTGCGTTGACGATCTCCCCAAAGGTCTCAGGTCTCCCTGAGGCTAATTCTTGTGCGAAGGAGGTCAGTCAGCTGGGTGTGATGCGTCGATGAAGGAGTGCTGTCGGGTGGCGATCGCTACGGAGTATCGGCAGGGCGCAGAAGGCGGCACGGGGCGGACGGCGGCGCTTCCGCCGGTTCCTGAACCGGGGCAGGTGGTGAAGGTCCGGGGCTCCATCTGGGCGGTCTCGGACGTCCGCCGCCAGGGCCTGCCACGGAGCCCCGCCGACGAAGGAGCCCCTGGGCTCGCCCACGTCGTGTGTCTCCAGTCACTGGATGAGGATCGGCTCGGTCAGGAGCTGACCGTGGTCTGGGAGCTGGAGGTCGGCCACACGCTGCAGCCCGATCAGGGCCTTCCTGAGGTGGTGCGGCCGGACGCGTTCGATGACCCGAACACGCTGGCCGCGTTTGTGGACGCGGTGCGCTGGGGCGCGGTGACGTCGGCGGACGCGAACTCCTACCAGGCCCCCTTCCGCAGCGGTGCGAACGTCGAGGCGTACCAGCTCGAACCGCTGCGTCGCGCTCTGCAATCTTCCCGTACGAACCTGCTGCTGGCCGATGATGTGGGCCTTGGGAAGACCATCGAGGCCGGCCTGGTCGTCCAAGAGCTGCTTCTGCGCCACCGAGCACGGACCGTAGTCATCGTGTGCCCGCCGAGCCTGTCGCTGAAGTGGCAGGACGAGATGCGGGAGAAGTTCGGTCTGGACTTCGTGATCGTCAACAGCGACCTGATGGCGAAGGTCCGGCGGAGCCACGGGTTGAACGCCAACCCGTTCCGACTGTTCCCGCGCGTGATCGTCAGCATGTCGTGGCTGCCGTCACTGCGGGCCCAGCGTCTGCTGCGCGACGTCCTGGCCGATGTGCGCAAGACCTCCAGCGCCCGACGTTTCGCCTTCGACGTCCTGGTGGTCGACGAGGCTCACCACGTGGCCCCGGCAAGTCCGACGACGGCCCCCGGTCAGCGTGGGTACGCGGTGGACAGTCACCGTACGACGGCGACGAAGGCGCTGGCGGACGTCTGCGAGCACCGGCTGTTCCTCAGTGCGACCCCTCACAACGGCTACTCGGAGTCGTTCACGGCGCTCCTGGAGATGATCGACAGTCGCCGGTTCACTCGCGGTGCGAGCATCGATCAGCGCGCTCTGGGCGAGGTGCGGGTCCGCCGTCTGAAGAGCGACCTCCCGGACAAGGGATTCAAGTCCCGCAAGCTGCTGACGATCCCGTTCACGCCCTCCGAAGACGAGCAGGAGCAGTTCGACCGGCTGGCACGGATGCTGACAGAGGCCGCCCGAGCGAAAGGCAAGGGCAAGGGCGGCGACATCGTCGCGATGCTGCTCAAGAAGCGCTTCCTGTCCAGCCCGTGGTCGTTCGCCCGGACCATGGAGCTCTACGAAGCGGCTGCTGACGACAACCGACAGCTGGAACTGGACGAGGACGAGTACTACACCGAGGTCATCGGAAGCGGGCAGTCCGATGAGGAGGAAGGCGAGGCCGAGCACCCCGAGTTCACCGCGCTGCGGCACAGCAAGGGAACGGACCCACTGACCGACGCGATCACCAGCGAGGCAGCCTCGCTGGTCGCGTGGGGCTCAAGCTACGAGCACAAGCCGGACTCCCGGCTGGAGGCTCTGGTGTCCTTCCTCGACGCGCACTGCCGGACATCGGACGGCCGGCACTGGACGAACGAGCGCGTCGTGGTGTTCACCGAGTACGCCGCGACGCTCGACTGGATCGCCGGCGTGCTCCGGCAGCGCGGCTACAAGGACGCACTGGAGACGATCCAGGGATCCACCCCGATCGAGGAGCGCGAGCTGATCCGCGCCCGGTTCACCGAGAGCCCGGACAAGCATCCGGTGCGCGTGCTGCTCGCCACGGACTCCGCCGGCGAGGGCATCGACCTCCAAGCTCACTGCCACCGGCTGGTTAACTTCGACATCCCGTTCAACCCGTCCCGCCTGGAACAACGAATCGGCCGGATCGACCGCTACGGACAGACCAAGAACCCGGAGATCTACCACTTCAAACCCGTGGCCTCCTCCTCCACGTACGCGGCGGACATGGAGTTCATGGGGATCATCGCCAGGAAGGTCGGCACGGCGACCCAGGACCTGGGGAAGGTCAACCAGGTCATCGACGCCGAAGTCCAGGAGCACTTCAGCCCAACCGGGAGCCTGCGCAAGCTGCGTCCAGCGGCGCCCGACGACGGCGATGAGGCCATGAACGAGGCTCTGGCCGGCGGTATCGAGCTGAACCGGCAGCTCACCGAGCTGACCGCGACCTACGAACAGCGCAAGGAGGTCATGCACCTCACGCCGGGCAACGCACGCCGCGTCGTGGACACCGCACTGGCCCTGGACTCCCAGCCGCCATTGGTGGAGATCGGCGACGCGGACACTGACGCCCAGGTATTCGAGCTCCCGAACCTCGGCCGCACCTGGCAGCCGGCCCTGCGCGGCCTCGACACCCGTCTCCAGCCCGGGGTCCTGCGCTCCATCACCTTCGACGACAAGGCCGCGGCGAATCGCACGGACCTTGTGCACATCCACCTGGGCCACGCCCTCATGCAACGCGCCACACGCACCCTTCGCGGCGCGTTGTTCAGTGTGGACGCGCCCGTCAATCGGGTCACCGCCGTCGTCACACCGGGCCTGCCCGAATCATGCGTTGCCGCAGTCTCCCGACTCGTGCTTGTCGGCCGCGGCGGCCTGCGCCTGCACGAGGAGGTCTTCCTCACCGGAATCCGGCTGCGCGGCCAGGCACTTGCCGAGTCCAAGGTTGAGCAGGTCCTGGACGAGACCCTCGACTCACACGACCTCGTCCTGGCCGACGAGCAGGTCCGCGCTCACCTCGCGGCCCTGTGGAACGCGGATGATGCCCGGCTACGTACCCGGCTGCTCAACGCGATGAAGCGCAAGAGCGAGAGCCGGCAAGAAAAGGTCACCGAAGCACTCAAGAAGCGCCAGGAAACGGATATCACTCGCGCCCACGAGATCTTCGGAGCCTTCCGGGTCAACCTGAGCGATTCCCGCGACCGGCTCGACCGGGAAATTCGCGAGCAGAAGGAGCAGTTTCTGTTCACCGACGACCAACAGAAACAGCGCCGCCGCGACCTGCAGAACATGATCGACCGCCTTGAGAGCCTGGGCGATGAGGAAGCGCGCGAGATCGCCGCGATCCGGGAGCGCTACAGCGACATCCGGCCCTACGTATCGGCCGCCGCGGTCGTGTTCGCCCTCACCCCCGAAGACGCGAAGAACGGAACGGTTCAGGCATGAGCAGGAAGCACGCCCCGACCATCGCCGACCTCCACCGCGCCTGGCTCGCCCTTGTCGACACCGACGGCCCCTTCCTCGCCGTCCCCGCACTCGAACGAGCCTGGCCCCAGGGCATCCCTCAGCCCGACGCCCGCGCGCTCGCCTTCATCAAGGACGCCAAGCCCGCCTTCGAGAAGGCATGGGAGCACTGGGACACCCACCCAGAGGACGACGCCGCCCTCGACCTCTACCGAGAGGCCCGCGACACCTGGGTGGACGGTGTCCTGCGCCAGGGCCTGCGCTGGGGCACCGCCTACACCGTCCCCGCCCCGACCACCGCCGAGGTCCGCTCACCCGATCACGCCGTCACCGTCCGCGCCAACGGAGCCCTCCTCCACGGTGAGAACATCGGCGCGCTCGTCCTGCTCACCGACCCCGTCGACTCCCTGCGCGACCCGCTCACCGATGGCTGGTCCGCCAGCCCCATCGACCGCATGGAGGAACTCCTGCGGACGTCTGGTGCCACCATCGGCGTGGTCACCGACGGCCGCTGGTGGGCGATCGTCAGCGCCCGTCCGCAGACGATGGTCGCCTCCGGCATCGTGGACTCCCAGACCTGGATCGAGGAGCCCCAGGCCCGCAACGCCTTCATCGAACTCCTCCAGCGCAAGCGACTCGTCGGGGGCAGGGCCCAGGACCGGCTCACCGAGCTGTTCGCCGAGTCGGTCACCGCCGCCGAGAAGATCACCGAAGCGCTCGGCACCCAGGTCCGCCGTGCCGTCGAACTCATCGTCCAGGCTCTGTCCGAAGGCGGCCTCAAGGCGGTACGCCGACGAGAGCCCGACCCACTGCCGGCAGAGCGCGGGCAGGTCTACGAAGCCGCCGTCACCGTCATGATGCGCGTCGTCTTCCTCCTCTTCGCCGAAGAACGTGGCCTGCTCCCCGAGAACCAGTTGTTCGCCATGGGCTACGGCATCAGCGACGAACTCGGCAAGCTCGACGCCCGGCAGAAGGAGGAAGGCGACCAAGCCATCGACGCCACGTCGCTCACCTGGCACCGCCTCCTGGCCACCTCCCAGGCCCTCTACCGAGGCGCGACTTTCGAAGACCTCCGCCTGCCCGAGTACGGCGGCTCACTCTTCGATCCCGCTCGCTTCCCCTTCCTCACCGCCCGCAACGCTCAGGGCTCCCTCGCGATCACGGTCAGCGACCGTGTCATGCTCGAAGTCCTGCGTGCCATCCAGATCGCCCAGCTACCCGGCGGAGCTCGCCAGATCTCCTTCCGCGACATCGACGTCGAGCAGATCGGTTACATCTACGAGGGCCTCCTCGGCTATTCCTGCGTCGGTGCGGAGGAGACCGTCGTAAGTCTCATCGGCAGCCCCGGTTCCGAACCGGAAATCCCCCTCGCCACCCTCGAAAACCTCACCGAAACCAAGCGCACCGACGCAGCCCTGGTCGACGCGATCCTCGCCTGGATCAAGCAGAGCCAGCCGGCCGCCAAGCCTCCCACCAAGGCCGCCCTGACCAAGGCCCTCCAGACGAGAGACACACTCGACGACGCCGACAACGCTTTGCGGGACCTCACCGACGACGCCGACCTTCGCGACCGACTGCGCCCCTTCATCGGGATCATCCGCCGCGACCTGCGCAAGCGTCCCCTAGTGGTAGAACCCGGTGGCGTCCTTCTCGTGGAAACGCCCTCGCGGGCCTCGGCCGGCGCTCATTACACGCCCCGGTCGCTCGCCGAGGACGTCGTACTCCACGCCCTCGAACCCCTCGTCTACTCACCCGGCCCCCACCAGACCGCGGACCGGGACGCCTGGCAGCCCCTATCCTCCGACGACATCCTCGACCTCAAGATCGCCGACATCGCGTGTGGCTCCGGTGCGTTCCTCGTCGCCGCAGCACGCTTCCTCGCCGACCGTCTGGTGGAGGCATGGCAACGCGAAGGCGTGGCCTATGGGCGCACGCCGCACGAGCTCAGCGTCCACGCCATAAGGATGGTGGTGGCCACCTGCCTGTACGGCGCGGACATCAACGCCATGGCCGTAGAGATGTGCAAGCTGTCCCTGTGGTTGGTCTCTCTCGATCCCAAGTTGCCGTTCTCCTTCGTCGACGACAAGGTCCTCCATGGCAACGCACTCCTCGGCCTGACCAACGCCCGCCAGCTTCGCGAGCTCCAAATTGACCCGGACTCGGCCGGCGCTCAGACCAGCTTCCTCGACCTCGATATCGACGGCACCCTGAGCAAGGCCGCCCGCTTGCGTCGTCAGCTCGCCACCGAGGTTGACGACAACGACCCCCAACGCTCCGCAGCTACCAAGCGACGCCAGTGGCGCACCTATCAAGGAGTTGTCGCCCAACTTTCGGATGTGGCCGACGGGGTGATCGCCGCTGGACTGCAACTGGGCGGAAAGCCAGGCAAGAAGCTGCGCGAGGCGTACGAGAACCTGCGCATCGCAGTCGATCTCGCCCATCCCGGGGAGGGAGAGACGCCGAACCGGGCAATGCTCGACGGCATCCTGAAAGCAGGGCTCACCCCAACCGTTGAGACGGACTACGAGCGGTGGAAGCCGCTGCACTGGATCCTGGCAGTGCCGGATGTTATGGAGCATGGTGGCTTCGACGCGATCATCGGCAACCCGCCCTTCCTGGGTGGACAGAAGCTCACCGGCACGATGGGAACCAATGTCCGCGACTGGTTTGTCAACACCCTCGCGCACGGTCGCAAGGGCAGCGCAGACCTCGTAGCGTACTTCTTCCTGCGCGCCTACAAGCTGCTGTCCCCACGGGGCAGGTTGGGTTTGATCGCGACGAATACTGTCGCCCAGGGTGACACCCGGCAGGTCGGCCTTGATCAACTGGTTGCGCAAGGTTTCACGATCACTCGGGCCGTGCAGAGCCGATCTTGGCCAGCGGCGAGCGCCAATCTGGAGTACGCAGCTGTATGGGGGAGCCGTGGCGCGGTGGACGCCGCAGTTCCCCGGGCGGTCGTGGAAAGCGAGTGCGACATTGAAGTGAAGCGAATCTCCACACTGCTGGAGCCAGGTGGTCGGGCCGATGGCGATCCGGCACGGCTGGCGGAGAACGCCGGGGTTGCGTTTGTTGGCTGCTATGTGCTGGGCATGGGCTTTGTGCTGGAGGCTGCAGAGGCTGCCGAGTGGATTAAGGCCGACCCGCGTAACGCCGAAGTGCTCCGTCCCTATCTCAATGGGGAGGACTTGAACTCCCGCCCAGATGGCTCGGCGTCGCGTTGGGTCATCGACTTCAACGTCCTGTCTGAAAATGAGGCGAAGACGTATGCACTTCCGTATGCGCGGGTGTTGGAGCGTGTAAAGCCAGAGCGGGCTAACAACAAGGAAAGGCATCGTCGAGAAGAGTGGTGGCAATTCGCTAGGCCAGCGCCCGCGATGCGGGAGGCGATCGCACAACTGGACGAGGTACTCACCATTGCGCTCGTGAGCAAGTCGGTGATGCCAGTAAGATCACTGGGTGATCAAGTATTCAGTCACATGTTGGGGGTTTTCGCCTCAAATTCGTATGCAGACCAGGCGTTTCTCTCGTCGTCGCTGCATCAGATCTGGGCCATCAAGTACGGATCCACGTTGGAAACACGCTTTCGCTATACGCCTTCGGATGTGTTCGAAACATTCCCTCGCCCTAAGCGCACGAGTTACGTAACCGGCATGGGGCGTACGCTCGATACCGAACGTCGGGAGATCATGCTTCGTCGCGGTCTGGGTCTAACAAAGCTTTACAACCTGGTTAACGATCCAGACGTCGTCGATTCGGCCGACGCGGATGTGGCCCGTCTGCGCCAGATCCACGTCGAGCTCGATGAGGCCGTCATGGCCGCTTACGGTTGGGATGACTTCCCTCTCGACCACGGGTTTCACACCTACCGTCAGATGGAGCGTTGGACGGTGAGCCCTGCAGCTCGTGTGGAGATCCTGGACCGGTTGTTGGAGGAGAACCATCGCCGCGCCGCTGGCCAGGGTGATGTGACACTGCTGGCCGACGACAGTGATGGAGACGAGGAAGAGGGCGACGCGTGACCACCGGATCGGCACACCAGCCTAAGCACTCCGTCGCCGGACCAGATCAGGCGTACCGCCTCGCCCTCGATCCGGACGAACGCTCCTGGACGGTGCGTGAAAACCTCGTTGACATCCTGGAGCGTGAACTCCTGGGCCCGGCAGGCGGCCCTGAGGAGATCCTCGAAGGCGTCCCGGACTCCGCGTATCTGATCGGCCGCATTGCTCCAGTCCGGCTAACCGCCGGCCAGGATGACCCCACCCAGGCAGATTCTGCGGAGGCCGCGACCGACGTCGGTGACGCCGTGGACGCGGCCGAGAGCCGGGGCGTGCCCCTGACCGCGGTGGACGAGAGCAGTGCCGGCTCGGAAGAGGACGACGTCGAGGACCAACCGCAAAAGCGCGGGCTGATGATCCCGGCCTCGATGGGGTTGCGGTGCCAGATCCCCGACGGCCTGGACGCGTTCACCGTGGTGACCGAGTTCGGCACGTACGAGCCGGTGAAGGAGAAACAGGGCGAGGGCGGGGGGCCGACCTCGCGCCTTCGCCGGTACCAGCGCACGCCGCACAGGTTCGAGACCACGGTCAAGGTCAGCGAACTGATGCCGTCCCATACGACGACGTTCGTGCTGAAGGACAAGATCGTGCTGCGGGTGGACCGCCACGACGACGCCGAGCGTGGCTGCCGCCTGATCGAGATCGCGCTGTGCAACGACCAGGAGACGCCCCGCAAGATTCCCGTGGAGGCGTGGCTCTACCAGACCCGGCTCTGCGTCGAGACCGCTGAGGGCACGGCCGTTTTCCTGCCGGTCAACGATGTTCTGGAGGACACTCGCTACGAGCCGGACGACGAGGTGCGTCGTCTGCAGCTGCAGTACCGCAACCGGCTGGAGTTCGCCGTCGGGCGGACCTGCTCGGTGGACTGGGAGGCGGACAAGGACGCGCGCCGCGCCAGCAGGGTGTGGACGACGTGGCTGCCGACCAGCGAGACACCACAGATCGCCGCCGAGGAGATCGAGGCGGCGATGCTGGACATGCGTCAGCTGGAGGAGGCCACCCCGGAGCAGCTGCGCGCGGGGCTGGAGCCGATCGTGTCCGCTTATGCGGCCTGGCTCGACGCCGAGGAACAGCGGGCCGAGGCGCTGCCGGAGCATCTTCGCCCCGAGGGCCGGGAAGCGGTCGGCGACGCACGCAAGGTACTGAGGCAGCTCGATGAGGGACTGCAGTTCCTGCTGGATGATGCCGAGGCGCTGCGGTGCTTCAGGTTCATGAACCGAGTGATGGCCGACCAGCGTGTCCAGTCCCAGGTGGCGCAGCGGCGTGCGAACCAGAACGAGGACCACCGCGAAAGCATCGAGCAGGCGCGCGAAGCCATCCTGGAGGAAGGGCAGCAGGGGGAGCGGGGCAACCGCGCGCACTCGTGGCGTACCTTCCAGCTCGCCTTCGTCTTGATGCAGTTGCCGTTGCTGTCGGATCCTGCAGCCGAGAAGCGGTCCGGTGATCTTGCTAAAGCCCAGCTGCTGTTCTTCCCGACCGGCGGCGGCAAGACGGAGGCGTACCTGGGGCTGGCCGCCTACACCTTCGCTATCCGGCGCCGTCAGGGCGTCATCGACGCGTTCGACGGTCCGCTGGACGGCCGGTCGGGCGTGGCGGTGCTGATGCGCTACACCTTGCGGCTGCTGACCGCCCAGCAGTTCCAGCGGGCCACGGCTCTGGTGTGTGCTGCGGAGCGGGCCCGGTTGAAGGACCCGGCGACGTGGGGCCAGGAGCCGTTCCGCATCGGGCTGTGGGTCGGTACCGATGTGAGCCCGAAGTGGTACGACGAGGCTGAAAGCCAGCTGGAGAAGGCCAACCAGGGCCGCGGCTACCGGCTGACCGTGCTACAGATCCAGCGCTGCCCCTGGTGCGGTACCCGCATCGAGGCGCGGGACGTGCGGGCAGACAAGGCGCATCGCCGCGTGTACGTCTACTGCGGCGACGAGATGGCCGAGTGCCCCTTCGCCGATGGCGGCGAGGTCGATGAAGGACTTCCGGTCCTGACCGTCGATGAAGAGATCTACCGGCTCGCCCCCGCCTTCGTGATCGCCACGGTGGATAAGTTCGCCCGGCTCGCACGCGAGGGCGAGGCGGCATCGCTGTTCGGGCACGTCTCGCGGCGCTGCGAACGGCACGGCTTTGTCCACCCCGACTACTCGCACTGCGCGATCAAGGACGGCAGCAAGCACCCGAAGAAGGACGGCCTGGAGGCCGCCGCGGTGCACCCGGCGACGCGGCTGCGACCGCCGGACCTGATCATCCAGGACGAGCTGCACCTGATCACCGGTTCTCTCGGCACCACGGTCGGACTTTTCGAGGTCGGCGTTGACGTGATGACGAGCTGGCGCACTCATGACGGACAGCCCGTGCGCCCCTTGGTGGTGGCCTCTACGGCCACCGCCCGCAATGCAGCCGACCACGTGCGGGCTCTGTACGGGCGGTACGTGACCATCTTCCCGCCGCAGGTGCTGGACGCTGGCAACACCTTCTTCTCCAAGGAGATCGAGATCTCCGAGAAGGCTCCGGGACGCCGGTACGTCGGGATCAGCACCACGGGGGTGCGTCTCACCACGGCGGAGATCCGCGTGGCCGAGGTGCTCATGGCCGGCGGGCAGTTGCTTCTTGACCGTTCGGGCAAGGCGGCCGATCCGTATATGACGCTGGTCGGCTACTTCAGCGCGACGCGTGAGCTGGCCGGTATGGCTCGGTACATGGGGGATGACATTCAGACGGCGTTGGCCAAGCGTCGTCCTTGGTCCAGGCTGCCGAGCCGGACTGGCACCAACTTCGGGGCACTTCATGTGGCCGAGCTGACCTCGCGTGTGGCCAGCGCGGACATCACCTCCACCCTGGATCAGATGTCGGTCGCATTCGACCCCGGTTTCGACTCCACTGCAGGCAAGCGGAACCTTCGCACCTTGCGAGAGGCGAAGACGCGCGTGCCCGAGCGGGAAGTGAACCCGTACGACGTGGTGCTGGCTACGTCCATGCTCCAAGTCGGTGTAGACGTGACCCGGCTCGGGCTGATGCTCGTGGTCGGTCAGCCGAAGAACACCGCCGAATACATCCAGGCGTCCTCTCGCGTCGGCCGTGACGCCGACCGCCCTGGCCTGGTCGTATCGTTGGGCAACTGGGCACGACCGCGCGACCTGGCCCACTTCGAGCAGTTCCGGCATTACCACGAGACGTTCTACGCGCAGGTCGAGGCGTTGTCGGTGACGCCGTTCTCGGTCACTTCGCTGGAGCGTGGTCTGGACGGCGTCCTGGTCAGCGCGGCTCGGGTCCGGCAAGCCGTACGCGCCCAGGGCCTGTCCCCGGAAGACGGCGCCGACCGCATCGAGACCGAACGGCACTTCGCTACCGAGCTCATCGAGGCGCTCGTGCGCCGCATCGAGCTGACCGGCAACGAGGACGCAGCCGAGCGGGCCCGGCACCGGCTGGAGAACCGACTCGACCAGTGGGGCAAGCGCCGCAAGCACCTGGTGGAACTGCGCAAGTCACTGGTCTACGAAAAGGTCACCGACGACAGCCGGCACGACGCCCTGATGATGAGCGCCGAGGACGCCAAGTCCGGTATCGACACTCGGGACGCGCCACCGTTCATCGTGGCCAACTCGATGCGTGAGGTGCAGCCGGAAATCAACCTCCTGGTCAGCCCGATCAAGGAACGACTGGTGTACATCGAACCCATGACCGCGCCCCAGTGGGTGATGCCGGAGGAGAACTCGTGAGCGACCAGGAGCGCTTCGTCTACGACGCAGCCAGGGCCGTCGATCCGCTCGGTGACCTGGAAGAGGAGGCCGAGAAGCAGGCGAAGCACAACCGCGCTAAGGTCGGCTCGGCCCGCCCCTCCTCCCTGCTCTACACCTACGGCCCCGGCTCGATCATGGACCTGCCGCAGTTCACGATCATGTCCACTGGCCTGGACGACTGGGAGCGCATCTGGCGCCGCCGCGGTACGCCTCCGTCCATCCACGCACCGCGGCTGAAGCAGGTGGTGCGGTTCATGCTCGGTTCCAACGACGTCGAACTGCGCCCTCACCCGTGGCAGCCGAAGAAACACAGCCGCTCCATGGAAGGCAACGACCTGGGGGTGCCGGCCCGCGTGTTCCCGCAGTGGCTGCGATGCACCGGCTGCGACCTGCTCGGCAAGCTCTCTCAGTTCGACTACAAGAACACCCACCCCTACCGCACCGATCTGGCCATCTTTGAGCACACCAAGTGTCCCGGGCGGGCCGGGAATCGCAGCCGCAAGGCGATGCGCCGCCCGGCGGTGCCCGCCCGCTACCTGCTGGCGTGCGTCGACGGGCACCTGGACGAATTCCCCTACGACCTCTGGGTGCACCACGGCCAGCCGTGCTCCAACGCCGAACTCCCCGTACTGAAGATGGTCGACCGCACCGCCGGCAAGGGTGCATCGGCGGTGATCCGCTGCGAATCGTGCCAGGTACAGCGACCGATGAACGAGGCGCAGGGCGAGGCCGGCAAGGCCAAGCTTCCGGACTGCCGGGGCCGCCATCCGCACCTGGACGCCTTCGACCACCGCGGCTGTGGCCAAAAGACCCGTCTGATGCTGGTCGGTGCCTCCAACCTGTGGTTCCCCGCCACCCAGTCGATCATCGTCATGCCCGACTCCCCGCAGGAGAAGGCACACGACCTCGCCGACCGGATCCGCACCACACTGGGCGACAAGCTCGACAAATACCGCGCCCACCTCGACATCCTCCGGGACCTGCTGGAGACCTCGCAGGTGGACGTCTCCGATCTGACCGATTCTCAACTGGCAGCGGCTGTTGAAACTGCTTGTGCTCCACAGGACACCCCGGAGGAACAGGCAGAAAAACGGCAGAACTGGGATCCGGTCGACCTGCTCGTCCCCGAATGGCAGCATCTGCTGCTGCCCATGCTCGGCATGCGCAACGAAGATCCCAAGAGCGGACTCACCCTGGCCACCCGCGAGCGCGGCCCGCTGCTCCGACCGGAGATCACCCGTGTCCTGGCCGTCGAAAAGCTTCGCAAGGTCAACGCCCTGGTCGGCTTCACCAGGATCGACGACATGGACCGTGTCGGCGACCTCTCGCGCCGTCTGGCGCCGCTGACCCGGACGGCCCGGCCGACATGGACCGTGGCGACCGAAGACCGCGGCGAGGGTATCTTCCTCCAGCTCGACGAAACCTCCGTCGCCGGCTGGGAGAAGCGCATCCTGGACACCGACGTGTGGCAGGCCCACCGAGAAGCGCACCAGCGGAACTTCGAGCGGCGCTTCTCCGAGACAGCCGGCCAAGTCGACTCCGACAGCCGCCTCAAGCCCCCGCGCTACTGGCTCCTGCACACCTTTGCCCACGTCCTGATCCGTGAACTCGCCCTCACCTGCGGCTACTCGGCCGCCAGCCTGAGCGAACGCCTCTATGCCTGGCCCGAAGCCGAGAACCGGGAGCCTGCAGCCGGACTCCTGATCTGCACCACTGCCTCGGACAGCGACGGGACCCTCGGCGGCCTCGTCCAGCTCAGCGAGCCCACCCGGTTCCAAAGCGTCGTCACGAGCGCTCTGCGCAAGGCACGACGTTGTTCCTCCGACCCGGTCTGCTCCATGCGCACCCCGCAGACCCCAGAGGACTTCCTCCACGGCGCCGCCTGCCACTGCTGCGTCATGGCTTCGGAAACCTCCTGCGAGCGTGCCAACCGGTTCCTCGACCGCCGCTTCCTGCTCGACCTGCCCGGCAGCAGCTTGGGCTATTTCTCATCCGATGAGTGACGCCCCGGCCGGCCTGCGCCTGGGCCAACTCCTCACCCGCAGCGAGGCCAAGGGTGTCGCCGACCGGCTTGCCGACGGCGACACCCTCACCTCCGCGCTCAAGGCCGTCGCCTTCGGCCACCGAGCAGAGGCCAGGAACCTACTGGAGAACGTAGCCGCAGGACCCGGGGCAGCAGCCCACCACATTGCCCTCCTGCGCGCGATCGAGGGCGCACGGACGCTGCCCGCCACGGTCACTCCGCTGTGGACCATGCCCGGCCATCTGGCCCAGAGCGGACCGCTCACGACATCCGTGCCCTACCTCGTCGACAACGCGCGTCACACGGTGACCTGCTCAACCTTCAATTTCCAGCGCACCTCCGGCCTGTGGACGGCCCTGCACAAGGCCGCACAGCGCCCCGAAGTCGCCGTACGCGTCTACCTGGACGCCAGAGCCGCAGACGACAGCGTGGTGTTCCGGGCACCCACTACCAACGAGGTCGCCGCGCATCTGAGACCCGCTGCGGTATGGCGGACCAAGACCTTCGACGGCACCTACGTCCGAAATCACGCCAAGTTCCTCGCCATCGACCACCATCTTCTCCTCGTGACCAGCGCCAACTTCTCGTGGAGCGCGGAGAACAACAACGTCGAGTTCGGTGTCCTTATCGACAACCCGACCCTCACCGAGACCGTCGAACGCGAGATGAGCGAAGCCGAAGGCACCCTGTATGAGCAGGTCAAGGTCAGATAGCACTAGACCGTCGCACCCTTGAGGCGAGCCGTGGCCAGCGTCCACGCGGACCTGGGACATCGCGCACGGCGCGCCTTGTGAACTGCACAGACGGCGGACTACTGTCCACGGGTGTCCAGCATCTCCGATCGCGTGAGAAGCCTGATCGACCAGTCGGGCCTTAGCCTTCGCGACTTCGCCGACCAGGCCGACCTCGACGCCGAGCAACTCACCGAGTGCCTCAGCGGTACGAGCCCCTTCTCATCCGTCGACCTCGCTGTCATTGCCGATGAATTCCACGTCTCGATGGATTGGCTGCTCACCGGGGCTGAGCAGCCATTGGCCGTGGCGGCGAGAACGACCACCGGAAAGGCAGCCGAAGCACTGGCAGTCGCCCGGGATTACGTTGCCCGGCGCGCCGACCTGGACAAGCTGGGCTATCCCCAGCCCTGGCGGCCCGTCTCCCCGACAGCGCGTTCCGGCAATGGCTACGCAGCCCAGGGAGAGGCGCTGGCGAGATCAGCTCTGAAGGCGGTGCAGCACCACGGACGGTCCGTACCCCAGGACGGCCTGCCAGAAATGATCGAGGCGGTCTTCGGCGCTGATGTGGCTGTCGAGCCGCTGGGAGACGGCTTTGACGGCCTCGCCGCGATGGGCCAGGGTGCCAAGCTCATCGTCCTGAGCACGACGTCAAACCCGGCGCGTCAGCGCTTCACCCTCGCCCACGAGCTCGGACATCTCCTCGCCGACGACGACCAGGACATCCACCTCGATCGCGACATTTTCGACCAGGCCCAGAAAAAGGATCCGAGCGAGCAGCGAGCCAACGCGTTCGCCTCCGCCTTCCTGCTGCCCGAGCAAAGCCTGCGCGATGCGGTCAGCGCAGCGAAGCTGACGCGGGAAACCTTCAGCGCGCTGTGCTGCGACTTCAGGGTCAGCCCCGAGACCATGGCCTACAGACTGCTCAAATTGCGCGTGATCGACGCTGGCGCTTGCGACTACTACAAGAGCATGACCGTCCGCGAGGCCGCAGCCGTCGCCGGCCGCGCAGACGAACTCGACCAGCGAATCGCGGCCTCAGAGAAGAAGAGGCTCCCTGGACTCCTGGCACGCGACACGCGCGCCGCCTATGAGGCCGGCAGGGCAACCCTGCGTCCGTACGCATCGCTGCTCGGCGTTGACGTCGACAAGCTCAGGGAGCAGCTCGCGGCCGAACAGGACAACGGCGGTGCCGCATGAGCGACATCCTGTTCCCGGACAACACCGTCCTGTGCAACTTCGCCGCCATCGAACGCCTCGACCTGCTTCGTGCCGTCCTGGACGGCCGCGGCAAGTGGACCGCGGCGGTGGCACGGGAGGCCCGCAAATCGGCCGAGAAGCTGCCTGCCCTTCACGAACTGAGGCAGCAAGGCTGGCTCGGCGAAGCCATCCGAGTAACCGCTTCGAACGACCGCGAGAGCGTCGGGCATCTCCGCACAGCCGTGTTCGGCGGCCAAGCCGACCGGAACCTTCAGCACCTCGGAGAGGCTGAGACTTGCCACATCATCCAGCACTGGCCCCAGTTCGCTGGCGCGTGGTGGATATCAGACGATAGGTCTGCCCTTGAGTATGCGATCAGGCAGGGCATCATGACGGCGGAGACGCTCGGCATCATGCAGCTGGCCGTGAAAGCGGGATTAGTCACGGCGGAGGACGGCTACGCCCTGATGCAGAAAATGCACCAGCTGGAACGCTATCCGCGGCTTCCTGGCTCTATTGCCGACCTCGCAGTCCTCCCATGGTCCCTTGTAGAGCTCCTGCCTGGACAGAGCGACGACGAAGCCACCGCACACGCCACGTAGCAACTCGTGACGTGGCGGTCATGCCGTCGGGCCTGAAGGCGCCCACGATCTCCCGACGAGCTCAAGGGCACCAGGTGGCGTCGCCGGACAACTGGTTACGGTTGGTGGCCTCCTGCGCAACACGGCGGCCTGACAGCAGGACCTCGTGGGTCCTCTGTCGCAGTCTGGGCGGCAGCCATGCCGTAAGCGTGTGAGCGCGCTCAGCGGAAACCATCTGACCCGGGGTGGAGGCGTGACTCAGGAGGAGGTCGTACAACGCGGAGGCGGGTTCGACCGGGGGCAGCCCGCACTGAGTGGCCGTTACTGAGGCGCGGGCGGGAATGGACAACCCCTCGGCGTCGAGGTCGCCGTAGTAGACGATCCGTTGGATTCCATGGATCTCTTTGACCGTTTCGACGGAGGCTTCGAAGGCTCTTCCGGAGCCGAAAGCCACGCCTCTGGTGCGCCCGGGATTCGAGGTGAGCAGGTCTCGGAGTGTGGCGTAGGTGTCGCTGTTCTCGGCGACCAGGAGAGTGTCTCCGTCACCGAGCAATCGGTAGGCGAGGGGCGGTGGTTCGCGAAAGGTGCCGAGCTGTTCCAGGGTAAGGCGGCCGGGGGCGAACAGCGCACCGGAGAGGAGACCATCGAGACGCTTTTCGTCCCGGAAGATCTCGTAGGAGCGTTCGCGCAGGGGGATCGGTACGCGAACTTCGGGGCGATTGCTGGTGTCGCGGAACCATCGGTTGATGAGGGCCAGGTCCTCGTGATGGGCGGAGGTGAGGTATGCGGTGTGGGCCCAGTCGAGTTCTGGGCGGTAGGAGCGCCGTGTGCTGACAGCAGGAGGCTTGCGCGGGGTGACTGCGGGCAACCGGATCTGTTCGGGCAGGGCGGGACGGCCTGCGTCCCATTTGTGTCTCTGGCCGTGGGGGAGTCGCAGGGTGCCGGCGTCGGAGAGTTCTTCGAGCAGGGTGGCCAGTGCGGTGCGGGAGTCCTCACCGCGGGCGGTGCCGGGTAGGGCCGCGGTGAAGGCTTCCATCACGGTGGCGCGCGGCACGGTGGCCCTCTCGGCGCGAGCGTGCAGTGCGGCACTGAGGCGGACGGCGCCTGGTGAGAGGCGAGGAAGCTGCTCGGGGGTGGGCGCGATCATCGGTTCGTATCCCCCTTGGTGTACAGGCGTGCGGAGCTGAGGTAGCCGTTCGCTTCGGGCTAGTGGGTTTCCGGGGCGGTCCGAGGCGTGGGGATGAGGGCGTTGCGGACGTGGTCGTCGAGGCGGATGCGGGAGAGGCCGGTGCGGGCTTCGGCGTCGTTGCGCAGCTGGATGGTGGCGGGGAATCGGGCTGTTACGGCTTCGTCGCTCAGGCCGGTGGTGTAGATGAGCTGGATGCCGAGGGCTGCCGCCATCTGCGTCTGGATGTCGACGAGGTAGGGGGCATTGGCGCGGCCGATGGGGTTGTCGAGGAGGAGCAGTCCGCCGTGGCGGGTGCGGCTGCGGGGGCCGGGGGAGGTGCGCAATGCGGCGAGAGCGCAGTAGAGCAGGATGGCGCCGGTCAGTTCCTGGCCACCGGAGAAGATCTTGCCCATCTTTTCGACTGGCACGCGTTCGATCCGCGTCCACCGGAAGGGACTGCCGATGGTGCTCCTGTCCAACGCACCCCGCCACCTCAGCGACGTGCTCGACACCCACGACTGGCAGCAGCTGATGACCCAGGCCCTGTACTCGGCCCGGCTGGAGGCGTGCAAGCCCGACCCGTCCGCCTACCACCATGCCCTTGCGGCCACCGGCGCCCGCAACCCGGAGCGCGTGTTGTTCGTAGACGACCGCGCCGACAACTGCCAGGCCGCTCGCAGCCTGGGGCTGACCGCGCTGCACTACACCGGTCGGCCCGCCGTCCTTGAAGCGGCACTGCTCCCCACGGCGTGAACCGCCCCACCTCACTGTCCAGGATCCTGTGCTACCTCACGACGACACCATCGACGGGGACGTCTACGTCTCCCCGCGCTACCTTGCCCGCGCCACTGCGATCGGCGATCCCGGCCTCGACCCGCTGCGCAACCTCGGTTGGGAACTCCGCCACGACGATCTCGGCAACGCCTACCTGACCGCGCCCGACAGCAAGGTCCGCCTCGGCTACCTCCCCGAGGGCGAGGACGACGGCCTGTGGCGCATCAACGCCTACAAAGACCCCTTCGGCCCGCCCGTCTGGGGCGTGTGCTTCAACGACTCCTGTCCGACGGAGTTCGTCACCGCCTTCACCACCGCGCTCGCCGAGGCATATCAGCAGGGGCCGGACAGCTACCTGGCCAGACCCCTCTCGGGGGACAAAGACCATGACCCCTTCCTCGCGGTCGCACCACTCATCAACCGGGGCTGGCTCATCGACCGGCCCCGCTGGGGCGTCTTCGCCGTCCAGTCACCCGACAAGCTGGCCGGGCTCGAATACACCACCGGCGACCTCGACCCGGAAACCGAGCTGACCACCCGTGGGGCACGCTGGCAGCTGTGGGCCGGCACCTCCATCGACCGGCCCTACTGGTACGCCACTGCCAGCACGGACACCCCCGTGGCTCTGCTCAAGGCCGTCACCGAGTGCGTCTCCGACCCGGCGCCGCTGCCTCGCTGGCGCGAGGACACCTACAGCTACGTCAAGAGCAAGGGCCAGGTCACCTCCATCGTCCCGCCGAGCCCGCCGGCTCCGACCCCGCTCGATGTCCAGCGTGCCGTCACCCGCCGCCCGACCGCCCGGCCCGCTGCCAGCGTCCCGCGCTGGAGCACCACCAGCCGACCCGTGCTGGCCGGGCCACACCGCTGACACCACCGGGAGACCCACATGGCCATGCACGCCCCCGAGTTCTTCGCCCAACTCGTCTTGCCCTTCGCCGACAGTGCCGTTGTCGGCGACACCTACTACGCCACCCCCGTACCCGGGGGACCGCTGCGGCTGCGGATCGACTTCAGCCCCACCCAATGGGCCAACGAGTACGCCGGCCTCCGCCTCGCTACCCTCCACCAGGACTGCGGGCAACTGGACGTCACCGTTCTGCGGTTCGCCGATCACGGGACGTTCGATCACCGCGACTCCACGCGCGGCCTTCAGCCGCACAACTCGGGCTACGGCACGTTCAAGGAGTTCAAGGACCGACCCGACTGGGTGCCGTGGGAAGGGGCCCACACAAACGGCCTGCGCGATGCGATCGAGCAGTACAGCGCTGTGTGGTTCCCCGGTACGTGGCCGGCACCCGCCCTCAGCCGAGCCGCGGGCCGGACGGTGCGGCCGGTCCCGTCGCCGGCGGCTCAACGCAGCGCCGCGAGGGCCCGCTGACCACGAAATTCCCACAGACAGGATCCCTTTCTGTTGCCCGACCCCTTCGAAGACCCCGACCGTGATCAGACGGTGCGCGTTCTGCCCCGCCACCTGGCGGGTCCCGGCTCGGTCGACTTCCGAGCCATCTGGCCCTTCCCCTTCGACGACGACTGGTCCCTGCATCAGCCTTCAAAGGAGGAAGGGGCGGTCGCGTGCAGCCCGTGCCTTCGGCTCCGTACCGGCTACGTCCCCGACCCCAACAGGCGGGGCCACATGCAGTGGATCACCGCCGCACACCGCGACCCCTTCGGCCCGGCCACCTGGCAGATCACCTCTGACGCCACCACGCCGGTCGAGCTGCTCGGCGACGTGCACAGCGAACTACTCGACCTGTACCTCGAAGACCGACACAGCGACAAAGATCATCTGTTCCAGTCCCAGACGTCAGCGCAGGAGGCGTACGTCCCGCTGCTCGCCCACGGCTGGAGGCACACGATCAAGACCGACGGCACCCAGACCTTCCTCGCCCCAGACGCCCTGAGCGGGATGCAGCACCAGTACGACAGGACCCCCAGCTCCGACCTCGCGCCGTCCTGGCGGATCTGGGGCGGCCGGCCGGCCAACCCCGACTGGCGCGTGCAGTTCTCACCATCAACCCGCGTCGCGCTGGTCGCAGCGTTCACCGCCTCCCTGCTCTCCACCGAACCGCTAGAGCGCACCGTGAAGGACATCCCCTTCTTCACGCGCCACCACGTCTCCATAGCGACCACAACGGCCAAGCAGAACAAGCCCTTTCCCCCGGTCGCTACGCCGCCTCCAAGACCGGCTATGAGCCGAACCCGCTAACGCCAGTACCCGCCACCAAGGAGCCCCTTCTTCGTGCACCCCCGTACCGTCCGCGGCACCGTCCGCTCCACGGCCATCGCCGCCGCAGTGGTCGGCACCCTTACCTGGGCACCGGCAGCGACCGCACAGCCCTCCCAGCCGACGCCCTCCAGCACCACCCTCACCGAGACCCCGGCACCCGATGCCGGAAGTGTCGCGCTCACCACGAAGGACCCGGCCGGGGACGTTGTCCAAGGCGCCTCATATCTGCTTCTCGACGCCACGGGCCAGGAGGCCGGGCACGGCACAACCGACGCACAGGGAACGCTGACCTTCCCCGGCCTCGCCCCGGGCGTCTACCGGCTGAAGGAGACCGCCGCCGGCAGCCCCCTCTATGACGTCGTCGCCGACCAGGACGTGATCGTCACACCCGGCGGCACAACCCGCCTGGCCATCGTCGCCCCGTTCAAGCCCGGCCACGTCCTGCTCCAGGCCAAGGACGACAAGACCGGCAAGCTCCTGCCCGGCGCCACCGTGAACATCGGCAGCGGCGACACGATCCTGCTCACCCTCACCACCGGGCCCAAGGGAACGGCCACCGGTGACCTGCCGGTGAGCAGCCGGAAGGCCGAGTTCTGGATCAAAGAGACCAAGGCTCCCGCCGGATACGACCTCTACACGCGCACCAAGACCTTCACCGCAGGCCCAGGCGACCCGGTCACCGTAACCGTCACCAACTCGAAGCGCTCGTCCTCGCCGAATCCCACACCGACCAAGAAGCCCACCCGCACTCCCTCCACATCGGGGGACAAGCCGACCAGCGGAACCTCAGACGGATCCGGGCCCAGCCAGGCCACCTCTGGCACACCCGACACCGCCTCTTCGGCCGCCCCGGTGCAGGACGCGACCGATGATGCATCGCCCACGGCCCCGATCGGCTCCCTGGCCCACACCGGCGCCGACGCCAGCCCGTGGCTCCTGGGCGGCGCGGGACTCCTTCTCGCCGGCGGCACCGCCGCCGTCATTGCCGCTCGGCGGCGAGCCAGGACTGACAGTGAGGACACCCCTGCCGACAGCTAACCCCAGCTGAGCGCAGTGCCCATCTGCCCCCGGACCCCTCGCGGACCGGGGGCTCTCGGCTGGTCAGCCCATCTGCGGGCGGTGGCTTTCACCAGGCGTCTCGGAACACTGGAAGCCGGCACGTTACGGGGTGCTCGGCGTATTGGTTCCTTCGAGGAGGAACTCACGGGCGCCGCGCAAGCAGGTGACCAGCTCGCGTTGGGTCGCGCGGCAGTCGAGGCGGACGTCGAGCGCACCGGGAATCCCGGATTCGCTGCGCCGTCCCGCCCGCAGCCTGGAGATGTCCAGCCCATCGCGGCGAGCGATAAGGACACCGAGGTCGTAACGGCTGACAGCATCGGCCCCCGCAAGATGGCGCACACCGGAAGCGTCGGAGAACCCCAGCTCCAGCAGAGCGGCGGCCAGATCGGACACATGCACCGGGCAGCGGACGTCGTCCGTGAACAGCACCCCGTCCCACCTGCCCGATGCCAGTTCATGCACTGCCCGTACATGGACTGAGCGTCGGTCGCCAATAATCAGGGAAGTACGGGCGACGACGGCGTCCGGGTACACCAGGCGGACGCCGGTCTCAGCCGCTGCCTTCGCCGCGCCGTATGGGGTGACAGGATCAGGCAGCTGGGACTCGTCGTAGTGGGCGCTGGCGCCGGAGAACACCGCGTCGCTCGACACATGGACTAGCCGACAGCCATGCTGTTCGGCGACCAGCGCGAGCCGCACAGGCCCCTCTGCCGTCACCGCCCAGTCGACTCCGCCGCTGGTCGCGTTGATGATGACGCACGGCGCCAGGTCAGCGACGACGCTCTCCATGTCCTGTGGATCCCGCAGATCAAGGGCGTGCCAGATGGCGTTCGGAGCCGAACCCGGCCGGGTCGCGAACGTCGCGCCCGTGACATGACCAGCAGCTCTCGCCTGACGGACCAGCTCGCTGCCGAGGAACCCGCTGCCACCAACGATTAAGACCGACATAACCGACACCATAGAGAATCACGGATGTCTCCAACCGGTCTTCCATAAACAGGCAGACGGAGCCAGTGTTATGACGACGCCAACACAGTTGGCAAATCAGCACGCTTGTTGGCAAACGCCACTGATGCCGATCTGCGGTTACTCTGCGGAGCGATCAGGCGTGGTCAACAACTGCGGGGCAGTCGTCCGAATCGGCGGCGTACAGCGTCGGTGTCTGTCCACGGTGCGATGAGCGCGGCGGCCACGGAGACGACGGCCAAGAGGAAGAACAGCGGTCCGTAGCCGCCGAGGGCAACGGCCAGGGCGGCGCCCGCGAATGGCGCGAGGGCTGCCGCAGTGGTGGCTGGCGCCGCGAGGAGTCCGGAGAGGCCTCCATAGTGCGTGGCGCCCCAGCGGTCGGTGATGGCGGTGGCCTGGAGGAGAGTGAGGTTGCCGCGGACCATGCCGGCCACGACCGACACGGCGATGAGCAGGGCGTACGGGCCGCGGACGGCGGCGAAGGCGGCGGTGGTGAAGCCTCCGAGCGCGATCAGGATCGTGGTGCGGGCTCTGGCGGTGGTGCGGCGGGCGAGGGCTGCGTACAGGGTGCGGCCGAGGGTTTGTCCGGCGCCGCCGATGCCGAGGGCCCAGGCGGCCTGACTGGTGGTATACCCGCGTTCCAGGAGGAGCGGGACGAGGGCGACGACGACGGCGTACATCGCGAAGCCGGACAGGGTGAAGGCGGCAGCGAGCAGGAGGAACGGTCGGCTGCTCCCAACCCCTGCAGCGCCTGCGGTCGCGTGTGCGCGGCTGATTGGGGCGTCGGGCCAGGGCGCGCGCAGGGCCAGGGCGTGGGCGGGGATGGTGACAGCGGCGAGGATGCCGGCGAGCACGAGGTAAGTGTGGCGCCAGGACAGATGGTTGGCGAGGGCCGCGGTCAGGGGTGCGAAGACGGTGGAGGCGAGGCCGCCGGCGAGGGTGACGACCGTCAGGGCCCGCACGTGGTCGGGGGCCCACCAGCGGGTGAGAGCGGCGAACGCGGGCTGGTAGAAGGTGGATGCCATCGCGAGCCCGGCCAGCGCCCAACCGGCGATGAAGACCGAAACGTTCGGGGCCGCAGCCACGATCAGCAGGCTGACCACGCCGAGAACAGAACCGATGGTCATGACGGTGCGCGGGCCGCGACGGTCGAGGATGCGCCCGACGCGGATCCCGGCGAGGGCGGAGACGACGAGACCGAGGGAGAACGCCGCTGTGGTCGCCCCGGCCGGCCAGCTGGTTGCGTGGGTGATCTGGGGGTTGAGAACGGGGAAGGCGTAGTAGACGATGCCCCAGCTCACGATCTGTGTGGCGCAGAGGGCGGGCAGGGCGGCGCGGGGCCGCGACCGGTCCCCCGATCCGGTCGCGGTCCCGCGCGCGGGGGTGCCGAGGTCGGTCACGAGCCGCAGCAGCCGCCCGCCGGGGCCTGCTCGGCAGCCGCCCCGACCGAGGTGGGGGCGCCGAGTTGGACGAGCTGCGGCGCGGGCGCGCAGCAGCCGCCACCGTCGGCCTGAGCCGCGTCGGGGGCATCGAACAGGCCGGCGCCGCCGCACACCCCGGTCTCGGGCAGGGTGAGTTCCACGCGGTCGGCCGCGTCGAGGTCGCCGGCGATCGCTGCGGCGACGGAGCGGACCTGCTCGTAGCCGGTCATCGCCAGGAAGGTCGGGGCGCGGCCGTAGGACTTCATCCCGACCAGGTACACGCCCTGCTCCGGGTGGGAGAGCTCCCGGTGGCCGTGCGGGTAGACGGTGCCGCAGGAGTGCTGGTTGGGGTCGATCAGCGGAGCCAGCGCGACGGGCGCTTGGAGACGCTCGTCGAGACCCAGACGCAGCTCGTCCAGGAAGGACAGGTCGGGGCGGAAGCCGGTCAGCACGATCACCTCGTCGACCGCGTCCAGGCGGCGCCCGTCCTCGCCGACCAGGACCAAGCGGCCGTCGGTGTCTCGGTGGATCGCCTCGGTGCGGAAGCCGGTGACTGCGTCCGCGTGTCCCTCGTCGACGGCGGCCTTGGCCGCCCTCACCGGTGACATCAAGCTGCTCACCGACTCCGCCGGTACTGTGCACCGTGCGAAGACCGTGATCGTCGCGACCGGTTCCGGCTACCGCAAGCTCGGCCTGCCGAAGGAGGAGGAGCTGTCCGGCCGGGGCGTGTCCTGGTGCGCCACCTGCGACGGCTTCTTCTTCCGCGACCGCGACATCGCCGTGGTCGGTGGCGGCGACACCGCCATGGAGGAGGCCACCTTCCTGACCCGCTTCGCGAAGTCGGTCACCGTCGTGCACCGCCGCTCCGCCCTGCGTGCGTCGAAGGTCATGCAGGACCGGGCCTTCTCCGACGACAAGATCTCCTTCGCCTTCGACAGCGAGATCGCCGAGATCAAGGAGACGAGCGGCATGCTGGGCGGCGTCGTCCTGCGCGACGTCTTCACCGGCGCCACACGTGAGTTGGACGTGACGGGGCTGTTCATCGCGATCGGCCACGACCCGCGCACCGAGCTGTTCACCGGTCAGCTCGAGCTGGACGACGAGGGTTACATCCAGGTGGCCTCCCCCTCGACGCGTACGAGCCTGCCCGGGGTGTTCGCGGCCGGCGACGTCGTCGACCACACCTACCGCCAGGCCATCACCGCCGCCGGCACCGGCGCGGCCGCGGCCCTGGACGCCGAGCGCTACCTCGCCGCTCGCGGCACGGCCGAGACCGACCCGGAGACCGCTGCCGTCCCGTCGGCCGCTGCCGTCCCGGCCTGAGCGCACTCGCAGGCGAGCCGCCCGGACGCTCCGGGCGGCCCCGTCGTCGGCCCGCACGCCTGGGTCAAGGCGGTATCGATCCGGTGAGGGCCAGAGCGGCCAACTCAAGCACTCAGTGGCCAACTGGACCACTCAGTCACACAACGGACAGGTGCCTGCTGGCACGACATGCGCAAAAAATCGAACACATGATTGAATCTGGCCGTGAGTCCCATCCCTAGCGACCTCGCTCGTGCACAAGAGGCGTGGCGCGCTGTCTACCGCCAGCTCGCCGCGCGACCGCAGACCGCTCAGCGGTGTCAGCTCATCCACCTGTCGGCGCAGGTGCTGTTCCACCCCTACTGGCAGGGCCGGAGGACCGGAGCCTGGGCAGCGCTGCACGGTGCTCGCCATGTCCGAGCTGCCTCCTGACCCGCCCCGCCTTCGGGCGATCCTCGCGTACCTTGACCGGCAGATCGCGGAGAACGACACGGTCGGCAGGTATCTGCGCCTTCAGCACGACGCCGTACGGAAGGCGCTAAATCGCGCCGAGCGGCCGGCGTCGCCGCCGCGGCGCCCGAGCCGCCCTGTGAAGGGCGGCGGCTCACTGCCCGCCTTCCCTCCGGCGCAGGTGAGGGCCGGCTACGTAGTGCAGCGGAAGCGCACCCCGAACGGTCTGGAGCCTGCCCTCGTTCACCTCGCAGACTGCTCCATGATCGAGGGCACACCGCACCCGATCAGGACAGACGAGGCACGAGCGGCGCTCACCGATCCCGCCATCGAGCCCTGCGTATTTTGCAGACCGGACACCGAGCTGGGTATGGATCTTGCGTGACCGTCGCTGTGCGCGCGCCCCCGTGTGGCCGGACATATTCGCACCTATGGACGGGGTGCTTCAGCGCATCGACCCGGAAACAGACCGGTCCGTTGCGGCACGCCTGCTGGGCTGTGCGCCCGACGAGGTCGGGTACTGCCCACGCTGCCAGGGGCTGACTCACCGATACGGTCGTAATGCCCGGATCATCTGTCCAGCCTGCCGCGCCGCTGAGCCCACGCCGGCGGCTGGTGCTTCGGAGTGACATGGTGCTTCGACCGCCGGTGGAACCGATGCTGGCGCAGGCCCGCGACAGCCTGCCCCCGCCCAGCGCGCTCCCGGGCGAACTCATATTTCAGCCGAAGTGGGACGGCTACAGGGCGATCTTGTTTACTCCCTGTCCGTCGCCCGGACCGGTGCTGCTGCAGTCTCGCCGGGGGACTCTCATCCAGGGGCGGTTCCCTGACCTGGTGAGCGCGGCGTCCAGCCTGCCTCACGGCCTGGTCCTCGATGGCGAACTGGTCGTACTTGCCGGTGAGCGACTTTCGTTCGAGGCCCTCCAGCGACGTGCGGCCTCCGGGGGGCTGACTGCTGCCCGGCTTGCCGGGGAGTTGCCGGCCCACTTCGTTGTGTTCGACGCCCTTCAGATCGATGGGCGTGAACTCTTGCGGACGCCGTACGTCGAGCGACGTGTTTGCCTGGAGGCCATGTTCACCGAGCGCCGCCTGAGTGATCCCTGGAGGCTGTGCCCGGAGACGACTGACATTGCCCTCGCGCAGGAGTGGTTTACCTCCTGGACCCAGGTTCCCGGCATCGAGGGCCTCGTGATCCGGGGCAGCCAGCAGCGCTACCTCCCCGGAGCACGAGCGCTCATCAAGGTGCGCCGTCGGGACACGACGGAGGCCATCGTGGGGGCGATCACCGGCGCGCCGCGCCGCCCTCAGACCCTGCTGCTGGGGCGTTTCGATCAGAGCGGGGTCCTGCGTCCCGTAGGCCGGAGCACACCGGTGCGGCCGGACGCCGCCCGGCAACTGGCCGGGCAGCTGACGCTTGCAGGGCCGGACCACCCATGGGAAGGCGTGCGGTTCACCACCTCGTGGGGCTCGCGTACCCCACTTGATGTCGTACTGGTCCAGCCCGACTTGGTGGCTGAGATCGTGGTCGACACGTCTCAAGACCGCGGGGGATGGCGCCACCCGGTTCGTTTCGCCCGGCTTCGCTCGGACGTCACCGTCAGGGACGTGCCTCCCTTCGGTGCGGGTGCCATACCGTCCGCAGGATGACCAGAGCCTCCGGGCCCGCAGATGACGGACCGGCGCGTTGCAGGCAATCCCGGTAGTTGTCCTTTGTCATCCAATCGAGGCGTTTGACAGCGAACCCAGCCGTTTCGGCTTCTCTGACAGTGAATCTAGTCGTGAGGGCTGAGCAGCCTCGATCCCGATAGCCTGGAGACTGAATCGTGCGGGCACGGGGGGATGATGGTTCGAGCACTTCTGCTTGGAGTTGGGACCTTCGAGAGCGCGGTCGACGGAGAGTGGAGTCCCACGTCGGAGGGGTTGCTTCCGCTGCCGTCGGTTGAACCGCAGGTGCGTGAACTCGCCGTGGTGCTCTCGCGCTTCGACGGGCTGAACGTCAGTGAACCGTTGATCGACGCGGACTGGGTCAGCGTTCAGGAGAGCTGGCAGCATCTGCGGCACGATTCGGTGGGCCGGCCGCGTATCGTTCACTTTGCCGGTCACGGGGTCTCTCGTGGCCGGGTCTTGTACCTGCCCGTGCACGACAGCCGTCCGACCGACCTCCCGGAGTCGGCGATCGATGTCGGCCGTTGGCTGAACGAGGTCGAGCACGGCTCCAACCAATCTCCCGTCCTATTCCTGCTCGATGTTTGCGGTGCAGGGGCCGCGACGGACTACCAGCTATTCCAGGACGTTCCCGAGGGCGACCGAAAGACCTGGGTGATTGCGGCCTGCACGGCGGACGAGAGCGCCTTCGACGCACGGTTCACCAAGGCCACAGCCCAGGCGCTGGAACGGCTCCGCTTGGGGCACTGGGACATCTCTCCCACTCTGTCCCACGTGCCGGTGGAGGCTGTCGCCGACGAGATCGCGCGGGAGCTGGTCTGCCTCGGCGAAGGGTATCCGCAGACCGTGGTGCACTCGCCGCGCCGGGCTGCCTCGTTGACGGTACCGGAGTTCTTCGCCAACCCGGCGTTCAGCACTGACGGCTGGCAGCGTCTTCGGAGCCGACTACGGTTTGCAGTGCGGGAACTGGCGGCGGAGTTCGACCCCGGCCTGGACCCAGTGCACTTCCTCACCCGGGCGTCCGGCCGCCTGGACGACGCCGCTGCGATGACGGGCTGCCTCTTCACTGGACGGACACGTGAGCTGACCCAGATTCGCTCCTGGTTGGCGAGCGACGAACCCCTGTTGCTGGTCACCGGAAGCCCTGGCGCCGGAAAGTCGGCGCTACTGGGGGTGACGGTCTTCCTGGCGCACAACCAGCTCGCCGAGCTGAGTACCGGGCTGGTTGGCCGCATTCGTGCTCAGTACCGCCCAGAGCGTCGGTACCCGACTCTTGTCGCGGTCCACGCCCGGCACCGGAGCACGGACGAGGTGATCGCATCGATCATGGTTCAACTGTCTCCCGAGGACGCGGAGCCAGCCGCCGCTAGCAGTGAGCAAGCTCTAGACGACCTCAAACGCATCGCCCAGGACCTGCCGGAACCGGTGGTACTCATCCTCGATGCCATTGACGAAGCCCTGGAGAGCGGCCACATCGCCCGCTATCTGCTCCCCGACCTCCTGCGCACGCTCCGCTCTGACGGCCGCCCCGCCTTCCGGGCACTCGTGGGGATGCGCCCGCCGAAGGCGGACGGCCACCGGTTCTGCGAGGTGCCCGGTGACCACGCGATGGTGCTCGACCTGGACACCTCCTCCAATGTCGAGGACCTCGCGGACGACCTCACGACCTACATCGCCGACATCCTGTACAGCGCACCCGGTTACAACGACCAGGCCCTTCGCGAGTCCGTAGCCCGTGCGGTCGCTACCGAGATCGCTCATAGCCCCGATCGCAGCACCTTCCTCGTCGCAGCACTCTTCGCCGACTTCCTGCGAACCGGTGCACCTCTGAATCCCGCGGAGGCGGTCGCCCAACTGCCGCAGAACCTGCCGCACCTGCTCGAACTGCACCTGCGGACCACGCTGGACGGCGACCCGTGGATGCGGCACTTGATGGTGGGGCTGGCACAAGCGCGAGGGCAGGGTATGCCGCTGGACCTTGTGGCCGCAGCCGCCGCCGCTGCCGCCATGGCCGCGGGTCAGGAGCTCCGCCCGCTGACCCCGGCCGAGGCCCGCGAGAAGCTGGCTACCGCCCGCTTCTATCTACGAACGAACATCGACTCGGACGGACGTCAGCTCTACCGGTTCTTCCACGAGACGATCACCGAGCACTTCCGTGACGCCGGGGCCGAACTCGACGGGCTCGCCGACACGCTCTTTCACGAGCTATTGTCGACCGTCCCCGGGCGGTGGGCCGCTGAAGGGCCTCGGTGGGACCTTGCCGCACCGTATCTGCTGCGACATCTCATGGAGCATGCCGTCGCTGTCCCGGGCGGATCCGCGGTCGACCAGCTGTTCCTAGACCCGGAGTACCTAGTCCGCGCCGACCACGCCGGCATCTGGGACGCCGCCCACAGGACGAAGACCCCCACGGCGCGGCGGGCCGGAGTCGCGTACCGGAAGGCATTCGACCGCTCCGACCTCGGCAGCCTCTTCGGCCAGCGCATACCGCTGGAGACGCGACGTGCCAGGCTTCAGCAGAGCCTCGTGACCTACCACGCGGCCGAGCTCGCACGCCGTCTCCACGACGAACGGACCCCGCTCCGCACGCACTGGAGCACGGGCTTGCCTGAGGAGTCCCTGCTGTACGTCATCAGCGAGGACGAGTTGGGCGCCGCCGTGTCAGCCCTCGCCCTGGGAGCCGTCGATCGACGGCTCCTCGCCGTGTTCGGCGGCACCGATGGCTCCCTCCAAGCGTGGGACATCACACCGAGCCCTGACAGCGCGGTCCCGTACTTCTCGGCTCCGAGAACAGACAAGGGCGCCATCACCCAAATGGCGATCGCGGATCTGGATGAGCGGTCAGTCATCGCCGCGGTGACTGACCAAAACGCTCTTCTGCTGTACGACCTCGCAACGGGTGCGCTCGTCGCCGACACACGCCTCGACGGCGCGACAGTCTCAGCCTTGGCGGTCGTCGGCACCGGCGACGAAACGGCTCTTGCAGTCGGTCGAGTCAGTGGCGAGATCAGCCTGGTCGGCCTGCTCGGCGAGTCGTTCGGCAGGATCTTCGACACTGTCGAAGCCGGGGGCGCCGCCATCGGTTCGTTGCTCGGCGAGGAGTCCGCAGACGGCTCCCTCGCCTTCCACTGCGTTTCCGCTGAGTCTCAGGCACATGGGCCGAGGGTGCTGCGGAATCTGGGCGAGCGGCCCGTCATCATATCGTCGGGGGGACGGCTCCAGGAGGTGCGGATCCAGCCCATCAACGCGCGCACCCCGCTGTTCTCCCTTATCGCCTACCACCCCAGCATGTATGCGGTAAGGGTGAAGGGTGAGACTGTCCACTTCGTCACGGAGGCCAAAGACCGCGGGCTGACACTCGCAGACATCCGTCATGTAGACCGCTTTCAGCTCGCGCTGACCGCCCATCGCGACGGCAACATGCGGGTGTGGGACCTGGACGTTTGCCCGCAGTTCGGTCACGGCCAAAACCACTGGCAGCCTGCCACAATCCTCGGCACCATCCGGCTCGGCGGCTCGGAACTCGTCCTCAGCGCCGAACTCGCGTCTGGCGAGATCAAGGGCTGGGACCTGAGCACCGGCGCCGAGGATCATGAACTGACCGAACTGGGCGGGCTCAGCCATGCCGCCGTCGTGACGGCCGGCGATGCGTCCTACGTCGTCACAGTAACCACGGAGAATGAGCTCGACACCTGGAATGTCCGTGAGGACGCCTTGCAAAAAACGGTCCGCCTCCCCGCTCCGGCCACCGCGCTGGCAGCTGTGCCGCAAGGCGATTCCGTGTGGGCCGTGGTCGGCGGTGCCGACGGTGATATTCATGTGTGGGACACGAGCAAGGAGTCGCCTTCCCACGTCCTCACCGGCGTGGACGGACCGGTCACGGAGCTGGTCGCGGGCGACGTCGGCGGCGAGTCTCTCCTGATCAGCGTCCACAACGAACGCAGGGTCTGTCTCTGGTCCCTGGCTGACGGCACCCTGCGGCAATCGATCATGCTGGACCGGACCGGAGCGATCGCGATGCAAGGAGGACGCCTGCTCGCCGCCGAGCAATCGTCGGACGACGACCAAGTGCGGATCTGGGACCTTATGACGGCCTCCCTCGTGGGCTCTGTCTCCGTGGCCGGCCCACAGGTAATGACTGTCAGCCAAGTAAACGGCAGGCCGGTACTCGTGGCCGCTGTCAACGAGGCGGAAGTCCAGGCATGGGATGCCGAATCCGGCGATCCACTCGGATACCCGGCCCCAGTGCCCGATCGAGTGCACACGATCGCCCCCCACGAGAGCGGCGTGCTGGTAGGCAGCAAGGCAGGCCATGTCACGGCCCTCGGCTGGGCCTGCACCACAGCGGCGTCGGCACTCCGCCCGACGCGGCCGACCGTCCACGTCACCCACGTCCTGGCTTGGTTGCCGGGCGAACTGCTATGCGGCGATGCCCGCGCAGACGGATGGGAGTTGTACACCGTCGACGAATGGGAGGGAGGACTGCCGCCTTCCTTCGGCCTGGTCTACGCCCGCCCCATCACTGCGACGACGGCAGAACTCCACGATGCTCTCATCGACGTACTGACGCCCGACGGATTTGAGGCCGTGCGGCTGGAGGCACACTGGTACGAGATCAGCAACGTCAACGGCGTGACCAACGGCGGCCCGTGGCGATTCCCGGCCTACTCCGTTCATTGTCACTCGGAGGAAGGACCAGAGCAGTGACGATCCTCGCAGTGCACGGCATCGGCAACCACCTGAGCGGCCGGTCGCCGGAACAGGCAGCCACCCAACTAGCAGGACAGTGGCAGCTCAAACTTCAGCATGGGTTCACTGCCGCCGGGCTGGGCGCCCACCGACTCCCTGCCCTGCACGTCGCGTACTACGCTCACCACACCCACGCCGCGGAGCGGCAGGCCGTCGTGCCCGATGTACTTTCTCTCGACGATCGAGAACAGTCCATCGTCATCGCCTGGGCGCTGGCCCTAGGTTCACCCACCCTCCAGGAACGGCAGGGACTGATTACTGCACCACTGCGGCAGGTCCTGTCCTGGGTTTCCCGACGCCGCAACATCCCCATCGGTACGGTCATTCGGCTCGCTGTCCAACTGGCCGGTGAGGTCCGCCGCTACCTCCACGTTCCGCAGGTACGGGCTGCCGCCCGGTCCACCGTGGCCGAGTCGATCCGACGGGTCCGCCCCCACGTGGTGCTAGCGCATTCCCTCGGCTCCGTCATCGCGTACGAGGCTCTCCATGCCCACCCGGAATTGACCGTGGATTGCTTCGTGACCTTGGGCTCCCCCCTGGGCCTGCCGGGCGGGATTTTCGATCACCTGGTGCCCGCGCCAATCGCCGATCGGGGTGCCCGGCCTGCCGGGGTCCGCTACTGGGTGAACCTCGCCGACACAGGTGACCTCGTCGCGATTCCTCATCGGCTCGGCGACCGATTCCCCGTTGACCAGCACGCCGACACTCCGATTGGCCGTATCGACTTCCACACCTTCGGAGCGTACTTGTCCTCCCCGCTCACCGCTGCGGCAATCACTCCCTTCGTCCACAACCCGACGATCCCGGACCAGATCGCCTGAGACTTTCGGCAGTCTGCGTCTTAAATGATCCGGCGTCGCAGGTAACGCCCCTCCACGCAGGCAAACGACTCGATTGAATGGCAAAGGACAGTAGTTCGCCTGGGGCAGACAGGAAAGATCCGCGAAGGACTGGCCAACACTTCCAGCGGCATGTCAACGTAGACGACCTTCCCGGAAAAGCGCCAGGTCAGGAAGGTGATGGCGCGTGACGGTCGGCCGCTAGCCGCTTCTCCCGAGGTTCCTTCATTCCGAGACGCCGGCCGACATGCTGCGTCGCCGTCCAGAGGTGCCGGAGCCGCCCGACGCGTGCAGCGCGCCATGCTCCAGCTCTGCCTATTGGCTGGCCACCCATCCCCATGCAAGGAGCCTGTCCGTGCCGTCTACGGAAATGACCGTTGGAGATCTCATCGACCTGCTGTCCGCCTGCGACCGCGACGCCCCGGTCCGGCAGGCGATCAACCCGTTCTTCCCGATGGAGCACCGCCTCGCCCAGGTCGTCCAGTCCTTCGACGCAGCCGGGCAGACGGTCGTCCATCTCGCCGAGGGCAGCGATGAGCACAGCCAGCTCGGTGTCCTGCCGCCCGAGGTAGCCGTGACGCTGGCCTGGCAGTCTCCCGTCCAGCCACCGCGTCGGCCCCGCCGCACGGCTCGCGGCGGCCAGTAGATCCTCATCATCCTGGAGGTGCCCCTGAATCCCGACTTTCCCCTCGACCCCGCCGCACCCGATCGGACCCAGGCCGCGTACTGGGTGGGCCCCCGCCACCTGGCCGGCGACGACGGACGGCTCTACGACACCGTCGCCGACACCCTCACCGGCCTTGGCTGGATGAGCCTGACGATGGTCCGCGGCCGGCAGGAGCCGGACGAGGTACCGGAGGACCGACAGGTCGTACGCAGCACCGTCCTGCACCTCAGCCCCGACACCCTCCGATGGGCCCAGTGGGTTCTGGCGGACGAGCCGTTCCTGCTGGGGGACCTGCCAGTCGCCTGGCACGTGTCGGCTCGCACGGACACGGCCAGTCCGCTCGCGCAGTGGTCCGCGTACTTCACCCCCGACGTCCCCGGAGAGGCCGTCGTCGACTTTCTCGTCGCACTCGACGCACGGCAGCGCCCGGCCGAGAAGTTCGGCGGGACCGAGCTGGTCCTCGACGCCGTCACCACTCACGGCTGGCTCCTCGACATCGACCAGCCCCGTGCGGGAGCGATGGACGCGACCTTCACCTCCCACATCAGCTACGGCACGGTGCCGGCCCTCATTCAGGACGCCGACCCGCGCACCCTGACCGACGACACAGGGACGAGCCTGGACGGGTGGCAGGCATGGGCCGAGCCAGTGCTCGGCGCACGATGCCTGTGGGCCGCGTCGTTCAGCTCCAGCGTCCCCCACGACCTGGTCGCCGCCTTCGCAGGCTCGATCAGCTCCACCGCACCGGTCCTGCGCCGGGTGCTTCCCGCGAGCACCGAAGACCGGCTCCTGCGCGCTCCGGCCATCTGACGCCACGCGTCGTGATCCACAGGGACAGAGAGGAGAAATGAGGTCAGGGCCCTTGTGTGGCATCGACTGGTCGGAGCCCTCAATGGGGCATGTACCTAGCGGCCCTCCGCGTGCTATCGAAAGGCCCGGACACCCTCGAAGGTGTCCGGGCCTTTTCGCGCACCCGTCACATGTCTTGCGCTCATCAAGAACGCCAGAGATACGAATAAAGCGCCGCACGGGTATGGGTTGGCGCCGTAGGCTGACCTGTTCGCCCAGGAAGGCACGGGGAGTTGAAAGAATGAGCGAAGCCGAGAGCGAGTGGCGGCCAACCGAGCACGGAGCCAACATCGGACACTCGTCTGCCGTTATGGCCCACCGGAAGGTGGCTCTGGACGTTCACAGGCTTACCCATGAACGCGACTCCGGCCGGGCCGTCATAGACGCTCCGTATACGGTGATGGCACTACGCCACGTTTTGCGGGGCGTCGAGATGACACGCACACACGTGAAGACAGAAGCAGCTCGGCAGTTGGTCAGCGACGCCCTTGAGGCATTCGACCGTGCGGTGCCGGGCGGAAAACACGCCCGGGATGTAATCGAGCACTTCGACGAGTACGCCATGGGTGTCGGCAACCTGCAACAGCCCCAGGTGCGCAACTTCAGACAGCGGCAGCCGGACGATCAACTGTCTGAAGAATTCAGGCACCGTCTGGAGTGGGCCGGGACCAGTGACGAACGACGCCCCGTATACGTCGCCGGCCCCTACCGCATCGACATCCTGGCCGCGGAGGACGCCGCATTCCGGCTGATATGCGACACGTACGAGGCCCTACTGCTCGCCGAAGGACGGCCTGTCCCACGCGGGTGGGCGTACGAGGTCCAGCGCGGCTCGCTGCGATGTGAATGAAGGGCCATGCGACGGTGCCCCGCCAGGAACGCGCGGGGCGGGGCACCGAGCAGTGGGATTTTCAGCGGCCTGCGGTTGCCTTGGTGAGGGCCTTGTCGAGGTGCCGGTCGACGAGAGCGGGCGAACCGGAAACGACCACGAGGACGTTCCCGTCGCGGATCGCGGTCTGCTTCACCACCCTGTCGTGTCCGCCGGCGGAGAAGGCCAGCAGCTGGCTCCACTGCTCCTCGCCGAGGTGGGGCGATGCCGTCTTCTGGGTGGCGATGTCAACGGCGGAGCCGCCGACGAGGATTTGGTACTCGGGGCACCCGGCCATGGCGTCGAAGACCTCGACCATGCCGTCGGACAGCTTGGCGGGCGTGTCGCTGTACAGCTCCTCCGAGACCTCGGAGTCGCTGTGGCCGGCGTAGGTGAAGGAGGTCTTCGCCTGGCGGGGGAAGTCGAGCGATCCTCCGGTGGCCGCCTCGCCGCCGAGGTCGGAGAGGGCAGGGCAGCCGAGAACGGTGACGTCGTCATGCCGTGCAGGGAGCTCGGCCTTGCGGGTGTAGCCGCTGCCCAGGTCGCTCTCGTCGAGCAGGCGGGCGGTGAGTGCGGCCGACGACAGTGGGGTGCTGTTCACCTCATTGACGGCCGGGCTGCCGGAGGCGGCGGAGGACGACGGTGCAGGAAGTGCCGCGCTGTGGGGCGAGCAGGCGGGCAGGGCGAGCAGGGCAACGGCGGTGATGCCGACGGCGTTGGTGGCGACGCGAACGCGCACGACTTAACCCCTTGGTTCTGGGAGAAGGTTGGGCAGTGCGGGCCAGTGGGCCCTGTGGGGTCGTAGGGGTATAGGGGTCAGTGGCCGAGGTGGCGCAGGCAGTCCTCGAACGTGGCGTGCGTGGCATCGACCGACGCGGAGTTCCGGTTGTACCAGGCCGTGTCCAGGCGCCTCTCCTGCTGCTGGTGACCGGCGCGGCAGCGCAGCCAAAGCTCATCTTGGGTCGAGATGATGATCCAGTCCCGGTACGCGCCGCACTCCGCGCAGGTGACGACCTCGCCGTCCAGGACGAGAGGCCGCAGCCAGGGCATCATCCGGCCGGCGACCTGGTCGTGGCTCGGGACCCGCAGATCCGGCGGCAGGAAGTCGTCCACCTCGGCCACTGGCTCGGACAGCTGCACGCCAGGCTGCGGCATCGGAGGCGTGGGGAGGGGCATGCGCTGCCACATCTCCCACATCTCCTCGTGCCGGCGCTGCATCTCGATGTCGAACACATCCGGCTTGCGGCGGCGTATCCGATCAAACACGCTGGCTCCTCCTGCGCCTCGTCCTGCTCGCGTCATGATCGTCCTCGAAGGCATGTGACCTGTTCAACTCGCAAAGTCCACAGTCACGACCGGCCTCGCCGGGCGGTGGTCCGGCCCTGCTCCGCGCGTCCGGTGCGGCTGGTCAGGTGCTCCGTCCCGCGGTCGGCGGTCACGGCATTGCTGGTGTCGGCGGGCAGGTCGGCACTACGGCGCAGGCGCCAAACCAGCACGTCGCTGACGGATTCCGCGGTGTCGAGTTCCCTGCGTCCGGCGGCATCGGCGAGGAGCGCGGTGGCGTTGTGGCCGGCGGCTTCGGCGTCGGCGAGGGTGGCTGCGAGCGCGTACCAGCCGGGCTCGGCCAGGACCTGGTCCGCCAACTCCGGCACAGCCTCACGCAGCACGGCCGTCTGCCGCTGCAGGAGAGGGTGGCCCAAGCGCCGGCCGCGCTGGTAGAGGGCGCCCAGCGGCTGGGCGGCGGCGGCCTGGTAGGCGGCACGAAGGTGTTCGGCGGCTTGACGGGCGGAGGCAGCTTGCTGAGCGTGGCCCTTCTTCGCGTGCCAGTGCATGGCCGCGGTGACGAGGAAGAACAACATGTCGATCGCCATCGCGGTGGTTGCCCCGTCCTCCCCGCGGCCGAGCGCGGGCCCGCTGAGGACCAGGTCGCGGGCGGCCTGCCGCAGCGCCCGGTCGTGGCCGCGCTCGGCCCGGAAGTGCGAACGGGAGGCCCGCTCGAAGGCGAGGGCGGCCTCGCGCAGTTGAGTCCGGGTGTGGGCGGCGGAGGTCTTGGCGAGCGCGTCCAGGACCTCGCCGGCCGAGGCGATGTGAGCGGCGGCGACCGCGTCGTCGCCTTCCTCGATGACGATCAGTGCCTGCCATGCCGCGGAGGCAGTGCCGCGGCGCGCGGTGGACGGGGCGCCGGGCGCCGTGCGTGACGGCGCAGCGACTGAACCGCTGGCCTGGTCGTCGTCGGCGGACCAGCGTTCGCGGATGCGGGGCAGCGACAGGTCCGGGGCAAGTCTGGACCCCGAGTAGAAGATGGGTTCGCCGTCCTTGTTGCGGTCGTCGGGCAGCGCGACGGTGTAGCCCAGCAGGTCACCGGAGGGTGCGATCCGCCGCCGGATGAGCAGGCCGGCAGCGGCGAGCCGGTCGAAGAACTCCCTCTCACCGGTGGCTCCGGCCACGGCCCGGCGAACGGTTTCACGCAGTTCCTCGCGCGGGGTGCGTTCCCGCTGCTGTCGTTCGGCCTTGTGGCGCTCGGCGCTGGTCGGCCGCTGGGCGGCGGTGCCGTCCCCGGTGTTGAGCCGCTTGAGGCCGTACTCGGCTTCGATCAGACGGGCTTCGGCCTGAGCGCGTCCCGCGTCGTTGTTCAGGCGGGGCCTACGGCCGTCCTCCCGGACGAGGGTGGCGATGATGTGGATGTGGTCGTCGGCGTGGCGGATGGCCGCCCAGCGGCAGGCGGCGGCGTCGCCGTCGGGGGCGATGCCGGTGGCCGCGACCATGCGCCGGGCGATCTCGCCCCACTGCTCGTCGGAGAGTACGGGGTCCTCTGGCGCGGCACGCACCGACAGATGCCACACATGCTTGGCCGGGCGACGGCTGGGGGCGAGGGCTTCGACCGGCTGGTCGAGGAGCTTCTGCAACTCCGTGTACGTCGCCTGCGGGTCGCGGCCGGGGTCTGGCGCCAGGCTGTCCCAGGCGGCCACGAGGTGCGGGTCGACGTGTTCCTCGTGCGTGCCCGGCCCGTACAGGTAGTACAGCAGCCCGATGGTGCGTGTCCCGCGCTTGTGGACTCTGGGGATCATGCGACGTGGTTCTCGGTGTCCAGGTAGTGCTGGGTGAAGGTCTCCACCCGCTTGGCGGCGCGGTGGACGGCGTCGAGGACGGCTCGGGTGTGCGGGACGTCGGCGCCGGCGTTGGTGGCCTTGGCCACCTGGTTGAGGTTGTTGCCGATCTGGCCGAGGTGCCGGCGTACGGCGAACAGCTCGGTCAGCACTTCTCGTTCGGTGGCGATCTCGGCAGCGGCGCGGTCGAGGTCACGGGCTGCTTTGAGGGCGGCGTAGGCGAGGAAGCTGGCGACGCTCATGCGGCAGGCGGACGCGGCGCGGACGAGGAGCTGGTACTCGTCGTCGTTCATACGGCAGCTGGGCTGACGCATGCGCTTGTGCTCGTCACGCAGGCGCTCGCGCTGGCGCACGTGTGGCTTCGGCGGCGCGGCGTGCTCGCAGTACGCGGTGTGGCACGTGTGCGGCAGCCCCCCTTCTGGATGCGGTCCGCCTTCGGTCGCACCCTGGTGGACCGGCACCTCCCGGTGCCGGTCCGCTCCCGCCATTCCAGAGGCGGGGGAGGCAAGAGCATTGCTCCCGACGGGAGCAATGCTCTTGCGATAACTTGCTCGCCCCCAGACCGAGTTGGGGTCCCGAGCAGGATCCGGGGTGGCGCTGTTCTCGTTCGGGTTCGTCATCGGCTGTCGGGCCTCGCCGTACGGAGCTGCCGCTGGATGGTGGCGGCCAGATCGAGAACGGAGGCCGGTCCGTGCAGGAGCTGGACCGGCCCGTTCGGCACCTGCTGGACGAGCCACTGGCCGGTCGGGACGGGCACCATGGCGTAGACGAGGTGCCGGCGGACCAGGACGGTGGCCCACGCAGCCGCCTCGGTGGCCATGTGCCGCGACGGAGGGTTGGGGTGGGAAACCACGGGATGCCTCTCGGTACGGGGCGGTGGCCCGGGGTGCGCCGGGCCACCAAAGGGGGACAGGGGGAGTGACCTGCTGGTTTGCAGGGTCAGCCGCACTCGGGGCAGCGTCCGACGTGGCCGCTGAGCGCCCGGGCCATCCGCGCCTTCGTTGAAGCGGCGTACGTCGAGCTGGCCTTCGCCGACGGCTTGCCGGCATGCCGCCTGGAGTGGGCGCTCAGATAGCCGATCTCCCGCTCGTATTCCTCACGCATGGCGGCGAACTGCGGGCAGGTCCTCATGGTGTGGTGCTCCTTGTCGTCGTGTTGCTGTTTGGGCTGCGCAGGGCTGCCAGGACCAGGCTGAGTCGGTCGTTTCGGCCGCCGGGGAGCTTCTCGCGGCGGATGATCTCCCTGAGCTGGACTCGAGTCACGGCCGCGTTGCCGTCCCGTTCCAGCAGCGCGGGCACGTGGGGGCGGATCAGCTCGACCAGCTGGTCGATGTCCTGCTCCGGCTCACGCGCCGGACGCTGAGCCTGCGGGCCGCGGGACCGGCTACTGCGCTTGCTCTTCCCCTTTGCCTTGGGGGCCGGCGTCCGGCGCAGGGGAACCTGGGCCCTCCGGTCCCCGGT
>NZ_JBVHDT010000009.1:0-227779 GCF_055563235.1 Streptomyces sp. NPDC003248 | reverse complement strand
GGTGGTGTCGGTCACCGTGTCGTTCGGTCCCCGGTCCCCGGTGGTGTCGGTCACCGTGTCGTTCGGTCCCCGGTCCCCGGTGGTGTCGGTCACCGTGTCGTTCGGTCCCCGGTCCCCGGTGGTGTCGGTCACCGACTCGTCGGTCCCCGGTCCCCGGTGCCATTCAGGGCGTTGTGCAGGCACTTCATCGACCAGGAGGCCGGTCCCCAAGCGGCTCTCGTGCTCCTCACCGGGCTCCGCGTTCACTGCCTTGGTCCCCGGCTCGTGGGTCCCGTGAATCGAGCCTCGGTCCTCGGTCCCCGCCTCGGTCCCCGCTGCCCGGTCCTCGGTCCCGGGGTGCTGCTTGGCGTTCTCGGTGTCTGGTCTCCGGTGAGGTTGCAGTCCCCGGTCCCCGTTCCGAGTGACGACGATGTGGGGACCGTGGTTGGCCGAGCTGCTCTCGGTGCTAGCGGCGGGGACCGTGGTCGCCATCTCGCCGGAGCGCGGTGGGGACCATGGGGAGGGCAGCGGGACGGTGGCGAGCGCGAGCGCGTGTCGGCGGGCGGCAAGCTGGGCCAGCAGCTCGGCTCGCTGGGCGGGGACGGTGGCGACCGAGGCCCGGCCGATCGCTATCGACAGCCGCCGGGTCAGGCGCCGACCCCGTCGACTCTGCCGCTGCTCGGCTGTGAGTTCGGCAAGCCGGGTGGCCAGGGCCACGGCGCGGGCGGTGGCGCGGTCACGGCTGATCTGCGCAGCGTCGCGGTCCCGGGCGGCGATGCCAAGTCGGGACAGCAGGCGCTCGCGTGCTTCTCGCCCGAGAGTGGCGATCAGGCCGTGGGAGGCGGCACCAGGGGTGCGCAGGCGCAGCTCGATGCCCATGGCCAGGTGCCAGAGCATCGCCGCCATCACCGGTCCGACGAAGGCGCGGACAGTGCCTCCTACGGGACCGCTCTCGGCGTAAGCGGGGATCACTTGTACTCCGGTGATGAGCCACACCAAGGTGCCCGGCAGTCCAGGAGCGCCCTGGGTGTTCAGGTTCTGCCGGGCCATCAGGGCGGTGGCGAACAGGCCCAGTTCCGCGGCGGCGAACATGCTGGCGCGTTCGGCCGTGCCGGCGATGTTGAGATAGTCGGTGGCGAAGCGCCAGCTGGTGTCGGCGCTGTAGGCGGTGCAGCCGAGCGCGGCCAGGGCGGCGACCACGACCGCGGCAGTGCCGAGTCGTTTCTGCGGGTTCTGTGCCCGTCGCCGGAACGCCCAGCCGACCAGGGCCAGGGCCAGCGCGGCGGCGGGGACGCCGAGGGCGAGCAGGTGGGAGAGGTCGGGGCTCGCACCGAGGGACAGGAAGGGTGGGTCATGCGGCCTTTCCGAGAGGGGGGTGCGCCGAGGCCGGCGCCACCGGGCGGGTGACGGGCTGCTGTGTGGCGGGCCGGGCGGACCCAGGTCGGCTGGCCTTGCTGGGTGCGGCCTTCCTCTTTGCGTCCTTGCGACGAGGTACGCCGAGGGTGCGGTCGCGGTCGAAGACCTTGTTGGCGGCCTGCCGCAGCAGGTCCCGGGCGTGCTTGGTGCCGATCTGCAGAGCGACGGCGAGCCGGTCGGGGCGCCATCCGCGGACGTAGGCGTGGTCGATGACGACCTGCCGCTCGGCCTCGGTGAGGTGGACGTCGCGGCCGTTGAAGAAGGCGACCACGCGGCTGTAGTCGAGGCGATGGGGCAGTCCCTTGTGCCAGGGTTCGCGTTCTTCAGCGGTCAGCCCGCCCCAGACGCCCTCCTTGAGGTCGTTCTCCAAGGCGTAGTTGAGGCAGTCGCGGCGCACGGGGCACATGGCGCAGAGTTCCTTCGCGTCGGCGATGGCCTCGTAGTCCCGGGGCAGGGGAAAGAAGGTGGCGTCGGCGTCATCGGGGTCCATGCCGTGGCAGGCGCCGTGGGGCTGCCAGCTGGTGTCGCCGATGCCGCGCAGGCCGGTGGCCGGCGTGGTGTGGATGGTGATGTGGCGCAAGGTGGTCTCCGGTGTGCTGCCGCGCCGGCCGACAGCAGGTCGGCGTGGGTGGACGCGGCGTCGGGCGCCTGCTGCGGCGCGGGACAGGGGCGCGGCAGCAGGGGCGGGACGGTGGTGTTGCGCGGGTGCACCGGACGGTGCACCGTCGTGCGAGTCGGTCAGGCCAAGGCCGCGTGCTGGGCGGCGGCGAGGTCCAGGCGGCAGTGATGCGGGGTGGCCCGCGGGGCGCTACCGCGTGCGAAACCGTCGGGGTCGACGCGCCGGCGGCGGCACGGCTCGCCGACCGGTGCCTCGCACCAATCGCAGCGCACCGAGAGAGCGTCGGGCTGGCCCTGGGCGAGGGCTGCCTCGCGGGCGGCGCGGGCGCGACGGAAGGGCGCGAGGGCAGCCCTGGCCTCCGGCGGAATGCAGGAGCCGACTTCCTTCAGCCGGGCTTCCAGCCTCGGGCTGACACGGCTTGCGGCCAGCTGCCGGTACATCACCGGCTGGGCGGAGCCGGTGGCGACCGCACGGCGGGTGCCGACCAGCTCAGCGGTCCATGCCGCCTGGTCGTCGGGGTCGGCCGACGGGGTGGGGTCGGTGTGCCGGTGCAGGCGGTCGCGCTTGTAGCTCTCCCACGGGCGGGCGATGTCCGCGGGCAGGATCTGGTACGGCGAGACGCGGATGTGGCGGCGGGCGACGACGCAGGCGTCCCAGCCGTGCGGCGTGGCCAGCGGTACCTCGTCCAGCAGCTCGTGCCACTGGGCGAGCTGGCCACGGGCTTCGCCCTGGTCGGTGCGGATGGTGCGGGGATCGAGTCGGCCGATGTAGGCCAGCAGGGCGGCAGTTTCGCGGCGGTCCATGGGCTACTCCGTTCCGGTCGGCGTCGGCTCGTTGAGGGCGGCGAGGAGAGCGGCGGTATGGGCCTCGGCGCGGGTCATGCCGCCCGTCGGGGCGTGTCCGCTGCCAGGTATGGCGTAGAGCTTCGGGCGGGCCGGAGCGTGCTCCCGGGCGATCCAGGAGCGCCAGTCGGCAGCCCAGGCAGCGGGCGGTCGGGGGGTGTGCCCGGCGCGGTGGGCGCGCCACTTTGCGTCGGCTGTTCGCAGGCCCTCCTCGCCGAGGCGGTCGAGGTGGCCTTGCTGGCGGGCCCAGGTGTGGCTGGCTGGGTCGACCTGCCAGTCGGCAGCCGAGGTGACGGCAGCACCACTACTGCTGCCATTCCGGTTCAACTTAGGTTCTCTACGGTTCTGTGTGTCGGATTCCGTACCGTGCTGGGGTCGGATTCCGGCACGTCGGGGGGTCAGATTCCGACGCGAGGGGCCGGATTCCGTACCGGCCGGATTCCGGCGGGAGGGGCCAGATTCCGCACCCTTCTTGGGGCAGATCCCGTACCGCCGCAGGCCCTTCTCGGCCTCCTCGTCCAGCTTGGGCACCGGATCGGAGTCGGTCGGTGGGTCGACGTACGCCTCCGGGTCCTCACGTCGAGCGTCGGCGACCTTCGCCAGCCACGCGGCAGCCCGGGGCAGCCGGTACACCGTGGTCCGTTGCGGGCCCTCCAGGTGCCCCAGCACCCTCAGCTCGCCGCTCTTGTCGAGCGCGACCAGCGCGTCCCTCACTGCCGTCCGGCTGGCGTTCGTTCTCTGCACCAGACTCGTCAGCGAGGCCCAGGCGACGCACCTGTCGTCGGCGACCCGGTCGGCGATCGACAGCAAGACCAGCCGCGCGGTGCCCCGGCTGGAGCTGTGCTCCCACACCCACTCGCGTGCGTTGACGCTCATCGGACACCCCCGGCCGCGACGCCCGGCCGGCTGTTCACCGACGCCGGGCTGGCGTGCAGCGTGCCCAAGCGATGCGACGCCAGGGCGAGAGCCGATGCCGCGCAGGCCGGATGACGGGGCCTTTTGCGTATGGCGGGAGGCATGGAAGAATCCACTTTGCAGTGTTGCCACGCTGAAGCGCCCGTCGGAAAGGGATCAGCGTGGTGATGGTGGGCAATCTCCGCCCTCTCTGGCCTAGCCGGGCCGGATCGGGGCGGTACGTGCCGCTACGCGTTCGGCGTCCAGGAGTAGCCGCTCCTGGGCGCCGTCGCTGTATACGGACCTGCGCGAGTCGTTGGGTTCCTGCCCTCCTCCTCACGCTCGATGGGCACCAGGCGGGGTGCCCGGGGGACGACGAACATACGCACCGACCCGTGTCAAGACCCAGAGTTGGCTCTAAAACTCTGTACTTGTTGCAGAGAGTGACGAGGTCGCACGTCCGGTCGACTGGTGGCGATCGACCATGTACTGCTGAGCCGCTGCGGGGCGACTGCCGCGATTACCGGCAGTACTCATAGACACGAAGCCGTAATTCGAGGCGCTAACATCTGCGCAGAAAATATGAGGTGGTCAATTCCGGCGCTTGTCGTCGCCCTCATAGCACCGAATGGCGAATCAATAACCGTCGCGCTGCGCGTACCGCTATCCGGCTTCGGGTTGTTGTTTCAGTGGGCCGGCTCGACGGATGTTCCGGGTCGTCGTCGACGTCGACAAGCAACCGGCTAAGCGGTGGACACAGATCGAAGGACCCGAGCGTCTTGGACATGATCCTCACTGCGACCCCCTTGTGTCTCATGCCACATTGATGAGCGGAACTGCTGGCCAGAGCGATTTAAGTCAAGCCCGTCCGACCCCGTCAACGGCGATCATTTGTCCAGTTTGTGGGGGTAGGTGGCCAGGGTGTTGCAGTAGTTGGTGCGTACCTACGACGCCGTAACTCACGTATCAGGTAAGGGAAATGCCAGCAGCGGTGCCAACCGAATGTCCGCTAAGAAGTGTGGTCTAGACCGTTCATCGCTCCGCTCAGCGAAAAGCGGCAACGTTTTGCCGATTTACCGGCCACCTCAAGGAGTGGACCTTGAGGCATGTCCGTTTAGGGCGTGAACGTGCCACCATGTCGCGCCTCATTTGTTCGACGTTGAACCATGTGGCCGCCTTTCGCGGGCGACCCACCCGGTTCAAGATCGTTAAGGATTGCGTATGGTTCTTCCGGGAGGCGAAGGGCGGGTCCAGCGCATTCGCTGCCGCTGGGCCCTTATGTGCGCCCAGAACGTTGCGTCTCCTGAGAGTCAAAGGCAGGATTTTCGTGGTCACGCAGGAACAAAAGCCCAGCGGGAATGACGCTACGGGCGGGCAGATTTCGGAGCGCGACGGCAGCGGACAGCAGTTGGCCGGCCACTACATGGGCTTTGGTGCCCTCCTGCGCAGGTGGCGCAAGGCGGCAGGGGTAACCCAGTATCGGACGGCCAGGGCTCTGGGCATGAGCGAGCGCACGTATCGCAAGATCGAACGTGGTGCGACACCGCCCCGACTGTCCCGCACGCAGTGCGAGGCCCTTTCCGGGCTACTTCGGCTGGACCGCGATGAGCGTCACGCACTGCTGCTCTACAACGTCGGCTCGATGCTCGTTCCGCCGAGTGGGTCCAGCCAGCCGGAGCTGCAACAGGCTTTGCGTCTGCTCATCGACCGGCAGATGCCCAGCCCCGCGTACCTGTGTGACCAGCACTGGAACATCCTGGCCTTCAACACCGCCATGGCGGAGTGGTGGCCGTGGGTGATGGAGCCGGGCGCGAATCTCATTCGGTGGGCTCTGACGACGCCGGAGGCCCGCGCCCAGTACCAGGACTGGGACAAGCACGCCTCGGCGTACGTGAAGATCCTCAAGTTCGCCCAGGCCACCAGGCCGAATGACGCCGAGCTGCGCCGGCTGATCGAGGACGTCAAGAAGGACCCCGACGTGCGGCACGTCTGGGAGACCGAGCACGATATGGGGGAGACACGCGATGGCCATGTCTTCCGGATGAACGTGCCGACGCTGGACTGGGAGACGATCGAGGTCGTCAGCCACGTCCTCTATCCCGCGTCGATGCCCGACTGCCGCTTCGTTGTGATCACCTGGGTTGAGGGCCATGGCGACGAGGAGCGCGACGCCCTCGGCGGCGTCCGCGATGCCTGGGCAACCATGACCGCGAACGAAGAGGACGTGGCGACGGCCCAGCGGCACGCGCAGAACCGCGCGGCCGAAGACGCCGCCACCCGCTGGCGAAGGGAGGCGGCAACCCTCGCGTCTCGCATGGTCGTCGCCACTGCAGACGAAGCGGCAGCGCTGGCGGGTGAGAACGGCGTCCCCCTGCCGGCCATCAGCAGAACCGTGGGTCCCGACGTCCATCTGACGCTTTCCCCGGACAAGCGCACCGTGGTGTGGGCCACAGAAGAGACCACCGGCTGCTGGTCCGTCACCCATGTCTCACCGGCCACCGTTATCGCTCGCGTGCCCAGGCACACGATCGAAGGCGCGTGCCTCCTTGAGATGCGTCAGCTGGTGCGCGCTGCGCTGCCGGCCGATCCTGCGGCGGCAAGCGTTCGCATCGGGCAGCTCCTCGACGAGCGCGACACCGAGCAGCGTGTGCTCCGCGATGTCCTGCAGCAGGTTCAGGAAGGCAATGCCGAGTCGCCGAAGAGCTGCATGGCAGGCTGAAGGACCGAGATGGATGGCCTCGCTCAGAGCCGCCCGCCGACAGCATCAGTGGCCCCCATGCCATCTGCCCCCCACATACAGGAAGACCTTTCTCGTGAAGAAGTACACCTATGCCCTCCCGTTGCGCTGGGCCGACGCGGACGCGTACGGGCACGTCAATAACGCACTCTTCCCCCGGTACATGGAGGAGGCGAGGACCCGGATGTTCCAGGAGATGCTGCCCACCGACGAAGCCGGCCGCCGCCAGCACGCATTCGTGGTCAGCCGCTCCATCGTGGACTACCGCGCTCCCCTGTCCTACTGCGAGGAGCCCGTTGAAGTGCACGTCAGGGTCGTCACCTGTCGGGGGGGCGAGGCTGGAACTTGCCTACGAAATCCGTGACGCGGACCATCTGTATGCCGAAGCCACGACCTTGATGGCCGCGTACAACCTGGAGACCGGCAGGCCGCGGCGGATCTCTCAAGCCGAGCTGGACTTCCTCGCTCGCTACACCGAGTCCTGAACCGCTGAGCTGTCTCTACATGCATGCAGGCCCCGGCTGACGACGTCTAGCCGGGGCCCATGCGTCTCTGGCCGCATCCGTCACTGCCGGGAGAGGCGGTTGAGCACGTCGAGAAGCGGGAGCACGTGGCAGGGCTACGTCAGCGAAGCAGCTCGTCGCCGGAATCCTGTGATGGAAGGAACTTCGCGGCTTTTCGGGCCAGGACGGCCGTGAAGTATTCACGTGCGTCGGGACGCAGTCGTGCGAGGGCGACCATGCCGGTGATGACAGCGTCGGCCACCTCGTCTTGGACGTCTGTCCACGTGTGGCTGTGCCCTTTTCTCGGGTTGGTGCCCCGGGCTCCGATGACGGCCTGCGCGGCCTCGCCGACCTCTTCGGCGAGCTTGAGCACTTGCAGGGTCCATTGCTCCTCTGGCGCGAGTCCGTTCTCGGCATCGAGACGGCTGAACGTGTCGGCCAGACGCTGGATCGTGTCCCAGTCGTCGGTCAGAGCGCCGCACCTGTGCTGACCGCGAGATTGCGGAGGTAGTGCGGTTCTGCGCATCAGTGCTGGATCGCTGACGAATCCGAGCCCCTCGTACAGAGACCTGGATTCGTCACTGGCGTGCAGTTCGAAAAGGGTGATGTCTTCCTGCTCCAGGTCGTTGAGGAGCGCGGTGAGGGCGGCTTTGGCGTAGCCGCGACGTCGGTACCCGGGCCGGGTGGCCACGGCTTGGATGCGTGCGGCCAGTCCCTTGGGATACCGGGCTGCGGGCAGTACGGGGCTGACGAGTGCCAGGGCGCAGGTGACGAGTCCTCCCTCGGGTGCTTCGACGACGTAGGCCCGGGCATCGCCGTGAGCCTCGAGGCGTTCGGTCAGTTGGTCTCGGCACAGGGCCAGCCAGTCAGGGGTGAGCGGCTGGGAGAGGATCAGCTCGGACCGCAGGCGGGTGATGCCTTCGGCATCGGCGGGCGTGGCACGGCGTGGAGTGGTCACGGGATCGGTCCTGTTGATTCGGCGATGGGTGAGGCGGTAGGGGGTTCACCGGGTGAGGCCCGCCTCAGTCAGGGCTGGGATGACGCGGAGGCGGTCGTGTGCGGGTCGGTGATGGGCGAGAAGCGGGCGGGGGCGTGGTCGATGGGGAGGTCCGGGCGCCAGGTTGTGAGGATCTGGGCGCTGCATTCGAACAGGTCCGGCGGCAGGGCATCCAGCGGCCACCAGCGCCAGTCTCCGACACTCTCGCCAGGCTGGTCGGCCGGCTCGCCTTGCCAGTGGGTGACGAGCGCGCCGAAGGTGATGCGGACGACGTCGCCGACCTGGTCGAGGAACATGCCGAGAAGACGGACGTCGGCCGGGTCGGCGCACAGACCGGTCTCCTCGGCGAGTTCGCGCACGACTGCCTCGTGCAGTGACTCGCCCGGCTCCACGGTCCCGCCGGGCAGCTCCCGTGTGCCCAGCCGGTGTCGGCCGAGGAGGAGGCCCTCGGGTCCGAGGAGCACTGCGCCGGCGCCGACGGCCGCATGGGCGACGGGTGGCTTCGCGGTGCGGGGACGGGCGGTGATCCGGGCCGGCCGGTGGACCTGGAACAGTCGGTAGGAGGCGTGGTTGTTCCTCTCCGGCGCGTCGAGGACGGTGATGCCCTGCACGCGGAACCCGTAGTGCACGAGCAGGTCTTCCCACAACTCGGGTGTGAGCACCCACATGTGCACCGTGAGATCGTCGCCGCCGGCCATGCGCAGGATCTCCGGGCGTGGGGTGACGGTCGAGGTGGGGCCGTCGCCATCGGAGTTGGTGTGCAGCACGGTGAAGTACAGCCGTCCGCCCGGTTTGACGGCGGTCGACAGGGCGGGCAAGAGCCGGTGCGGGTCGAGGAAGTGGAAGGTGCTGAGGGAGTAGATCACGTCGTACGGGGCTGTCGTGCCCAGGTACTCGACAGCGTCGGCGTGCACCAGCCGCAGGTCCGGTACATCGGGGTAGCGGGCACGCGCTCTCTCGATTTGGCTGAGGGAAGCATCGACGCCGTCCACCTGCGCTCCGTAGGTGCGGGCCAGGTGGGCGGCGTGCCGACCAGGGCCGCAGCCGATGTCCAGGACCCGCAGGCCCTCGACGTCCCCGAGGAGGGCGTCCCCGGGCCCGTTCGCTGCAGGGCCCCAGCTGATCCGTTCCACTTCCGGCAGGGGAGTGGCGCGCTCCAGGTGGTGCTTTCCATAGGTGTCCCAGGCGAGGCGGTTCTGATGCTCGATGTCCAACACGTCGACCTCCGTGCTCAGTTCAGGGGCGGAGTGCATAGCAGCGCAGCACGTCGAGATCGGCGGTGCGTACTACGGACCAGCCCGCGGTGAGGATTTCGGCCTCGGCGGGTGTGATACCGAGGTGCCTGTACGGATCGTCCTCCTCGCGGCGGCCGGCGAGTTCGGTGACGACCCAGAAGGTCCCGCCGGGCGCCAGGACCTGTCGGACGCGGTCGAGGAAGGCCGCCTTGTCGTCGATCCACCGGTAGACCAGGCGGCAGGTGACGATCGCATACGCGGCATCCGGCAGGGCGCTGAGGTCGTCGGAGACGAAGTCCATCAGGTGCCAGGCCGGCCCGTCGCCCCGCTGGGTGTTGCGGGCCGCGGCGATGGCGCTGGGCGCGAAGTCGATGCCGATGGTGCGGTAACCGAGCTGGTGAAGGTGGCGGGCGAGTGAACCCTCGCCGGTGCCGATGTCGAGTGCCGGGCGTCCGTGGCCCGGTCCGACATGATCGGCCAGCATCGCTGCCTCGGCGCTGGTGACCTCGCGATACCGGCGTCCGCCGGCCCAGAGCGGCTCCCAGTAGTCGGCGGTGGCCGGCACGGTCGCCACTCGGCCGCTTTGCGAGCGGGCAGAACAGCAGGGCTCATGGTCTTGGGCGTCGGCAAGGGCTGCAGGCGCTGCTTCGCCGGGAATGACGGGCCAGTCGATCTTGATCCGCGTGTGTTTCTTATGGAACACGTGCAGGCCGTCGGTATAGGCGCCGGTCGGTCCGGTGGCGTCCTTGGGCTGGACCGTGATGTGCGGGCAGGGTGCGGCGCGGTGGTTGCGCTGCCAGTGCCGGACGTGCTCGGCCATTTCTGTGGCCGCCAGGTGACCGGCCGGTCCGTAGCCGTGGATGACGAACTCGTAGGCGCCGTTGCCATTTTCGCCGTCTCCGATCCGCTCGTGTGCCAGACGGGCGAGTGACCTCCCACGCACCATGGCCGCGCCGGGCCAGTGCGGGGGTGGGGGACTGATGAGGCCGGTGTGGTGGTCCGGGTCGACGGGCAGGCGGCAGAAGCCGGGGAGAGCCCCGGCCAGATAGAGGGTGAGGGAGTCGAAGGGTTCCTCACCCCCGACGGTGACGTGCGTACGGACCGTTGAGGGCGCCATGTCGAAGGCCGGGGCCAGCTGGTCGACGGGCATGGGTGTTCCGTCCTCGAAGGCAAGGCGGATGCCGCAGCCTGGGATGGTGCGTAGATTCGGTTCCCATGCGCCGGCGCCTTGCATGGGGACGAAGCCGCACACGGTGAGTGGCTCCTCACTGATGAGTGCACCGTCGTGTTTCGTGAACCCAATGGACCAAACGTACTGGTGGAGGCGTAGCGGGGCGACGAGGCGTCCGCCCTCCGCGACCATGGTGATCCACGGCAGATCCCAGGTGTCGACCGTGACGATCACCGCGTCGAATCCGCCTTCGGGGACGACATCGGCGGGCAGATACTCGGCGTCCGCGGTGAGGACACGGACACGGTCGTATCCGGCGGCGGCGAGGAAGCGGGCGGCGCGGTCGGTGACGTCTGGGTCGATGTCGACGGTGGTGGCCTGTCCGGTCGGGCCGACCAGTTCGGCGATCAAGGCGGCGTTGTAACCGCCTGAGCCGACCTCCAGGACATGGTGGCCAGGCCGGAGGCGGGCCGATTCGAGCATGACGGCCTGGAGCCACGGTGCGCTGACGGAGCTGCTGATCCGGCCGTCGGGCGTGTGGCGTGTGGGGATGATGTCATCGGCGTACGCGGTCTTAACGGGCACTTCCGGTGCGAAAGCATGGCGGGGAACCCTGCGCAGGGCGGCCTCGACAGTGGCGGTGCGGACGTGGCCAGCCGCGAGGAGCTGGCCGACGAGCCGGTGCCGCAGTGCACTGGGATCGTGTTCCTGTGCGGTCGTGGGGGGAGTCGTCACCTGGGGGCCTTTCGAGCGGGTCATGCGGGATCTGCGATGGTGGGGGAGCCGGGGCGGGGGATGGTGCCCGCGGGGGCGTACTGGGCGGCTTGCGCGTCGAACATCGAGGCGTAGCGGCCTTGGGCGGCCATGAGTTCGTCGTGGCTGCCGTGCTCGACGAGGCGTCCGTGGTGCAGGACGTAGATGCGGTCGGCATGGCGGACGCCGGACATGCGGTGGGTGACCAGGACGACGGCCCGGTTCGGGGCGGCGAGCCGGCGGATGCGGTCGAAGGCGGCGATCTCCGCTTCCGGGTCGAGGGCGGAGGTGGGCTCGTCCACGATGAGCACGCCGTCGGCATCCGAGGTGGCGCTGCGCCAGTGGGTCCGGGCGAGCCCGATCTTCTGCCACTCGCCGCCGGACAGTTCGCTCGCGCCGCGGAACATCCGGGCCAGCAGGGTGCGCAGCCCTTCGGGAAGTTTTGCGATGACCGGTCCGGCACCCGCGTAGTCCACCGAAGGCTGCAGGTGCTCGGGATCGGCCGGCCGGGCGGGCCGGCCGATCCGGATGTTCAACGCCGCTGTCACGGGCCAGCGTTGGAAGTCCTGGGTGAGCAGTGAGACGCGGTCGAAGACCTCGGAGCGGTCCAGGGAAGCGATGTCCGCTTCTCCCCACCACACGATCCCGCTCTGCGGCAGCAACAGGCCCGACAACACCTTCATCAGAGTGCTCTTGCCTGAGCCGTTCTCGCCGACCACGGCGGTGACCGAGCCCATGGGCAGCGTGAGGGAGACCTCGTCCAGGGCGGGGGCTTCCCGGTCCGGGTAGCGGTAGCTCACTTTTTCCAGAGCGACCTGCCTCACCCGCGTCGGAACGGGATCGCCCCCGCTGGGAATGGTGCGCCGCGCCGCCTCGTCCAGGAACCGGGCGTGGTCGCGGACGTAGAGGGACTCCTCGTGCAGCTGGTTGATGTTCATCACCAGCGCGCCCAGGCTCGCCGAGCCGGACCGGACGGCGATGACGGCGGTCCCGGCCACGGCCAGACTCATATGCCCACTCATGATCAGCCAGAACATGGCCGCGTACGTCGCCGCCATGGCGAGCCCGGACAACGCGGCGGCCACCCACTCGGTGACCGCCTTGCCGACGGCCAGCCGCTCCTGCTCGGCCTCGGCGCTCTCGGCCATCCGCTCGTAGCGGCTGAGCAGGAACGGCCCGACGGCATGGATGCGCACCTCCTGCGCGGCGGAGCGCTCGGTGAGCAGGTTCCCGATGAGGCGGCTGGCCCGTACGTGCTCGACCCAGGTCATCACCGACACGTACCGTTCCTGCGCCACCCGCATCGCGCCCCAGCCGCGCGGCGCCGCGATCAGGATCAGCAGCGGCAGCAGCACCGGGTGGAGGATGGTGAGGACGCTGGCCGTGGAGATCAGGGAGATGGTGCCGTTCAGCGCGGCCACGCAGGCGCTGATCATGCGGCGGGCGGATGCGGCGCCGTACTGGGCGACATCGATCAGGCGTCGGAACTCCGGGTCCTCGATGGCCTCCAGCTCCACCGACGCGGCTGCGGCCAGGTACTGGGTCGTGGCGATCCGCTCGACCAGCGGCTCCAGCCGGCCCGCCCGCGAGGTGGACCAGCCGGCCAGACCCGAGTTGACCACGGCCGCTGCTGCGGCGGCGACCAGGCCCGGCAGCACCGCGTGCAGCCGCTGCTCGGGGGTGCCCGAGTCGAGCAGCGCGTGCATGACGGCGTTGACCGCGAGCAACCCGACCGCCGCGGCGACACCCTGCCCGATTTCGCTGACGGCGACCGTGAGCAGCGCGCGGCGGTCGGCACGCCACGCCATCCGCAAGGTCGCCCCGACCAGACCGGGCATGGAGCGCAGAGCCGACATCATCGTTAAGTCCAGCCGGGCACGCTCGTGTTCCGACCAGCCCAGGTCGTAGCGCAAAGGACCGCCGAAGAGTTCCTCCTCGGCGTCGGAGACCTCCGGCTCCGCCATCCGCACGCGTCCGAAGAACCTCTTCACCGGGCGCCTCCCGGCTCGGAGCAGCTCAGCGACCGGAGAGCCGGCGTGGGCAGCCCCCGCGCCATGGTGGCGACCGTGATCATCCGCACAGAGGCCATGCCGCTGGACTCGTCACGGTACGAGTACCCATCCCCTCGTGCCACGTTATGGGGAGTCGCATGTGCTGGTGTTCTGGCCGAAGTCAACGTGGTCCCCCTTGACGGTTGTGCGGCTGGTTCGTGTGGCTCAACGAGCCGGCCGCAATTTCGAACACATGTGTTTCGGTCGTGTTGGTAACCCTGGGATTCAGCGCGCGCCGGAGCTTGCGGGTGGCATCGATCCTTGCGGCCCCTGGGTCAGGGGTCGGAGCGGCGGTGGCCAAAACGCCGAGCATGCTGCTGCGGCGCCGGGGACGGGCGCGGTCTCGTCGAAGCGTGTGAGCAGAGCGCCGGATCCAGGGACTGGCGGTCGACCGCGGTCATCAGGAGAAGCGGGCGATCGCCCGCGCGGTGTGAGTCCGCAACAAGGTGCCGGCCCTCGCGAGGTCCTCGGGAGTGTCGACCGCCAACCCATCGTCCGCGACGCCGAGCATCCGTACGTCGTGGCCATGCTCGATGAAGCGCAGCATCTCCACGCCTTCGGTACGTTCCAGCGGCCCCTGAGGGAGACGCCGGAACGTGTCGAGGGCCGTTCGGGTGAAGCCGTAGAGACCGAGCTGACGCAGGTACCTCGGCCGGTCACCGCGCGGGTAGGGGATCGGCTGCCGGGAGAACATGAGGGCGTTGTGCTCGGCGTCGACGACGACCTTGACGACGTTGTGGTCCAGGACGGCGCCGGCGTCGTCCAGCTCTGTGTATGCGTTCACTGCCAGGGCTCTGGGTGCCAGGTGCTCCATGGCTCGGGAGACAGCGTCAATCGCGGTGGGGGAGATGAACGGCTCGTCCCCCTGGACGTTGATGTAGGCGTCTGCGGGCAGGCGTTCTGCGCACTCCGCGACGCGGTCCGTGCCGGTGAGGTGTTCTCCGGTCCGCATGCACTCGATGCCCAGGCGGTGGCACACCTCCTCGATGCGCTCATCATCGGTGGCGACCACCACCCCGTCGAGGCGCTCTGCCTCCAGGCAGCGCTGGTGGACGTGCCACAGCAGCGGCTTGTCCCCGAGCTGCGCAAGGGGCTTTCCTGGAAATCGGGAGGCTCCCCAGCGGCACGGGATGACCGCTATGTGGTGACGGCGCGCGGTGCTCGGCGGTGCGGCGGTGGTGACTGCCACGGCGTACTCCCGTCGGTGAGTGTCAGGAATGGGTGGGGCGGGGGAGGAGGGCCAGCTTGGCGCGGACGGTCGGCGAGGCAGAGTCCTCGAAGGACCGCCACTCGTATCCGCTGACCTCTTCGGTTTGAAGCGTCACGGCGTGTTCGGCCCGGAGGAGGAAGGCCCAGCGGAAGTCGACGTGCTGGTGTGCCGGCTCGCCCTTCGCGGGGTTGGCGGCGATGTCGTGTACGTCGATGTCCAGCGGCACGGTCTCAAAGCCGGGGAGGGGGACGACGGCATCGCGAGGAATGCCGGCTTCCTCGCCCAGTTCACGAAGGGCGGCACCGGGTAGGTCTGTGTCCCCTGGCTCGTTGTGGCCACCGGGCGCGAGAGCCTTGCCCGTGGCGTTGTGCTGAATGTGGAGCACCCGGTCGTTGCTGTCGATGACGATGGCGCTGCACGTGACGTGCGTGGGAAAGGTCTTGCGGCTGGTCGGATCGTCCCCGCCGGTAAGGGCGACGAAGAGCGCAGCCAGGGCGTCCCGCTCGGACGGGTGGCGGGTGAGGTACCCCTCAACGGTGGCACGGATGTGGTCGGGGGAAGGCGGCATGGAATCACCTGTCGAAGTAGTCGAACCAGATCCTGGCGATGGCCTGGCGGTCGGGTGCGGCCATTTCGTGGAGACCGGACTGGAAGCGGCCGTGGCTGAGGGCCGCGGTGGCGGCGAGTATCTCGGCCTGAACGAGATGGATGTATGAGCCGACGGCGGCGCCGTGCACGAAGTTGACGGCGCCGCCGTCAGCGAGGACGTAGAAGTAGTGGCCCGTGATCTCGTAGCGCGTCAGATGCTCGCTGACCGGGGTGCGCTTGTAGAGGCCATGGAGGCTGCCGAGTTCAAGTTCGTCCTCTGAGGACGTTACCGAGGCGAGGTACGCCCCGTTGCGCAGGGCGGAGAAATCGCCCTGGCGGAGGGCGAGGTTGCCGGTGGCACACAGGACGAGTTCTGCCTCCCGCAGCGCCTCGGCCGTCGACGCGCTCGTACGGAAGCCTTGGGAATGCGCCTGCACTCTCTTGACTGGATCGGTGTCGTGGACGGTGACGCGTAGGTCTTGGGCGCGCAGCGTCTGAGCGATGGCCCGGCCGACCTTGCCGAACCCGATGACGCAGGCATTTCGGCTGGTCAGAATGTCGCCGCGGGCGCGTACGAGGGCGTCGGTCGAGAAGACGATGGACCGGCCCACCAGGTGGTCCTCGCAGTCCTTCAGCGGGGAGCGGGCCACCGAGACGACCGGGCAGGGCAGGCGGTCGAGTGCCGCGTACCGCTGGTGTCCGTTCTCGGTGTCCTCGACGACGCCGAGGACACGGCCGGAGAACTTCTCTACCAGGGTGTCGAGGCACGGCGCGAAGTAGCCGCCGATGTCTATCAGGATGACGTTCCGGCCGCCTGCTGTGTCCTCCAGGTACTCCAACGCCCAGGTCGAGTCGGCAAACAGTTCTCGGTTCAGGTCATGGACGGTGAAGGCACGTCGGACCTTCTCCAGCGTCGGCTGGTCGACGGACCTGGGCTTGGGTAGTACAGCACCGACCGTGGACGTCGCGGCCATCGCGCGGAGGAACGCCGGCCGCTCGTAGAGCAGGTGCGTGATGATCAGCGTGGTGACGTGCTCGCCAGCGGGAAACCGTGTTGTGATCTGCCGGAAAAAGGCTTCCAGTCGCGCCCTTTCAGGACTCTCCACTGCAACTCCTCCTGGTGTCCCGCTGGTTATGCCGCGTGGCCGTACGCGGCGGTCTCGGCGGCAAGCGCCTGCATGTGGGCTCGCATGCCGTTGTGAAGGTCGACCTGGGGCTGCCAGCCCAAGACCTCATGGGCGCGGCCGGGGTCGGCGCGGGTGGTGAGGACGTCGCCGCTGCGGTGGTTTTCCTGGTGAACCTGGATCTCGCGACCGGAGAGGCTGTTCGCAATGTTGATCACTTCCAGCAGGGAGGCGCTCGAACCACCCCCGACGTTGATCACTCCGCTGGCGGTCGGGATCGTGGCCGCGGCGATGGTGGCGGCGACTGCGTCGTCGATGTACGTGAAGTCCCTGCGCTGGTGACCGTCTCCGTACAGACGTAGTGACTGGCCGGTCAGGGCGGCCGTGAGGGCGCGGTGCGTGAACATGTCGGGGCGCTGCCGGGGGCCGTAAACGGTGAAGTACCGCAGAGCGACGACGCTGGCGGGGCAATGGGCCTGGGCGGAGTGCGCGAGGCAGAGCTGCTCCTCGGCGAGTTTCGTGACCGCGTACGGGGATGCTGGCTGTGGCCGGTCGGTTTCTACGCTCGGACCGCCCTCGGTGGGGCCGTAGACGCTGGAGGACGAGGCCACCACCAGCCGGGGAACACCCATACGGGTGACGGCGTCCATGACGCGGTGGGTGGCGAGGACGTTGGAGGCGACGTACTCGCTGAACTTCGGCCCCCAGGAGGGGCGTACCCCGGGGATGCCGGCCAGGTGAAAGACGGCGTTCGCGTCCACGAGAAGCGGCTCGATCGCGCAGTTGAGGAGGTCAGCGGTGACGTGCATGTACCCCGGGAGCCTCTGCAGGGCGGCCAGGTTGGCTGCGGCCGTGGGGTCGGTGGCAGGGTCACGACGGTCGACGCCGACGACGACGGCGCCGGCCTGGACGAGGGCCTGCGCGAGGTGGGAGCCGATAAAGCCGGCGTCGCCGGTCACCACAGCCCGGCGGGGCACGGTGGTGGTCATGTGGGATGCGTGCTGTGACACGGAGTTCTCCAGGAATCCGGGGAGGGTTGTGGTTCAAGCGAGCCGGGCGAGAACGGTGCGGCCGTGGCTGCTGAGGGCGAGATCGTCCTGCTCGTGTCCGCGGACCAGGGCGGTGACGGCCTCGATCGCACCGAAGGACTCCAGCAGTCGCTGTTCGGTGTCGTTCAGCGGCGTTCCGTATCCGGCGAAGAAAGCCGTGCGGAGGTGGGGAGCGGCCTGCCAGCGGCGGAATTCGAGCCGGGCGAAGTCGCGGATGCGGGCGTCCCGGCGCATGTGCTCGAAGTCGCACATTCCGAAGGCGTCCCCAAGGAGCCAGTTCCGCGGCTGGTAGTCGAGGTGGCACACCGCGCTGTCCATGAGCGTGTTCGCCAAGACGTCCGCGCTGTGGCTCATGCGGTCGCGTTCGGCCGTGGAGATGAGGCCGGCTCGGTCTGCACGGGCGCTCCAGTCGCGTAGCCGCTGGGCGAGTTCCGTGCCGACGGCGCCGGTACGCGGTACCGAGGTGGCGTGGTGCAGCTTGCCCAGGACGCGCCCGGCCTCGTAGTGAGCCTGTTCCTCCTCCGGCGATCCGGGGGCGACCGCATCCGCCCGTACGCCGCGCACCGCGGTGAGCAGCAGGGTGCATGTTCTGTCCTGTCGGCCCACCACTCGGGGGACGTGCCCGATCAGGTGAGCTCCCCAGGCGAGATAGGCATGGAGTTCTCGGGTGTATCGGTCGCGTTCGCTGTGTTGCTTGGCGAAGAACTCATTGCCGTCGGTGTCGACCAGACGCAGGACTCGGGGCGGGAGAGTCGGATCGTGCACGATCCGGACCGCTCCGAGTGCGCCGCGTGCCAGGCTCAGCCGCGGATCATCGGACAGCGTGATCACGCGACAGCCTCCTGCGCTAACGCGGCCAGGTGCTCGGTGTCGTTGTGGCGGTCGAGCATCCACCGTCTCTGCCCAAGCCGGTTGAGGTGGTGTTGCCACCGGGTGATGGACCCGTGAGAGACCGTGAACCCGGCCGGAGATCCGAGCGGGATTCCCAGGAGCAGGGTGTGGGCGACGATCACGGTCTCGCCGTGCGCGGCGAACAGGATGCGCTCACCCTCGTGATGGTCGATGAGCTCCCGTAGAAGGCGGCCGGCACGCTCCAGGTAGCCGTTCCACGTGTCGGATCCAGCAGCCCAGGGCCTGTCCGGGTGGGCGTGCGGCCCGCCATCGGCGGCTGTTTTCACCTCCGCCCACGGTCTGCCGTCGGCGGCACCGTGGACCGGACCGTCGAGGCGGTCGTCGGTGAACATGGGGAGGTTGAGGGCCTGGCTGATGATCTCGCCGGTCTGGCGCAGACGGAGGCGTGGGCCGGCGTACAGCGCTCCGAACGGCTTGTCGCGGTGCTCGGTGGCGAGGCGGAGCGCGACCCGTTCGGTCTGGGCGTATCCGCGGTTGGTAAGCCCGGTGCAGGTGCGCGGGCCGCCTACCAGGCCGTCGACGTTGCACTGGGCTTCGCCGTGGCGGACGAAGACGAGTTCGGTGGTGATCATGCGGATCCTCGGGGGCAGGGTCGGGGCGACCAGCAGTAGCGGTAGCCGTTGCGCCCGGCGTACGGAGCGGTCAACACGGCGTGCAGGGCGAGGAAGTCGTCGAGCCGCTCGCGATCCGTGATGCCAAGCCGGGGGTCGTGGCGTACGGCGGCCTCGTTGTAGGCGCACAGGGCCGAGTCAATGGTTGGAGTCGGCAAAGGCCCGTACGTCAGGACCAGCGTCGCGATCAGTTTCGCCAGGTCGTAACCCATCGGCGCCAGCGTCAGATCGTCGGTGTCGACCGTGTAGATCTCGCCGGCCTCGGTGATGATGAAGTTTCGCGGGTTGCTGTCCTTGTAGAAGGCGGTCGGCCCCTCGGCGGTCTTCTCGAGCAGCGTCAGCAATGCGTGCAAGGCCCCGCGGTCCGGCAGGTACCCCTGTTCCAGCCTTCTTCGCAGGGCAGCCTGCCGGGGACCGATGTAGTCGCCGAACGCGATGCCGTCACGGAAACGGTGGGGCCTGTTGAGCGCGGCCGGCCGGAGGTCGGTGGTCCAGGCGGCCCCGTGGACATCGCCCAGCAACCCAGCCAGGGCCGGCAGGTCCTCGGTCCGGGCAGGACGGCCGTCGATCCACTCGTATGTCAGGCTCGTCGGCCCCACCACCGTCAGCGCCGGAAGCCGCAGCGGCGGTGCGTGCTCGACGAGCCAGGCGTGATGGCGGGCTGCCGAGGCCACCCGGCCGGGGGTCTCGTAGTGCTTGGTGAACTGGCGAACGCTCACGACCGTCCTCCCCCCGACTTGGCCACCACGAAGGTGACGAGGGACTTGGTGGTGAGGGGCCGGTCCGGCAGGAACTCATGCAGTGTTGCCGCGAGCGCGCCCGGATTGCCGTAAAGGCCCGGGGCGAGGTCGTACTTCGGGCTGGTGGCCAGGTATTCCGCCACGTGGTCGTGTCCGTCGAAGGTGAAGCGGTGTTCCTCGTGCTCCACAGCGAGTACGTCGAGCGACACGGCGGCCAGGTGGGCGAGGTTGCCGCTGTGCGCCGAGACGTACAGGCTCTCGTGCTGCTCGGCCCGCGGGTCGAGGCCGGCGGCAGAGACCAGCTGGTCCATCTCCCGGTAGCTGTCGAGTCCCTTCGTGACGAGCACGGCCAGCCCTCCCGGAGCCAGCACCCGCTTCATCTCCGCGACCACCGTCTGAGGCTGCGGTGAGTGGTAAAGGCAGAAGGCTGCGACAGCGACGTCGAATGACTGTGCAGGAAGCGGCAGTTGGTGGAAGTTGCCCATGAGGAAGCTGACTGGGACGTCGGGGAGCCGTTGAGCGCGGTGTAGGGCCTGTTCGATCAAGGCCGGAGCCGCGTCGAGACCGAGTACCCGCTGCGGCCGGAGTTGCTGGGCCAGGGCCAGACTGCTTGTACCGCGACCACAGCCGACGTCCAAGACCAGGCCGAGCGTGTCTGCCCGCTCGTGGTGGGCGCGCACCAGGCGCACGATCGTGTCTGGTACCGGGCGTCCGGAGGTTTTCGCCCGCATCAGGGCATTGGACCGGCCGGCCAGCCGCGAGGCGTGCCCATACAGCTCCGCTTGCCGCGCGGGGTCCAGGAAGGGGTTGGCGCCGCTCATGCCGCACCTTCCCCTCGGGGGCGCGGAGCGCTCAGCGGTGCTCGGCGGCGACCTTGCGCAGCCAGCGGTGCGTCTGTCGCCGGTTGCGCAGCAGCACCACCTCGGCACGGCCCGAGGCGAATTCCTCGATCTTGGCCATGACGCGCGGGCGCATCTTGCGGCGGTACGTCGCCACGTACTTGATCACGCCCCAGTGGATGCGGTTGTGCACCCCGTTGCCCTTGTGCCCTGCACCGTGCCGGATCTGGCGGGAGAAGATCCCGTACAGCGCGGCTACGGTCGAGACGTCCATGAGGACCACCGTGTCGCAGGCTTCGAGCCGGATCTGCAAGGTGGAGTTGTAGTTGCCGTCGATCACCCACTTCGGCTGCGCGACCAGGTCCTGCTGCAGGGCGGCGAACTTCTCCATGGGCAGCGCGTTCCACGCGTCGTCGTAGAACGCGGCGTCCAGGTGCGTGACCGGGGCGTCGAGGATCCTGCCCAGCTCGCGTGCCAGGTAGGACTTGCCGCTGCCTCCGCAGCCGACGATGGCGACCTTCTTCATGGTGCTTCAGCGTAGAGGCGCTCGGGTGCCCGGTCGGACCGGCCGGTCGGACACGTTCGGATGATCCAGGTGCCATGGCCTGGGAAGCCAGCTGCATCACGCCGCTCCCCGCTCCACATTTACGGGGCTGGCGGCCGTGTCCAGTACGGCTTCCAACGCGTCTACCTGCCGACTCAGGCGGAACAGGTCCAGGCGGTCCAGGCAGGCCGCGATCAGGTCCGCGTGCTGCTGGGTGCCGGCGATCCGCTGGAGGTGGGCGAGCCGCTCGATCACCTCGCTGCCGGAGCTGACGATCAGTTCCTCGGGCACGAAGCGGTCCGCGTGCAGGATGTCGGCAGGAGTGAGCGGCAGGCATCCGGCGAGAACGGCCTCGAAGATCCGCTGCGTCATCTGCCCGACGACGGCGTACCGCTCCGGCAGCATCAGCACGGTTGCCAGAGACCTGCCATACACGGCGTGGACCGCCTCGAAGGGCAGCCTGCCGAGGAACCGGACGTGGGGCCAGCGATCGGTCTTGGTCCACTTGCCCCCGACCAGGTGATCGAAGCGGGTGGCGGCGGACGCGAAGAAGCGGTCGAAATGCTCGTCGCGGTCGTACTGGTTGCCGACGTACCCGAGGACGAGATCCCTGGGCTTCTTGGCGAGCACGATCGGATCCGCCTCGTCGAGGAGACGGTCGTCGACCGGGAAGAGCAGGCGGTGGGCACCCGCCGTAGGTTCGAGAGCGGCCTCGCACACAGTGGTCTGGCGGATACGCCGCCACACGCTGTCCGGCCGGAGCTGGCGGTCCTTATCCCAGATCACGGTCGGGGTTCCGAGCCGAACTGTGTACCAGGTGACCAGCTCTGTCTGGCGGTGCAGGTCGCAGGTGTGCCCCTCGGTGCCGCACGGGTTGGTGTTCCGCCCGTCGATTGCCCAGCGCCACTCCAGGAACAGGACGTCGATGTCCGGGGTGCCGCTGTGGAAGGCGTAGGCGTTGCCGAGGTCGTCGCCGGCCTCGATCAGGTCGCGGTTGGCCTGTAGGAAGACGATCTCGTGGCCGCGGCCGAGGAGGGCGTCGATCAGGGGGCGGCGGTGGCTGCGGCCCCCGTCCGGGGTGTCGGTGATTCCGTTGCCGAGGAATCCCCAGAAGCTGTATCCGATCTTCACTTTGTGATCCACCGACCTTCCAGCAGCAGGGCGTCCAGTCCGGAGTTGGCCAGGCAGTCCAGAGCCATCTCCGGTGTTCCGCAGATCGGCTTGCCCTTGACGTTGAGGGAGGTGTTGATCAGCACCGGCACCCCTGTACGGCGGGCGAAGGCGCTCAGCACGTCGTGCATGAACGCGTTCTGCGACCGGGTGACGGTCTGGAGGCGGGAGGTGCCGTTGGCGTGCACGATGGCTGGCACGCGCTCGCGCGCCTCGTCGGTTACGCCGGACGCCATCGACATGTACGGCGCCTCTTGGCCGAGGGTGAAGAACTCCGCGGCGCGTTCGGCCAGGACCATGGGGGCGAATGGGCGGAACGGCTCCCGGAACTTCACGGTGGCGTTCAGACGCTCGACGACCCCGGGCTCCAATGGAGAGGCGAGGATCGAGCGATTCCCAAGGGCGCGGGGGCCGGCTTCGACTGGTCCCTGGAAGAGCCCGACGATCATGCCGTGGGCAAGCTGGTCGGCGAGGAACTCGGCGGACTCCACGCCCAGCGTCTTCTGCTGGAGCCCGGGCCATGGCGTGAGGTCAAGGGCCTGGTGCTGGTACGACGGGCCGAGATAGCAGGCCCGGGCGACGCCGGACACGGGCCGCCGGGTGCGGCTGCCGGTGTGTGCGGCGATGGCGGCCCCGATCGCGGTGCCGGCGTCGCCCGGGGCGGGCGGGACGAAGACTTCGTCGAAAATTCCGGCCTCGATGATCCGCCCGATGCTCACGCAGTTCGTGGCGACTCCACCGCCGACACACAGGCGGCGCGATCTGGTGATCGTCCGGGCCCTGCGGGCCAGATGCAGTATCACCTGCTCGGTGCGCTCCTGGAGGGCGGCGGCCAAATCCCGGTGGACGTCTTGGATCGGCTCGCTCGGGTGGCGCTCGGGGCATGTCTCGTCCATGAAGCGGCGAGAGGTCCTCGGGTAGCCCGAGGTCAGCACGCGCGGCGGGAAGTAGGCGGGGTCGACCGAGAAGCCCGTGGGTGTGGTGCGCAGGGCCCGGGCAAAAAGTGGGCGGAACCGCTCCGGATCGCCGAGGGCGGCGAGCGCCATCACGGTGCCCTCCTCGTCACCACGACGCCACCCGAGGTGCTCGGTGACCGCGCCGTACACATAGCCCAGGGAGGCAGGGTCGTTGATCGCCTCCAGGGTGCGGGTGGAAGGGTGGAGCGCGTTGTGTCCACGGGCGATGGTGGTGGTCTGCCGCTCGCCGAGGCTGTCCACGATGAGCACGGCGGACTCGTTCCACCCTGAGGCGGCGAAGGCCGTCAGCTGGTGAGCCCGGTGGTGCAAGACAGGGATGACGCCAGCGGAGGTGAACCGCCGACCGAGGGCGCGGGTTCGCAGATGGGTGCGCAGCGCCACCTTGGCGAAGCCGTGAGCCCTCGGCAGCGCCCGATCGCGCGTCGTCGGCGACAGAGACAGGCGCAGGGCTGCCGGGGACTCGGCCAGGTAGTGGGCGGGCTGGAAGTTGTAGGCGACGGCGTCGACGTCGGCCGCGGTGAGCCGGGCCTCGCCGAGCAGCCACTCGACTGCGTAGCCGGGGTAGTCCTTGGTGTGTTTGTGCTGGGAGAGGCGCTCCTCCTCCACGAAGCCGATTAGCTCCCCGTCTACCAGCAGGGCAGCGGAGGAGTCGTGCGTGAAGGAACACAGCCCCAGGATGACCGAGGGCGCGCGGTCCATGGTGGCCATCACCGCGTCCCCGCCGTCTCGCGCGCGGTCGAGGCGCCGGCATGACGATTGAGCTCGCCGTACCAGGCGATGAGCGCCTCGCCCAGCGGCCCGTCGATCTTGTCGGCGACCCGCCACGCCTGCTCACGCGCGCCGTCCTTCCACAGGCGGTAGCTGCGCAGTGTCTCGGCCATCGTGTCCCAGCCCGGGTGGCCGGTCACGTCCCGGGCCTCGACCTGGTCGAGCAGATCGTCGAAGCCCCGCCACGGTGTGGTGAGGTCCGGCATGACCGCGCTCGCGGTCACCGCGGTCAGCTCTTCCGCCTGGTCGAGATGGTTCTCGTAGATGTGCAGTGATCCCACGTGGTGGTGGAAATCGCCCAGCTCGGCGCCGAGCCAGCCCGCGACCAGCTCATGCAGCACGGTGTAGAAGAACAGGTCGTACGGCATGCCGATCCACACGTCCTGACCACGCATCGTCGTCGACATGTGCAGGCGGCCGGCACGCAGATGGAAGCCGAAGCCCAGCGTGCAGGGCACGTCCTTGTGCCCTGCAGCGTCCTGGGCCGGGTCGTAGAGCTGGATCAGGGCCCGGCGGGAGTCGGGGTCCTCTTTGAGGATCTCGACGATGCGGCTCAGCTGATCCACGTTACCGGCCCACTTCCGCATACGTGGCCCGTACGCGCCCCGCAGGACACCGTCGTCGGCGTACTGCCGCAGGCGCGCGTTGTAATCGAAGATCCACGGAGCGTCCGAGCCGGAGAGGTGCCAGACGGTCTCCGCCACGGCGAACGCCGGATTGATGACGCGTGCCGGCGGCGCGTACAGCAGGCGAGCCCGCGGCTGGGTCAGCCGCATGTGGACGTCGAGCACCTCACGGGTCGCCATGCCGCGAGGGCTGACCCTGTCGCCGCTCTTGGCCAGGGTGACAGCGCCGACGAACAGTTCGGCGACGCTGTCGGCGGTCAGGTGTGTCATCGGACAGGTACTCCTTCGCCCTGCGGCCGTCCGGACTTGGCGGCGCGGGCATCGTGGTTGCTGTGGTGGGAGTGCATGGCATGGCCGCCCGAGCGGCGGGTGATGAGGCATGCGACTTGGGCTGCGCTGTCACCGCGCCACCGGCACACCGCGTCCGTCGCCGCCCGGTCGGCAGGCGGGTGCGGACCGCGCAGTGCGACGAGAGCGTCGGCGATGTCATCGACGGTGCTGCACCGCCGTGCAAGGCCGTGGTCGGAGAGTCCGAGCGTGCGCTCGCCGGGCGAACCCAGTTCGAGCACCGGCACGCCCATCAGCGCGGCTTCGATGCCGCACGTCGAATAGGCGCTTGCCAGGGCGTCGGCACCGGCGAGGCAGCCACGAGCGCCGACCCGGGGATCGGCCACGGCCACGAGCGGCCGACCGTGCCGTTCGAGCAGGGGGGCGAAGACGTCGATGCTCTGCGCCGGGTGCGGCGCGATGACGAGGCCCCAGTCGCTGCCGGCCTGCCACAGACCGTCCAGCAGCAGGTCGGCCTGGGCCTTGAGCCGGTCAGGACCGAAGGGCTGGCAGGCCCACACCGCGATACGGGCAGGACTGCGACGCGGGCCGTGGGCCAGCAGATGTTCCAGGTAGCGCCGCTGGGTATCGCGGCCGAGGCCAGCGAGTACATCGAAGCGGGGCTGGCCCAGGACATGGACTTCGGCGTCAGGGTGGCGCACCCACTCCTTCGCGAGGGGGAGGTCCCGCTCACCCATGACCACGATGTCGCGGCTGTGCAGGGCGGGCCATGCGACCGACTCAGCCGTCCAGGCCCCGTGCTGGACGTGCACCGTGTTCATCCCATGGCGCTCTGCCACATGTACGGCCAGCGCACCCAGCGGGCTGGTGTCGTTGCTGACCAGGACGGTATGCGGCCGTACGGCGGCGAGAACGCCGTCCAACCATGTCTCCGCCCGGACCACGGATCGCCAAGACGGCTGGGTGCACCCGCCGCTCGTCTCCAGAAGTACGGACACGAGGCGGAGCAATCGGGCCAGTCGGAGCTCGTGCTCGTCGACTCGAACGAAGGGGCCGTCATCCTGCGGCCTCAGCCCGTCTACGACGCCGGAGAGGTCGAAGAGACTGGGCGGAGGCGAGCACAGGTTCACCCCCGCGACGCCCGAAGCCGGACACCGCTCCGCCGGGTCGGTCGCCAAGTCCACCACGAGGCTGGGGCGCCCGTTCCTGGCCAGCTCCTCCAGCACTGGCAGCAGAGTGGCCGCGTGACGGGACGACCACGACAACGCCACCACCTCGCTCACTGGAAGCTCCGAGGGCGCCGGGCTCGGCACCGATGCGGCCGTCAGGGCAGGAGGGAGGTTGCGTAACTGCGCGGATCGGAGGGGGTTGTGAAGGGCTGCGGCTCCGAGCAGGTAGGCAATGCCCGACCAGGTGACCGTGTACGCCCGGTACTCGCGGGAGCTGCTCGACCGCAGCCCGACGAGTCCTTCGTAGGGCGCGAGTCTCAGCGGACCTGGGGCCTTGGCGAACGGCTCCCACGCGCTGAGCGCCGCCAGCTTACGTACGACCTGTGCCACCAGGCGCCGCGCCGGCACGTGCTGGACGTACAGCCACCCCGCGCCACCCGGAGTCCTCGCGAGGTCGGCGCCGTACGCTTCGAGGGCCTCCATCACATGGTTGACCCGTGCTTCAGCATCGCGTGGGTCGAAGGGCAGGGCCTCCAGTTCGGACGTGGTGATCCGGTCGGACTTCATGGTCGCGAGCGCGGCCTCGCCGACCAGCGCCCACAGGGGCTTGCCATCGGAGTCGGTGCGGGCGATGCCCAAGGCGCTGCGCTTGGTCGGCGTCATACCAGGCTCCCTTCGAGGATCGGCCCGGTGTTCATGAGCCGCAGCAGGTCCTTCGGCGATTCGGCGACGACGGGGGCCGGGGGGCTCGGGGTGCCGTAGCCCCAGCCCGCGTGCACGTACGAGACGCCGGCGCGACGGGCTGCCTCCTGGTCGACCGCCATGTCTCCGACGTACAGGGCATCGGCCGGGTCGGCGCCCAGGTCGATCAGGGCGAGCAGGATTGGGTCTGGCGCGGGTTTCCCCCGCCCTATCCCGTTCGGCGTGCGTACCGTGGCGAAAGGGACGCCGAGCTGAGCCAGGAGAGGGGTGGCTCGCGCCAACGGCTTGGACGTGACAATCCCCAGCCGCCAGTCGGCAGCGGCGAAGGCATGCAGAACCTCCATGACGCCGTCGAACTGTCGGGCAAGGTGAGAGGCGGCCGTCGACGCCTTGGAGTAGGTCTGGTGGATCGGCTCGGCGTCAGCGAGCCCGAGCTGCTGCATGATGTCGGCGAAGGGCCGACCCAGGTGACGCTCGTACTCCCCGAACGGCACGTCGAGGCCGTGGTCCTCACAGACCTGGCGCCACGCGCGCTTCATGACCGGGCGGGTGTCGACGAGCACGCCGTCCAGGTCCAGCAGCAGCACACGTACGGCATCGACGTCGAGGCCCCGCCTCGTTCCGCCGGAGGTCGGCGCGGGTGAGGAAGTAGGCCGGGATGACATCAGGGATCTCCAAGGGAAGGGGTTAGGAGGTGAAGGGCGACTCGGTGCGCCTCACGAGAGCGATCACTCTCTTGCCGCGTCCGTCTTCCTTGGGACAGGCAGTCCAGGCGTCGGCCGCTGCCGACACGAGGTGTAGGCCCCGTCCGCTGGTGGCATAGAGCGAGGCGATCTGAGGCACTGGGGGCTCAGGGGAGTTGTCTTCGACCTCGATCCCCACAACACCTGCCTGCAGGGCTAACGTCAGCGTGATCTCTTCGACGGGCTCGCCTTCCACTCTGGATGGAAGGCTCAGGTCCACGCCCGGAGTTCGGCCGTGCCGCTCGGCGTTGGTGGTGAGCTCGCTGACGATCAGTACAGCCTGGTCCAGAAGGTCTTCCACCCCCCACGCCATCAGCGCTTCCCGGGTGAAGGACCGCGCCTTGCCCGGAGCCCTGTCGTTGGCGGCGAGCGTCAGGGTCTTCTTCTGTTCGGGAGCGCTGATCACACTCCCCAGACTTTCGATTCGGTCCATGCTCGCCTTCTCACAACTGGTGCTTGAGCCCGCGGAGGACTCGATCGGCGGTCTTGTCGGAGTGGTCGAAGCGGCGGAGGTTTTGCCCGAGCACGGCCACCGGCGGGGGGTGGTCGAGGTGCCGTACGCCAGACGTCGGAGCGGGAGCGCGCCCGTCGCCCGGCACAGTCCGGGTGGCGGTGCCAGTCGTGTGGCTGGTCTTCACCGGTTTCCTCCCGGGCAAAGGCAGTTGGTGGTTTCGTTGACCACGAGCGAACCGTGGATCACATCGCGGCGGTATCTCCCGGCGGCTGTCGGGGCCGTCAAACCCGTCAAAGATCGTTTTGGTGAACCGAGGTAGACGATGGCGCGCGAGCGGAACGTGAAGCTGGCCGACGCGATCGCGGAAACAGGCTGGTCGCAGCAGAAAGTGGCGGCTGCCTTTGTGCGGGTCGCGGCCGAGGTGGAAGCGAGGGAACTGCTGGGCACCAGCCGCTCGCACATCGCCATGTGGGTGGCGGGAACACAGCCCTCGGGCAGAGCGCCCCTTATCTTGTGCGAGACGTTGTCCCGACGACTCCAACGCCCCATCACGCCAGCCGAGATTGGGCTCTCCGCGCCGGACGCGGGTGCAGCCGCAGCATCGGAGTGGAACGTCGATACGCTGACTGCGCTGGTAGACCTTGGGAGAAGCGACGTGGATCTCGAACGCCGCCGATTGCTGGCCGGCGCCGCCTACTCGGTGGGTGGCCTGGTTCTGCCTGGACAGCAGTGGTGGGATGAGGCTCCCCAGCGGGCAAAGTCCCGCCCCGCCGCGACGAGCCGCAGGGTCGGGGCCGCCGAAGTCAGCGCTGTGCGTGAGATGACAGAGTTCTTCTCTCGAAGAGACCAGCGACACGGCGGCATGGATGGCCGCACGGCCCTCTACCAGTACCTCGTCGACGACGTTGCCAGGTACGTCGGAGGGGTATTCACCAGCGACGACACTCGTCGCGCCCTCCTCGCCGCTGCCTCCGAGGCGGTGTACGTCGCCGGCTGGATGAGCTTCGACGCCTCTCACCATGAGGCCGCGCGGCGCTACTTCACGCTGGCGCTGAAGCTCGCGGCGGAAGCCGACGACGCTCCCCTCGCTGGCCACATCCTGCGGGCGATGGCTCACCAGGCAACGGATCTCGGCCACCCACGGGCTGCCGTCGACCTCGCCACGGCTTCCGTGGAGCGTAAGCGGTACACCCTCGCGACCCCTCGCGAGCGGGCACTGCTCGGAGTGGTGCAGGCACGCAGTCTTGCTGCCAACGGACAGAAGCGGGCCGCGATCGCAGCGCTTCTCCGCGCCGAGGACGACCTGGCTGCGGCGGACGTCGGTGACGAGGATCCGAGTCGGGTGTGGTTCTTCCAGCGGGCTTCCCTGGCCCACGAGACCGCCCGCACCCTGTGGACGCTCGGCGATCTCGACGGAGCGCTCCAAGAATTCAACAACAGCGTGCTGACCAGGAAGGCCGACACCTTCAGCCGGACCCACGCGGTGACGTTGGGCTACATGGGCACTGTGCAGGCCCGCAAGGGGAACGTGGAGTCCGCGTGCCACACGTGGGCACAGGCCCTGGACGCGATGGAGGGCGTCCAGTCGGGCAGAGCACGCGAGGCAGCCGTGAACATGCGCCGGATGCTGTCCCCTTTCCGTAATCGGGGAATCAGCGTGGCGGCGGAGATCGACGAGCGCGCCAAGGCCGTACTCGAACGAGTAGCCTGACGGCGCCATGGTGGTGAAGGCGGGCATGCTGTGGCTGACCGCCTTGCCGTGCCGCGAGCGGAGAAGGGGGAACCCGTGTCCACAAAGTCCATCGAGGTGCCGGTGATCGCCGAGGTGGTCGGGGGCCACAAGGGGCGCCTCGACGACTTCAAGGGCGGTGTGGAGTCGATCATTCGGCTGCGCCCGGAGTACCCGGAGGAAACCCTGCAGGGGATCGAGGAGTTCTCTCACCTCCAGGTCACCTGGTTCTTCAACTTCGGCTCTCCTGAGGACGTTGCCCTCCACGCGCGCAGCCCGCGGGACAACCCGGACTGGCCGGCGACGGGAACCTTCGTGCACCACAACCACCGGCGTCCGGCTCGCCTCGCGACCTCGTTCCCGCGGTTGCTCCGCGTCGACGGACGGGATCTGCATGTGACGGACCTCGACGCTGACGACGGCACGCTGGTGGTGGATTTGGTGGCGGTCTTCAAGGAGTTCCTGCCGCGCGGCCCCGTCACCCAGCCCGCGTGGCCCGGCGAGATGCTGAAGGACTACTGGAGGCACGCCGCCGAGCGCTGACTCAAGGCATCTTCCGTAACCGAGGCTGGCGGCCGGCCGGGACTTAGCCGCCCGAGCGGGCGCCAACCAGGGTCGCGCAGGGCTGTACCGGCAGGCACTCATCACTCGGTGCCTCCGGCGGCGACGGCTGCGGCGCCTTCGCCTGGGGGAGCCGTCTGTTCACCACGGATCAGCAGCAGATGGGCGCCGGTTTCGGTCAGCTGACTGCGCCGTTCAGCCGCTATGGCCTTGGGGCCGAGGTGCAACGGGGTGGGAAGTACCACCCCATAGGACCGAGTGGCCGTGAGGGCATCGAGCATGCCCACGAACGCGGACGGCGTGGCAGAGCAACGCTCCATGTAGACGCCGGCCAGTGTCAGCTCGTGACGACGGCAGTAGTCGCTGATCGCCATCGTCAGGGCCAGCTGACGAGCACGCGAGACCCGCACCAGGCGCAGGTAGCCGAACACGAGCGGACCGGTGACGTGCCGCTGTTCGGTGAGGGGTTCCAAGATCATGACCGTCCATCAGGCCGTCTTCGGAGGGGCACTTCGAGCCTGATGGCGGCCGGGCGGTCGGGGAATCCACGGCCGTCCCACTTCTGTCCCACTTCCGTCCACCTGGCGCGACTCAGCGTGCTTCGATGGCGACGGAAAGGAGTGGCACGTGGCGACCGTTCATGAATGGACCGGCCTGGAGGCACTTGCCCTCCGGAAGGCTCTCCGCTTGAGCGTGCGCGCCTTCGCCGAAAGACTGGGCGTCTCGGTCAATACCGTCAGCAACTGGGAAAAGTTTCTGGCCAAGCGGCGACCCAATACGGAGAGCCAGGCCATCTTGGATACAGCGCTGGCCCAGGCGAACGCGCAGACACACGTGCGTTTCGAAACAGAGCTCGCCAAACTCGCCAAGGGGAACAATCCTCCGGAAACGACCGGGCGTGTCACCATTCCCCGCCCACGAGCTTGGGACTACGAGACGTGGGCCGACGACCTGGAGCGCGCAGTGGTGGCCCTTGCCCGCCAAAACTTTCCCTTCGCAGAATCACTTCTGCACCGCTGGACCTCTCGCTACAAAGCCTCGGAGTTGGATGAACGGGGCTTGTCCCTGCTGGCACGTTCCACCGCGCTGCACGGAGACCTGATGCGAGACCAGGGGGCCGTCGTAGGCCCACTCTCGGCCCAGCGCGCATACGCCAACGCTCGTTCGCTCTATATGCAGTTGGCGATCCCGCGCCGCGTAGCTCAGCTCGATCTCTCCCTAGCCGTCGTCACGGAGATGGTCGGCGAACTTGAGACAGCGGCGCGCCAGTACGAGGACCTGGCAGCCGACGATCGACTGTCCCCTCGTGACCGTGCCCGCGCTCGTCTGTGGGTGGGCACGGCTCTGAGCAAGGACGGCAACCACGACTATGCGGTCAGCGTGATGGAAACAGCGGTCCACGTCTTTGAGGACCTCGCCGAACAGGAGGACTGGTCGGTCGCGCAACAGAAGCTGGCCCTCGCTCACCGCGGTTCCGGGAACCTCGATGCCGCCCTGCGCCTCATCGACCTTGCACGCAGTACGGGCGTCACGGAATCGCCCATGCAGCGGGTACGCCTGGACACCGCATATGGCCACATCCTGCTCTCCGATCCCGCCACCCTGGATGATGGGCTACCCGTCCTCGACGACGCTGCCAGGGAGGCGGCCCAGTACGGGCTGAGCCACCAGCTCCGCAGCATCACGGACATCCGGAGGACGGCCGACGGGGCAGCCCGCCCCACACGATGGTGACCAGGGAGATAAGCGAGTGACCGACAACCAGCCGGCCATCACCGAGGAGCAGATCAGCAAGGCCAAGCTGGTCTGGGACTTCCACCAGATGCATCACGACGTGGGCCCCGTCGATGTCGCGATCGGGCTCGGCAGTCACGACCTCGGCGTGGCCGCCTTCAGCGCCGAGCTGTACCGCGCCGGCCTGTTTCCCACTCTTGTGTTCACCGGCGGCAACAGCCCGACCACAGCCAAGGTGTTCCCCCGTGGGGAAGCCGTGCACTTCCGCGAGCACGCCCTCGCCCTAGGTGTGCCGGATAGCGCAATCCTCGTGGAGCCGAACGCCGGCAACACCGGCCAGAACATCACCCTGTCCCGCGAGGTCCTCGCATCCGCCGGCATCACGCCGAAGTCCGTGCTGCTTGTCTCCAAGCCCTACATGGAGCGCCGCTCCTTCGCCACCGCCCGCAAACTCTGGCCCCAGGTCGAGGTGACCTGTGCCTCGGAGTCCATGGAGTTCGACGACTACCTCAAGAGCATCGGCGACGAGAAGCTCGTCATCGACATGCTCGTCGGCGACCTCCAGCGTGTTATCGAGTACCCGAAGCTCGGGTTCGCCATCGAGCAGCATGTCCCGGAGGACGTACATGCCGCGTACGAGTCCCTTATCCGCGCCGGATTCACCAGCAGACTCATCGCCTCATGACCTCCCCGCGCCCGGTGGGCTGTGCGCGATCCATCAGCCGAACTTCCTGCCGCGACTGAACACTCTGGCCAAGCTGTTCGCGGCGGATTACTGGATCGTGCTCGAAGACGTCCAGTTTGCCCGCCGCGACTACCAGCACCGTGCCCGGCTGGCCAGCATGTCCCACCCAGGCCGACGTCAATGGCTCTCGATCCCTACCCACCTTCCTCATGGTCGGTCGACCCTCATCCGGGATGCTCTTCTGGTCGATCCGGAACGCTCACGTCGGCGAGTCATGCACATGCTCGCGCAGCACTACGGCAGCTCCACTGACTGGCCGCTCTTCCGGGAGGAATTGGACTCTGTGCTCGACGAGTTCTGGCGAACGGACAAGACTGCTGATGTGGCCGAGGCATCCACGCGGATGCTCCTCGGGCTGATGGGGTGGAAGGGCCGCATCCTGTACAGCAGTCGTTTGCCCGCCCGCTCTGAGCGGTCGCAGCGACTCGCCGACCTCGCAGCGGTGACCCAGGCCCGGAGCTACATCTGCGGTACCGGCGGTACACGCTACCTCGGTGTGGTCCCCTTCACCGCTCACGGGATAAGCGTGGTTCCCTTCCGTACGCCTGCATCTGGGGTGTGGGATGGCGGGCACGAGCTAAGCGCCGTGCACCCCCTCATGACCTACGGCATCCGGGCCGTAACCAAGGAAGTGCGCGCCGTTGCCACCTTGTACCGCTTCGCCGATTAACATGCAAACTATTCGCATTAGGTCGGTGACAAGACGGCCTGCGACGGTCCTACTCCTTGGGTCGGGTCGATCTACGGCCGGGCGGTCATTTCGTCCTTACTGGGAAAAGCGTAGCCAGCGGTGAGAACGCTCCAAACAGCTCCGCAGCCCGCAGCAACTAAGCGTATCCGGGGCATAAAGGGACCTGTGGCCTTCAGTATTCGCTCACGGCAGACGAGAAAGCACGTCCAAAGGCTGGAACGCTACGCGGGGCTATGTCAATCTATAAGACCTCGAAAGAATGTGGGCAGGTGAATGGCCCACCGCTCGCAAGGTGAGGATCTTCTTCTTAGGCGTGCTAGCTCATATCAGTTCGGTTGATCATCCTGTTGACCTCTCCTTTTGGTGCCTACCGCTTGGATTTCACCCAGCAGGCCCTAGCATCGGAGCGTCTCAGCGGCCCTGGAAGTTGGTGCCGTGGTTGTCAGCCGATGGTCGGCTTCTTGCCTGGCGCGACCGGAACATAGACCACGATCGCCGGTTAGCCAAACCGGCGATCGTGGCGACCATTGAGGGTGTTCGCGGTCGGCTGTGCTTGGCGGTGGAGCCGCACCGAACGCAGGACAGCGCTTGAGCCTGAGAGGAGAACAAGAGCGTCGCTGGCCTGCGACCTTCTGGCATCACCAGTACGCCTCCGCCTGGAGGTGGCAATGCCTCTTCCTGCTCAACAGGCCAGCTGAACCGATGCGTCGGCTCCTTTCACATCCCACTCTCAAGGACTCACCATGCCTGCCCGTCTGATGTCCATTCCCGCTGTCGCCGCCGCCTTGGACGTCGATCGCCGCACTGTCTACCGCTTCATTGCAGCCGGGGAACTTCCGGTCGTCGACCTGCGCACCGGAACGGGCCGCTCGCGCGTCCGTGTCCCCGCATCCTGCTTGGAGGAGTTCATTACCAGCAGATCAGTCCCTTCCCCGCCCGCCCGCCGCTGACCTTCGCTGTCAGCATGGTCCTCACCGTCCCCGGAATAAAGGAGTAGTGCCGCGTACCTGCGCAAGTTGAAGTCCGGCAAGTGGCAGGCGACCGTACGCAACCGGACAGGAGACCGGTTCAGTGAGTCATTCCCTCTCAAGGCTCAGGCGCGAGCTTGGGGCATCGAGATGGAAACCCAGTTCGCTCGCGGAGGTATGCGCGACCCGAGGGCCGGCGAAATGGTGTTCCGTGAGTGGCACGACCGTTGGTGGAGCGCTCGGGTGGTCGAGCGCCACACCATGCGAGGCGACGCCTCCTGCATCAAAAACCATGTCATGCCCTACTGGGCGGACTGGGAGATGCGCGCCATCACCCGAATGGACGTCCAGAGCTGGGTCCGCTCCCTGGTCGAGAAGGGCACGGGTGCTGCCGCGATCAAGCGGGCCTACAACCTGACGTCCTCGATCATGCGCGCGGCCGTCGACGACGACGTGATCACGGTGAGCCCTTGCCGCAGCATCGACCTGCCCAAGATCGCAGTTAAACCGCCGCAGTGGTTCACACTCGATCAGGCGCAGAGCATCTTGGACGAACTGCCGTCCCCCTGGAGGACGATGTGCCTGCTCGGCTTCTACACCGGATTGCGCTGGGGTGAACTTTCCGGCCTTCACCGACACCGCATCGACCAGCGTCGCTCGCGACTGTTCGTGGTGGAGGTCAACACTAAGAGCGGCATCAAGGAGTACCCGAAGAGTTCTAAGAGCCGCCGGGAAGTTCCGCTGCCATCCCATGTCCTGGAGGCGCTTGAGCGCCACATCTACGGGCTAGACCGTGACGCGGTGGTATTTACCACCATCACCAAGGGCAGGGCTGGACGACTCCTCGATGACGGCAACTGGCGGCGGCAGACCTGGTGGCCGGCTGTGGAAGGCGCCTACTACTTTGACGGCGACGGTGAGCAGCAGCTCGTCCCGCGCTACCCACCGCACTCCATGCGCCACACCTGCGCCTCGTGGCTGGTTCAAAAGGGAGTCTCGCTCTACGAGGTCCAGCACCTCCTCGGCCACGAAAGCTTCCAGACCACGCAGCGATACGCCCACCTGCAGCCGGACGCTCACAAGGCTGTTCTCGGGGCATGGGAACGTCTGGAGACGCCGTTGACCATAGCTGCATAAAAGTGACTTCACCCTGTCCGTACTGGACAGGGTGAAGTCGTTTCGTGTCGTTCAAGCCCGGGTCACGGGAGTGGGCCGACTCGTCGGTGAGATGGTGTGCGGCTCACCGACGAGTCTTAGTGATCGTGCTCCAGTGGGCAGAAGTTCGGGTACGGCGAGACGGTGAGAGTAGGTCAGGTCCTATACCAGAGCCCTGACTGGCCTTGGGGCTGGCACGGTGTAGCAGCTGGCGGTCGGCTCCGGGGTGGTTCGCTGTGAGGCCGCATTACTCTGCGGCCGTGACGCTTATCGCTGTGACCTGTATGTTCTCCCGCCTCGATACATCGGGGCATGTTTCCGATGGCATTTCCCTTTGCCGTCACCGATGTGCACTGACTCTCTTACTTCTTCGAGATCGGATGGGAGACTCCATCTGTTGGGTAAAACTGGTAACGCAGCCCCCGGCCTACCACCCGGAACCGGTCACGTCCGGCCGCCGCGAGTGGGTTTGGCAGTTCGAGCACGCGTCGCCGTTCTGGATCGAGGGCAGAGGTGATCAGCAAGATCCGATAGCGGGTGCTGCGTGCGTACTCTCGCGCAGCCCTTTCCTCGGAGACACCAAGTTCGAACTCCATCTGCTCCGTGTAGGACTCGCTGGTTGCCTTCACCTCGTAAAGGCGTGTGCTGCCGCGGTAGGCCACCTCAAAGTCGTAGCCGTGGGCGTCGGATGCTGCCGCGTCCTCGAAGAGGACCGCGGCGTAGCCCGAGACCCAGTGGACCTCGGCGTACCGGCGCTCCAGCCAGGCGCGTGCGGAGACCTCGCCCACCAGGCCGATGGCCGCCTTCTGTTCCTCGGTCAGCTGGGCCTTACGCGATACGACGACCCTCGTCGTCCGTGCGTCTGGTGTGCGGCGGGGTTGCGGTACGGGCGCCATGATGTCGAGACGCACCTTCCCGGACTGCCCGAGGAAGGTCTCGTCGACCGTGTGCGCCGCCAGGTCGGCGATGGCTGCAAAGTGGTCCCGCCCCACGACGATCTCTTCTTCGCCGATCTTGATCGTGGGCTGGACGGATCCGCGGGATCCGACGATGCCGGGTGATGGCACGGGCGGTTGTGCGAGGTCGTGGGCCGTGAGGCCCAGGAAGCCGGGGTCGGCACTGTGCGGCATGCCGGCCGGCCAACCCACGCTGCGGGCCACCTCGCTCAGGAGCCGCTTCTCGCTTAGGACGAGAAGGTCGGCCAATCCTGAACCGTGCACTGCGGTCCGCGCCTCCATCATGGGGGTGCTGTTCCAGCTGGGCGGCACGGGGACGCGGTGACGACGGCACCAGGCGGGCACCAGTTTCGTCAGTACGGAGACCAAGCGGTGGAGCGCTGCCGTGTTGAGGCTGCGTAGCTCGTCGACGGGCTCCAGATCACCCGCGCGTTCCAGGTCGTCTTCGGCTCCGTGAGACCGCAGCCAGTGGGCGACCCGTGCTCGCATCTGCTCCTCGGGAGGGGAGGCGAAGCGGGGCAGCCAGTCCGGGTCGGCAGTGAGGTCGTCCATATGGCGGGCCGCTGCGTACGCGGCCACGTCGCCTCCTCCTGCGGCCTGTGGCGCGTACCGCTCGCGCAGGCGGTCCAGGATGGAATCGGCGTGTGCGCGGAGGAACTCGCTGAACGTCCGGTCGTGGAGGTCCGGGTCGCAGACGGGCTTGTATGGGGCTCCGAGGGCGGCGAGCGCCTCGTTGAACGCCTGGTAGTCCAGCGCCAGGGCCTCGCGAAGCTCGGCGGGCGTCGTGGAGCTACGAGCGACGGTGAGCAGCTCGGCGGCGGGGAGCGGGAGGATGCACGGGAGCCCGCCGAGGACGGCAACCAGCTCCTCCTCGCTGGTGGCTTCATTCAGGGCCTCGGAAACCGCGCTGGCGCGGTCGGTGCCAGCCAGACAGACCAGGACGGGGCGGAGTTGCCGGACCGTGTGGTGCAAGTCGTTCGTGAGGCTGCGTCGCAGTTCCGAGATCCTGGACTCGGTCGTGTCGAGCGACAGCGCGAGTGTGCGGTCGTCGATGTGGTCCGGCATCTCGCCGCTCAAGTGCCGCTGCATCTTGACGAGAACGAGCTCCAGGGCGTCCTGCAAGGACGGCTGGTGGAGGAGCTGCGTGACCGCCGATGTGGCCGCCTGTAGTTCGTCCCAGTCACCGTCGCTATCGCTGGCGCCGTTCCAGACGACGACGGTCGGGTGGGCGGGATGGGGCAGCGGCAGGCTGCGGGTCGTCGGTGGGGGCTCCACGCGCTCGCCGGCGATCAGGATCTCAATCTCCTCGGCCCGGACGATCCGGATCGCGCGCAACCGGTCGAGCAGGGAGCGCACTGTGCGTTCGCTCCGGCGCAGGAACGCGCCGGACTTGAGCTCTATCACCAGGGCCACTACTAGGATCAGCCACTCCCGGCCCTCGGTCAGCCGGGCATGGTCGTCCGACGGCTTGATTGGCTTCTTGTCTCGGTTGTTCACCTGCACCCGCGCGTCGGAGAGCCGGGCCACGTTCACTCCGCCCGACTCCATTTTCTTCGCGATCCTCGCGCCGTCGTCGGATCCGGCGATCAGGACGGGATGACCTGCCAGTTCGACGAGTGTCTCCTTAAGCGGGTCGGATTCGTCGCAGACGTAGACCGGTTCCCCCTCGGAGGAGGGCGTGAGGGTGGTCAGTGTTTGCTCGCGGACCACCGCCAGCTGGACCGGCTCTCCGGCCGACCAGGGCCAGCGCCCGCTTTCCGCCACATAGGACCACGCCCTCCCGTAGTGCTTCTTGAACGAGACGCTGAGGTGGTCGGGCACCCCACCCGCGGCCACGATCGCGCCGAGGTCCCGCACGGCCGCCCCGGCGTGTTCGGATTCGTCCCAGAATCGCAGACCGCAGCGGCGCAGACGTTCGAGTACCGCCTTGTCGGCCAGAGCCCGACGGATCGAGAGGGGGAGCGAGGGGACGAACGCTGGAAGGTCTCCTTCGGCGCTGAACCAGGCACGGTTAGGCGGGACGAAGGCCGGACCGTCGGTGTCCCTGCCCTCCACCGGGACCCAGGGCATCGAGCGGAGGAAGGAGGCGAGCGGGCTCGGCCAGGTGTGGGGGTCGGGATTCCGGTCGTGGTAGGGCCGGTGAAGGGGGACGGTGAAGGCCGTGTCTCCCCAGGTGCGGAGCCCGATGAACAACAACTCCGCGAACTCTCGGCGGGCGGCAGGGCCCAGCTCCGCGACCTCGACGGCACCTGGCAGGTGCGGCAGCTGCCGGCGGAACTCGTACGGCGTCCAGGGGTGGGCGAAGCCGCTCCACGTACGGTCGACGTCCTTTGCCCAGACCCGTCCGAGCACGTCGCCGAGCGGCAGTCTCCTGGCCACGACTCCCGGTTCCATGTCCCGGCCGTTGGCTGCCCCGAGCCTGCCGCCGGCCCAGGAAAGGGGGAGGCCGTCGCCGACACCGATGGCCTTGAGGAAGTCGACGTAGGCCGCGAGGTCGCTGACCGGAACGGGCCAGTCGTCGGGGTCACTGAGCCAGCGCTTACGCAGGGCGGCCAGGGACGGGATCTCGTTGCCACCCGCGTCCAGGAACTTCGCCAGGCGTCGTCCTCCCTCGGTGCCCCAAGCGGGGGAAAAGAGGCAACGTGCCGCCTTGATCCAGTCGCCCTCACCAGTGGGCAGGCGGAAGCCTGTCTGGGGGAGCCGACGGCGCTCGACCTCGGTGAGTGAGGGGAAGAGGCGGAGGGCGAAGGACAAGGCATCTCGGCACAGGGCGTCCGAGGGGCTCTTGGCGAGGAGATCCCTCAGTGCCTCGAAGACCCGGCCGGGCCGGTACGGGCGTACCAGCCGGTGGGCTTCGAGGAAGGTACGTCCGGGACGTCCCCAGGCGATGCCGGGATGAGTGAAGGCCATCCGCCGACGCAGGGCCTTCAGCGCCTTCGGTACCTGAGCGGTGCCGTTGCCGCCCTCGTCCTCGGGATGGAAGAAGACGGTTTGCTCACTCTTGCCGGCCGTTTCCGCACCACCGAGCGCGGGCCAAAGCCGGCCGTCCTGATCGAGGATGATCCGTCGGCCGCGAAGGTCTTCGGGGTGGTCGGCGAACGCTTGCGCGAGGTCGTCGTAGAAGTCCGCCCACAAGGGATCTGGCCGTGCCTCTCCAGAGGGCTGCAACCGTTCGGCGACGCGCTCCACCCACGCCGCAGCCGTCCGTGACGAAGGGCGCATGAGCTTTGCGAGAAGGTCTTGGTGGAGTTTGAGCAGACGGGTCTCCCGAAGTGGCCCGACGGAAGGATCGAGGAGGCGACCTCCGGCCTCGGCCAGCGCCTCGGCGGTGAGGACCTTCCAGGGGCGCTTCTTGTCGGGCCATGCGAACGAACTCCGAAGCGTGCCCCACGAGTCGGCCCCGACCAGGGGAACGATTGGCTCGTCCGCCAGCTTCCCGTCGAGCACCCTGTCGATTCGGGCCGGGGCGTCCCAGCACACGAGGTCCAGGATGAGATGCCGGACTGCGGTACACGGCCCCTGGGCGCGCAGTGCCGAGACCAACTGCATGCAAAGTTCGGCTAATTGGTCCAGGAGGAACGCGTTTAGACCCACAGCCTCACTGATATGAAGCCGGGCCAGCTTGGTGAAGAACGGAGCATGGGCGTGGCCATGGAAGGGCGCACGGGCCGCATCCGACATCGGGAGGAAGGTGTACAGCAGACCGCGCTCCAGGTCTTCGTCCAGCCGAAGCGCGATCCCGACCCAGGCTTCGCCTTCCCACTTCAGCCACTTCGCGTCGATCTCCCGTGCCTCGATGCTCTGTTCGATCGCCCGTCGCAGCCCATCGGGGGCGAGCGTGCGGCGGGCCAGCAGATAACGCCCGCCTTCCGCGAGGTCGACCTCCTCGACCCACCCTCCCTCCTGTCGGGCCACCAGCCTGGACGGGGTCACCGAGCGCGCCAGTACGCGGCGACCGCCCCGGTCCCCGCTGTCCTGGACGTCCACGATCAGTTCACCTACCCGGTCCAGGAAGAGCAGGAGCGGTGCCTCGCCATCGATCGCTTCGGTGGCTTGCGCGATCGCGGCCTCCACCGCGTGCTTGTTGCGCAGCGGCAGACGTACGACCGTGGAGAATCCCTCCGCGGCCAGGGACATGAGCGTGGCATCGGGGTCCTGGGCCGGGACTGGCAGGGCCAGCGGCGAGATGTCCTCGATCACCCGGTCTGCCAGCTCCGGATCGTCCACCAGCTCGCGCACGTCCTCGGGACGCGCGAACCGGAAGCAGAAGCCGTCGAACTTCACCGATGACGGGGATGCCTTGGAGTAGACCTCGGGCCAGTCCGTCAGCTGGAGCACACTACGGAATCCGAGCCCCTTATTGCCAATGCCCTCCCCGGCGCCCTTGTCCGACAGGGCGACTTCCGTGATCGCGCGGAAGTTGCTGTCGGTGAATCCAGCGCCCTCGTTGGCGACGTACAGGACACCGTTCTCGCCGGCATGCGGGCAGACCAGGACAGCGATCCTTCCGGAGCTGGACTCGGCCAGGGCATCGTGCCCATTCTGGATGAGCTCCAGTACGGCCCGACCCTCGTACTCCTGGGCCGTGTCCTCACTGACCGACTTCAGGCTCTCGGCAAAGCGCCAGTCCTCGCCCGCCTGCTCGTAGATCTGGATGCGCCGCTGCGTCAACGCCGTGATGATGTCCTGGAAGGCCGTGCCAGCCTCCGCGTCTCCCATGGATGACATGACTTATCCCCCTCAGTGACCACGCACTCAACCGGTGCGTGCCGAAACCATGGCGCTCGCGCGGGGCCGCCCGCAGCAAGGCTCGCTCTTTCTAGCCAACCTTGGTAATGAGCCATGGACTGGCCAAAGACAGCTGCGTGGTGGCTCGGGATCAGAAGTCACCGGATGTGAGGCGGCCGTGAGATGGCTCAAAAGGATACTTCACATGCCCTAACTGTCAGTAACAGATGCTACGGCGCTGCACCGCACCATCGCACCGCCGAAGTCTCCCTCACGGGCGACCGGTCGAACGACGGAACAGGTCCATGACGGGTACGTCGGGACGAATCGTTCTGGACGACGCGCCGCGTCGCCGTGGAATGGCGGAGATCGTGAAACCGGATCGGCCGGAGGTTGGCGTCGCCTAGACCCTGTCCCGCACCCGGCGCAGCCGCGCCAGGTCGCTCAGCTTTGCCCCGCTACTCGGGCGGCCCGTACGTCATCTCCAGCGAATGCTCCTCCAGGCTGCGGAGCGTCAGCTGGTCGTCCCGGGCTTCATTGAGTAGGAAGAGCTCCCGGGTCCGACACTCCTCGCACAGGCTGACGACAGCGAACGGCCAGAGATCGACCGGAGCGCCGTACGGGGCACTGTCCACGTAAATGCGGTCGGGCCGAAGCGGCTGGGTGCTCGACCGCTCGAACGGCTCCCAGCTGGGATGGCTGCCCCTCAGACGGAGCCCGACTATCCGGTACGAGCCCTCGTCGAGGTACTCGCACCGCTCCACCCAGTCCCAGTGCGTCCCAGAGAGCCAGCTGACCGCACTGATCGCCCGCACGATGTGCGGTTCCAGCCGCTCGACGTCCTCCGCCAGCTGATGGCTGGCGCGGACGCCGTGCGCGTGATGCGAGGTGTTTCTGAAATCCTTGATGTGGCCCAGTAGCGCGCGTGCGTTTCCCCGGTCGCGTACGGTGGCGAGCTGTTGGATGCGGGGCTCGATTCCCTCGGCCTCCAGCCGATCGAGGATCCAGAGCCAGGTGCCGAAGGTGGCGCCGGTCCGGAACTGCTTGCGCAGGTTCCGGGAGAAGCCGTTCGACGCGGCGAGCTCGGTGAGCGCCAGCACACCTAGCACCCGGGCCAGGCCCTCGCCCAGCTTGAGCAGTCCGTCCTTCCGCTCCGCCGGGTGCGTGCTGACCCGGTACCGACGAGATAGCGCGGCGGCGTGGTACGGAAAGCTCCACTCGGCGCGCGAGATTGGGTCGTCCAGCGGGCGCACGAGTTCGCCGATCAGGCCGGCCTCGTGGGCGGCGGCCCTGATCTCGTTCCGAACCCCCTGGACGTCCCTTTCGCCGCTGCCGAAGACGTTGGGCAAGATTCCCGACATCGTGGTCCGCAGTGCGCGCCGCCCCTCCTGCACGGTCTCCAGGAGGCTCTCCACCTCGCTGTCGGTCACCAGGTCGACGGGGACGTGCGTGTCCAGCAGATCGCGAGCGCTGGGGTACTGACCGTTGTCCTTGCGGGAGTTCAACCACTCGCAGAGCGCCTGGCCGCTGCCTCGGAGCGGCTGCAGCACGAAGAGCGAGGTCGCCGCCTCGCCGAAGCCCTGCGGCAGCAGGCGCCAGTTCCCCGGCCGTCCGACGAGCATGCCGCCCGAGCACAGGGTCAGTGCCACCCCATCCTCCGGCGCGTCCGGGAGCTCAACGGCCGAGTCCGCCTCGTGGAGGTCCTGGGCGCGCAGGTGCTTGGGCCGGTCGGCGCCGTCCTCCTGCTCCTCGCCGCGCTGCGGCGGGTGGACCCGCGTGGTCTCCAACCTGGCCAGGTTACGCAGCAGTTCGAACTCGCCGTCCAGTTCCGGCCGGTAGAAGAGCGCGGATGGGATCTCGCAACCCACCCGCGTCCTGCTGTCGTCGATCCAGGCATCCGGAGCGGTCGGGTGCACTTCGCGTCGGAGGTGGTCCATCGGATCCACCTGCAGCGGCAGGTGGACGAACTCGCGCAGCTCGGGATCCGGCTCGTACGCCTCGCCGATCCGCTGCGGCTCTCCGTCGCCATCGCGTACGCCGACGGCCTTGCGGACCGCCGCCTCGAAGACCTTCCCGCGCGGCCAGCTTAGGCCGGCCGAGGCGACCGCCCGGCGTAGCGCCGTGACGGCCTCCTGGCCCCTCGTCCACGTCGAGCCGACCAGCGGACGCAGGGCGGCCACCAGGGCAGCTGGATCATGGGTCTTCTGGATGACGCGCGATTCGGCGAGCCGAGTCAGGACCTCCTCGGACAGCTCGTACCTGAGCCGCAGCGGTTGATCGATCGTGATGCGCTGGTACATCAGTTCGTGGGTGGAGACGACGCGGACCCGGTCGTCCGGCTGCTGGGCGGGGTCGGCGGATATGGTTTCCAGGTAGAGCCCGGTGATCTCGGCGATCTGGTCCGACGTGATGTATTTGCGCTTAGAGCCGATGGAGCGGCGCATCCGCTGCCACTGGTCCTGAGCGTTCAGCAGCAGCACCTGGCCCCTGCGCTGTGCCGGCTTGCGGTTGCTGAGGACCCACAGGTAGGTGCTGATGCCGGTGTTGTAGAAGAGATGGTCGGGCAGCGCGACCACGGCCTCGAGCCAGTCGTTTTCCACGATCCACCGCCGGATGTCCGATTCGCCGGACCCCGCACCCCCGACGTACATCGGGGAGCCGTTGAAGATGACCGCGATTCGGCTGCCGCCCTCGCCCGAGGCGCTCACCGGCTTCATCTTCGCCAGCATGTGCTGCAGGAAGAGCAGTGAGCCGTCGTTGATCCGGGGAAGACCGGCTCCGAAGCGGCCCGCGAAACCGAGCTGCTCGTGCTCCGACCGGACCGCGTACTCGCTCTTCTTCCAGTCGACGCCGAACGGCGGATTGGCGACGAGGTAGTCGAAGGCGGTTCCCTGGTGCCCGTCCTCGGCGAAGACGTTCCCGAAGGCGATCGTCGAGGCCCGGCGACCACTGGTCATCATGGTGGCACGGGAGATCGCCCATGACTCCCGGTTTATCTCCTGGCCGTACAGCGTGACGTCCGCTTGGGGGTTCATCAACGCGATGTACGAGGCAGCCTCGGTCAGCAGGCCGGCCGTCCCGCAGGCCGGATCCAGGATGGTGCGGACGGCATGCGGCGATGTCAGGAGGTCAGAGTCGGCGGAGACGAGGAAGCCGGCCATCAGGTGGGCGACGTCTCGGGGGGTGTAGTGCTCCCCGCTCGCCTCGTTGCCGCTCTCCGCGAACCGCCTGACGAGCTCCTCGAAGAGGCTCTCCATGTGGTCGTCGGTGATCATCTGCCCCAGGTCGATCGAGACGAACTGTGCGACGACGCGGTAGAGGAGTCGGGCCTGGTGCAGGCGGTTGACGGTCCGCTCGAACTCGAAGCCGTCCAGCAGTTCCCTGACGTTCCGGGAGTACCCGTCGACATGGGCCAGGAGTAACCGGTCGGTGTGATCCGGCTCGCTGAGCACGCTCTCCATGGAGAATCGGCTGGAGTTGTAGAAGGGCCAACCCGAGGCGGCCGTCAGGCGCTGCTCACGCTCCTGCTCACCGTCGGTGCGCTCGGCCTCGTCGAGCACCGCCTGCCGGCTCGGGGCCAGCAGGCAGTCCAGTCGGCGCAGCACCGTGAACGGCAGGATCACCCGCCCGTACTCGGAAGACTTGAAGTCGCCGCGCAGCAGGTCGGCCACCGACCAGACGAGCTTGGACAGATGCTCGGTGCCGTCACTCATGCTGTCCTCCGCAGGCCGATGCCCTCCATGAGACTGATCATCCCATGGCGGTGGCCGGGCCGGCCCACGAGGAGAACTCGACGCCGACATGCCGGTGACGATACCTGGGGACCTGCGTGTCGCCACCGTCGTCGGTCGTCCCTCGTCAACCGTCGATCAGCCGACCGGCCGTCAGCCGTCGTTCTCTATCAGCGAAGCTGCCACACCTGCCCAGACTTCATATCTGCAATGCGCTCCGCACCAGACATGAACGCCAGACCTGACGAAGCACTGCTCGGTTCACTCCAGCCAATCCCTCTCGTCCTTCGCAGCTGGCGCGGTGTCGGTTCTCGTGCGGGCGGCCTGTCGCGAAGCGCGAGGATGGATTGTTTGGAGTGACGCTCGTTTGACGCTCCGAGTTCCCGTACGCGGGACAACGGGCGGATAGACTGCCTCTGACCTGGTCTTTTTTGTGACCCGTCCAGGTCGATCCCTTTCCGATGACGCATCATGTGGAGTGCGTGGCTATTTTGGAGCCTGCCGCAAAGGCACTCTGACCTGCGACTTTCTTGGGTTTTTCAGGTGTGGCCGATGGTGCTCGACCTGTTTCCCGAAGTGCATGCCGTGCAGGGCCCCGCAAGCCTTGAATGGCTCGTAGACGTCGTCTGACCTGCTAGTTCGAGAGACGCGCCTCTTGGGTGGTGTGGTTATGGTGACGAGGTCAATTGGTGTTCGCATTCGGCTGCTATGAGGTGGCCGAGGGCGGAGTGACGGTGACTCTGGGTGCAGTAGGCCGGCCAGCGGAACAGCTCCGGCCATGTCTGAGCCTTCGAGGTGAGGCGTCGCCCATGGGGCGACTCGCGTTTCGAGCCGGGTGCGCATGTGGTCAGCGGTGGACCAGCCGATCACGCGAGGACAGTTCTCGGCGGCCGCGGCGGCCTGAATGGACGGAACCCACAGGGGCTTCCCGCCGAGGGAAGGCCCTGTGCGTCATTCCGCCAAGGGCAAGCACTCGGTGAGCAGGTCCACGACATCGCGCCAGGCACGCTGTGCGTGCCGCGGGTGGTGGGCGACGCCGGGGACCACCGGCTGGTCGACGGGAGGGTGGTGGAAGGCGTGCACGGCGCCGCCGTAGAGCACGAGACGCCAGTCGACACCCGCATCCTGTATCTCGGCGGCGAACGCCTCGCGCTGTGCCGGAGGCATGATCGGGTCCTCCGATCCGACCCCGGCCCACACCGGGCACCGGATGCGTGCCGCCTCGCCCGGCCGGCCGGTGGTGAGTGCGTTGATTGTACCGATCGCCCGCAGGTCGACGCCGTCGCGGCCGAGTTCCAGCGCGATCGCACCCCCGGTGCCGTAACCGATGGCGGCGATCCGGTCGGGGTCGGTGCGCGGTTCGGCGCGCAGGATGCCGAGGGCCGCGTGGCCGATGTCCCGCATCCTCCGTGGGGCGCTGAGCAGAGGGGTGACGCGCGCCAGCATCTCCTCGGGGTCGGTGAACCAGCGTCCGCCGTTGATGTCGAAGGCCAGTGCCACATAGCCGAGTTCGGCCAGGGCGTCGGCGCGGCGCCGCTGGAAGTCGTTCAGCCCCGGTCCCTCGGGGCCGATCAGGACCGCGGGCCGACGGCCGCTGCCGGCCGGGAGCGCGAGGTGGCTGACCATGGTCAGGCCGTCGGCCGGATAAGTGACCGTGCGCGTCGTAACCGTCGTCATGCGAACAGAACGTAATGACCGAGGAGCCGTTCCGGACGGCGGATGGCACCGATGGTGAGGGCTCGGTATGCGTCTGACGTGCAGTTTCCCTGCGCGGATTGCCGCCTGTGGGTCGACCGGACGGCTGACGTCACGCGCGTACCGGTGTTGACGCAGAGTGAGGAGGGGGCAGTGAAACACCGGGGTCGGCATTCCTCTTGCGTGGACCTGTGATCATGAAGTCGCCATCGGGGAACGGGCAGTGCGTTGTTCGTGGGCGGGTGTCGCGTACGGACCGTCCCGCCTTTCCGGGCCGGCGTCTCGTTCTGGCCTGATCCAGGCGCCGATTATTCCCCTATGTGCCCGTGAATGAGTGGGCGGGCTCGTGGCCCGGGCCTTCTTCCGACCGGGAGAGGGAAGATGTATCCCCCAGATTTCAAGCCACTTGAGTGCGGTGCGCGTTCTCTGCTGTCAGCGAAGCGGGCGCCTTTGCCCAACCGTGCGGGCTGAATTACGTGTTAGCTTCACGGTGCGTGGGGTGGGGGGCGAGCGCACCTGCCTCTACGCCTGGTGGGCACCGGATTGACGGACAGAGTCCTGGTCCGTCGAAGGTGCCGCGCGCGAACAAAGGAGTGGAACGGATGATCAATCGGCAGTTACCTCTCGAAGCACAGCAGTTGATGCCCTATGCCCGCGTCAACGGTGACGGCATTGGCGTGGATGCGGTCTACAACCGCCTTCTCGACGACCGGATCGTCTTTCTGGGCAAGGAAGTCGATGACGAGATCGCCAACCGCATCACCGCGCAGATGCTGATGCTCGCCTCGGATCCGACCCGTGACATCTACCTGTACATCCACTCGCCGGGCGGCTCGGTCACCGCAGGTATGGCTGTCTACGACACGATGCAGTACATCAAGAACGATGTCGTGACCATTGCGATGGGATTCTGTGCCTCCATGGGGCAGTTCCTCCTCACCGCCGGTACGAAGGGCAAGCGCTTCGCGCTGCCGCACACCAAGATCCTGATGCACCAGCCCTCGGCGGGCCTCGGGGGCTCGGCCTCCGACGTCAAGGTCTACATGGACCAACTGCTCCGCACCAAGCAGGAGATGGCCGAGCTCATCGCCCACCACTCCGGCCAGGACGCCGAGACGATCACGCGTGACTCCGACCGGGACCGCTGGTTCACCGCCCACGAGGCCAAGGAGTACGGCCTGATCGACGAAGTCCTGTCGTCGGGCGACAATCACCCCGCCCCCGGATCGATCGCCTAGTCGCCTTCCTGACCGGCACGCTCGGCCATCCCCAGAAGGGCCAAGTCCAGTGAGCACGTCCATGTCCACCCCGGCGGCGGGTCCGTCCGGATCCGGCCGTCTGCGCCCTGAGAGCCGCTACGTGACGCCGCGCTTCGTCGAGCGCACCGCGCAGGGCACCAGGGAGTACGATCCTTACGCGAAGCTCTTCGAGGAGCGTGTGATCTTCCTCGGCCACGAGCTCGACGACGTTGTGGCGAACGACGTCATGGCCCAGTTGCTGTGCCTTGAGTCGCTGGATCCGCAGCGGGACATCTCCATGTACATCAACTCGCCCGGTGGCGACCTCACGTCGCTCACCGCGGTGTACGACACGATGCAGTTCGTGCAGCCCGACATCCAGACGGTCTGCCTGGGGCAGGCCAACTCGGTGGCCGCCGTGATCCTGGCCGCGGGTACGGCCGGCAAGCGCCTGGCGCTACCGGGGGCCCGGGTCGTCCTCAGTCAGCCGCACAGCCCCGGCAGCCAGGGCCAGATCTCCGACCTGGTGATCCATGGCCGCGAGATACAGCGCCAGCGAGAGCTCGTCGAGGGATTCCTCGCCCGCCACACCGGCCGTGATGTCGCCAAGGTCCACGAGGACATCGAGCGCGACCGCGTGCTCACGGCGGACCAGGCCCTGGAGTTCGGGATCGTCGACCAGGTGGTGACCCCGCGTTCGGTCGTAGGGGTCCGCTGATTCCTCCCGTTCCTTCTGCGCTGCCGCCGCCGTCTCGCTGTGCGGCCGGCAGGCGTCCCAGGCCCCTAGGGCCTGTTGTGAAAGTCCCGTCTGCCTGGCGACGCCATGCACGCCCTCCGGGCGGACGACGGGACTTTCGCAACAGGCCCTGGCTGCGCAGCCGCGGCCCGGCCCCATGGACCGGGGCCGGGCCGCTTGAGCGCTGCGCACCCTTCCGAACACCGTGAGCCCGGCGCAAGCGAAGAGGTATCTCGCCGGGCTCATTGGCGTGGCCCGGAATTCGTGAGTGTTCCGGAAACCTTGACGGCAGCTTTACCGTGGTCGGCGACGCGATGTCAGAAGTTCTTAAACCGCTGGCCATCCCGTCGCGACGTTCGAGGTGAGCAGGGGCGTCAGAGGCCAGAGTTTCCATCAGACGACTTTGAGCCGCTGGGCGGACCTGTGTTCGACCGAGTCCTGATCATCAGGCCGCGTTGGCCAGGGATTTAGCGGTTGCGTAGCACATGATTCACGCCACTGGTGCGGATGCGAGAACCTTCAACACCTTGTGGGATCACCGGGCTTGGTGTTGTATCTGCGGCCAGAGAAACCATCTATGTGAACGGCCGTGGCGAGGCGAAGCCTCATGCCCGCTTCGGCGTTGTCAAGTGAGCGGCCGTGCTCGGGATGGTCGGCGGGGGCCGGTGACCCGGGCTTGAGGGAAGGTATTCCGTCGTGACCGAGACCGACAAATCCGCCGCCGATCCCGCGTTACCCGACTTAACCGACCGGCCCGACAGCCCCGGCGGGATCGAGGTGCTCGCCTCGCTCAGCCCCGACTTCACCGCCGACCCGTACGTCGCCTACGCGCGGCTGCGCGAGCGCGGCCCGGTGCACCAGGTAGTCACACCCGACAGGGGCCGGGTGTGGCTCGTGGTCGGGTACGAGGCCGCGCGCGAGGCCTTCACCGCCCCGCAGCTCAGCCGGGACTGGCAGCGCGAGTGGCGGCAGACCGGCTGGAGCCCGCCGTACGCCCTGAACATGCTCGGCAACGCCAACATGCTGATGAGCGACCCGCCCCACCACACCCGGCTGCGGGGGCTGGTGGCGCGGGAGTTCACGGCCCGGCGGGTCGAGGGGATGCGGGGCCGCATCCAGGAGATCACCGACGAGCTGCTGGACCGCATGACGGCGGACGGAGCGCGCCGCGCCGACCTCATCGACGCGTTCGCCTCCCCGCTCCCCATGATCGTCATTTCCGAACTGCTCGGCGTCCCCGGCCTGGACCGCGCCGCCTTCCACGCCTGGTCCAACGAGACCCTCGCGCCCACCAGCCCCGAGGCGGAGAAGGAGGCGTACGAGCAGGTCATGCCGTATCTCACGGGGCTCATCGCCGCCAAGCGCGAGAGCCCCGGGGAGGACCTGCTCAGCGCCCTCGTCCACACGGTCGACGAGGGCGGCGACCGGCTCACCGAGGACGAGCTGGTCTCGTTGGCCTTCCTGCTGCTCGTCGCCGGGCACGAGACGACGGTCAACACGATCGGCAACGCGGTGCGCGCGCTCTTCGCGCACCCCGAGCAGATGGCGGCCGTACGGGCCGATCCGGCGGGGCTGGCGGCGGGGGTGGTGGAGGAGACGCTGCGCTACGACGGGCCGGTGGAGACCACCACGCCGCGCATCGCCCTGGAGGAGACCGAGATCGGTGGCGTACGGGTGCCGCGCGGCGCCATCGTGCTGATCACCATGGCCGGCGCGGACCGCGACCCGGCGCGCTTCCCCGATCCGGAACGCTTCGACGTACGACGGCGCGATGCCCGGAGCCATCTCTCCTTCGGACACGGGATCCACTTCTGCCTGGGCGCCCCCCTCGCCCGCCTCGAGGGCGAGGTGGCGCTGCGCGCGCTACTGGAGCGCTGCCCGGACCTGACGGCGGACGGGGAGCCGGGGGAGTGGCTCCCGGGGATGCTGATCCGGGGGGTGCGGGAGCTGCCGGTGCGGTGGTGACACGCCCGCCGCGGGCGGGCTGACGGGCGGGTAAGCGGTTGCGGCACGCCGTATGTCTATTCCGCATCGAGCATCAACCTGAGAAAACTGGACGTTGCGGAACTCGACTACTCCATGGCCGAAAGCGCTTTGCTCGCGATCTGCAAGAAACGTGGAGGACAAACCGTGAAGGAATCGTCGGAAGCGGCCTTGGACGACCTGTGGAAGCTGGTGTACACCAGCTTCAGGTTCCCGTTCATGCACGCCGCCATGCGTCTTGAACTCTTCACCCTGCTCAAGAACCGGCCGGGCCGCAGTCTCGACGAGATCACCGCCGAGCTCGGGCTGCAGGAACGTGCCGGACACGTGCTGCTCCTCGGCTGCTGTGCGTTCGGCCTCGTACGCAAGGAGGGCGACGGCTACCACAACACCGCGGCCACCGACCTGCTGGCCGGCGACCAGGACGCGTTCATGCCGGTGATCGTCCGCTACACCCACGAGATGCTGTACCAGCCGATGGGCTGGCTCCACGAGTCGCTGGTGAACAACGCGAACGAGGGGCTGCATCGCGAACTGCTCGCCGGTTCCCCGGCGACCACGCTCTACGAGCTCCTCGGAGAGGACAAGAACCTGGAGCAGGTCTTCACGGCCATGATGGAGCACCAGAGTCGCTCGGTGGTCGAGGACCTCGTCAACGCCGTGGACTTCTCGTCGTACAAGAAGGTGCTGGACGTCGGCGGAGGCACCGGGACCAACTCCATCGGTTTCGCGCAGCGCTGGCCGCATCTTCAGGCGACCATCCTCGAACTTCCCAACGTGGCGGAGATGGCCGCCGCCCGCATCGCCGAGGCCGGCCTCTCCGAGCGCATCAACGCGGTCGGGACCGACATCTGGAAGGACGAGTTCCCCTCGTCCCACGACTGCGTCGTCTACTCCCGTTTCCTTGAGATCTGGTCACCCGATCAGGTCCGCGACCTCTTCGCGAAGACGTACCGCGCGCTGGAGCCGGGCGGTCACATGGTGATCGTCGCGTGTGCCCAGGACGACGACGAGACCGGGCCCGCCCACGCCGCGTTCATGGCCGGGTATGTCCAGACGATCGCGTCACCTGAGGGCCGTATCTACACGGCGCAGGAATTCGAGCAGTGGTACACCGAAGCGGGCTTCGAGCCGATGGACCGCCAGTACCCGGGCCGCTTCGACGTCATCCTGCGTGCCCGCAAGCCCATCGCCCGATGACTTCGGTCCGTTCCATGCCGCCCTGCCGATCCGTCAGGCGGACGACTCCGACCGTCTGACACGGGGGCGGCCCACCCGTCGGGACGCGGCCGGATCACTTCGACGGGGCCCTGCGCCCGGGTGACGCACCCTTCGGGTCCTCATGTCCGTGCACCCATGCGTTCCCGCTCTCCCACCCGGGCGCCGTTCGCCAACGTACAGGCCCGTCCCGTCCCTCCTCGCAGCACGCGTGCGTGCGGGCTGCACGCATCCGTACGGCTCCGCGCACGGCCGCGCAACGGCGCTGAGCGCCGCCCCGCGCTGCCGACACCTGATCCGGACCGCATCACCGTCACCCCTGTCGTCGCCCCGTCCGCCTTCCCGTCTCCTCGGTGTCGGGGCGGCGCGGCGTGCCCGGTTCGTGTCCTCGGCGCCGCATCCAAGAAAGGGAGCTCGAGTGAATTCGCCTGACAGGCTTGCCATCGTTACCGGCGGAACCAAGGGAATCGGTCTCGCTTTCAGTCACCGTCTGACCCGGATGGGATTCCGGGTGGTCGCCACGTATCGCAGTGACGAAGAGTCGGCGAATCTTGCTCTGCAAGAGGTGGAAAAGGGGCTGTCTGTCGTACGGTCGGATGTGTCCGACCCGGGGGAGGTCGCCGAACTCGCGGAACTCGTGCGGACCGAGCACGGAGTTCCGCAGGTGCTGGTGAACAATGCCGGTCTCAATATCGACCGTCCGGTGCTTGAGATTTCCGACTCCGACTGGCGCCGGGTACTGGACACCAATCTGTCCGGCCCGTTCTATATGACGAGGGCCTTCGCCCCGGTCATGCTGGAGGCCGGCGGCGGTTCCATTGTCAACATCGGTGCGACCACAGCGATTCGGCCCCGGATGAACGGCGCCAACTACTGTTCGAGCAAAGCCGGGATGCTTCATCTCACCAAGTGCCTGGCCATGGAACTCGCTCCGAGTATCCGAGTGAACTGCCTCATTCCGGGAATGATCGACACGGAGGAAATGCGTACGCGCTACCGCTTGGCGGAGTCGGAGTACATGGATGCGTTGCTGAGTGAGATACCGCAGCGCCGGATAGGTGCCACCGACGAGATGGCGGATGCGCTGGAATTCCTGGTGGGCGAGGGGGCCGCGTACATCACGGGGCAGAAACTGATTGTGGACGGCGGCCAGTTCATGTGGTGAAGCACTCGGTGCGCGACCGGGGCGCACGCTCGTTCCTGCCGGAATCGCCGGCACTCCATTGATTTCCTAGGAGGGGAATCCTCATGCGATCACGCCTTGAGCGCTACCAGCAGTTCCTGGAGCAGGAGTACCACACAGGGTTCACCAAGTTCGACGAGTATGACATATCCGGCATCGCTTCCGGCCTCTTGAAGAGGCTGAAGGACGGTCACTTCACGCGCATCGTCTTCAGCGGAATGGGCTGCTCGGCCATCGTGTCGGACGTGATAAAAGTGTTCTTCAACTCGATCCGCAGCGGCCTCGAAGTGTATGTCTTCAACGACTACGACTTCGAGTACCTCGTTCCGCGCGCGGTGATCGAGGACGAGCGCACGCTCATCATCCTGAGTTCGTACAGCGGCTACTCCAACGAGCCGGTCCGCGCCTTCCACGCGCTGCGCCCCATGCACGACCGGGTGCTGCTGCTCACCTCGGGCGGCCGGCTCGGCGAACTGGGCGAGGAGCACGGCGTGTCCGTCGCGCGCTGGACGCTGAGCAAGCCGGACCGCGAGTACCCGCTGTTCCATGTGGGCCAGTACTTCTCGATCCTGGTCGACATGTTCCTGCGGCTCGGTCTGCTGGACAAGGACTACGGGCCCGAGGTCCGTTCCCTGGCCGAGGACCTGCGGACCGACTTCACCCCCGAGTTGCGCGCCCTGGCCGCGGACGCCGCCGCGCGCAGCGAGAACGCCAACGTCATCATGCTCGGTTCACCCAAGTGGCACGAGGGCCTGCTGAAGTTGGCCAAGATGCACTTCAACGAAATCGCTATGGTGCCGGCGACGCGCAACTATTTCCACGAGTTCTGCCACAGCGAGGTGGCCACGCTCACCGACCCTGAGCGCAGGCACAGCATCCTCGTCTTCTCCGACCCGGAAGAGGACGAATACACCCGGGTCAAGCGGAAGAATCTGGTGTCGTTGCTGACTGCACCGATCCCGCAGAACGCAAAGGTCACCGTCACCGAGATCGAACTCGACCAGCCGACTTTCATTCGGCAGTACTTCACCGCTCTGGAATTCGTCCAGTACCTCACTCTCGATCTGGGCAGGGCGCGGGAGACGAAGTCGCGCAACCTCATATCCGAGGCCGCAGGAAACTCCTGGTACCACGGCAGCACCATCGCCGCGGAGAACGGCGGTTGATACGGGCGTACGGCGTCGGCCACCGCGGGCGTAGGGCATCGGAGAGGACAGCTGAACCGATCAGGAAATGAAGGCAAGAGCCGAGGAAAATGGAGCGATCGTGAATCGACGGGAGCGTTACTCCCTCACGGCCTACCAGCAGGATATCTGGGCTGCGAACTCTCTCTTTCCGGATCTCCCGCAGTTCAACTGCTTCATCACCGACCGGTTCACCGGTGACGTGGACGTCGACCTCCTCAAGGCGTGCCTGCGTCGTGCGGTCGACCGCAACGATGCATTCCGGATCCGGATCGACCCGGAGGAGGGAAATCCGCGTCAGTGGGTCGAGGACGAGGATTACGACATCCCGACGATCGACCTTTCCGACGCCCCATCGCCGCGGGATGCCTGCGAGTCGTGGATCAAGGAAGCGTTCGACGTGCCTTTCGAGGTGGAACGCCACCGGCTGTTTACGCTCGCGGTCCTCAAGGAGGGCGAGGGAGTCTTTCATTCCTACGTCAAGGTGCACCACATCGTCGCGGACGCCTGGGGCCTGAACCTCTTCATGTCCCAAGTCCGCGCCGAATACGACCGGATACGAAGGACCGGACGGTTCGAAGAGCCGTCCGTGCCGTCGTACCTGGCATTCACGGAGGACGAGCGCCGCTACCGTGCCTCGGACGACTACGCGGATGACCGGGCCTACTTCCGGCAGCGGTTGCGGGGTGTCTCCCCGGCCCTCTTCCGCCGCTCGGCCCCGGCCGGCTCCCGCAGCAGTGCCCGCCACAGCTTCGTGATCGAACGCGGCGTCATCGAGAACATCCGTGAACGCGGCCATTCGGTCTTCGCGTTCGTCGCGGGCGCCTTCGCCGTCTACCTGTCGCGGGTGCACGGCAGCGACGAAGTCGTCCTGGGCGTACCGCTGCTGAACCGGCCCACCACTCCGCAGCAGCAGACCGTGGGCCACTTCGCGAACACCCTGCCGCTGCGGGTGACAGCCGGCGAGGACCGTACGATGAGCGACCTCGTCGCCGAGGTGCAGGCGTCGACCCGGGAGCTCAAGCCCCACGAGCGCTTCTCCCTGGGCGACCTGCTGCGCTGCGTACCGCTCGAGGGAAGCGGTCCCAAGCGGCTGTTCGACACCACCATCGCCTATCTGCGCTGGCCCAGTCCGCCGGCCGTCCAGGGCGTGGAGTACGAGACCGTCGTGCAGGCGCGTGCCCACGACGACGACGTGCTGGCCGTGGTCGTCAACGAACTGGACGACATCGGTGACGTCCTGGTCGACATGGACTACGCCCTGGACGTGTTCGACGCGGACTTCCCCGTGGAGTCGGTGGCCCTCCACATCGAGGCGATCCTCAAGGGTGCGCTCGCGGGAGCGGACCTGCCGCTGTCGCGGATCCCCATGGTCGGCGAGGAGGAGCGGGCCGACCTGATCGCGACCGGCACCGGCCCGGTGCACGCGTTCACCGAGGACGCCACGGTCCACGCGCTCTTCGAGCGGCAGGCGGCACGGACGCCCGACCGGGTGGCCGTCGTCACCGACGACCCCGCACAGTCGCTGACCTTCGCCCGCCTCGACGGCTGGGCCAACCACATTGCGCACCAGCTGCGTGAGGACGGCGTGCAGACGGGCGACCGGGTCGCCGTGGTGGCCGAGCGCGGCCCCCACCTCGTCGCAGCGGTCCTGGGCGTCCTCAAGGCAGGTGCCGCCTACGTCCCCGTCGACCCGGACCACCCCGAGGAGCGGGTCCGGTTCGTCCTGGCGGACAGCAAGGTGGCAGCGGTGCTGCTGGGCAGCACCGTGCCCACCGCCCTGGTGGGCGACGCCGTGCCCGTACGGCGCCTGGAGGCCGCGGCCTCGACCGTGCCCGCCGCACCCGTCCCGCTGGGCGGAGCGCAGGACCTGGCGTACGTCATCTACACCTCCGGATCCACCGGGCGGCCCAAGGGCGTGCAGATCGAACACCGCTCCGTGGTGAACCGGCTGGAGTGGATGCAGCGCCGCTACCCGGTCGGTGAGGGGGACGTCCTGCTGCAGAAAACGCCGGTGACGTTCGACGTGTCGGTGTGGGAGCTGTTCTGGTGGGCGCTCACCGGGGCCGGCCTGGCGCTGCTGCCGCCCCGGGGGGAGCGCGACCCCGAAGCCATCCTCCGCACCGTACGAGCACACCGGGTGAGCGTGGTCCACTTCGTGCCGTCGATGCTCGGTCCCTTCCTCGACCTGGTCGAGGAGGATCCGGCCCGGGTGGCGGACGCGGCCTCCCTGCGCCAGGTGTTCTGCAGCGGTGAGGCGCTGACACCCGCTCAGGTGAACCGCTTCAACCGGGTGTTCGCGGCCGCCGGTGCCACGGCTCTCCGGCTGGTCAACCTCTACGGTCCCACCGAGGCCACGGTCGACGTCGCGTACTACGACTGCCCCGGCGGAACGGACGGGGAGGTGCGCCGGGTGCCGATCGGGCGGCCGATCGACAACATCCGGCTGTACGTGGTCGGGCCGCACGGGGACCTTCAGCCCGCCGGCGTCGCCGGTGAGCTGTGCATCGCGGGCGTGGGCGTGGCGCGCGGCTACCTGGACCGGCCCGAGCTGGACGCCGCGGCGTTCGGGCCGGACCCGTTCACGCCGGGCGGGCGCATGTACCGGACCGGCGACAGGGCGCGGTGGCTGGCGGACGGCACCCTGGAGTACCTGGGCCGGCTGGACGACCAGGTCAAGATCCGCGGCAACCGCGTGGAGCTGGGCGAGGTGGGCAACCGCCTGGCGGCCTGCCCGGGCGTGCGGGACGCCCTCGTGGTGGACCGGACCGCGCCCGGCCGCGGCGTGCACCTGGTGGGCTACTACGTGGCGGACGAGGAGGTGGGGGCGGCCGGCCTGCGGGCCCGACTGCTGGACTCTCTGCCGGAGTTCATGATCCCGGCGTACTTCGTGCGGATCGACCGGATACCGCTGACCGCGAACGGCAAGGCCGACCGTCGGCGGCTGCCCGCTCCCAGGGTGGAGACGGACCCCGGCGCGCAGACGCCGTCCAACGAGACCGAGGCGAAGCTCGCGGCGGCCTGGGCGGCCGTACTGGGAACCGACGCGGTCGGCGTCGACCAGGACTACTACTCCCTGGGCGGGGACTCGATCCAGATGCTCCGCATCCAGGCGGAGGCACGGCGTGCGGGGGTCCACTTCACCCTGGCCGACATGGTCCGCAACCCCACCGTCGCCGCGCTCGCGGCGGCCGCGACGACCGCGCCGCGGGAGGAAGAGGACGCACCGCCGGCACCGTTCGCCCTGGTCTCGGGCGTTGACCGGGCACGGCTGACCGGCCTGGCGGACGCCTACCCGGCCACCCGGCTGCACCTGGGCCTGCTCTACCACAGCCGGGAGCACGAGAGGTCGGCCGTCTACCACGACGTCTTCCGCTACTCGCTGAAGTCGCCGTGGGACGAGCAGGCGCTGCGCCGCGCCTTCGACGGCCTGGTACGGCGCCATCCGGTGCTGCGCTCCGCCTTCGACCTCGGCGGCTGCTCCGAGCCGCTCCAGCTGGTGCACCGGCAGGCCGACGGCGGACTGCAGATCGTGGACCTGCGCGGCCGCGGCGAGCAGGAGGCGCAGGACGAGGTGAACCGGCACGTCCAGGAACGGCGCTACCACGCGTACCGCCTGGACCGGCCGCCGCTGTACCTGTTCCGCATGCACGTCCTGCGCGACCGCCGCCTGGAGCTGGTGTTCAGCTTCCACCACGCGATCCTCGACGGCTGGAGCGTGGCCACGCTGGTGCGCGAACTGCTCCAGGACTTCCTCCACCACGCCGGACAGCCCGTCGCCGCCGTCCCGTCGCAGGAGCTGCCCTCGCCGGCCCTGTACGTACGCGAGGAGCGCCGGGCCCTCGCCTCCGAGGAGAGCAGGCAGTACTGGCAGCGGCTGCTCGACGGCGCCGAACTGGCCCAGATCGACGGCCTGCGGCCGTACGAGGCCGCGGGCGACACGGGTCTCATCGTGCACCAGGTGGAGCTGCCGGACGGCCTGGCCGACCGGGTGGGCCGCCTGGCGCGCACCCACGACCTGCCGGTCAAGTCCCTGCTGCTCGCAGCGCACTGCCTGACGCTGCGGCTGTTCTCCGGCCTGCCGGACATCACCACCGGCCTGGTCACCGGCGGACGGCCGGAGCAGGCCGACGCCGAACGGATCACCGGGCTGTTCCTGGAGACGCTGCCGCTGCGCCTGGACGCCCAGCCGCGTTCCTGGCTGGACTCGGCGCGCGAGGTGTACGCACAGGAGCGGGAGAGCCATCCCCACCGGCGCTACCCGCTCAGCGCCATCCAGGAGGACCGCGGCGGGGACGTCGTCTTCGACACGGCCTTCAACTACGTCCACCCGCACGTGCTCACCTCGCTCTTCGAGGGCATCGGCATGGAGCTGACCGAGTTCAGGACCTGGGAGGAGACGAACTTCAAGCTCCTGGTCAACGCCGTGGTCGACCCGGTGGACGAGCGCCTGTGGCTGCGTATGGACTGCGACGGACGCACCTTCTCGCGCTCCCAGATCGAGAGCATCGGACAGACGTACGTCGCCATCCTCCGGCGGATCACCGAGCGACCCGAAGAGGACGTGGACTTCGCCTTCCTGGGCGGCGGGCGCGTACCCGCCGCGCAGCTCGCGGGGGAGGCGCCCGCGGACGTCATCAGGCTGATCGGCGAGCACGTCGCCCGTACGCCCGATGCGGTGGCCGTCAGCTGCGGTGCGCGCAGCTGGACGTACGCCCGGCTCGACGCGGCCGCGAACCGGATAGCCCACGGCCTCATCGGCGCCGGAGTGCGCACCGGTTCCACCATCGGCATCGCCATGGACCGCTCGCCCGAGACCCTGGCGACCGTCCTGGGCGTGGGGAAGGCCGGAGCCACCTGCGTTCCGCTCGACGTCAGCTACCCGCGGGCCCGGCTCGCGGTGATGACCGCCCAGGCCGATCCGCTGTGGATCGTCACCGACGAGACGCACGCACCGCTCTTCGACGACTCCTCCCGGCTGCTGTACGCGGACGGGCTGCTCGAGGCCGAACCGGACCCGGGGGGCGCCGCGGAACTGCCGGAGATCACCGGCGAGACCGTCGCCTACCTACTGTTCACCTCCGGGTCCAGCGGCGAGCCCAAGGGCGTCGAACTCCCGCACCGGGTGCTCGCCAACTACATGCGCTGGCAGGTGCCCTCCGCCAGCGGCGCGGCGGGCGGCAAGACCCTCCAGTTCGCCCCCCTGAGCTTCGACGTGGCGTTCCAGGAGATCTACTCCACGCTGTGCGGCGGCGGCACCCTGCAACTGCTCGCCGAGGACGAGCGCAAGGACATGCCGGCGCTGCTGCGGCTTCTGGACCGCGAGGGGGTGGAGCGGATCTTCATGCCCTACGTGGCGCTCCAGCAGCTCGCGGAGACGTCCCAGGCGCTGGGCATCCGCCCTGCTGCCCTGCGGGTGGTCATCTCCTCCGGGGAGCAGCTGAGGATCACCGACGAGATCCGCCAGTTCTGTGCGGCGCGGCCGGACACGGTCCTGGAGAACCAGTACGGGCCCACCGAGACCCACCTGCTGACCCATCACACGATGACCGGCGACCCGGCCCTCTTCCCCGACCTGCCGCCCGTCGGCGTGCCCGTGGACGGCATCGAGCTGCACCTGCTCGACGGCCTGATGCGGCCGGTGCCGCCGGGCGCGAAGGGCGAGATATACGTCGGAGGGGTGTGCCTGGCCCACGGCTACCGCAACCGCCCCGACCTGACCGAGCAGCGGTTCGTACCGGACCCGTCCGGTCGGCCGGGCGCCCGTCTGTACCGTACGGGCGACCTGGCCAGGGTCATGCCCGACGGCAACCTCGCATGGCTGGGCCGCGCCGACTCCCAGGTGAAGGTGCGGGGCTTCCGGGTCGAGCCGGCCGAGGTGGAACTCGCGATCGCCAAGCTCGCCGAGGAGCAGTCGGCGTCCGGTATCCGAGAGGTGGCGGTGGTGGCGCGGCGCCGGGAGGGCGGCGACGCGTTCCTCGCGGCGTTCCTGGTCGGCGACGCCGACGTCGTGGACCTGGACGAGGTGCGCAGCCGACTGCGCGCGGTGCTGCCGGACTACATGATGCCCTCGCACCTGGAGTGGCTGGCGAGCCTGCCCCTGACGCCCAGCGGCAAGCGGGACGACGCGCTGCTGCGCCGCATTCCGCTGGCCGCGCCGTCGTCGGACGCCACCCCGCCCGCCGACGAGCACGAGAAGGCACTGGTGGGCATCCTGGCGGAACTGCTGGAACTGCCCGCGGTGGGCGTGCGGGACAACTTCTTCGACATCGGGGGCACCTCACTGACCGCGATGCGGCTGGTGATGACGATCGAGAAGCGCTACGGCGTCAACGTCCCGCTCTCCGCGTTCGTCGCCGCCCCGACCGTCGCCGGTCTGGCACAGCACCTGCGGGGCAGCGGCTCCACGGCCCGGTTCGACCCGGTCGTGCCGATCCGCACCGAGGGCGACAAGCCGCCGCTGTTCCTGGTCCACCCGCTGGGCGGCCATGTGCTGTGCTACGTACGCCTCGCCCGTCACCTGCCGCAGGACCAGCCGGTCTACGCGCTCCAGGCGTCGGGGACCGTGGCGGGCACCGAGCCCCTCAGCTCGATCCCCGAGATGGCGGCGGGCTACCTGGAAGCCGTGCGACGCGTGTGCCCCGAGGGGCCCTACGTGATCGGAGGGTGGTCCTTCGGCGGCTTCATCGCCTTCGAGATGGCGCGACAGCTGCGGCGCAGCGACCCGGACGCCCTGCACGGCACCGTGCTGATCGACCCGATCGCCGTCAAGCAGGGGGAGCGGCCCGACGTCGCCGACCACTCGCTGCTGGAGTGGTTCTTCTGGGAACTGCTGTGGATGGAGCGCGGTGGCACCGCACCGGTGGTCTCGCTGCCGGACGGTCTGGAGGAGGAGGCGAAGTTCGACTTCATCGTCGGACACGCCACGCAGGCGGGCGTCCTGCCCGCGGGCAGCTCGCGCACCACCGTGCGGCGCCTGTTCCGGATGTTCAAGGCGCACTGGTGGGCGATCCTCACCTACCAGCCCGAACCGGGCGACGAGGACGTGGTGCTGCTGCGCGCGACCTCGGAGCTGCCGGAGATCCTCCAGCCGATGCACGGAGCAGCACAGAGCCTGCATGCGGACCCCACCAACGGCTGGGGGGACCTGACCACGGGCCGGCTCCAGGTGGTCGACGTCCCCGGTGACCACCTGGTGCTCCTGGAGGAACCGCACGTGAACGTCGTTGCCGAGAAGGTGGCACAGGCGGTGGCCGGCCGACCGGGCCGACGACTGTCGGAGAGGAGTGGGAAATGACGGAGTCCCCCCCGCGCAAGGCCCTTGTCATCGGAGCGGGCATCGGCGGCCTCGCCGCCGCCGCGGCGCTGCGCCGTGTGGGCGTCGAGGTACAGGTCTTCGAGCGGGCTCCCGAGCTGCGGCCGGGTACCACGGCGGTGTCGCTGATGTGCAACGCGGTCCTGGCACTGCGCAGCATCGACATCGACATCGCCCCGGGCCTGGACAAGCGTGGTGCGGTGTTCGACGAGCTCAAGTTCCTCACTCGGCGGGGCCGTCCGATCAGGGCGCTTCCGTTCCGGGAAGTCTCGGACCGGCTGGGGGCGTCGAACTACGCCGTCCACCGGGCCGATCTCCAGCAGACGCTGCTGGACGCCCTCGGGGACGAGAGCGTCATCGAACTCGGCGCCGCGGCGGTGGAGTTCGTCAGCGGCGAGGACGGGGTCGAGGTCACCTTCGAGGACGGCAGGACCGCCTCGGGCGACTTCCTGATCGGAGCGGACGGCTTCAACTCGGCGATGCGCAGGCAGGTGGCGGGCGCCGATGAGCCGCGGCCCGGCAACTACGCGTGCTGGCTGGCCACGGTGCCCTTCACGCACCCGCGGATGAGCAAGGGCTACGCAGCGCACTACTGGGGGCGTGGACAGCGTTTCGGCCTCGCCGACATCGGCCGTGGCCGCGCCTACTGGTGGGCGACGAAGAACGTGCCCCCGGGCGCCTCCGGACACCTGCGGCGCGGCAAGGAAGGGCTCGCGGGCCTCTTCGCGGGCTGGGCCGACGAGGTGCAGGAGGCGATCCGCACCACCCCCGAGGAATCGATCGTCCGCATCACCGCCCAGGACCGCCCGTTCCTCCAGAGGTGGGGCACCGGACGCACGACCCTGCTCGGCGACGCGGCCCACCCGATGCTCGTGAGTCTGGGCCAGGGGGCGGCGCTGGCCATCGAGGACGCCGTCGTCCTCGCCCAGCACCTGCGCGCGACAGCGGACCCGGTCGCGGCGCTGCGCGGCTACGAGGACGAGCGCAGGCCGCGGACGGAGGGGCTGGTCGCCGCGGCCCGTGCGCTGAGCGAGACCGAGCAGCTGGAGGGCCTCTTTCCCGCCCTGGCGCGCGACCTCTACTTCCGGTTCACACCGCTGTCCAAGCTCACCAGTCAGAACGAAGCGGTCCTCACCTGGCCCCCACTGGGCTGACCAGACCCCATGACGGCTGATGGCCGACCCGCGAGTGGGCACACACGTGCCCGCTCGCGGGAGCACCCGTCTCCGCACCTTTCACAGGAGCACATCATGGATCTGTCTCCACCGCTGTTCGCCCTCGCCCCGTTCGCCGCCGACGCCCGAGCGGAAGCGGAGAGGCTGCCGGCGGCCGACCGGGCGGTCACCCGCCACGCCGTCGACCAACAGATCTTCGAGGACCCGGGCTTCTCGATGCACCCCGGCAACCGGGGAGCGCTTCAGCGCGGTGAGGTCCCCGCAGGCCGGCCCCTGATGCAGATCATCACCGCCCCGTACACGGGCACCGCTGGCCCGCACTTCTGCGTGGGTGCGCCGCTGGCCCGCATCGAGGCGCACAGAGCGCTCCCGGCGTTCTTCGACCGCTTCGACGCCGAACCGGCCTTCCCCAGGGACGAGGTAGAACCGGTCCACTCGCCGGCACTCGACGGCGTCCGTGCCGTCCCCGCCGTCATCCGGCCACGCCAGGAGGCTGTGGCCGGTGGCTGACTTCGATCCGCAGCCGGTCGCCCTCATCACCCCCGAGGGCCTGCCGGTGGACCACCCGCAGTTCGACGTCACGCTGTCATCGGAGGAACTGACCGAACTGTACGAGTGGATGGTCGTCACCCGCGCCGTGGACGAGGAGTTCGTCAACCTCCAGCGACAGGGGCAGCTGGCCCTGTACCCCTCGTGCAGGGGACAGGAAGCGGCCCAGGTCGGCTGCGCCGCCGCCCTGCGCCGCGACGACTGGCTCTTCCCGCAGTACCGCGAGCTCGGCCTGTTCCTGATGCGCGGGATTCCCGCCTCCGCGGTCGGTGCGGTGTGGCGCGGTACCTGGCACGGCGGCTGGGGCTTTCCCGAGCACGCCTGCGCGGCGATGTCCATCCCCATCGGCACGCACGCCCTGCACGCCGTCGGCGCGGCCATGGCGGCGCCCAGGCTCGGCGAGGACTCCCTGACCGTCGCCTTCATCGGGGACGGCGCGACGAGTGAGGGAGACGTGCACGAGGCGCTGAACTTCGCCGCCGTGAACGCGGCACCGTGTGTGTTCTACATCCAGAACAACCAGTGGGCGATCTCCGTGCCCCTCTCCGAGCAGACACGGGCCCCGTCCCTCGCACACAAGGCCGTCGGCTACGGCATGCCGGGGGTACGGGTCGACGGCAACGACGTACTCGCCTGCCGGGCGGTGACCGCACAGGCCGCCGCACGAGCCAGGGCGGGCGGCGGCCCGACCCTTGTCGAGGCGGTCACCTACCGGCTCGCCCCGCACACCACCTCGGACGACCCGACCCGGTACCGCACACAGGACGAGGTCGACCGCTGGGAGCGGCTCGACCCCCTGCCCCGCTACCGGCGCTACCTCACCCACCGGGGCCTGTGGCACGAGGAGACCGAGGACCGCGCGAGGGACCGGGCCACCCGCATGTGCGCCGAGCTGAGAGAGGGCGTGTTCGACGCCCCTGACGTGCCGCCCGCGGAGCTGTTCGCGCACGTACTGCACGAGCCGTCGAAGGACCTGCTGGAGCAGTCAGGACAGCTGCTCGCCGAACTGTCCCAGAAGGAGTGAGCCGTGGCGGCGACCATGGTGGAAGCGATCAACACGGCGCTGCGCGAGGCCATGGCCGAGGACGAGCGCGTCGTCGTCTTCGGCCAGGACGTGGCTCGCCAGGGCGGAGTCTTCCGGGTGACCGAGGGCCTCGCCGAGCAGTTCGGCCCGCAGCGCTGCTTCGACACACCGCTCGCCGAGTCGGCGATCGTCGGAGTGGCCCTGGGCATGGCGATGCGGGGACTGCGGCCGGTGCCCGAGATCCAGTTCGACGGATTCACCTACCCCGCACTGGACCAGATCGTCAGCCACCTGGCCAAGTACCGCAACCGCACCCGCGGACAGCTCTCGGTGCCCGTGACGCTGCGCGTCCCGTCCTTCGGCGGCATCGGCGCGGTGGAGCACCACTCGGAGTCCACCGAGACGTTCTGGGCGCACACGGCGGGGCTGCGGGTGGTGACCCCCGCCACGGCGGCGGACGCCTACGCCCTGCTCCGGCAGTCCATCGACTGCGACGACCCGGTGCTTTTCCTGGAGCCCAAGCGGCGCTACTGGCAGAGCGGTGACACGACGGCCGAAACGCCTGCGGCGGGCTTGGGGCAAGCGCTGGTCCGCCGCAGCGGTACGGACGTCACGGTGGTCACCTACGGCGGCACCGTCGGCACCGCGCTCGACGCCGCGGAGACCGCCCGGCGCGAGCACGGCTGGGAGCTGGAAGTGGTCGACCTGCGCTCCCTGGCGCCCATGGACTTCGCGACCATCGCCGCGTCGGTATCCCGCACCGGACGCTGCGTCGTGCTGCACGAGGGCCCACGCACGCTGGGGCTGGGAGCGGAAATCGCGGCCAGGGTGCAGGAGGAACTGTTCTGGGACCTGGAGGCTCCCGTGCTGAGAGCCACGGGATTCGACACACCCTATCCACCCGCGCGATGGGAGAAGGCATGGCTTCCGGGCGTCGACAGGCTGCTCGACACCATCGACCGGTCCTTCGGGTACGGCCATGACTGACGCCACGGACCGCACGATCCGGGAGTTCCTCGTGCCCGACCTGGGGGAGGGGCTGCTCGACGCGACCATCGTCGAATGGCTGGTGGTGCCGGGGGACACCGTCACCGTCAACCAGCCGTTGTGCGTCCTGGAGACGGCCAAGGCCGAGGTGGAGATCCCGTCCCCGTACGCCGGCACCGTCGTGGAACGGTGCGGCGAGCCCGGACAGACCCTGCCGGTGGGCACACCGCTGACCTTCATCGACAGCGGGGCGACCGCGGGCACCGGCAGGGGCCCGGGCGTCGCCGCGGACCCAGGTGCGGCCACGAGTGCCGGGCCGGACACGGCCGTCGGTGCGGACAGCGCCGACCGTACCGGCGCTGATCCGGGACCGGTGCTCGTCGGATACGGTACGCGGGCAGGGACGGACACCGGGCGGCGCGAGGTCCGCAGACGCCCCGCTCCCCGCCGCTCGCCGTCCACTGCGCCGACCGACACCGGGCGCCCCCGCGCCAAGCCGCCCGTACGGCATCTCGCCCGCAGGCTCGGGGTGGACCTGGCCGCGCTGGGCGCCGGCTCGGGTCCGGAGGGCACCATCACCCGCACGGACGTCCACGCGGCGGCGGCTTCCCTCACCACGGGGACCGCCGGGGACGGCGGGAGCGGCTCCGGGACACGTTCGATCCCCGTGCTCGGCGTCCGCGCACGCACGGCAGCGCACATGGAGCGTGCGCGCCGGGAGATCCCGGACGCCCACTGCTCGCTCGTCGTCGACTTCTCCCGCCTGCTGGTCCTGCGTGACAGGCTGCGCGCGCAGGACGCCGAGCACGCCGCCACTCCCTTCGCCCTCCTGCTGCGGCTCCTGACGCTCACTCTGCGCGAGCACCCCAGGCTCAACGCGACGTACGTCCAGGACGGCCCCGCGGTCCGTACGTACGACGCGGTGCACCTGGGCATCGGCGCGGCGACACCGCGCGGCCTGGTCGTGCCCGTGGTGCGCGACGCCCAGGACCTGTCGACCGTACGGCTCGCCCAGGAGGTGGCGCGGCTGGCGGACGGGGCGCGCGTGGGCACACTCACCCCCCGCGAGCTGACCGGCTCCACCTTCACGGTCTCCAACTTCGGCGCACTCGGCCTGGACGAGGGCGTGCCGGTCGTCAACCACCCTGAGGCGGCGATCCTCGGCGTGGGGTCCATCCGTCCCCGCCCCCATGTCGTGGACGGCGACCGGCTCGTTGTACGGCCCACTGCGAAGCTCACCTGCGCGTTCGACCACCGGGTGTGTGATGGCGCCGAGGCCGCGGCCTTCCTCACCGCACTGGGCGCACTCGTGGAGGACCCGGGCACCGTCCTGCTGCGGCTGTGAGCGGGCACCGCCGCACTCACTCCCTGTCCGCGGCTCCAGCAGTTCCTCGGTCTCGAACAGACCGGACTGCGCAGACCTGATCCGCATACGAACCCTCTCACCCAAGGACCGACGACACCATGGACCATCGCCTCACCCCCGAGCACGAGGAACTACGCCGCACTGTCGCCGACTTCGCCCAGGACGTGGTGGCCCCGAAGATCGGGGATCTGTACGAGCGACATGAGTTCCCGTACGAGATCGTGCGGGAGATGGGGCGGATGGGGCTGTTCGGGCTGCCGTTCCCGCAGGAGTACGGCGGGATGGGAGGGGACTACCTGGCCCTGGGGATCGCGTTGGAGGAGCTGGCGCGGGTGGACTCCTCGGTGGCGATCACGCTGGAGGCGGGTGTCTCGCTGGGTGCGATGCCGGTGTTCCGGTTCGGTACGGAGGAGCAGAAGCGGCAGTGGCTGCCGCAGTTGTGCGCGGGGGAGATGCTGGGGGCGTTCGGGCTGACGGAGCCGGAGTGCGGTTCGGATGCGGGCGGGACGCGGACGACGGCGGTGCGGGACGAGGCGACGGGCGAGTGGGTGATCAACGGGTCCAAGTGCTTCATCACCAACTCGGGCACGGACATCACGGGTCTGGTGACGGTGACGGCGGTGACGGGTCGCAAGCCGGACGGGCGGCCGCTGATCTCGTCGATCATCGTGCCGTCGGGGACGCCGGGATGCACGGTGGCGGCGCCGTACTCGAAGGTGGGTTGGAACGCGTCGGACACGCATGGGCTGTCGTTCTCGGACGTGCGGGTGCCGGGTGGGAATCTGCTGGGTGAGGAGGGTCGCGGCTATGCGCAGTTCCTGCGGATTCTCGACGAGGGGCGGGTGGCGATCGCGGCGCTGGCGACGGGGTTGGCACAGGGGTGTGTGGACGAGTCGGTGAAGTACGTGGGTGAGCGTCGCGCGTTCGGGCGCCCGATCGGTGACTACCAGGCGATCCAGTTCAAGATCGCGGACATGGAGATGCGGGCCCACATGGCGCGGGTGGGCTGGCGGGACGCGGCGTCGCGGTTGGTGCGGGGGGAGTCGTTCAAGAGGGAGGCGGCGGTGGCGAAGCTGTACTCCTCGACGGTGGCGGTGGACAACGCGCGTGAGGCGACGCAGATCCATGGTGGGTACGGGTTCATGAACGAGTACCCGGTGGCGCGGATGTGGCGGGACTCCAAGATCCTGGAGATCGGCGAGGGCACGAGCGAGGTCCAGCGCATGCTGATCGCGAGGGAACTGGGCCTCCCGGCCTGAGTTCTCGCGGGCCGCAGTGCAAGGTCGCCGCAACGCTCTCTTGCGCCTCGGCGACGTACCGAGCGAGACGGGGAGGCCGACGAGGCGGCGACATCTTGGCGGACGGCGGACGGCGGACGGCGGTCGGCGGTCGGCGGTCGGCGGACGCTGGGGCGGCCTTCGTCTGATCATGTGCTCCGGCCAAGACGCACGTGCGGTGTCGGCTGCGGCCGCGTAGACGGGCCCTGTGCGGTTGGCGCGGGCCCCTCCCCGACGGCCGGCCCGGTGGGGAGGGGCCCGGTGGCAGTTGCCCGGTCCCTCGGTCCGGACGCCGGGGTGCGGACGGTCAGCCGGTGACCGTCTCGGCGTCGGTGATCCAGCCGGCGAGCTGCTCCATGTAGTCCGCCTGCGACACGTAGTCGAGTGCCGCGGAGACCCACGGGTGCACCTGGCCGGCGGCGAGCGCCGCGTTGTCCGCGATCGTGGGCTGCTTCTTCAGCTGGGCGCTGTCGTAGCCGCACCGGTGCCCGCCACCCCGAGCACGACCATGCCGAGCACCACCGCGAGGCCGGCGCCCGCGGACACGCCGAAGAGGCCGGGGTCCGCGAGGGGGTTGCGGGTGTGGCCCTGCATGACGGCCCCGCCGACACCGAGGCACACGCCGACGAGGAGGCCGATGACCGTGCGCGGGACGCGTGAGCCGTAGACGACGTCGGCGTCCGTGCCCGCCCCGGGATGGAGCAGGCCGTGGAGGACCGCCGCGGGGGCGAGCCGGTTGCTGCCCAGCAGCATGCTCGCGAGGCACACGGCGGCGACGGCCAGGAGCAGGGCGAGGAGGATGCCGGTGCGCGCGGCCGGCGAGGATCCCGGCCGGCGCGTCCGGCGTGCGGATTCGGTCGGCGCCATGGCTGTGATCACGAAGTTAGCTTAGCCTAACCTTCATGACCTCCACCGTGACCTCCACCGTGCCCTCCACCGTGCGTACGAAGCCGCGCGATCCGCGCCTGTTCCCCGCCTCGGTCGTGTCGAGCACGCGCCTCACGCCCAGCATGCAGCGTGTGACCGTGCGCGGTGAGGCGCTCCGGGCGTTCCCGTGGCGCGGCTACGACCACTGGTTCCGGCTGTTCTTCCGCCACCCGCACCAGGAACGCTTCCACGTGCCCGAGGTCGCCGGCGCGACGTGGTGGAAGCCGTACCTCGCGATGCCCGACGAGGCGCGGCCCTACTGCGCCAACTACACCGTGGCCGACTTCCGCGCCCGCACCGGCGAACTCGACATCGACGTCGTCGTGCACCGGGGCGCCGACGGCGCGATCGAGGGCGGCGTCGCGATCTGGGCGTGCTCGGTCGAGCCGGGCGAAGAGCTGGCACTGCTCGACCAGGGCGTCATGTTCGACGCGCCCGCCGACGCCTCGAGCGTGCTGCTCGTCGCCGACGAGAGCGGCCTGCCGGCCGTCGCGGGCATCCTGCGGTCACTGGCGGACGACACGGTCGGCCGGGTGCTCCAGGAGGTGCCGACGGATGCCGACCGCCGTGCCCTGGCCGGACCGCCCGGCGTGCGCGTCGACTGGATCCCGCGCGCCGACCCGCACGCGGTGCCCGGCACCGCGGCGCTCGCCGCGCTGCGCGACCGCGACGACGTCGACCCGCACGGGTACGCCTTCGTGGTCGGCGAGCAGACGCTCGCGACGGAGGGGCGCCGCCATCTGCACCGCGCCGGCATGCCGAAGGACCGCATCACCTTCTCCGGCTTCTGGAAGACCGGGCCGCGCTGACGACGACGCCCGCCCGCGCCGGGCTGCCGCGAGGTGCACGGCAACACGTCCTGGTCGGTGCTGATGGCGGCCGGTCAGGAGGGCGGGGGCGAGGTGGGGCAGAGCTGTGGAGGACGCGGTGCCCCGGCCCGCGCCGCGCCGTTTCGTTCCCGAGGGCCGGGAGCCGGGAGCCGGGAGCCGAGGGCCGAGGGCCCGGAGCTGAGGGCCGGGAGCCGGGAGCCGAGGGCCCGGAGCTGAGGGCCGGGAGCCGAGGGCCGAGGGCCCGGAGCTGAGGGCCGGGAGCCGAGGGCCGCCAGGGGATCGGCCTGCACCGCGGCACCGAACCCGCCCCCCCCGGCCGCTACCGGCTCATGGTGCGGTGGGAGGCGGTGGCACACCACACCCGCCCCTTCCGCCGGTCCACGGGCTGCGAGCGGTGGCGGGCGCCGGCCCGGTGTCCACTGTGCCGGCCCGCCGCCGGTCTGTGCCGCCCCGCCGCAGATCGAACACCTATACTCGGTCCTCGCCCCATGACCGAGGCCGGGACCGCCCGGTCCCGGCCGCCCCGGCCCTTCCCGCGGAGGCGACGCCATGACCCCGCCCACGGTGCGCGACGAGACCACCGACGCGGACGTGGCCGTGACCCCGCTCACCCGGCAGACCGCGGACCGCATCGCCGAGTACATCGGCAGCAGCGGCCTCGCCAAGGGAACCCGACTCGTCGAGCGGTCCCTGGCGGAACTGCTGAAGGTCTCCCGCTCACCGGTCCGCCAGGCCCTGCGCCTGCTGGAGCGGGAAGGCGTCGTCGAACCCGCGGAGCGGGGCGGGTACGCGGTGGCCGTCGTCCGTACCGACATCGCGGGGAGCGCCGCACGCGGCCCGGCGCAGGACCCCCTGGAGGAGGTCTACCTGCGCATCGCGGCGGACCGCCTCGACGGACACCTGCCGGACCGTGTCACCGAGAACGCGCTCGCCCGCCGGTACGCACTCCAGCCGGGGCAGCTCACCCACCTCCTGCGCCGCATCGCCGTAGAGGGCTGGATCGAACGGCTCCCCGGCTACGGCTGGGAGTTCCAGCCCATGCTCACCACCATGACCGCGTACGAGGACAGCTACCGGTTCCGTCTCACCATCGAACCCGCGGCCGTCCTCGAACCCGGCTTCCTCCTCGACCGGCCCGCCCTGGAGAACGTCCGGGCTCAGCAGCAGCGCCTGGTCGACGGGGACATCTGGACCATCGGCAACGCGCAGCTCTACGACCTCAACAGCCGCTTCCACGAGGTCGTCATGGCGTGCAGCCGCAACTCGATGTTCATCGACGCCCTCCATCGCGTCGACCGGCTCCGGCGGCTGATCGAGTACCGCCGCTCACTCAGACGCGACCGGGCCGTCGTCCGCTGCACGGAACACGTGGAGATCGCCGACCTGCTCCTGTCCGGCCACCGGTCCCGGGCGGCCGAAGCCCTGCGCGAGCACCTCACCACCGTCTCGGAGGAGAAGACCGACCGCGGCGCCCCTCGGTGAGACGACCGGCGCTCCGGGCCGTGTCCTCAGTTCGGCGCGGCGGGAGACGCGGCCGACTGCTCCGTCCGCTCGGCCTCGGCACGGAGTGCGGCGGCCCGCCGCGTCGGGTCGTAGCGCGGTCCCACGCCTTCGATCAGCAGGACGTCACCCTCGATGTGGTCGGTACGCAGTCGCAGGATGTCCTGGTACTCCGGCGACCGGTACCAGGCGCGGGCCTCGTCCAGGCCGGGGAACTCGATCAGCACCATGTTGCCGGGCCACGTCCCCTCCACCACTTCGGCCGGCGGTCCGTGAATGACGAACCGGCCCGCGAAGGGGTCGAGCGTGGCCTGGATGCGCTCCAGGTACTCGATGATGTCGGGATGGTGGTGGCGGCTGTGGAGGTGGGCGAAGCCATAGGCGGACATGGTCGGGCTCCTTCTTCCGTTCGTACCGGTCGGGGAACGACGACCAGAACGTAACCGGGAACGCCCGGGGCGGCGATTACCTCACGGGTCATCACCGCGGCCGGTGCCCGTCCGGACCGGGGGCCGGGGGCTGATGGGTGTGGAACGTGAGCCCGGAGATGCGGCCTGACTGGATGACGGGACCGTGCTGAACGCCGCCGTTGATGTCGTTGTGCACGATCGCCCGACGCGTCGCCGAGGCAGCGGCGAGCCGTTGGAGCGAGGCGAGCAGGACACGTAGGTCGTCACTGGTGGCAGCCCCGGTTTCGACGAGCTGTTGAAGGTGGGCGTGCCACTGAGCTCTGACGTCGGATGCGGCCTGTTCGTCCTCAGCGGCCTCGGTGGTGATCAGCCGGTTCCTCGCCTGGTCCAGGTCGGTGAATGCGGCGGTGTCCGACGCGGTACGCGCCAGGAAGCGTCCGACGAGTTCACGGGCGTGAGTCCAGGAGTCGGTGACCATGAGGGAGACCAGCGTGGTTGCTCCCGACGCTGCGAGAACGGCCAACTCGCTGTCCATCGTCTTCTCCTAGGTGAGGGGGAACGCGGAGGTCTCATCGGGCGCGTCGGTGCGGGAGCTCTGCTCCTCACTGACATCCGGGGTGGGATCTGTCGGCGGATCGAACCGGCGCAGCAGGTCCTCGGCTGTCTCGTGGCGGTTCTGCTCTCTGATGATGTGGGAGAACTGTTGGGCCAGCATCCCCCGCCGTACGTCTCCCTCCGTGAAGCCCATGGCGTCGAAGAATCCCGAGAGATGATCCGCAGCCGTCGGTTGCCGTGGTGCCGGAGCCGGATCTCCCTCCGGCGGCTCCGCGGCGACCGGCTCGCCGAGCTGCTGCGACACGAGGTTCTGAAGTCGCTCGGGAATGTCTGTGTCGTTGGCAGCGGACGTGAGCTGCGCCAGCAGAGCGAGGTCCGCCACCGTCTTCTCCACGCGCTCGTCGTTCTTGGCGAGCCACCAGACCACGGCGCTGCCGGTGTCCTTCAGCACGTCCTCGCCCAGGTACTGGCGCCTGCTCTGCTCGTACTTGCGTTGGTGCTCCCAGACCGCCTTGTCCTTGCGGACGTCGGCGAGTCTGTCCAAACGCTCCTGGTCCTGCTGGAGCAACGTGAGGTTGATGTTCTCCGCCATGGCCTGGAGATGCCCTGTGGGTTCCGGGCACAGACGACTCAGGGCACCGCTGAGCTCATGCTGAACGAGTGAGGCTTGGCCCGGCTCCCGCTTCTCGGTGAGGGCGCGTGCACGGTTCAGGACGGCCTCGACAGCGAGTCCTGCCGGATTGAGGACGGGAGTGTTTCCGGGTGATGCGATGAGACACCACCGCACGGTCGCCGAGAAGACGAAGTGGTAGTCCTCCCAGAGACTGGGCAGGGCCACTTGGCTGACGTGGTGATCCGTGCGTTCCACAGGGGAAGCCGTGAGGTGTTCTTCGAAGCTCACCGGCACGGGGCCGCGGCGCAGGGAGGCGATCCGGAACGCCGCGACGGGGAGCACGATGAGGAGCACGGTCAGCACCGGCCATGTCCACGCGGGCCACCGCTGCGTCAGCCCGACGATGGCCAGCAGCAGGCCGCACAGGACAGTGAGGAAGACGGTGGTCGTCTTGCGTGCGGTCGTCACGGTCGGGTCCCCCTGGCTGATGCCGGCGGCGGGGCTGTGGGGCCGAGGCCCTGCGCCGCGCTGATCTTGTGGAGTAGCAGTTCGGTCGTTCCGACGGAGCGCGCCGTGCTTCCCGGAGCAGTGCGCTCGGCTGCTCGGGCGCTCGCGTAGAGCGCGGCGAAGACCTCACCTCGTCTGTCCTCGCACCGCTCGGCCGCGCTGACGAGGAGGTCGAGGAGGAGCTCTCCGCGGTGTCCGCCGTCGTCGGCTGCCCAGCGGAGCCAGCGTTCCGCGTGGGGCTGCCAGGTTGCCCGCGGCAGTTCGGCCAGTGCCGCACGCCAGCAGGTGGTCAGGCATCGCTGGACACCGTTCTCCTCCACCAGCGCACGTGAGCTGTCCGGGGAGTCCGTCAGCGGCACGGGATCGCAGATGCGGAAGAAGACGGTGAGATCGGACGGCGACAGGTCGGATCGCGCCAGACGGTCGAGCAGTCTGCGACGTAGCCGGCGGCTCCCGGCCGCCAGGTCGCACAACGCTTGCAGGGCACGTACCGAGCCGCGCTCGCGCCGGGCCAGGTAGTACAGCCGGAGCAGGGCCTGGTCCGGGTGACTGGCCGCGAGGACGTCGGCGCAGATCCGCACGAGTACCTGTGCGAACTCCCCCCTGAGGCGCCGGTACGCACACCACTGATAGATCCGCTCGCGGAAGTCCCTGGCGTGAGCCGGATCGTCAAGGGCGCAGGTGAGTGCATGGACAGCGGCTTCCAGCCGCACCCTGCCCGCCGCCCCGGAGCTCCACCGTTCGGCCAGGGACGCCAGACCGTCCCCGCGCCCGGTCCGCAGGTACTCGCCGGCCACACGTTCCACCAGAGCGTCACGGACGGCGGGGACGACGTGCGGGTCGTTCAGTTCCACGACGTCCGCCGCCCAGGTGCCGAGGTGGGGACGGAGGTCGGGCATGTGGTCCCAGAAATGCGCGCGGACTGCCGAGTCGTAGTCCAGTTCGATGAACCGCACGAGTCCGTCCGGCCCGGTATCGGCTGAGATCTCCGCGAGCCGCTCAGCGAGATCCTTGTCCTGGAGGAGCGGACTTCCTTCCGACGGGGAGTCGAGAGTGCGCAGCAGAAGCCCGGCCGCACGGTGGACGACGTCGGCGTGCGCCCCGTGGAGCATGGAGACGGTGATCAGCAGAGCCCGCTGAGGGGCCTCGCGCAGTGCGGCGACGCGAGTGGCGACCTCCTTCCGCCGGTCGTTGCGCGCTCTCCTGGCTGTCGCGCACCATTGTGCGAACCCCTCGCCGGGTCCAGCGCTCTCGCGGGCACGGCGCACGAGGTCGGCGAATTCCGCGATCTCCCGCATCGGCCGTCGATCGTGCAGGAACTCGGTGACGGTGACGTCGGGCCGGACGTACTGCTCGTACGGCACGCCGTGCATGCGGAGGTGGCGTCTGAGGACGTGCAGGCCGCGCGGCCGCTGGATCTCGACCCGGTAGTACTGGAGGTCGGGGTCGAGGGTGCCGTCGCGCGGCATGACGACGACAAGATGCGCGTGCCGTTCGTGGACGGTCTTGCGGAGGGCGGGCAGGTCCGTCCGTGCCGCGGACCACTGGTGGTCGTCGGCGGCGGACAGGTCCAGCAGCAACCGGTCACCGTTCTCGACCAGAGCAGGATCGTGGAGGGACAACTCTCCTTCCTCACCGGGCAGAAGCTCGTGGAAGCCGCCGTCGTCCTGGTGGTGTTCGTGCAGGAGTACCCGGGCCGTAGAGGTGCGGCCGCTGCCTGGCGTGCCGTCCAGGATGACGGTGCCGGTGGCGGCGAGAAGGGCGCGGGCCTCACCCATGCCGGACGGGGCGACCAGCACGCGTCGTAATCGGCCGAGTTGGTCCTCGGCGACGCGTCGAAAGGCCGGCTTGTCCGAGTCCAGCAAGTGGGCGCCCACGTGGACGTGGATGTCGCCGAGGCCGGTGTGCAGGAAGCCCTGTGGGTTCTCGACCCGTGTACTGGTGTACTGGTTCACCGGCTGTCGTCCCCGCGGCTGTCGGGTGCGCCGAACCGACGCTGGACGGTGCCGTGGTTGTCGCCTTCGAAGTACGTCATGTCGTTCCCCGAGAAATGCCGGCCGCCCGACACGTGGCGGGAGTTCTGGTAGATGTTGCCGTTGCCCGTGTGGACCGGGCCGTGCGAGCCCTTCACGACAGTGCCGCCGACGTCCCCGGTGAAATCACGGCTCTGTACCGCTGTTCCGCTCACTTCCCTGATCGAATTGCTCACGGTGTCCGACGCGGGTGACGTCTCGTCGGCCCGGGTGAGATCCTTCAGTCCGGGAATCATCTCGGCCACCAGATCACCGATACGTCCGACACCGGCCTCGGTGTCGTGGGTGTCGAACGGAATGGACTGGAGATCGGCGAGCCGCGCCAGTTCGGGCGGCAGGTCGGCCTTGTTCAGCCGATCCGTCTTCCGGCCGTCCAGGATGGGAACGACCGGCAGTTCACAGGTGAACGCCTCCTCGATCTCCCTGCGCACCCAGTCCTGCGGGTCGTGCAGGCGGGTGCGGAAGTTCGTCCAGTCCGGCCCTACGACGGCCAGCAGGAGGGAGCTGCGTCGCAGCGCGGCCAGCAAGGTGTCGGGGTAGGCCGCACCGGGGGTGATGGACCTCGACGCACGGAAGATGCGTTCCCCGCCGAAGCGGCGGGACAGCTCCTGGTCGATCAGGGCGGCGGTCTTTTCCCCGTCGCCCGTACGGTAGTTGATGAAGACTTCGTTCACGGTGACGTCTCCCCTCAGGAAGTGGACAGGCGCGATAACGTGCCGAGGCGCGGCCCCAGCTGACGTACCGAAGGGTGGTCCGAATGGCGAGCCAGGACCCGGGCGAGGCGCCGCAGATCGGTCGTGACGGTCGCTGAACGCACGGCCGCCAGACCGTCGAGCAGGGGTGCCGTCAGCGCACACGCGTGGTCGATCTCGCCGGCCGAGGCGTAGGCGAGCGCACGGCGCACGCCGTACCGGACCTGCGTACGCACCGCGTTCTCGCCGACCGAGGCGAGTTGCCGGTCGAGTTCCTCGCTCGCTTCCCGAGGCCGGCCGAGATCGACCAGGCACCATCCGGTGACCATCCCGACCGGGTCGGGAAGGTGCATGGTGCCGATCACCGGCTCGTCGGAGCGGTCGTCCTGGCGGGCCAGGAGCGTACGGGCGCGCTCCAAGGCACTCAGACATGCGTGGAGATCGCCCGCGAGTGCGTGCCCCTGCGCTTCGCGTTGGGCGGCCAGCCCGCGGATGCGTGGGGGCAGCGCGCCGCTCTGCGCGCGGCGGGCCAGAGCTACCGTCTGCTCGGCGTCATCCCGGTACATCGTGACCAAAGCCCTGCGGACCAGTGCGTAGCCGGCCAGGGTCCGGTCACCGCCGGCTGCTGCCAGATCGACCGCGCGCCGTGTCCACCACAGTGCCGCGCTTTCGTCCCCGGTTTCCTGCACCAGCCAGCCGACATATTCGGCGTACCGTGAGCCGAGCGCCAGCAACTGTCGGCGGGTGTCGGTGTCGGTGCGAGCGGACAGTTCCCGCAGGGTGTGCGTCTGGGCGATCAGGACGGGCAGGAGCAGACCGGGCTCCACGCTCTGACCGAGTCTGCGGTAGTGAGTGAACAGCGAGCGAGAGGTTTCCAGCATCCCGGTGCCGGAGGCAGGGGAGGCTGCGCCCGGGCCGTCCGGCCGCCATGTCATCAGCGACGCCACGCCGGCACCCATCACCTCTCGCCGGCCCATGGGCCGGAACCGGTTCGGGCCGTCCGGCGACAACTGCATGATCCAGTCCTCCTCGTCGACTTGACCCGGCGCAGGTTCGGCAGGTGCGTCAGCGGTGGCTCGGGCGACCAGGGCGATCAGTGCTCCGTCGGCACCGAGGACGGCGTCACACAACCGGACGAGGTCGCGGCTGGGTGCCTTGAGGCCTCGCTCGACCTTGCTCAACTGCGCCTTGCTGTAATGCACGGCGCCGGACAAGGCCGTGAGGCTCAATCCCGCCGCCAGTCGCCGCTTCCGCAGCTCCTCGCCGAACTCGGTGGACGGCTGTGGCACGGAAACCTCCCAAGCCCATCCGTCCGGGCCGAGGTGGCGCTGCACGAAAGAGTGCGGCACCCCGACCCGGAGGGACAAGGCGATCGATGCTGTTTCCCGTTTCCCTCTCCGACGGTGAGGTGCGGCATTCGTGGAGGCCGGAAGAATCGGCGGTCACGGTCACGATGCAAGGCAAGCCCTGCGCCACCGGGTCGGGGCCGGTTCCCGAGGCTCGACGAGTCAGCGGCCCAACCGTGTGAGTTCGGCCCTGCCGACGGGTGAGCGCGACGCGCGGCCCCGGCCGTCCCGACCGGGCGTCTCACGTCGAGCGCGTCGCGACCCTCGGTCCGGGCGTCGAGCGGTCCCGCATCGTGTTCTCGGCGTCCGTGTCCTCGGCGGTGGGGGTGGTGAGGGAGGGGGCGTCGTGTTCCGGGATGGTGGTCCGGGCCCGGGGGACGGCCGCTTCTCCCTCCGCCGCCAGTGCCCGGAGCAGCGCACGGGCCACCGCGTCGTTCTGGCGGAAGGCGGGGGCGTTGGTGCGGGGGCGGGCGAAGGCGGCGACGGCGCGGCTGTTGGTGGGGGCGCCGATGGCGATACGGCGGGGGTGGGCCTCGCCGAGGGTGGGGTCGAGGACGTGGCCGTGCGCGGGGGTGACGGTCAGCAGGCCCGAGCGGTGGGTGTGGGTGGGGTCGGTGAGGACCTCCTCGGTGAGGGCGCCGGAGCGGTGCAGGGCGCGCAGGAGCGGGTCCCCGGTGCGGTCGAGGGTGGGGCGGGGCAGGTAGGCCTCGATCAGGGCCGTGGCGTGGACGGTGTGTCCGGGCACGGTGGGACTGGTCGCGGTGAAGGTGCCGGTGGAGTCGTCGGTGCCGACCTGGAGGTCCGCGCCGAGGAAGCGGACGATGCCGGCCCGGGACAGGGCGAGCAGCTGGCGCAGCCGGAAGCCCGGCGGGCCGGAGGCGAGGAAGCTGAAGAAGCCCTGCCACCAGCCGTCCACTCCCTCGGCGACGGAGCGGGCGGTCAGCCGGCCGGCGGAGACGAGACCGGGCAGCTGTCCGTAGACGGAGAGCAGGGCGAGGAAGGCGCCTAGGTCGGCGCTGTGGGCGGGGTCCTCGCGGCGGCCGACGTCCTGGGTGATGTGGTCGCGCAGGTGGTGCTGGAAGGAGTGCGGATCGGGGAACGTCAGGCCCGCCAGGGGGCGGTCGAGGGCCTCGAAGTCCAGGCGGTCCTCCGGGTCCGGCACGGCCGCGGCGACGAGGGCGGCCATCGCGTCGGAGTACCAGTCGAGGCGGTCGTAGGCGGTGAGGAAGTCCGCCCAGGGCAGGGTGGTGCGTTCCGGGTGGGCGTGGAACAGCTCGTGGTAGTGGCCGAAGCCGATCTCCTTGGCCATCAGCGGCCACACGTCGCGGCGCAGGTCGAGGGGGCGGTCGAGGGCGAGCAGGGCGTCGACGGCCGCGGGGCCGAAGTGGCGCGGCAGCGGTGGCCGGGGGCCCTGGAGCCGGTAGCGGGTCTTGGAGTGGTACGGCACCCCGCGCCGGGACCCGACGTGGAGGACGGGCTCGCGGCCGGACGGGAGGTAGGTGAGGGTGCCGTCGGGCTCGGTGCGGTAGGTGCCGCCGCGCCCCTCGGTGAGCAGCACCATCAGGTCGACGAAGGCCAGCCCGAAGCCGCGCAGGACGACGTGTTCGCCGGGGCGCAGGCCGGACAGGTCGGCGTCGGAGGAGAACTCGGGCGGGAGGTGGAAGCGGCCGTGGCGGGCGGCGAAGGCGGCGTGGCCGTGGTGGCCGGCTTCCGGGGCCGCGTCCAGATGACCCTGCGCGAGGACGACCAGGTCGGCGGTGAGAGGGGTGTCGCGGTCGGCCAGGTGCACCTGCTGGGGCCCGTCCGCGGGGCCGGTGACGGCGGTCGCGACGGTGCGGTGCCACACGACGCCGATGGATGGCGGCAGTTCGGCCAGTGTCCGGCGGAACACCCAGTCCAGGTAGGCGCTCTGGGCCCGTCGGGTGGGGAAGTCGGACGGTTCCAGGGAGCGCAGCTCGGCCAGGACCTCGGGGTCGGCGGGTCCGGTGTCGGGGGTGAGGCGTGGACCCCGGCCGGAGAACCGGGACGCCCACTCGGCCAGCGAGGGGCCGGGCCGTACGGGACCGTCCATCTCGGAGGTCTCGTCGGTGAACATGGTGACGTCCTCGGCCATGGAGTTCATCCGCAGCAGCGGCGACTGCTCGTGCCGCCACACCCGTCCCGGCCCCGGCGGGTACGGGTCCACCAGATGGATGGTCAACGTCCGCCGTCCGTCCCACAGTTCGGGAGCGTTGGCGGCGATGCGCTCCAGCAGGCCCGTGCCGCGCGGGCCCGCGCCGACGACGACCAGGACGGCCGCGGGGACGGCGTTCACCGGTCACCGCCGATCGCGCGCCAGGCGCTCGCGGGGCGGGCGTCGGCGGCGGTCCGGACGGTGGTCCGTACGGTGGCCCGGGTGGCGGTCCGGGCGCTCGCGGTGGCCGCGGCCGGCCGCCGGCCGGCGCGCCGGCGCGGCACGAGCGCGGGCAGGCCGTCGGACACGGAGTCGGCGGAGTCGGACACGGAGCCGGACGCGCAGCCGGACGCGGCGCCGGGCGCCTTCCCCCGGGGGACGGGCGGGAGCGGCGGGGCGTCGGGAGCGGTGGCGTCGGAAGGCGGGACCATCGGGGGCTCTCCGGGGGAGGGAGTCGCGGGCGTCGGTGACCACCCGGCGGCGGCCGGGTGCCGGTGTCATCACGAGCGCCGCGTCCCTCAACGCGGCCGGAGGGGCCGCTGCCGCACGCGGCGCAGCCCGTCCGTCGCCGATCGTATGTGCCCGGTGCACGGACCTGTCAACAGTGCGTGCCGATCGGTCGGTACCGGTCCGTCACGTGGTCAGTGGTTGACGGGAGGCAGAATGTACTGCTCAATTAAGCGCATGAATGCTGATCAGCGCCTGGTTACCCGGGGCCACATCGACTTCGGTCGGGTGTGGTCCGCGGCGTGTCGCGGCTGAATCGGCAGCGGGCTGTCTGACCGGCCCTTCCCTCCCTCGGTGCCCCCGTCGCGGGCCGAGATCCCCCTCCGCACCACCCTCGTACGCGGGCCCCGACCGGCGTACGGGCGGCCATGCGGAACCGGACGCGCGCTGCCGCCGCTCCACCCGCCCGAGGCCCCCGCCCCGGCGTCATCACACCTGCACCCCCAGCACCCCGCGCCAACAGCTCTCTGAAACACCGTCACGCCCGGTGTCACGGACGCCGTCACGCACACGGCCGTCACGGACACCGTCCCCGCACGGCCGTCACGAGGGCCGCCGCGCCCTGCCCGCGTGCGGACCAGCACCCCCGAAGACTTGAGGAAAGGCCATCTCCCATGCCCGTGGAGTTCCTCGGCATAGCCGCCACCCACGACGGGTCCGAGACGACGGCGCGCTCCGGCGGCGCCTTCGACAAGGACTACACCCTCCGGCTCGCCCGCGCGCACGAGGACCACGGCTGGGACCGGGTGCTCTTCGCCTACGGATCCGGATCACCGGACCCCGCCCCGGCCGCCGCGTACGTCGCGAGCAGGCTGGACCGCCTCCAGATCCTGCTCGCCCACCGGCCCAACGTCTCGTACCCCACCTTCGCCGCGAAGACCTTCGCCACCCTCGACCAGATCAGCGAGGGCCGGCTGACGGTCCACTTCATCACCGGCGGCAACGACCACGAGCAGGGCCGCGAGGGCGACACGCTCACCAAGGACGAGCGCTACGCCCGCACCCGCGAGTACATCCGCATCGTCAAGAAGATCTGGACCACCCACGAGCCCTTCGACCACGAGGGCGAGCACTACCGCTTCCACGACTTCGTCAGCGACGTCTTCCCCGTCCAGCAGCCCCGCCCGAACGTCTCGTTCGGCGGCTCGTCGCCCGCCGCGTACGCCGCCGGCGGTGCCGAGGCCGACATCTACTGCCTGTGGGGCGAACCCCTGGAGCGGACCGCCGAGCAGATCGAGGCGGTGAAGGCCGCCGCGCGGGCCGCGGGCCGCACCGAACCTCCGCGCATCCAGGCCGCCTTCCGCCCGATCATCGCCCCGACCGAGGAACTGGCCTGGGAGAAGGCCCACCGCACGGTCGGCGCGATCCGGCAGCGGCGCGAGGCCGGTCTCGTACGGCACCACGGCAGCGGCGCCCCGGAGAACGCCGGGTCGCAGCGGCTGATCGCCATCGCCGAGGCGGGCGAGCGCTACGACCGCGCGCTGTGGACCCCGACCGCCGCCGCCACCGGCGGCGCGGGCAACTCCAACGCCCTGGTCGGCACCCCGGAGACGGTCGCCCAGGCGCTCCTCGACTACTACGACCTCGGCGTGGACATCCTCTCCGCCCGGGGCTACGACCTCCTCGGCGACGCGATCGACTTCGGGCGGTACGTCATCCCGATCGTCCGCGAAGAGGTCGCCAAGCGCGACGCCGAGCGCGCGGCGCGCGGCCCCCAGGACCTCGCGGCGGTGCGCGCATGACGTCCGTCGCCCAGCCGCCCGCCGACGCGACCGCGCTGACGGTCGTCCAGGTCCCCGTCTCCGACCCGCGCGTGGAGCCCCTGCTGCGCGAACTCGGCGACGAGTACTCCACCCGCTACGGCAAGGACGCCCACGCCGAGCTGGCCCGCTACCCCGACGAGGAGTTCACCGCACCGCACGGCGGCGTGCTGCTCCTGCTGCTGGAGCACGGCGAGCCGGTCGCGGGCGGCGCCTTCCGCCGGTACGACGAAGCCACCGCCGAACTGAAGCGGATCTGGACGCACTCCGCCCACCGGCGGCGCGGCCTGGCCCGACGCGTCGTCGCCGAACTGGAGCGCGTGGCGCGCGCCCGCGGCTACCGGCGGGTCTACCTCACCACCGGACCGCGCCAGCCGGAGGCCCGCGGCCTGTACCTCGCCACCGGCTACACACCCCTGTTCGACACCGAGGCCGATCCGGAGACCATCGGGCCACTGCCCTTCGAGAAGCACCTGACCGCCCCGGCACCCACCCGCGGCCCGGCACCGGCACCGTCAGCAGAGGCGGCCGTCGACGCGCCGGCCGAGGACGGCGCCCATGCCCGGATCCCCGACGAGCGGGGAACCACCGGCTTCGCGACCGACGCGTCGCGCATCAACCCGCCCGATCACACGTAGAGACGTAAGCAGGAACACCACGATGGGACTCACCACCGACCCCGCGTCCACGCCGCCCGGAGCGGCCCTCCGGGACGCGGGCCCGCACGCCCCGCCCGCCGAGGACGACCCGGCCTCCCTCGAGGTCGTCCCCGCCCGCCACTACGGCCGGTGGGTGGCGACGGCCGCCGTGGCCGTGCTGGTCGCCCAGTTCGTCCACGGTCTGGTCACCAACCCGGTCTGGGAGTGGGAGGTCTTCCGCGGCTACGTGCTGTCCGAGACGATCGTCGAGGCGGTGTGGGTCACCCTCCAGCTCACCGTCTACGCCACTGTGCTGGGCTTCCTCCTCGGCACCGTCCTGGCCTTCATGCGGCTGTCGCGCAGCCCGCTGCTCCAGGCCGTCGCCTGGGCCTACATCTGGATCTTCCGGTCCATCCCGATGATCGTCCAGCTGGTGTTCTGGTTCAACCTCAGCGCCCTGTACAAGGAGCTGGGGGTCGGCATCCCCTTCGGGCCGGTGTTCTGGTCCGTCGACAGCAACACCCTCATCGGCACGATCGGCGCCGCCGTCATCGGGCTGTCGCTGCACCAGGCCGCCTACGCCGCCGAGGTCGTCCGCGGCGGAGTCGTCTCCGTGGACCACGGCCAGCTGGAGGCCGCCGCGGCCCTGGGCATCCCCCGGCTGCGGCAGATCCGCCGGATCGTGCTGCCGCAGGCCATGCGCGCCATCCTGCCCACGGCCGGCAACGAGATCATCGGCCTGCTCAAGGGCACCTCGGTGGTCTACGTGATGGCCATCGGCGAGCTGTTCTACCAGGTGCAGGTGGTCTACGGCCGCAACGGCCGGGTGATCCCGCTGCTGCTCGTCGCCACCGCCTGGTACGTGGTCCTGACCTCCGTGCTGTCGGTCGCGCAGTACTACGTGGAGCGCCACTACGCCCGGGGCGCGAACCGCACCCCGCCGCCCACCCCCCTCCAGCGTGCCCGGCGGTTCGTCCGCACCCTGCGCGCGGCGGCGGCCCGGCGCGACCAGCCCGTCGTACCCCTGAAGACCCCGGGAGACATCCGATGAGTGAGGCGATGGTGGACATCCGCGGTGTCCACAAGAGCTTCGGCCCGCTGGAAGTGCTGCGCGGCGTCGACCTGACGGTCCGCGCCGGCGAGGTCACCGTGATCCTCGGCCCGTCCGGCTCCGGCAAGTCCACGCTGCTGCGCACCGTCAACCACCTGGAGAAGGTCGACCGCGGCTGGATCAGCATCGACGGTGAGCTCATCGGCTACCGCCGCTCCGGCGGCAAGCTGCACGAGCTGAAGGAGAAGGACGTCCTGAAGCAGCGCACCCACATCGGGTTCGTGTTCCAGAACTTCAACCTCTTCCCGCACCTGACCGTACTGGAGAACCTCGTCGAGGCCCCCGTCTCCGCGCTGCGCCGCCCCCGCGCGCAGGCGGAGCAGACCGCCCGGCGGCTCCTCGACCGGGTCGGTCTCGCCGACAAGGCGGACGCCTATCCCCGGCAGCTCTCCGGGGGCCAGCAGCAGCGCGTGGCCATCGCCCGCGCGCTCGCCCTCGAACCCAAGGTGCTGCTCTTCGACGAGCCCACCTCGGCGCTCGACCCGGAGCTGGTCGGCGAGGTCCTCGACGTCATCAAGGACCTGGCCGGCACCGGAACCACCATGATCGTCGTGACCCACGAGATCGGCTTCGCCCGCGAGGTCGCCGACACCGTGGTGTTCATGGACGACGGAGTCGTCGTGGAGCAGGGGCCGCCCGCGGCCGTCCTGGACACCCCGCGGCACGAGCGCACCCGCGCCTTCCTCTCCAAGGTCCTCTGACCGCACAGGATTTCCGTCCTGTCCGACCCGTTCCTACCGTCCCCCGCCCCCTCCGCACGCAAGGAGACCCACCGTGTCCACCCTCGCCCGCCGTACCACCGCAGCAGCATTCGGACTGGCCGCCGCCCTCGTCCTCGCCGGCTGCGCCAACCCTTCCGACGGCGGCACCACCGAGGTCGCGGACACGTCCGGCGCCAAGGCGAAGATCAACCTCAGCCCGGACCAGGACCGCGTCACCACGGACAAGGTCGACTCCATAGCCGCCGAGGTCCCGGAGGAGATCCGCGACAGAGGCACCCTGGAGATCGTCCAGTCGTCCACCTCCGCGGCCCCGCTGGGCTTCCACGCCACCGACGACAAGACCGTCATCGGCGTCGAGCCCGACATCGCGTACCTGGTCGCCGACGTGCTCGGACTGAAGCCGCACATCAACACGGTGTCGTGGGAGAACATCTTCGTCGGCCTGGACAGCGCCAAGTACGACGTCGGCTTCGCCAACATCACCGTCACCGAGGAGCGCAAGGACAAGTACGACTTCGCCACCTACCGCGAGGACAACCTGGGCTTCGAGGCGAAGAAGGGCAGCGGGCTGAAGGTCGACGGGCCCGAGGACGTGGCGGGCCTGACCGTCGCCGTGCAGAGCGGCACCAACCAGGAGAAGCTGCTGGTCGAATGGAGCGAGGAGAACGAGAAGGCCGGCCGGAAGCCGGTGGACATCAAGTACTACCAGAACGACAGCGACACCTACCTCGCTCTCCAGTCCGGCCGGATCGACCTCTACCTCGGCCCCAACCCGATCGCGGCCTACCACGTGGCCACCACCGGCAAGACGGAGGTCGTGGGCACGTACTCCGGTGCCGGTGAGACCCTCCAGGGCCTCATCGCGGCCACCACCAAGAAGGACAGCGGGCTCGTCACCGCGCTCGCCGACGCCATCGACCACGTGATCGAGAACGGGACGTACGCCGAGGTGCTCGAGCGGTGGAACCTGTCCGACGAGGCCGTGACCAAGTCGGAGATCAACCCGCCCGGCCTGCCCCGGACCGACCAGTAGGGGACCCGAGGGCCGTGCGCCGACCCTTCCGGGCGCCCGGTGGGCCGCCCTGACCGGCGTCCGGGCCTTTCCGCCACCGGCTCCGGGGGCCGGTCGGTGTCGGCCAACTCGCCGGGGGAAGACGGGATTCCGCGATCGAACACCTGCCCCTGAGCGGGGATGACAGGGTATTCTCTAGTATTCCTACCGGATTTATAGGGAAGTCTTGAGGAGGAACGTCAGTGGGAACTGCCCCAGCGTGTGCGTCCGGCGCCCTCGCGTCCTCTTCCTGTACCCGCCCGCGGCGGGGGGAGCGGCCGTGACCGTGGAGGACCTGTTCACGGTCGATCAGCAGAGCGGCACCCGCTGGCTGCACATCGCCCGCGAAGTGGCCGACGACCTGGCCACGGACGCGGTCGTCCGCGACCAGGCCGGCAAACCCCCGTTCGACGAGGTGGCCCGGCTGCGTGAGGCAGGGCTCCTCACGCTGCTGATACCCGCCGAACACGGTGGGGGAGGCGCGGACTGGGCGACGGCCTACGCGGTCGTCCGGGAGGTCGCCGCGGCCGACGGGGCGATCGGCCAACTGCTCGGCAGCCACTACGTCCTGTCGGGAAGCGCCCGGTTCTTCGCCGGCGCGGACCTCAACGCCCGGATCGAACGGGAGTCCGCGGCGGGCCAGTGGTGCTGGGGCGGAGGCTTCGCCGCCCATGAACCGCCCCTGATCCTGACGCCGGTCGGCCCCGGCCGTCATCTGCTGAACGGGCGCCAGAGCTGCGCCACCGGCATCCGGGTCGCCGACCGGCTGGCGGTCCGCGCCGCCCGGCTCGACACCGGTGAACCGCTGGCCGTGATCGTCGATCCCACCCGCGCCGGCGTGGTCTGCGGCGACGACGGGGACACCTTCGGCCAGCGGCTGTCGGCCGGCGGCAGCATGGAGTTCGACGCCGTGCCGGTCACCGACGACGAGGTGCTGGGGTCGCTCTCCCCGGACGAGGGCGCCCTGCCGCCGTTCGCCGGTCTGGCCGCCGCCACCGGACGTCTCGTCTCCGCCCATCTCTGCCTCGGCATCGCCCAGGGAGTGCTCGGCGAGGCCCGTGAGTACGCCAGGGCGGGGAACCCGTCCTGGCGGCCCTCCTGGCCGCCCCCGCAGTCCTCCCCGTCCTACTCGGCCTACCCGTCCTGGCCGGACAGCCGGTCGCAGGACGCGCATGTGCTGATCACCTACGGAGAGCTGACCGTCGCCGCCCGCGCGGCGTCCGCTCTCACCGATCAGGCGGTGGAAGCCCTGGACGGCGGACTCCTGCGCGGCGACGACCTCACCGACGACGAGTGCGCCGAGATCTGCGTCCTCGCGGCCGCGGCCGAGGCCGCCGCCGCGCGGGCGGCGCAGGACATCACCGCCCGCACCCTGGACGTCATCGGCCCCGGCTCCGCCTCCTCGCGGTACGGATTCGACCGCTTCTGGCGCAACGCCCGGACCCACACCCTGTACCACCCCGTCGCCCACCGGCTCCGTGACATCGGGGACTACTTCCTCAGCGGGGCGCACCCGCCGTTCACCCTCCCCGCCTGACCGCGCGCACCGGCCCCCTCCCCGGAGGAGGGGGCGCACACGGCGGCACCCGCTCCACCGGGCGGTGCCCGTGCGGTGGAGCGGGTGCGGTGCGCGAGATGTTCCGGTCCGTGCCGGCGGGCCGCGCTGTCCCGTGCCGGCCGGTCGCGGTGCCGTCGTTCAGCGGGTGACCAGCAGTCCCCGGCCGCGCAGCACCCGTCGCTCCAGCGGACTGAAGACCAGCAGGTCGATGGCGATGCCGACGACGAGGATCAGGAAGATGGCGAGGAAGACCTGGGGCATGCTGGAGTTGTTGCGGCCGTTCTCCAGCAACTGGCCGAGTCCGACGCCCAGATCGGGCGAGGACGCGATGATCTCGGCGGCCATCAACGACCGCCAGGAGAACGCCCAGCCCTGCTTCAGGCCGGCCAGGTACCCGGGCAGCGCCCCCGGCATCACGATGTGCCAGGCCCCGCGCAGTCCCGTGGCGCCCAGCGTCTTCCCCGCGCGCAGGAACAGCGGCGGGATCTGATCGACACCGGCCACCAGGCCGTTGGCGATGGACGGCACGGCGCCGAGCAGGATCACCGCGTACATCATGCTGTCGTTCAGCCCCAGCCAGATCACGGCGGGCGGCACCCATGCCACGGACGGCAGGGACTGGAGTCCGGACAGGACGGGCCCGATCGCGGCCCGTACGAACCGCACCCGGGCGACCAGCAGTCCGAGCGGCGTACCGATGACGAGCGCCAGGAAGAAGCCGAGCAGGCCACGCGAGACGGAGGTCCAGACGTATTCGAGCAGGGTGCCCCGCAGCCACGCGTCGGACACCTCGTCCCACACCGCGGACGGTGAGGGCAGCTTGTAGTCGGGGGCGACCTGCGCCCACACCAGCGCCTGCCAGACCGCGAGGACCAGCAGGACCGCGCTGACGGGGGGCACCACCTTCTGCACCAGGGTCTGCCGCAGCGGCGTCCGGCCGGCCTGCACCGCGTCCAGCGCGTCGAGCCCGGCCTCCAGCCCCGCCAGGTCCTGTGTGCCGTCGTCCTTCCTCAGGTCGGGCCCGGTGTCAGTGCCGGCCATGTCGGCGGATCTCCTCCCGTAGTTGTCCGGTTATCTCCGAGGACAGTTCGGCGACCGCGCTGTCCTCGATACGGCGCGGGTGCGGAATGTCCACCGTCCACTCCCGGGCGATCCGCCCGGGCCGGGACGACAGCAGCACCACCCGCTGGGCCAGTCGTACCGCCTCCCGCACGTTGTGCGTGACGAACAGGACGGAGAGGCCCGTCTCCCGCCAGATGCGGGTCAGTTCGTCGTGCAGCACGTCCCGGGTGATGGCGTCGAGGGCCGCGAACGGCTCGTCCATCAGCAGCAGCCTGCTGCCCTGGGCCAGCGCCCGGGCCAGCGCGACGCGCTGCCGCATACCGCCGGAGAGTTCGTGCACCCGTTTGCCGTAGGCGTCCTTCAGCCGCACGAGTTCGAGCAGCCGCTCGGCCTCCGCGCGGCGCTCGGGGTTGGCGACGCCGCGCAGCTTCAGGGCGAGTTCGACGTTCCTGCCCGCGGTCAGCCACGGGAACAGGGCGTGCTCCTGGAACATCAGGGCGGGCGGGCCGTCCGTGCCGATCGTGCCGGCGGACGGCCGGTCCAGTCCCGCCACCAGGTTGAGCAGCGTGGACTTGCCGCAGCCCGAGGCACCCAGGAGGGTGACGAACTCGCCGGAGGCGACATCGAGGGTGATGTCGTCCAGGACGAGCTGCTGTCCGGCGGGGCCGTCGAAGGACTTCGAGACGTGCTCGACGCGGGCGGCCCGGGCCGCCGTGGCGGCGCCACCTTCGCCGGCCTTGGCGATCGTGGTGGCCATGGTCGTCACCTCCTGGGAACTCATCGGGACTGCGTGCCGGGTGCTACTCGGCGCCGAGACCGGCGTCGTCGACCTCGTCCTCGCCCGCCGCCTTGAGGACCTTGTTGAGCGGGGCGAGGTCGTAGATGCCGTTCAGGTTCGGCTCCTCCAGCAGACCCGCCTTCACGGCGTGCTCCGCCTCGGCGTCGAGGGTCGAGGCCAGCGGGTCGTCCAGGAACGTGATGGACTCCCACGCCGGGTCCAGGACCTCCGTGGGCAGCGCCTTGCCGGAGAGCTCCTTCAGCGCCGCGTTCGCCGAGGTCTTGGCCTTGTCGGGGTTGGCGTTGATCCACTGGTTGGTCTTCACCGAGCCGCGCAGCACGGCCTCGACGACGTCGGGGTGCTCCTTGAGGAACGTCTGCGACACGATGATGTTCGTGATCACGAACTTCTTGTCGGGCCACAGGTCCGCTTCGTCGATGAGCACCTTGGCGCCCTCGGACACCAGCTTGGAGGCGGTGGGCTCGGGCACCCAGGCGCCGTCGATGGAGCCGGACTTGTAGGCGTCGGGGGTGATCTTGTTGTCGGTGCGGACGACGGAGACGTCGCCCTTGCCGCTCTCGGCGTCGACCTTCCAGCCCTGGTCGGAGATCCAGTTGAGGAAGGCGACGTCCTGGGTGTTGCCGAGCTGCGGGGTGGCGATCTTCTTGCCCTTGACGTCCTTCACGGACTTGATCTTGTCCGGGTTGACGACGAGCTTGACGCCGCCGGAGGCGGAGCCGCCGATGATGCGGAGGTTCTTGCCCGAGGACTTGGTGTAGCCGTTGATGGCGGGGGAGGGGCCGATCCAGCCGATGTCGATGGAGCCGGAGTTGAGGGCCTCGATCTCGGACGGCCCCGCGTTGAAGGTCGCCGTGGAGATCTTGGTGCCGCCGAGCTCCTTCTGGAGGATGCCCTCCTGGACGCCCACCAGGGCGGTGGCGTGGGTGAGGTTCGGGAAGTAGCCGATCTTCACCGTGTCCGCGGAGAGCTTCTCGGCGTCCGCCGCGACCTGGGTCTGCTTGTCGTCGTCGGTGGACTCGGAACCGTAGCCGCAGGCCGTCAGCAGGAAGGGGAGTGCCGCTATGGCGGCGAGGGCGCGCAGGGCGGTGAGCGGTCTTGCGGCAGACACGGAGGTGTCCTTTCCAGGAGGAATGGGTGTTCAGGGAGGTACGGGCGTACGGGACGCAGGGCTGTCGGCACGCGCGCCCACGCCCGTCGCCGGCGACGGTCCGCCGTCGCGGGGCGAGGAGCGCAGGGTTGTCGGTGCCGGGTGTCGGGTGCCTCGGGGCGGATGCCGGGACTCCGTCGCGGCCACGGCGCACGCGCGGGCGTGCGGTCATGGGGAGGCGGGGAGTGACGGCGGCGTGACGAGGCGGAGAAGGCGCCCGCCGAGGGCGGCGGGGCGGTGACGAGCACAGCCGTGCGTGGGGGAGCCGGTGGAAGGACCGGCCTCAGACGGCTCGACAGATGGCGCTGGACGTACGGACCAGGTCGATGTGCCGACGGGAGGTCAGAAGGAGCCGCGTGCGGACCGCGTGGTTCAGCGTACTCATGGCCACCCCCTCAGTTCCCTAGTTTCCCCACCTGGTTGATAGGGATCGTGGCAGAAGGCGGCGCCCTTACCAAGGGGCTTCTCGTATCGCGGACGCCCCCGTCTCACGTTCTGGTATCAGTGAGGTCCGGGCCGGTTTTTCAGGGGTTCGTCCACGCGCCCGGGGCGTCGGCCCGGGCGGACACACCGGCAGGCAGCTCGGCCGAGGCGACGTCGGCGAGCGTCACGCCTTCGAGGATTTCGCGCACGTTGGACCGCAGCGCGATCCACAGGGGCAGCAGCGAGGCGGCGGGCCCGTTGTAGGACAGTTCCGGTGGACGGACTCCACGTACTGAGACGAGCGGTCCGTCCACGACGCGGATGACGTCGGCGATGCTGATCGACCCGGCCGGCTTGGCCAGCCGGTAGCCGCCGTTGCCGCCCCGCTGGCTGATCACGAGCCCGCCGCGGCGCATGTCGTTCAGGATGCCTTCGAGGAACTTGTGCGGGATGCCCTGGGCATCGGCGATGGCCAGCACCTTGACCGGCTCGTCGTCCCGGGACGTGGCGAGCTGCAACGCGGCACGTACCGCGTAGTCCGCCCTGGCTGAGATCCGCATGCGGGCATTATCCCGCACCCCCGTCGGGCTACTGGTCGCCGGTCCCGTCCACGATGACCGGGGTGCCGCCGGAGTCCGTGCCGCAGGGGACGGCGTAGACCGGGTTCGCCTTGGCGGCCTCGCGGTAGGCGGCCAGGCACTGGTTGTAGAGCACCTTGTCGGTCAGCGAGCGTTCGAGGATCTTGTTGGCGGCGGCGGTGCCCTCCGCCTCGATGCGCTTGCGCTCGGCCTCCGCCGTGGCGGTGCGCTGCGCCTCCACGGCCCGCTCCGTCGCCTGCTCCTGCTGGATCTTCTTGTCGATCTGCTTCTGGAGCTCGGCCGACGGCTTCACGTTGCGCAGGTTGACGACCGTGACGTCGATGCCGCGGGGCGCCAGACGTGCCTTGATGAGGGCGGCGATCTCCGAGCCGATCCGCTCGCGGGCGGAGGCGTACCCCTCCTCGCTGGTGTGCCGCGCGAAGACGTTGCGGATGATCTCGCGGCTGTCCGGCAGCACCAGCCGCTCCTCGACCCCCTCCTCGCTGCCCGCCAGCCGGTACAGCGCGACCGCCTTCGCCGGCACCACGGCCCACTTGACGGTGACGTCCGCGTACAGCACCCCGCCCTGCGAGGAGCGGACCTCGACGGTGTCCTTGTCGTTCAGGTTGAGGTCCACCGGCCGGGTGGAGAAGGTCGTGACCTCGGTGAACGGTGACTTCACCTGGATGCCCGAGGTCAGCGGAGCGCCAACGCTGCCGAAGGTCACCGGTACGCCGACCTCGTAGGCGCTCACGACGTGGACGCAGGAGAAGACGCCCGCCAGCGCCCCCGCCACGGCGCTGATCGCGGCGCCGATCCGCAGGCCGCCGACGGTGGTGCGGCCGCGGCCGACGAGGAAGAGCACGACTGCCGCTATGAGCAGCAGGATGGACAGCACGAACACGGGTATCCCCCCTCGGGAAGGGACGCGCGCCCCCCAGGCACGCGATCCGCAGCGCAGCGTAGGGGATCAAGGCCCCCGCCGGCCGGGCTCCGATCGGCTGTTCGCCTGCCGGACCGCCCGATGTCACCCGCGCGTCATTCGGGGCGCCGCCCGCGCGTCCCTCCCACCCGGGTGACCGTCCGGCGTCACCGCCGGTACGACACCCCCAGTTCGATGAGGTAGCGCTTGGTCACCCGGCCGCCGTACGTCCCGTCGATCAGGGCCCCGATGCAGGCGAGCAGCCCGTTCCGGGCGGCTTCCGGCAGAGCGCGGTGGCCCGAGTAGGTCCGCAGCAGGTCCAGGTACCGGGACGTGGTGTAGGTGAGGTCCCGCTCGTGGCGGCGGAAGACCGTGGGGCCGAAACGGCCGCTGCGCGCGACCTCCCGCGCGTGGTCCGAGCCGTCGACGCCGGCGGCCGCGGGCGGCCGCAGCCCCGGCTGCGTGTCCGGGTCGAAGCGCTCGTAGCAGCGCTGGACCTCGGCGAAGAACTCCTCGGTGCCGCCCCGCACGTGCTGGGTGCGCACCACGGCGAGCGCCCCGCCCGGACGCAGCGCGTCGGCGGCCTTGGCCACCCGCACGGCCGGGGCGATCCAGTGGAACGCCGTCGCCGAGACGACCGCGTCGAACGGCTCCGGTGGCAGCGGCCAGCTCTCGAACCGCGCCGTGACCACCTCCACCGCGGTCGCCCCGGCCAGGTTGCGGCGGGCGACGGCGGCCATCTGCGGTCCCGCCTCGACGGCCGTGATCCGGCAGCCCCGCCGGGCCAGGGGCACCGTCGCCTGTCCGGTCCCGCAGCCCACCTCCAGGACGCGGCTGCCGCCGCGGAGCCCCGTGAGGCCGGCGAGATCGTCGTACAGCTCCGCCGGGTAGCCGGGCCTGGCCCGGTCGTACAGCTCCGCGTCCTCGTCGAAGATCCGGCTCAGCCGCGCCCGCCGGGCCTCGTCGGGTCTGTCGTCGCGTCCGGCCTGCGGGGTGTCGTCGGGCATGCGGTGAGGCTAGCGGCTCCGCCGACGGACCGGCCGGGAACGGGGAGGGTCCGTCCGCGTTCCCGGCCGGTGCGGCCGACGCGCACGCCGGCCGGACCTCAGGCGTCCAGGGTGCGGAGCAGGGCGTGCTGGCGGCGTACCTGGTCGCGGCCGCGGTAGGGCTCGCGGCGGCCCTCGTACTCGCTGGACAGCCAGCCGCTCCAGCCGGCGTCGCGCAGGGTGGTGACGATGTCGTCCCAGGGGATGTGCAGGTCGTGGAGCCGGTCGTCGATCTCGAAGAACTTCGCCTGGATGAAGTGGACGTGGGGGAGCACGTCCACGAGGTCGGCCATCGGGACGGCCAGGGGCTCCAGGAACGGGGGGCGCTTCTTGCCCTCGAAGCCCTCGTGGCCGTCGTCCACCGGGGCGGTCTGGAAGATGCCGGTGTCGATGAGCAGCTTGAAGTGCTCGCTGCCGGTGCGGTCGATGAAGTCGAGGTAGCCCTGGGTGACGGGGTTCTTGATCGGGGTGGGGCTGTGGATCTCCGGGCAGATGACGATGTCGAGGTCGGCGGCGAGGTCCAGGACCCGTTCGACGGCCGGCTGCCAGATCGGGTGGGGTTCGAGCTCCGGGGAGACGACGCCGAACTTCGGGCGGATCGAGGTGAAGCCGAGTTCCTTGGCCAGCCGCAGGTCCGTCTCCAGCTGGGCGCGTCCCTCCTCGGCCGTGAGGTCCCGCTCGCGCCACATCGAGGTGTCGACCCAGGAGCCGTAGTTGGTCGGCGTCAGGCCGTACCGCTCCAGCAGGCCGTGCCAGTCGCGCACCCAGGCGGCGTCGGGGCGGGGGTAGCCGGGGATGTTGCCCTCGCCGAGGATCTCGATGCCGGTGGCGCCCAGGTCGGCGATGTCGGCCATGGCGTCCTCGAGGGTCATCGAGGTGTAGAGGTCGCCGGAGTAGCTGTAGAGCGAGACACCGTACCTCAGGCCGCTCGTGCCGCCGGCCGTGAGGCCGCTCGTGCCGCCGGTCGCGGGGACGACGGTGCCGGTCGCGGAGGACCGGAAGACGGAGGGGCCGGCGACCTCGGGGATGTACGGCCGGCGCAGGTGGACGGCGACGTCGATGCGGTGGGTGCCCGCGGCCAGCCCGCCCGGCCGGGGCACGGTGACGACGGCGACCTCGTCGAGTTCCCAGCGGACGTCCGTGCTCGCGCGCAGCTCGTCGAGGGTGAAGGTACGGCCCTGAAGGGTCCACCGGGTCCGGTCCGCGGGGTGCTTCTCGCCGTCGACGATCACCTCGACGCCGTCGACGAGGCTTCCGGCGATGCCCCGGTAGTTGGGGTTGCGCAGGTGCAGCTGGAAGCCGGTGACGGCGCCGTTCTCGACGACGTTGCGGAAGCCGCGCTGTTGGATGATGTTGCGTTCGAGCACCGTCGGCTCGTCCTTTCTCGGACTGCTCATGGGGGGAGATGAGGGAGGGGCGGGAGTGTGCGGGGGTGCGGGAGCCGTGGGGGGCGGGGGCTGCCCGTGCCGGTGGCGGGGCTGTCCGGCCGGTGGCGGGGCAGCCCGTGCGTCATGCCGTCGGCGAGGGGGCGGGGCGGTCGAGGTCGTACAGGGCCATGCACGCCGCCTGCACCAGGCACAGCACCAGCGGCAGGCCGACGAAGGCCCACTCGATGGCGGTGGAGGCGCCGGCGCTGACCTCGTCGGCGTGGTAGCCGCCCCAGGCGAGCGCCCAGGCGAAGAAGGTGCCGCCCAGCGCGGTGCCCACCTTCGTCGCGAAGCTGTAGCCCGCGTACAGCAGGCCCTCGTCGCGGCGGCCGGTGAGGGACTCGTGGTGGTCGACGGTGTCGGAGACCAGGGCGGGCGCCGCGACCAGGCCGAAGCCGCCGAGGAGGTTCGCGACGAGGAAGACGGCGAGGAACGCGGCGGGGCTGTCGTGGAGCGGGAACAGCAGCGCGTAGAGGACCGCGGTGGCCACCAGGCCCAGGACGATGCCCCGGCGCTTGCCGGTGCGGCGCAGCACCCAGGGGGTGACCAGGGAGCCGGCCAGGGCGGAGAGGGAGAAGGCGAGGAGGATGTAGGTGGTGGCCCAGGTGTCGTGCAGGACGTCCCGGGCGTAGTAGACCGCTCCGGCGGTGATCACGCCGAGGCGTACGAACGCGGCCAGCGAGGAGAGGCACACGCCCAGCCAGTGCCGGTTGCCGAACAGCGCCTTGACGGCGGGCCCGGTGGCGGTGTCCTCGCCGGGCGCCTGGGGTGCGACCCGCTCGCGGCACAGTGCGGCGACCGCCCAGTACAGCAGCGTGCCGGCGACGCCGAAGACGACGGCCATGCCGGTGAAGCCGCGCCCGAGGTCGCCGGCGCCCAGCAGGCCGACCAGCGGCATGACCGCCACGGAGACCGCGATCAGTCCGAGCGAGGCGCCGACGAACCGGTAGCCGCTCATCCTCAGACGGGTGTCGTTGTCGGAGGTCAGCATCGGCAGCATCGCGCCGTAGGGCACGTTCACCAGGGAGTGGCTGATGCCGACGGCGACGAAGGTCGCCCCGGCCCAGACGGCCGCGGTGGTGCCGCTGCCCACGGAGGTGAAGGCCAGGGCGAAGGCGGCGGCCAGCACCGGGGAGCCGAAGATCAGGTAGGGGCGGGCGCGTCCGAAGCGGCTGCGGGTGCGGTCGACGGCGAGGCCGACGAGCGGGTCGATCACCGCGTCGGCGATCCGGCCGAGCAGCAGGACGGTGCCCGCCGCGGCGGCGGCGAGGCCGGCGACGTCGGTGTAGAAGAACAGCAGGAAGGCCGTGAGCGTGGTCCAGGTCAGGTTGGACGCCAGGTCTCCGAGCCCGTATCCCAGCTGTGCGGCGCGGCCGAGCGGCCGTACGGCGGCGGGAGGAGCGCCGGCGGGCGCGCCGGTGGCGGGGGAGGATGCGGCACTCATCGTCGAGTCCCTTCGATGGGGAGGGGGCGCGCCGCCTGGAGGGGCATGAGGCCGGGGGACGGGGGCGGCTGCCGTTGACGACGGGCGAGACTCGTCCGGAATCGCCCGTCGGTGACGGAACTTATGTTTGCCGCAAGCCAAAGTCAATGGTTCGGGGTGGTGATGTGCTGGATGTGTGCCGTTTCCCTCCTTGCAGGGTGCCCCGGGTGTCGCAGTGTGTCCCGGGTGCCGCGGGGTGTCCTCGGGGATCAGGCGCCGGCCGTCAGGCGGTCCGGGTCGACCGCGGACGGGCTGCCCAGCGGTGTCCACGCCGCCATGGCGTCGGCCGACAGCAGCGTCTCCACGGCGAGGTGCGCCCCGCCCGCGACGCCGCCCAGGTCGCCCAGCGTGGAGCCGCGGATCACCAGGTCCGTCGCCGCCAGCGGCAGCGAGCGGCTGCGCACCGTGTGGTCCACCACGCGCAGGAAGGCGTCCCCCACCGTCAGGACGCCGCCGCCGAAGACCAGGTGGGCGGGGTTGTAGAAGTTGACGAGCGTCGCCATGAGGCTGCCCACCCGCTCCGCGGCCCGGGCGACCGCCGTCAGGCACCAGGCGTCGCCCACGGTGACCCCGCGGCCGATGTCGGCCGGGGTGATCTCGCCGTGCGCGCCGTGGATCTCGGCGAGGTAGCGGCTGCGCCCCTCGTGGACGGCCGTCACCGCGTCGCGGGCCAGCGCCCAGCCGCCCGCCAGCGCCTCCAGGCACCCGGTCCGCCCGCACCGGCACATGACCGAGTTGTCCTCCAGGACCCGGGCGTGCCCGATGTCACCGGCGGCGCCCTTGCTGCCCCGGTGCACGCGCCCCCCGCTGACGAGGCCGGCGCCGATGCCCGTACCCACCTTCACGAAGATCATCTCGTCGGCGCCGGTGCCGCTGGCGCGGGCCTCGCCCAGGGCCAGCAGGTTGGCGTCGTTGTCCACCCACACGGGAGCCCGGTGCCGTCCCTGGAGCCGGCCGCGGATGTCGAAGCCGTCCCAGCCCGGCATGATCGGCGGCTGTGACGGGCGCCCGGTCGAGAACTCCACCGGGCCCGGGACGCCCAGGGTGATCGCCCACAGCGGGGTGTCCCGGCGGGTCTCCAGCAGGCCGGTGAACTCCGCGTCCAGGGCGGTCAGGGTCTCCTCGGGGCCGCGGGCGATCGGCCATTCCAGATGCCGGTGCTCCAGGACGCGGGCGTCCAGGTCGGTCACCGCCACGTCCAGCGCGGCGGCTCCCAGCACCGCGGAGAGGACGAGCCCGCGCCCGGCGTTGAAGCGCAACTGCCGCGGGGCGCGGCCGCCGCTGGACGGGCCGGTCTCGGCGTCCTCCAGCAGGCCGAGCTCGATGGCCTGCTCGACCCTCTGGGAGATCACCGTGCGGCCCAGCAGGGAGGCGGCGCCCAGCTCGGGCCGGGTGCGGGCGCGTCCCGAGCGGACCATGCGCACGACGGCGGACAGGGCGTCGTAGTGGTCGACTGCGGTGGGAGTACGGCGTGTCATACCGGGAATCATCGCGTACTTCTGCCGCCGTGGACCCAACCCTTGACGACTTTTGCATGCCGCGTGCAATAGTGGGGGTGTTCACCCGTAACTGAGCACAGCACAGCAGAGCAGAGCATTGCCGGGCTCGGCAGAGCAGAGCACTGCCGAGCCCAGCGGAGCAGCAAGGACGCAGCCGTATGCCACAGCCGGTCAGGGCCGCCATCGTCGGCACCGGATTCATGGGAGCCGTGCACGCACGGGCCGTCGGCGCCGCCGGAGGGCAGGTGCGTCTGGTCGCCGGTTCCTCGGCCGACCGGGCGAAGGCCCTGGCCGCCTCCGTACCGGGAGCCGAACCCGTGGAGTTCGAGCGGGTGCTCGACTCCGACGTGGACGTCGTACACCTGTGTACGCCCAACCACCTGCACCACCCCATGGCCCGGCGGGTCCTGGAGGCCGGCAAGCACGTGGTGTGCGAGAAGCCGCTGGCCGTCTCCGTCGAGCAGGCCGCGGACCTGGCCGGCCTGGCCGCCGATACCGGGGCCGTCGCCACCGTCCCGTTCGTGTACCGCTTCTACTCCTCCGTCCGCCTGGCCCGCTCCCGCCTCGCCGCCGACGCCCGGGCCCCCTGGCTGCTGCACGGCACCTACCTCCAGGACTGGCTCGCGGACCCGGCGGCCGACAACTGGCGCGTCGACGCGGCCCTGGGCGGCGCCAGCCGCGCCTTCGGCGACATCGGCGTCCACTGGTGCGACCTCATGGAGTTCGTCACCGGCCAGCGCATCACCGCCCTCCAGGCCACCCTGGGCACCGCGCACCCCGTCCGCGGAGGGCGCCGGACCACCACCGAGGACGGCGGGGTCGTCACCTTCCGCACCGACGCCGGGGCGATCGGCTCCCTGGTCGTCAGCCAGGCCAGCGCCGGCGCCAAGAACCGGCTCACCTTCTCCTTCGACGGCCCGGACGCCTCCTACGCCTTCGACCAGGAGGACCCCGAGCGGCTGCGGATCGGCGGGCGCGCCGAGAACCGCGTCCTGCTGCGCGACCCGGCCCGCCCGCACGAGCGCCCCGGCGCCCTGCCGGCCGGACATCCGCAGGGCTACCACGAGTGCTTCGCCGACTTCGTCGCCGACACCTACGCCGCCGTCCGCGGCGACGCGCCCGACGGCCTGCCCACCTTCGCCGACGGCCTGCGCGCCGCCCGCGTCACCGACGCCGTGACGCGCTCCGCGGCCGCCGGCTCCACCTGGACGGAGATCCCCGGATGAACCTCGGCATGCTCACCGCCTGTCTGCCCACCTGGTCGCTCGACCGCATCGCCGGCTGGGCCGCCACCGCCGGATACGAGCGTCTGGAGGTCGCCGTCTGGCCCGGCACCGGCAGCCGGGACTTCGAGGCCTCCCACATCGACGTCGCCCGCTTCGGCCCCCGCGAGGCCGACCGGGTCCGCGCCCTCCTGGACCGCACCGGCCTCGGTATCTCGGCCCTGGCCTACTACGAGAACAACCTGCACCCCGACCCGGCCCGGCGTGCGGAGATCCGCGAGCACCTCAAGCGCGCGATCGACGCCGCCCAGGCCCTCGACGTCCCCTGCGTCGGCACGTTCATCGGCCGCGACCCGGCCCGCAGCGTCCCCGAGAACCAGCGCGAGGCCGAGCGCGTCCTGCCCGAACTCGTCGAGTACGCGGGCGAACGCGGCGTGCGGATCGTCATCGAGAACTGCGTCATGGAGGGCTGGCACCCCGACGGCCACCCCGGCAACATCGCCTACTCGCCGGAGCTGTGGGAGTGGATGTTCTCCCTCGGCCTCCACCTCAACTGGGACCCCTCCCACCTGATGTGGATCGGCATCGACCCGGTGGCGACCATCGCCCCGTACGCCGACCGCATCGCCCACGCCCAGGCCAAGGACATCGAGATCGACCCCGTGGCCCGCAACCGCTACGGGTTCTTCGGGACGACGGACAAGAAGGGCGACCCCTGGGCCACCGGCTGGTGGCGCTACCGGGTCCCCGGCCGCGGACAGGTCGACTGGCCCCGCGTCGTCGACCGCCTCTACGAGGCCGGCTTCACCGGCACCCTCTCCGTCGAGCACGAGGACCCGCTGTGGGGAGGCACCCCGGAGAAGGTGTGCCAGGGACTGACCATCGCCCACCACACCCTGCGGCCGCTCATCACCGGCTGACCCCGAACCGCCCGGCCGCCCCAGACCCAGGAGCCGAACCATGTCCCTCCCCCCGGCATACGACTACGACGTCGTCGTGGTCGGCAGCGGCCCCACGGGCTGCACCTACGTCCGCGAGGTGTTCGAACAGCACCCCACCGCCCGGATCCTCCTCGTCGAGGCCGGACCGCGGATCACCGACCCGCCCGGCGGCCATGTGAAGAACATCGCCGACGACGGGCTGCGCGCCCGCGCCCAGCGGGCCTCCGAAGGCCCCTCGCCGGCCTCGCCCGGCCGCCCCGGCACCCGCCTCCTCGGCACCCCGGAGATGCCCGCCGCCGCCGTCTCCACCAACGTCGGCGGCATGGGCGCCCACTGGACCGCGGCCTGCCCCCGCCCCGGGGGCGGCGAACGCATCCCCTTCGTCCCGGCCGACGAGATGGACCGCCACCTGACCCGGGCCGAACAGCTCCTGCACGTCAGCGCCCACGCCTTCGACACGGCGCCCTTCGCCGACGAGGTGCGGCGCCGCCTGGCCGACCACTTCGACACCGGCCGCCCCGCGTCCCGCCGCGTCGCCCCCATGCCCCTGGCCGTCACCACCCGCCCCGACGGCACGGGCGTCTGGAGCGGCACCGACGTCGTGCTCGGCCCCGCCGCCGACGACCCCCGCGTCGACATCGTCGACCGGTGCCTGTGCGTGCGCGTGCTGCACGACGACGGCACCGTGACCGGCGTCGCCGTCCGCGACCTGGAGGACGGAGGGGACGGAGGGGACGGAGGGGAGGGCCGGGAGGCGACGGTGACCGCATGGGCCGTCGTGGTCGCCGCGGACGCCCTGCGCACCCCGCAGATCCTGCACGCCTCGGGCATCCGCCCCGCCGCGCTCGGCCGCCACCTCAACGACCAGCCGCAGATCGTCCACGCCGTCCGGCTCCCCGACGACCTCGTGACCGCGCACCGCGCCGTCACCGACCGCACCCGGCAGGACGACGGCGGGATCATCCCGCAGAGCGGCGTCAGCTGGGTCCCCTTCACCGACGACCGGCCCTTCCACGGGCAGGTCATGCAGCTCGACGCCTCCCCCGTCCCCCTCGCCGGGGACGCGCTCGTCGAACCGGGCAGCATCGTCGGACTCGGCTGGTTCTGCGCCAAGGACATCACCGCCGACGACCGCGTCACGTTCAGCGACGGCGAACAGGACGCCTTCGGCATGCCGGCCCCCGTCATCCACTACCGCTACACCGACCGCGACCTCGCCACCATCGAGGCCGCCAAGAAGGCCGTCGCGGAGGCCGGAGCCACCCTCGGCATCCCCCTCGGCGAGGCCCCGATACTCCTCCCCGCGGGCAGCTCGCTGCACTACCAGGGCACCACCCGCATGGGCCCGGCCGACGACGGCACCAGCGTCTGCGACACCCACAGCCGCGTCTGGGACACCGTCGGCCTCTGGGTGGCCGGCAACAACGTCATCCCGACCGCCACCGCCTGCAACCCCACCCTCACCTCGGTCGCCCTGGCCTCCCGGGGCGCCGGGGCACTGGTCCACCACCTGACGCACTGAGCGACGCGCCTCCCACACCGCACCGACCGCGGGGCGGCCCGAGCGCGAGCCACCGCCCGACCGTCGGGGGCGGCTCCTGCGGGGGGCCGTGCGGTCGTGCGGGTGGCGGCTCCGCCGGGGCCGTGCGGTTGTGCGGGCGGGGACGGACTGTTCGCGGGGGTCGGCTGCCGGGGGTGGACCCCGTACGGGCTGTCGTGCGGGCCGCTCTACCGGCTGCGGTACGGGTCGCTGTACCGGCTGCCGTGCGGGCCGTCGTACCGGCCGTCGTACCGGCCGCCGTACCGGCCGTCGTACGGGATGCCGTGCGGGCTGCCGTACCGGCTGCCGGGCCGGGCCGCCGGGACCGGCCGTCGTGCCCTGTCGGCGACCGGTCTTCTGGGCGGCGGCCTCATGGGCGCGTGCGGTCGTCCTCCGCCCCGGCCGCCTCGTGGGGGCGCCCTGCGCTCTCCTCACCGCCCTTCCCCGTCGGCCGGCACGTGTGCAGGTGCGGCGCACCCCACCGGTGGGCCGGCTCACCCCGGGGGCCCGAGGCGCGCGCGACCGAGCCGCCGACGCCGGTCGCGTACGGGGTACGGCGTGCCGGACCTCGTCCGGTGGCGCGGGACGCGCCCGCGTCCCCGGCCTGCACCGACGTACGGGGCACGGGTCACGCCCGCGTCGTCCGGCTCTCGCCGAGATCCGACGGCACGGCACGTGCCCCCGTCGGCGCCGCTCGCGCCGACGCCGCTCGCGCCGACGCACGAGCCCGTGCACGCCCTGTCCCGCCCCCGCACCGCCCCGCCCCCGCACCGCCCCCGCACCGGCTCCGCACCGGTTCCGCTCCCGCCCCCGTTCTGCCCCCGCTCCGGGTCCGCCCCCGTGCTCCGGTTACGCCCCCGCCCAAAGCGCAGAGGCCTGCCCTCCCCCCGTAGGGTCGGGGCCCGCGGAGCCGTACCGGGGGCGCGTCGGCGACGATGGCAGGGACGGTCCGCACCGCCGGCTCGTCCTGACACCTGTTCGTCCGTTCGTCATCGAGCCAGCCGGAGACCGCCACATGAGGATCTCGCAACGCGCCCGGGCCGTCGCCCCCTTCTACGCCATGGAGTTCGGCAAGCACGCCGCCGCGCTGGAGGCCCAGGGGCACCACGTCGTCAAGCTCAACCTCGGCGAACCCGACTTCGGCGCACCCCCGGCCGTGCGGGAGGCGATGCGCGAGGCCATGGACGGCAGGCCCATGGCCTACACCGCCGCGCTGGGCCTGCCCGCCCTCCGACAGGCGATCGCGGGGTTCTACGGCGACCGGCACGGAGTCGAGGTCGATCCGGCCCGGGTGGTCGTCACCGCCGGTGCCTCGGCCGCCCTGGTGCTGGCCACCGCCGCCCTCGTCGACCAGGGCGACGAGGTGCTCATCGCCGACCCCTCGTACCCCTGCAACCGGCAGATCGTCGAGAGCTTCGGCGCCCGCGTCACCCTCGTGCCCACCACGGCCGGGACCCGCTACCAGCTGGACGCGGCCACCGTGCGCGCGCACTGGACGGACGCCACCCGAGGCCTCATGGTCGCCACCCCGTCCAACCCGACGGGCACCTCGGTCCCGGCCGGTGAACTGGCCGAGCTGTGCGACCTGGCGCGCGAGCGCGACGCGTGGCGCCTCGTCGACGAGATCTACCTCGACCTCGGCGACCACGACGACCGGGGCAGGCCGCCGCGCACCGCGCTGACGCACGACCCCGACGCCGTCGTCGTCAACAGCTTCTCCAAGTACTTCGGCATGACCGGCTGGCGACTGGGCTGGTGCGTGGTCCCGGAGCCGCTCGTCCCGGCGATCGAACGCCTGGCCCAGAACTACTTCCTCTGCGCCTCCACCCCCGCGCAGCACGCCGCGCTGGCCTGTTTCACCCCCGAGTCGCTGGCCGTCTGCGAGGACCGCCGCGCCGCGTTCCTGCGGCGGCGCGCGATCGTCCTCGACGGCCTGGAGCGGGCCGGGCTGCCGGTCCCGGTCCCGCCCGACGGGGCGTTCTACGTCTACTTCGACGTCAGCGGCACCGGCCTCACCTCGTGGCAGTTCTGCGAGCGGGCGCTGCACGAGGCGCACGTCGCCCTCACCCCGGGCCGGGACTTCGGCGTGCGCACGGCGGACACCCATGTGCGCCTCTCGTACGCGGCGTCGGCCGACGAGCTCCGTGAGGGCGTCGCCCGGCTGGAGAAGTTCGTGGCATCGCTGCGGGGAAATGTCGCGGACCGTGTCGTTGTTGGGCCGAACGGGTGACTTGGCGTAAGAATTGGCTGGTGCAGGCATTGAGTGAGAGCGAGTCCGGGGGGTGCCGGTGAACCGTTACGACGTCACCGATGAACAGTGGGAGGGGCTTGCTCAGGTCGTTCCGTTGCGGGGCCGGGACGCCTGGCCGTCGTCGGTCGGCCACCGGGCCCTGCCGGACGCGGAGACGGCGGCCCGCCGTCGTTTCGTCGTCCTCAGGGTCAACGTCTTCGCGGACGCCCGTGAGGTCGCGGAGACCCTCATGGCGGGCATCCCGGTCCTCCTCGACCTCACCGGCGCGGAGACCGAGGTGGCCAAACGCGTCCTGGACTTCTCCACGGGCGTCGTCTTCGGCCTGGCCAGCGGGATGCACCGGGTCGACCGCAACGTGTTCCTGCTGACCCCGCCGGGGACCGAGGTCAGCGGGATCATGCAGGGCGCCGGGGTCCCCGGCGTGTGAGGCGGCGCGCCCCGGCGCGTCCCTCCGCGGCGGCCGCGGTCGCCCGTTCGTAGGAAGCCCACGAGGGTGGAACGGTTCGCCGCGCGCCGGGAGCCCTACGGTCCGCGTATGGCCCTCCCGTCCCCCTCCGGCACCGCGTCCACCACCCCCGCGGTCCTCCCCGTGCCGCGCCCCGCCCGCCCCTGTGTCACCGAGCTGCGGCTGTCCGCCTTCGCCGGGCACCGGGGGGCCGGGGTGCCGATCGGGGCGGTGACCCTCCTCGCCGGGCCCAGCGGCAGCGGCAAGACGACCGCGCTGCGGGCGTACGAGGCGCTCGCCCGGCTCGCGGCCGGTGCGCGGCTCGGTGAGGTGTTCCCGGATCCGGCGGCCTGTGTGCCGGAGGGGACGCGGTCCGACGGCCGGCGCCGGCGGGGCTTCCGCATCGGCTGCACGGCCGACGGTCCCGCGGGCCCGGTCCGGCTCGACCTCGCCGTCCAGGCCGAACCGGACCTGCGCGTGGTGGGGGAGCGGCTGAGCGCGGGCGGTCTCGTCCTGCTGGAGACGGCCCTGCGCGATCCGGGCCGGCGCACCGTGCAGGCCGCCTGGCACACCGCCGGCCCGTCGGAGGTCACCCGCGCCCCGCTCCCCGACGACCGCCTGGGCACCGCCCTGCTCCCGCTGCGCGTGGCCGGCCGGACCGACGGGCAGCGCCGTGTCCTCGCCGCCGCCGAACAGATGCTGGTGGCCCTGCGTTCCGTCTTCGCCTGCGACCCGCGGCCCGAACGGATGCGCGGTCCCGTGCCCGCCGGCTCCGGGCGGCTGCTCGGCGGCTGCGACAACCTCGCCGACGTCGTCGGGCGCACCCGCGCGGAGTGCGCCCGACGGCACGCGCAGCTCGTCGCCGCCGTCCGGGGCGGCTGTGCCGGGCCGGTGACCGACGTGCGGGCCGAACCTCTCGGCGACGGCACGGTCCGCGCCGTGCTCGACCGCGGTACCGCCCGGCGTACCGAGCTGGCCCGCCTCGGCGACGGCGAACTGCGCTACCTGGCGCTCGCCCTGGTGCTGCTGACCGGCCCCGGCGTGCTGGACGTGGACCCGCCCGGCGAGGTGCCCGACGCGATGCGCGCCCTCACCGTCCTCGCCGACGGCTTCGACCGCGCGCTGGACGTACGCCAGCGCCGGGAACTGCTGCGGCTCGCGGTCCGCGCGGGCCGGCGCGGGCACCTCCGCTGCGTGGGGGCGGTGAGCGACGCCTCCTGGGCCGCCGGGACCGACGGCGTCACGGTGGTACACCTTGACCCGTGACAGAACACCTCGACGTGGCGAAGTTGCAGCGCAGGCTGGCCGAGTTCGCGGCCGCGCGGAACTGGCAGCCGTTCCACACCCCGAAGAACCTCGCCTCCGCGCTCAGCGTGGAGGCCTCCGAACTGGTCGAGATCTTCCAGTGGCTGACACCGGAGGAGTCGGCCCGGGTGATGGACGACCCGGACAGCGCGCACCGGGTGACGGACGAGATCGCCGACGTCCTCGCGTACCTGCTGCAACTGTGCGAGGTGCTCGGGGTCGACCCCCTCGCGGCGCTGGACGCGAAGATCGACCGCAACGAGGGCAGGTTCCCGGCGCCGTGAGGCGGGGCCGCGGGGCCGTGAGGCCGCGGGGCGACGCCACAGGAGCACGATCATCCGCTATCACTCTCCGGAGTTGTTCGGACGATCGAAACCGATTTGTTGTCCACAGATTTCCGTCTTCCTCTGGCTTTTCGTCCCACAGACCCTCACTCTGGGTAGTGGACAATCGAGTTCGGGTGACGGATGTGCGAGGAGCACGTCCGGGACGGACGGGGGCGGCGCATGGACGCGGTGCGGCTCATCCTGACGAGCAGGCGCGCTCTCGCGAGCAGCGACGACGGGCCTCGGACCCTGACGGAGGTGTGGCAGGCGCAGGCCCTGGCCCAGGCGATCGGCAGTCGCCTCGCCGTCTCCGGACCGCCCGAACTGCGCGGTGAGGCACTGGGGTTGACCGAGCTGGCGGGCCGGGGCTGCGGGGTGCTGGACGCGCCGGTCCTGGACCCCGGGGACCTGCGGGCCGCCCAGCTCACCGAGTTGGACGACGCCCGCGAGGCGCTGCTCTGCCTCGGCGGTCTGCTCGGCGAGGTCGGCATCGCGCTCGTCGGCCTCGCCAGCGCGGCGGACGGAGAGGGCACGTACTGGCAGTGCATGGAGGCCATCGACGCGGCGGACGAGGCCCGGGACCGGGTCATGGAGATGCTGCGGAAACTGGCGGCGCGGGAGGGGGCGCTCCCGGAGCGGTGACGCCCCGTCCGGGCGCGGGCTGCGCGGGCGGGGGACCGGTGGGGGGCGACGGGTCGTCGTCCGGAGTGCAGGACGGGACCGGTGGGGGCGACCGGTCGTCCGGAGTGCAGGATGGGGGCATGGACCTCCGCATCTTCACCGAGCCCCAGCAGGGGGCGACGTACGACACCCTCCTCACCGTGGCGAAGGCCACCGAGGAGCTCGGCTTCGACGCCTTCTTCCGCTCCGACCACTACCTCAAGATGGGCGACGTGGACGGCCTGCCCGGCCCCACCGACGCCTGGATCACCCTCGCCGGCCTCGCCCGGGAGACCAAGCGCATCCGCCTCGGCACGCTGATGACCGCCGCCACCTTCCGGCTGCCCGGCGTCCTCGCGATCCAGGTCGCGCAGGTGGACCAGATGTCCGGCGGCCGCGTCGAGCTCGGCCTGGGCGCGGGCTGGTTCGGGGAGGAGCACACGGCGTACGGCATCCCCTTCCCGAAGGAGAAGTTCGGCCGCCTGGAGGAGCAGCTGGAGATCGTCACCGGCCTGTGGGGCACGGAGACCGGCAAGACCTTCGACTTCCAGGGCACCTACTACGAGCTGAAGGGCTCGCCCGCGCTGCCCAAGCCCGCCCAGGCGAGGATCCCGGTGCTGATCGGCGGGCACGGCGCGAGCCGCACGCCCCGCCTGGCGGCACGGTACGCCGACGAGTTCAACATGCCGTTCAGCTCGGTCGAGGACACCGAGCGGCAGTTCGGCCGGGTCCGGGCCGCCGCCGAGGCGGCCGGCCGCCCGGCCGACGCGATCACCTACTCCAACGCCCTGGTGGTCTGCGTCGGCAAGGACGACCAGGAGGTCGCCCGCCGCGCCGCCGCGATCGGCCGCGAGGTCGACGAGCTGAAGGAGAACGGCCTGGCGGGCACCCCGGGCGAGGTCGTCGACAAGATCGGCCGTTACGCCGAGGTCGGCTCCCGGCGCATCTACCTCCAGGTCCTCGACCTGCACGACCTGGACCACCTGGAGCTGATCTCCGCCCAGGTGCAGTCGCAGCTGTCGTGACGCCCGGTCCGACGGGCCGGACATCGTTGTCCGGCCCGTCGGACACCCCTCCCGCCGGGTACCGCCCGGCCCGTCACCTCGGCATCGGAAAGCTCGGGGCCGGACCCTGGAAGCGGGCGACCGGGCGGCGCGGAAAATGCCGGGTGCTCCCGCACCCTTTCTCGGTACGTTGACGGTGTGCCGCGGGCACACCACCAGCGCATTCGTGTCCCCCGACCCCTTCCTCCACCCCCTTCGCACCCTCCGTCCGGCCCCTTCCGAGCCCTTCGAGCCCTTCGAGCCCTTCGAGGCAGCCCACCGTGTTCCTGACCGTCACCACCACCGGCACCCCCGAACGCCCCGCCACCGACCTGGGCTTCCTGCTGCACAAGCATCCCGACCGGGCGCAGGCGTTCTCCACCTCCTACGGCACGGCGCACGTCCTCTACCCCGAGGCGGACACCGAGCGCTGCACGGCGGCGCTGCTGCTGGAGGTGGATCCCATGGCGCTGGTCCGGCGCGGCAAGGGGAAGGGCCGCGGCGGCGCACCCGACGCCGCCCTCGCGCAGTACGTCAACGACCGCCCGTACGCGGCCTCCTCGCTGCTCGCGGTCGCGCTCAGCGGCGTGTTCTCCAGCGCGATGCGCGGAGTCTGCGCCGCCCGGCCCGAACTGCCCGACCGGGCGCGCCCCCTGCGCGTCGAGGTGCCCGCGCTGCCCGCCCGCGGCGGCCCCGGCCTCGTACGGCGTCTGTTCGAGCCGCTCGGCTGGACGGTGACCGCCGAACCGGTCGCGCTGGACACGCGGTTCCCGGAGTGGGGCGACTCGCGGTACGTCCGTCTCGTGCTGGAGTCCGAGGCGCTGACGCTCGCCGCGGCCCTGCGCCACCTGTACGTGCTGCTGCCCGTGCTCGACGACGCCAAGCACTACTGGGTCGCCCCCGACGAGGTCGACAAGCTGCTGCGCGCCGGTGAGGGCTGGCTGCCCGGTCACCCGGAGCAGAACCTGATCACCAGCCGCTATCTGTCGCGCCGCTGGTCGCTGACCCGGCAGGCGAGGGAGCGGCTGGAACTGGTGCGGCTCGCCGAGGCCGACGACACCGAGGTCGAGGAGATCGACAACGCGGTCGCGGCGGAGGCGGAGACGGAGGAACGGCCGACCCCGCTCGCGGTGCGGCGCCGGGACGCGATCGTCGCGGCGCTCCAGGCGGCCGGAGCCGCCCGGGTGCTCGACCTCGGCTGCGGCCAGGGCCAGTTGGTGCAGGCGCTGCTGAAGGACGCCCGGTTCACGGAGATCGTCGGCCTCGACGTGTCGATGCGCGCGCTCGCCATCGCCTCCCGCCGGCTGGGGCTGGACCGCATGGGCGAGCGCCAGGCCTCCCGCGTCACCCTCCGCCAGGGGTCCCTCGCCTACACCGACGACCGGCTCAAGGGGTACGACGCCGCCGTGCTCAGCGAGGTGATCGAGCACGTCGACCTGCCCAGGCTGCCCGCCCTGGAGTACGCGGTGTTCGGCGCGGCCCGTCCGCGCACGGTCCTGGTGACCACCCCGAACGTCGAGTACAACGTCCGCTGGGAGTCTCTCCCGGCCGGTCACGTCCGGCACGGCGACCACCGCTTCGAGTGGACCCGCGAGGAGTTCCGGACCTGGGCGGAGACCGTCGCCGCGCGGCACGGCTACGACGTGCGCCACGCGCCCGTCGGACCGGACGACCCCGAGGTGGGACCGCCGACCCAGATGGCCGTGTTCACCCTGAGCACCCCGAACGACACACCGGCCCCGAAGCACACACCGGCCCAGAAGGGCACACCGGCCCAGAAGGGCACACCGCCCCAGAAGGGCACACCGCCCCAGAAGGGCACACCCGCGCAGACCGGCACACCGGACGAGAAGAAGGAGGCGGAGGCGGCATGACCGACACCCCGGCCACCACCCCGCGGCAGGGCCGCGTCCTGCCCGTCACCGACCTCTCCCTCGTCGTGCTGATCGGCGCCTCCGGCTCGGGCAAGTCCACCTTCGCCCGCCGGCACTTCCGGCCCACCGAGGTCATCTCCTCCGACTTCTGCCGAGGTCTGGTCTCCGACGACGAGAACGACCAGAGCGCCACCCGGGACGCCTTCGACGTCCTGCACTACATCGCGGGCAAGCGGCTCGCGGCCGGCCGGCGCACGGTCGTCGACGCCACCAGCGTGCAGCAGGACGCCCGCCGCCAGCTGATCGACCTGGCCAAGCGGTACGACGTGCTGCCCATAGCGATCGTGCTGGACGTGCCGGAGCAGGTGTGCGCCGAGCGCAACGCGGCCCGCGCCGACCGCGCCGACATGCCGCGCCGGGTCGTCCAGCGCCACACCCGCGAACTCCGCAGGTCCCTGCGGGGCCTGGAGCGCGAGGGCTTCCGCAAGGTGCACGTGCTGCGGGGCGTGGAGGAGATCGAGCACGCCACCGTCGTCACCGAGAAGCGCTTCAACGACCTGACCCACCTCACCGGCCCCTTCGACATCATCGGCGACGTCCACGGCTGCGCCGCCGAACTGGAGGCGCTGCTCGGCAAGCTGGGGTACGCCGACGGCGTGCACCCGGACGGCCGGCAGGCCGTCTTCGTCGGCGACCTCGTCGACCGCGGCCCCGACAGCCCCGGCGTGCTGCGCCGCGTGATGGCGATGGTCAAGTCGGGCAACGCCCTCTGCGTGCCCGGCAACCACGAGAACAAGTACGGCCGCCACCTGCGCGGCCGCGCGGTGCAGCCCACCCACGGCCTCGCCGAGACCATCGAGCAGATGGCGGGGGAGAGCGAGGAGTTCCGCGCCGAGGTGCGGGAGTTCATCGACGGACTGGTCAGCCACTACGTCCTCGACGGCGGCCGGCTCGTCGTCTGCCACGCCGGCCTGCCGGAGAAGTACCACGGCCGCACCTCCGGCCGCGTCCGCTCGCACGCCCTGTACGGCGACACCACCGGCGAGACCGACGAGTTCGGCCTGCCGGTGCGCTACCCGTGGGCGGAGGACTACCGGGGCCGCGCGGCCGTCGTCTACGGCCACACCCCCGTTCCGGAGGCGACCTGGCTGAACAACACCATCTGCCTGGACACCGGCGCCGTCTTCGGCGGCAAGCTGACCGCGCTGCGCTGGCCGGAGCGGGAACTGGTCGACGTACCGGCCGAGCGGGTCTGGTACGAGCCGGCCAGGCCGCTGCGGTCGGAGGCGCCCGGCGGGCACGACGGGCGGCCGCTGGCCCTGTCCGACGTGCACGGGCGGCGGGTCGTCGAGACCCGGCACCAGGGCCGTATCTCGATCCGCGAGGAGAACGCGGCGGCGGCCCTGGAGGTCATGAGCCGCTTCGCCGTCGACCCGCGTCTGCTGCCCTACCTCCCGCCGACCATGGCGCCGACGGCCACCAGCAGGGTGGACGGGTACCTGGAGCACCCGGCGGAGGCGTTCGCGCAGTACGCCGAGGACGGGGTGGCGCGGGTCGTGTGCGAGGAGAAGCACATGGGCTCGCGGGCGGTGGCGCTGGTGTGCCGGGACGCGGAGGCGGCCCGCAGGCGGTTCGGCGTCGACGGGCCGACCGGCTCGCTGTACACGCGGACCGGACGTCCGTTCTTCGACGACGCGTCGGTGACGGAGCGGATCCTCGACCGCGTCCGCACGGCGGTCGGCGCGGCCGGACTGTGGGACGGACTCGACACCGACTGGCTGCTGCTGGACGCCGAGTTGATGCCGTGGTCGCTGAAGGCGGCCGGGCTGCTGCGTTCGCAGTACGCGGCCGTGGGCGCCGCCTCGGGAGCCGTCTTCCCGGGCGCCCTCGCCGCACTGGAGGGCGCCGCCGCCCGCGGGGTGGACGTCGCCGGCCTCCTGGCCCGCCAGCGCGAACGGGCCGCCGACGCGGCCGCGTTCACCGAGGCCTACCGGCGCTACTGCTGGACCACGGACGGCCTCGACGGCGTCCGCCTGGCACCGTTCCAGATCCTCGCCGTCCAGGGCCGCAGCCTCGCCGGCCTGCCCCACGACGAGCAACTCGCCCTGCTGGACCGGATGGTGGAACACGACGGCACCGGGCTCCTCCGGACGACACGGCGCCTGTACGTCGACCCGGCGGACCCCGAGTCGGTGCGGGCCGGCGTCGACTGGTGGCTGGAGATGACGGGCCGCGGCGGCGAGGGCATGGTCGTCAAGCCGCTCGGCGCCGTGGTCCGCGGCGACCAGGGCCGCCTGGTCCAGCCGGGCATCAAGTGCCGGGGCCGCGAGTACCTCCGCATCATCTACGGCCCGGAGTACACCCGCCCCGACAACCTCGCCCGCCTGCGGCAGCGCTTCCTCAACCACAAGCGCTCCCTCGCGATCCGCGAGTACACCCTCGGCCTGGAGGCCCTGGACCGCCTGGCCGAGGGCGAGCCCCTGTGGCGCGTCCACGAGGCGGTGTTCGGCGTCCTGGCCCTGGAATCGGAACCGGTGGACCCAAGACTGTGACCCACCGGGCCGGGCCGGGCCAGGAGCCCAGGTCTCGGGCCAGGGGCCCAGGTCTCGGGCTTTGGCTTGGGGTTCCGGTCTCGGGCTTGGGGCCTCGGCCTCGGGCCTCGGATCCCCGCCTCGGGCTTTGGGCCAGGCCGTCGGCCCCGGCCCTCGGTCCTGCCCCCAGGTCCCAGGCCTGCGGCCACCAAGCCTTTGGACCCCGGCCCTCAGGCCCCCGGCCTTTGAAGGTGCTGGCCCTGGAGCCGGAACCGGTGGACCTGAGACTGTGCCCCACCGGCCCAGGCCTCGGGTCCGGCCCCACCCCGGGCCCCGGCCCTCGCGCCCAGGCCTTGGGCCCGCTCCCAGGTCCCCGGCCTCCGGCCCCGGCTCCTGGCCTCAGGCCCGGCCCCGGCTCCTGACCCCCGGCCACCACGGCTGCCCGGCACCTGAAAGCCTGACGGCCCGGAGCCGAAGGCTCACTCGCCTGCCGCCCTGAGGCCCGGCCCGCGGAGCCGGTGCAGCCCGCGGAGCCGGTCCTCAGCCCACCAGCCGGAGGCGCCGCTCGCACACGCCCACCCGGACCGTCTGGCCCCAGGTCAGTTCCAGGGCGTCGGTCTCCACGCCGTCCCCGAAGGCGATCAGGCGTTCGGACTCGACGGTGAGGCGGAGGTGGGCCGACGGGGCGAGTTCCCCGGCCACCAGGGAGGTCCCGGTGGCCGGGGACGGCCAGGCCTCGCGGACGAACCACAGCAGGCGTTCGTCCGTGGGCGCGGGCAGGCGCAGCCCGCCGCCCCGCTCCCGCCACACCGACCGGAGCCATCCGGTCGCCCCCGTGCCGGTCCCCACCAGCACTCCGGAGGAGGCCTGGGCCTCGACGACACCCCCGTCGCCCTCGAGGCCCAGGCGGTACCGGGCGGTCTGGTGGCCGGCCGCGCCGAGATAGATCTCGTTCAGGGCCACCAGCCGCTGCGTGTCGTCGGCGACGGCCTCGACCATGGTCAGCTCGTCCACCCGCGGGCCGGCCGCCGCGAGCGCGGCCGGCAGGAGCGCACCGGCGTCCCGCGCCCGGTGGCGGACCAGCACGCCCGGGTTGCGCCCGGGGTCGGTGTCGATGCCCACCACCGGCTGCCCGGTCAGGTACTTGGCGGCGTTCGCCACCAGCCCGTCCTGGCCGACCACGACCACCACGTCCTCGGGCCCGAACAGGAAGCGGTCCAGGTCGGCCCGCTCCACCCGCGTCTGCCGCCACGTCAGCGGAATGGCGGCGGTCACCTCGGCCAGCGCCCGCCGGGTGCCGCGGTGCCGTTCGGCCACCTCCTCGATGTCCCGGCCGCGCGAGGCGAGGAAGAAGGCGGCCTGGCCGTGCGTGCCGTGCCGGGCCACCAGTTCCTCGTACTCCGTGGTGCGGTGGACGACCACGGCCCGCGGGGCCAGGCTCACTCCCGGCCCCCGGCGCCGAGCCGGGCCAGCAGCCCGGTCAGCACGTCCGGCGAGACGGTCACGCTGTCGATGTGCGGCAGGTTCTCCGCGAGCCGGGTCCCGGTGAGGGCGTGCAGCGTGGCCACGTCGACGTCGGCGTGCACCCGCAGCCACGCCGCCTGGGCCTGGGCCCGCGCCTCGCCCACCTCGCGCGCCGCCTCCGCCTCCGCGCGGGCGAGCCGTACCGCGCGGGCCGCCTCCGACTCGGCCAGCCGCTCCGTGCGCCGGGCCTCGGCGTCGCCCAGCCGGACCTGCTTGTCGGCCTCCGCCTCGGCCAGCTTCACGGCCCGGGAGGCCTCCGCCTCCGCGAGCTTCACGGCCCGCGCCGCCTCCGCCTCCGCGAGCTTCACCGAGCGCGCGGCCTCCGCCTCCGCCAGCCGCACGGTTCGGGACGCCTCCGCGTCCGCCCGGACCCTGTCCGCGGCGGCGCTCTCCTCCGCCTCCCGCCGGGTGTTGGTGCCGCGCTGCTCGACCAGCTGCTCCTCGCGCCGAGCCAGTTCGATCTTGCTGGCGAGCTCGTTCTCGGCGATGGTCCGCTCCCGCTCGACGGCCACCGCCCGCCGCTCGTACGTCGCCCGGTCGGCCTCCTGCTGGATCTGCTCGCGGGCCGGGGTGCGCAGCGCCCGCTCCACCTCGGGCTCCGGCCGCAGCGCGACGACCCGCACGGCGACCACCTCGATGCCCGTGGCCGGCAGCCGGGGCTCGGCCGCCAGTCCCGCCGCGACGCGTTCCCGCACCGACGCCACCCCGTCCACCAGGGCCGCCGACAGCGGCGTACGGGCGAGGACGTCCAGCGCGTGCTGCTGGGCCGTCTCCGTCAGCAGGGTGCCGAGCTGCTCCAGGGGCGCGCCGCGCCAGCCGCCGGTGTCGGGGTCGATCGAGAAGTCGAGGCGGGCGGCGGCGACGGCGGGGTCGCTGACGCGGTAGGTCACCGTCGCCTGCACGGTCACGTCCTGGAAGTCCGCGGTGCGGGCGTGGAAGGTCATCGCCAGTTCCCGGTCGTCGACCGGTATCTCGGAGAGCGCGGCGGTCAGCGAGCGGTACCAGAAGCTGAGGCCCGGCCCGTCGTGCGCGAGCTTGCCGGAGCGGTGGTGGCGGATGTGGGCCGTCGGGGCGCCCCGCAGGTGGCGCCAGCCCAGGCGCCGGGTGATGTCGGCCATGAAAAGGGTCCCCCCTGGACGTCGTGCCTCGCACCGGATTTCGTCAGTACGACGATAATGGGAGGGGCTGCTTGTCGTCAAGGGGACGAAAAGCGGCGGAAGTGAGCGGATCCGCGGGGAATCGGGGCCGGCGGGGGTGAAGGCGGTCCGCGACGGCCAGGATGAAGCCATGGGATTCCATGTCGACTCCGAGGCCGGGCGGCTGCGCCGCGTCATCCTGCACCGGCCGGATCTCGAGCTCAAAAGGCTCACCCCCAGCAACAAGGACGCCCTGCTCTTCGACGACGTGCTCTGGGTGCGCCGGGCGCGCGCCGAGCACGACGGCTTCGCGGACGTGCTGCGCGACCGCGGCGTCGCCGTCCACCTCTTCGGCGATCTGCTCACCGAGGCCCTGGAGATCCCGGCGGCCCGGGAGCTCGTACTGGACCGGGTCTTCGACGAGAAGGAGTACGGGGTGCTCGCCACCGACCACCTCCGCGCCGCCTTCGAGAACCTCCCCGCGCCCGCCCTCGCGGAACTCCTGGTCGGCGGCATCACCAAGCGGGAGTTCCTGGAGGCGCACCCCGAACCGACCTCGGTCCGCTTCCATGTCATGGAACTCGACGACTTCCTCCTCGGTCCGCTGCCCAACCACCTCTTCACCCGCGACACCTCCGCCTGGATCTACGACGGCGTCTCCATCAACGCGATGCGCCGGCCCGCCCGGCGGCGCGAGACGGTCCACTTCGAGGCGATCTACCGCCACCACCCCCTCTTCCGCGACGAGGCGTTCCACCTCTGGTCCGAGGGGCAGGCCGACTACCCCTCCACCATTGAGGGCGGGGACGTGCTCGTCATCGGCGACGGCGCCGTCCTGATCGGCATGAGCGAGCGCACCACCCCCCAGGCCGTCGAGATGCTCGCCCACAAGCTGTTCGCCGCGGGCTCGGCCGAGACCATCGTGGCCCTGGACATGCCGAAGCGGCGCGCGTTCATGCACCTGGACACCGTGATGACGATGGTCGACGGGGACACCTTCACCCAGTACGCGGGCCTCGGCATGCTCCGCTCGTACACCATCGAGCCGGGCGTCGGCGAGAAGGAGCTGAAGGTCACCGACCACCCGCCGGAGCACATGCACCGCGCGATCGCGGCCGCGCTCGGCCTCAGCGAGATCCGGGTGCTGACCGCGACCCAGGACGTGCACGCCGCCGAGCGCGAGCAGTGGGACGACGGCTGCAACGTCCTGGCCGTCGAACCGGGCGTCGTCGTCGCCTACGAGCGCAACGCCACCACCAACACCCACCTGCGCAAACAGGGCATCGAGGTGATCGAGATCCCGGGCAGCGAACTGGGGCGGGGGAGGGGAGGGCCGCGCTGCATGAGCTGTCCGGTCGAGCGGGAGGCCGTATAGGTGTTCGGGTGGAGGCGGTACGGCTCCGTATATAAATGCTGAGCGTCGTATAGACTTCCAAGGGTCCCTGTCACTGCACCTCATGCACCGCACCTCTGGAGCGCCCCATGGCGACAGTCCCGACCGCCCTCGCCGGCCGCCACTTCCTCAAGGAGCTGGACTTCACCCAGGAGGAGTTCCGCGGCCTGATCGAGCTGGCCGCCGAACTGAAGGCCGCGAAGAAGGCCGGGACCGAGGTCCAGCACCTGCGCGGCAAGAACATCGCCCTCGTCTTCGAGAAGACCTCCACGCGCACCCGCTGCGCGTTCGAGGTCGCCGCCGCCGACCAGGGCGCCTCCACCACCTACCTCGACCCCGTGGGCTCCCAGATCGGCCACAAGGAGTCGGTGAAGGACACCGCGCGGGTCCTCGGCCGGATGTTCGACGGCATCGAGTACCGCGGCGACAGCCAGCACAAGGTCGAGGAGCTGGCCGCCCACGCGGGCGTGCCCGTCTTCAACGGCCTCACCGACGACTGGCACCCCACGCAGATGCTCGCCGACGTGCTGACGATGACCGAGCACTGCGCCAAGCCGCTGTCCGACACGGCCTTCGCCTACCTCGGCGACGCCCGCTTCAACATGGGCAACTCCTACCTGATCACCGGCGCCCTGCTCGGCATGGACGTGCGGATCGTCGCCCCCAAGACCTACTGGCCCGCCCAGGAGATCGTCGACCGGGCCCATGAGCTCGCCGCGGCCACCGGCGCCCGCGTCACCCTCACCGAGTCGCTGGAGGAGGGCGTGCGCGGCGCCGACTTCGTGGCCACCGACGTGTGGGTGTCGATGGGCGAGCCCAAGGAGGTCTGGGACGAGCGGATCGCCGCCCTCGCCCCGTACGCGGTGACGATGGACGTCCTGCGCGCCACCGGCAACCCGGACGTGAAGTTCCTGCACTGTCTGCCGGCCTTCCACGACCTGGGCACCAAGGTCGGCCGCGAGATCCACGAGAGCCACGGCCTGGACTCCCTGGAGGTGACGGACGAGGTCTTCGAGTCGGCCCACTCGGTCGTCTTCGACGAGGCGGAGAACCGGCTGCACACCATCAAGGCCGTCCTCGTGGCGACCCTGGCCTGACCGCACCCCCCCGCACGACGCCCGTCGCCGGGCCTCATGCTGTCCACCTGCTGTCCGGCGGCCCGGAGCCATCCCTTCCGAGGCCGCCGCGCGACCGGATCCGGTCGCACCCCCGCACCACCAGAAACGAGCACCACCCGCATGCCCCGCATCAAGTCCCCCGCCCTCCTGGTGGCCGCGTCCGGCGCCGACCGTGAGGGCCACGGCCTGCGCCGAACGATGGGCCTCTTCCAGCTGGTCTGCTTCGGCGTCGGCGCGATCGTCGGCACCGGCATCTTCGTCGGCCTGTCCGACTCGGTCGCCCAGGCAGGTCCGGCCGTCGTCGTCTCCTTCGTCCTGGCCGCGATCACCTGCGTCTTCACCGCGTTCGCGTTCGCCGAGCTGGCCGGCGCCATCCCGGTCTCCGGCTCCTCGTACTCCTTCGCCTACGCGAGCCTCGGCGAGAGCACCGCCTTCGTCGTCGGCTGGTGCCTGCTCCTGGAGTACGGCGTCTCGGTGTCCGCCGTCGCCGTCGGCTGGAGCCAGTACGTCAACGAGCTGCTCGACAGTCTCACCGGCCACCAGCTGCCCGCCGCCCTGTCCGCCGGCCCCGGCGACGGGGGAGCGGTGAACCTGCCCGCCGTCCTCGTCATCGCCATGGCCGCCGTCCTGCTGGTGCGCGGAGTGCGCGAGAGCGCCCGGGCCACCGCCGCCATGGCGGTCCTCAAGATCGCCATCCTCGTCGTCTTCTGCGCGATCGGCCTCAGCGCCTTCCGGGACGGCAACCTCACCCCGTTCACCCCGGCCGGCCTCGGCGGCATCGGCGCCGGCACCACCGCCGCCTTCTTCTCCTACATCGGCTTCGACGCGATCACCACGGCCGGCGAGGAGGCCAGGAACCCCCGCCGGGACGTGCCCGTGGCGATCCTCGTCTGCATGGGCGTGGTCACCCTGCTGTACTGCGCGGTCGCGCTCGCCGCGATCGGCGCCGTCGGCGGCGACGAGGTCGGCGGCCGTCCCGCCGCCCTGTCGTACGTGGTCGACAAGGTCACCGGCTCCTCCGTCGGCGGCGGGATCGTCGCCTTCGGCGCGGTCGTCGCCATCGCGTCCGTGGTCCTCGCGGTGATGTACGGCCAGACCCGCATCCTGCTGGCCATGGCCCGGGACGGACTCGTGCCGCGCGTCTTCGAGAGGGTCTCGCCCCGCACCGCCACGCCGGTCGCCGGCACGCTGATCGTCGCGGTCGTCTTCGCGCTCCCGGCGGCCTTCGCCTCCCTGGACGCCGTGATGAACCTGTGCACCATCGGCACCCTGGCCATCATGGCCGTCGTCAACATCGCGGTCATCGCCCTGCGCCGCCGGGAGCCCGACCTGGCCCGCACCTTCCGCGTACCGCTGTTCCCGCTGCTGCCCCTGCTCGGCGTCGGCTGCTGCCTGTACCTGATGTACGAGACGGGCTGGGCGACCTGGGTGCAGTTCGCCCTGTTCCTTGCGGCGGGTCTCGTGCTGTACGCCCTCTACGGGCGCCGCCACTCCAGGCTGTCGCGGGTCACGCGGGACGCGGACGCCGCTGTGGCGGAACCGCAGCCAGTCTGAACCACACCGCCTTGCCCCGTGCGGTGGGGCGGTGGCCGCAGGACGAGCTCAGGGCGCGGATCAGCAGCAGACCGCGCCCGTGCTCCTGCCAGGGGTCGGGCTCCCCGCCGCGGGGGCGGGTGAGGTCGCCGGGCGGGACCGGGTCGGGGTCGTGCACCTCGACCTGGCAGCCGGCCGGCAGCAGCTGCACCACCAGCTCGATCGGGTCGTCCCCGGCGGTGTGCTCCACGGCGTTCGCCACCAGCTCGGCGGTGAGCAGCTCCGCCGTGTCGCTGTCCGCCCCGTGCTCCAGCCCGGCCAGGGCCGTACGGACCAGGGCGCGGGCCACCGGCACGGCCGCGGCGGAGTGCGGCAGCGCGATGCGCCAGGAGGCGGGCGGGGCGGGGTGTTCGTGCACGGCGGGTCCGTTCATGGCGCAGGTTCCTGTGCTCGACATCAGGCGGTCCTGCTTTCGGCTCGGGGAATGGTACGGCGGGCCTCCCGCCGAGGCGCGCGGCGGTCGCCGTCCGGGACCGCCGGCCGCGTCACCGGTCGGCCTACCCGGCTCAACGGCCCCGCTCGCGCCCCCGATCCCGCTGTTGCCGGGCTGTCGAGGACCGGTGACGGCTGTGACGCGAACAGGTCAGACGGTGACTCCCCGGTGGCCTACCCGCCCCCTCTATCGCGTACTCCTGACGACAGTCACGCATGAGTGATAATTTCGAGGTGACCGCTCGTCGAGGAGGCCGCCCTCATGAGTCCCTTCACCGGCTCCGCCGCCCGCACCCCCGACTGGCACCACCTCCGCGTCCGCCACGCCGACGGCGTGGCCACCGTCACCCTCGCCCGCCCGGAGAGACTCAACGCGCTCACCTTCGGCGCCTACGCCGACCTGCGCGACCTGCTCGCCGAACTCTCCCGCGAGCGTTCCGTGCGCGCCCTGGTGCTGGCCGGCGAGGGACGCGGCTTCTGCTCCGGCGGCGACGTCGAGGAGATCATCGGCGCCACCCTGGCCCTGGACACCGCCCAGCTCCTCGACTTCAACCGGATGACCGGGCAGGTCGTGCGGGCCGTCCGGGAGTGCCCGTTCCCGGTGATCGCGGCCGTCCACGGCGCGGCCGCGGGCGCCGGCGCCGTCCTCGCCCTGGCCGCGGACTTCCGCGTCGCGGACCCCACCGCCCGCTTCGCGTTCCTCTTCACCCGCGTCGGCCTCTCCGGCGGCGACATGGGCGCCGCCTACCTGCTGCCCCGGGTGGTGGGCCTCGGACACGCCACCCGGCTGCTCATGCTCGGCGAACCGGTGCGCGCCCCCGAGGCCGAGCGGATCGGCCTGATCAGCGAACTGGCCGAGGACGGCGGCGCGGACGCGGCCGCACAACGCCTGGCCCGCCGCCTGGCCGCCGGCCCGGCCCTCGCGTACGCGCAGACGAAGGCCCTGCTGACGGCCGAACTGGACATGCCGCTGGCGGCGGCGGTGGAACTGGACGCGGCCACCCAGGCCCTGCTGATGAACGGGGAGGACTACGCGGAGTTCCACGCGGCGTTCACGGAGAAGAGGGCGCCGAAGTGGCAGGGGCGGTGAGGCCCGACCGACGGCACCAGCCGGCCGACGCGAGGACGCCGGCCCCAGGGGCGCGGGGCCGCCTCGACACCCGGCTCCGCCACGGGGCGCGGCCGGCCCCCACCGGCCCGCACCCGCGCGAGGAGACGGACGGCCCCCGACGCGTCGCGGTCATCGGCGGCGGCCCCGCCGGCCTCTACGCCGCCGCCCTGCTGAAACGCCGGGACCCCGGCCGCGAGGTCACCCTCTGGGAACGCAACGCCCCCGACGACACCTTCGGCTTCGGCGTCGTCCTCTCCGACGACACCCTCGGCGGCATCGAACACGCCGACCCGGTGGTCCACGAGGCCCTGCGCGAGCACGTCGTCCACTGGGACGCCGTCGACATCGTGCACCGGGGCGTCCGCCACACCTCCGGCGGCCACGGCTTCGCCGCCCTCGGCAGGCAGCGGCTGCTGCGGATCCTGCACGACCGCTGCCGTTCCCTCGGCGTCGACCTGCGCTTCCGCGCCGAGGCACCGCATCCGGCGCGGCTCGTGGACGCGTACGACCTCGTCGTCGCCGCCGACGGGGTGCACAGCACCACCCGCGAGGCGTACGCCCAGGTGTTCCGGCCCCACGGGGTCGGCCACCGGTGCCGCTACCTCTGGCTGGCCGCCGACGTCGCCTTCGACGCCTTCCGCTTCGAGACGGCCGAGACCCAGCACGGCGTGATGCAACTGCACGGCTACCCGTACGGGGCCGACGCCTCGACGGTGATCGTCGAGATGCGCGAGGAGGTCTGGCGCGCGGCCGGCTTCGCGGAACTCGGCGAGCGGGAGTCCGCCGAGCGCTGCGCCGGGATCTTCGCGGACGCGCTCGGCGGCCGGCCGCTGAGGTCCCACCGGTCCGCGTGGACCACCTTCCGCACGGTGGTCAACGAGCGCTGGTCGCACGGCAACCTCGTCCTGCTGGGCGACGCCGCCCACACCGCCCACTTCTCCATCGGCTCCGGCACCAAGCTCGCCGTCGAGGACGCCCTCGCCCTGGCCGCCTGCCTGGACGGACAGCCGTCCCTGGAGCGGGCGCTGGCCGCCTACGAGGAGGAGCGCCGGCCCGTCGTCGCCTCCACCCAGCGGGCCGCCCGGGCCAGCCTGGAGTGGTTCGAGGACCTCGCCCTGTACGTGGACCAGCCGCCCCGCCGGTTCGCCTTCAACCTGCTCACCCGCAGCCGCCGCGTCACCCACGGCAACCTGCGGCTGCGCGACCCCCGCTTCACCGGCGCGGTGGAGCGGGAGGCCGGCTGCGCGCCCGGCACGCCCCCGATGTTCACGCCGTTCCGGCTGCGCGGCCTGACCCTGCGCAACCGCGTCGTCGTCTCCCCGATGGACATGTACTCGGCGACGGACGGCCTGCCCGGCGACTTCCACCTCGTCCACCTCGGCTCCCGGGCCCTCGGCGGGGCCGGCCTGGTGATGACCGAGATGGTGTGCGTGTCCCCCGAGGGGCGCATCACCCCCGGCTGCACCGGCCTGTACACCGGCCGGCAGGCCGAGGCGTGGCGGCGGATCACCGAGTTCGTGCACACGCGGGCGCCGGGCACCGCGATCGGCGTCCAGCTCGGCCACTGCGGGCGCAAGGGCTCCACCCGGCCGATGTGGGAGGGCATGGACGAACCGCTGCCCGACGGCAACTGGCCGCTCGTGGCCGCCTCCCCGCTGCCGTACAAGCCGGGCGGCCGGCTGCCCCGGGAGCTCGGCCGAGCGGAACTGACGGATCTGCGCGAGCAGTTCGCGGCCGCCGCCCGGCGGGCCGCGCGGGCCGGCTTCGACCTGCTCGAACTGCACTGCGCGCACGGCTACCTGCTGTCCGGCTTCCTCTCGCCGCTGGCCAACCGCCGTGACGACGCCTACGGCGGCTCGCTCGCGCGGCGGCTGCGCTTCCCGCTGGAGGTGTTCGACGCCGTCCGGGCCGAGTGGCCCGAGGAGCGGCCCATGACGGTGCGGATCTCCGCCACCGACTGGGCCGAGGGCGGCACGACGGCCGAGGACGCCGTCGGGATCGCCCGCGCCTTCGCCGCGCACGGCGCCGACGCCATCGACGTCTCCACCGGGCAGGTCGTCGCCGAGGAGGCGCCGGAGTTCGGGCGGTCGTACCAGACGCCGTTCGCGGACCGGATCCGCAACGCGGTCGGCGTCCCGGTGATCGCGGTCGGCGCGATCTCCTCCTGGGACGACGTCAACTCGCTGGTCCTGGCCGGGCGTGCGGACCTGTGCGCCCTGGGCCGCCCGCACCTGTACGACCCGCACTGGACGCTGCACGCCGCCGCCGAACAGGGCTACGACGGCCCCGGTGTCGTCTGGCCGGCGCCGTACCGGGCGGGCAGCCGCCCGCCGCGCACCGGCCGCGCGGACGCGCCCGGACCCCGTCCGACGCCGGGGAGCTGACTTCTCAGGAGGTCGCGGGCACCCCGGCGAACTCCGCGCCCGCGTCCCGCAGCCGCTCGTGCAGCCCCCGGAACACGGCCGCCGAGCGCGCGCCGGGCCAGTCGTCGGGAAGCAGGCGGGCGGGCAGGCCGGGGTCCGCGTAGGGCAGGTGGCGCCAGGAGTCGAGGGCCAGGAGGTAGTCGCGGTAGGCCTCTTCGGGAGGGGTGTCCGCGCGCGCCTCCCAAGCGCGCAGTACGTGTTCGTGCCGGTCCAGGAAGTCCTCGTGCTGCTTGGCCACGGCCGCCAGGTCCCACCAGCGGGCCACGGCCTCGACGGTCGGCGCGAAGCCCAGGTGCTCGCCGCGGAAGAGGTCCACGTACGGGTCGAGGCGCAGCCGCCGCAGCGTGTTGCGGGTCTCCTCGTACAGGCGGGCCGGCGCGATCCACACGCCGGGGGCGGCCGTACCGAAGCCCAGACCGGCCAGCCGGGACCGCAGGACGTGCCGCTTCTGCCGCTCGGACTCCGGCACGGAGAACACCGCCAGTACCCAGCCCTCGTCGCCGTGCGGCGCGGTGGCGTAGATCCGCCGGTCGCCGTCGTCCAGCAACTGCCGCGCCTCCTCGGACAGTTCGTAGCCGGCCGCGTTCTGCGCGGTGCGGGCCGGCAGAAGCAGTCCGCGGCGCTTCAGCCGGGAGACCGAGGAGCGCACGGAGGGCGCGTCGACGCCGACCGCGGCGAGCAGCCGGATCAGCTCGGCGACGGGCACCGGGCCCGGCGTGAAGCGGCCGTACGCGCCGTAGAGCGTGACGATGAGAGACCGAGGTGCAGGCTGGTCGGACACGTTGATCATCTTAGGTCGTCGGCATCACTGCTGGTCACCATCGGTGTCGGCATCGGTGTCCGCATCGGTGGCGGCGGCGGTGCGCAACCGGAACCGCTGGAGTTTGCCCGTCGCCGTGCGCGGCAGGGCGTCCAGGAGGACGATCTCGCGCGGGCACTTGTAGGGCGCCAGCTCGGCCAGGACGAAGGCGCGCAGTGCCTCGATGTCCGGCCGCGCCCCCGCGCGCAGCACGGCGAACGCCACGACGGCCTGTCCGCGTTCCTCGTCGGGACGCCCGACGACCGCCGCCTCGACGACGTCCGGATGCCGCAGCAGGGCCTCCTCGACCTCGGGCCCCGCGATGTTGTACCCGGCGGAGACGATCAGGTCGTCGGCGCGGGCGACGTACCGGAAGTAGCCGTCGCGGTCGCGGACGTAGGTGTCTCCGGTGATGTTCCAGCCGTCGCGCACGTACGCGCTCTGCCGGGGATCGGCGAGGTAGCGGCAGCCGACCGGTCCGCGCACGGCGAGCAGCCCCGGCTGCCCGTCGGGGACGGGCTCCCCGCGCTCGTCCTGCACGCGCGCCTGCCAGCCGGGGACGGGGACGCCCGTGGTGCCGGGCCGGATCCGCTCGTCGGCGGCCGAGATGAAGATGTGCAGCAGTTCGGTGGCGCCGATGCCGTTGATCAGCCGCAGCCCGGTCCGCTCGTGCCAGGCGCGCCAGGTGGCCGCGGGCAGGTTCTCGCCCGCCGAGACGCAGCGCCGCAGCGACGACAGGTCGTGCCCGTCGAGCCCGGCGAGCATCGCGCGGTAGGCGGTGGGCGCGGTGAACAGCACCGACACCCGGTGCCGGGCGACGGCGTCCAGCAGCTGCCGGGGACCGGCCTGTTCGAGCAGCAGCGTGCTCGCCCCGGCCCGCAGCGGGAAGACGAGCAGCCCGCCGAGGCCGAAGGTGAAGCCGAGCGGGGGAGAGCCGGCGAAGACGTCGTCCGCCCGCGGCCGGAGCACCCGCGCCGAGAAGGTGTCGGCCACGGCGAGGACGTCCCGGTGGAAGTGCGCGCACCCCTTCGGCCGCCCGGTGGTGCCGGAGGTGAACGCGATCAGCGCCACGTCGTCGGCGGCCGTCTCCACGGCCCGGTACGGGGTGTCCGGCGCGGGCCGGCGCAGCAGGTCGTCGGGGGCGTCCCCGCCGTAGGTGGTGATCCGCAGGCCCGGCACCCCGGCGCGGGCGAGGTCGTCGACGGCCCGGACGTCGCACAGGGCGTGCTCCACGCGGGCTATCGCGCACATCGTGCGCAGCTCGCGCGGGCGCTGCCGGTCCAGCACGGTGACGGCGATCCCGCCCGCCTTCAGCACCGCCAGCCAGCAGGCCGCCAGCCACGGCGTGGTCGGCCCGCGCAGCAGCACCCGGTTGCCGGGGACGACGCCGAGGCGGCCGGTCAGCAGGTGCGCGAGCCGGTCGACGCGGGCGCGCAGCTCGCCGTACGTCCAGGCGGGGCCGGCGGCGGTGCGGAAGACGGGCCGGCCGGGGGCGGGGCCGGTGAGGAGCTCGGCGGCGCAGTTCAGCCGTTCGGGGTAGCGCAGCTCCGGCAGGTCGAAGCGGAGCTCGGGCCACTGGCCGGGCGGCGGGAGATGGTCGCGCGCGAAGGTGTCGACATGGGCCGAGTCGTTCATGGCGGATCGCCCCCTTGCCTGGAGGGCGCCTTCCGGGCGCCGTGACGGGCGTCGTGGTGGGCTCGCGCCCCGAGCGTATCGTGTTGGTGACGGCAGTCAACGGTTCGCGATACCGTCGGACGGGGCGGCGGGAGGCCGACGCGAGACCGCCGCGGAGAGGGGTCCGGTGATGCCCGCATTCTCACTCGAACCGGAACAGACCGCCTGGTGCGCCGCCCTGCGCGCCCTCGCCGCCGACCGGCTGCGCCCCCTCGCCGACCGGGGCGTACCGGGCCGCGTCAACCGCCCGCTCGTCGCCGAACTGGGCCGCCTCGGACTGCTGTCCCGCCTGTTCACCTCCGGCGCGGTCGACCTGTGCCTGATGCGCGAGTCCCTGGCGTACGCCTGCACCGAGGCGGAGACCGCCCTGGCCCTCCAGGGACTGGGCGCGCACCCGGTGCACGTCCACGGCAGCCCCGCCCAGCGCGCCCGGTGGCTGCCGCGCGTCGCCGACGGCAGCGCGGTGGCGGCCTTCGCGCTCAGCGAACCGGGCGCCGGCTCGGACGCGGCGGCGCTGTCCCTGGCCGCCGAGCCGGACGGGCCGCACGGCTGGCGCCTGACCGGCGAGAAGTGCTGGATCTCCAACGCCCCGGAGGCCGACCTGCACACCGTGTTCGCCCGCACCACCGAGGGCGCCGGCGCCCGGGGCGTCACCGCCTTCCTGGTCCCCGCCGGCCGCCCCGGCCTCACCGGCTCCGCGCTCGACCTGCTCTCCCCGCACCCCGTCGGCACCCTCGCCTTCGACGCCGTCCGGGTCACCGCCGACGACGTGCTCGGCACCCCCGACCGCGGCTTCCGGGTCGCCATGGACACCCTCAACCTGTTCCGCCCCAGCGTCGGCGCCCTCGCCCTCGGCATGGCCCAGGCCGCGCTCGACGCCACCCTCGCCCACACCGCCCGGCGCGACGCCTTCGGCGGCAAGCTGCGGGACCTCCAGACGGTCGCCCACCAGGTCGCCGAGATGGCCCTGCGCACGGAGGCGGCCCGCCTGATGGTCTACGCGGCGGCCACGGCGTACGACACCGGCGCCCCCGACGTCCCGCGCCGCTCCGCCATGGCCAAGCTGCTCGCCACCGAGACCGCCCAGTACGTCGTCGACACGGCCGTCCAGTTGCACGGCGCCCGGGCGCTGCGCCGGGGACACCTGCTGGAGCACCTCTACCGCGAGGTGCGCGCCCCCCGGATCTACGAAGGGGCCAGCGAGGTCCAGCGCGGCATCATCGCCAAGGAGCTGTACGCGGCCGCGGAGGCGCGGCGGTGACCGCCGAACGGGTGAACCCGCCCGGGCTGGCCCCGCCGGCCGGCTTCTCGCACGCGGTCGTCGCCACCGGCTCCCGCGTGGTGTTCCTGGCCGGCCAGACCGCGCTCGACGCCGACGGCGAGGTCGTCGGGCGGACGCTGCCGGAGCAGTTCGAGCGCGCGCTCGGCAACCTGCTCACCGCGCTGCGGGCCACCGGCGGCACCCCCGCGGACCTGGCGCGCGTCACCGTGTACGTCACGGACGTCGCCGCCTACCGGGCCTGCGCCGCCGAACTCGGCCGCGTGTGGCGGCGGTCGGCGGGCCGGGACTACCCGGCGATGGCGGTCGTGGGGATCGTCCGGCTGTGGGACGAGCGGGCCCTCGTCGAGCTCGACGGGTTCGCCGTCCTCGCGGACTGATCAGACGGCGACGGCCGGCCGCGCGGCGGTCACCCGCTGCGGGGCCACCACGCGGCCGTCGGGCAGCAGTTCGCCGGAGTCGTCGAAGACGATCGTGCCGTCGCACAGCAGGCTCCACCCCTGCTCGGGGCGGGCGGCGACGACGTGTGCCGCGCCGGCGGACGCGCTCGGGGAGTCGTGGTCGCACATGGCGCACCTCCACGTCGGTGGGACCGCCCTCCGGCGGCCCCGTACACCGACCATGCGCCCGCCGGACCGCCGTCGCCAGGGGCGGGCCCCGATCGTGACAGCACCAGGACGACTCCACGACCGTCCGCCGACGCGCGGCACGGACTCGCCACCGAAGGGGTGACGGTCACGGGATCGGAGGCGATCGCCCGGTACCAGTGGAAGCCCCCACAACAGGAGGTCCTTCCATGTCGTTGCGCCCCGTCCTGACCGCGGTCGCCGGTGCCGCCCTGCTCCTGCTCGCCGCCCCGGCCGCGCCCGCCGCCGCCGACACGTCCGAGTCGGTCACCGTCGACCCGACCGGCAAGATCGCCGAGGACGGCACGGTCACCCTCTCCGGCACCTACCGCTGCGTCGGCGACTCCGGCTCCGTCGTCCTCAGCACGTCCATCGGCCAGAGCAGCTCGCCCACCCAGTACGGCATCGGCGGCACCCGGGCGGTGTGCGACGGCGCCGAGCACCGCTGGGTGAACACCGGCAAGGCCGCACCGGACGCCCTCACGCCCGGCGAGGCCCACGTCCAGGCCACGCTGATGGAACTGCGGCCCCACGGCTTCGTGCCCCTGCCCCACTTCCACGCGGCCGAGGAGGAGGACATCACGCTGACCGGGGAGACCCAGCAGGAGGCCGCGCCGGCGAAGACGGCCCGGTAGCAGCCGGTCACCCCGGACCGAGCACCGAACGGCCGGGCCGGCGGCCCCACCCCGCCGACCCGGCCGCCGCACCGGCGGCACCGCCACCGCCACCCGCGTGCGGGGCACTCCCGGCGCGGCACGGGCCGAGGCGCGCCCCGCCCCCGAAGCAGGCAGGGCTGCGGACCCCCGAACGCGCGCAGACGCCAGAACGGTCCCGAGGCACGTGACCGGGACGACGAACGGGCCGGCAGGCGGAGTCCGCCTGCCGGCCCGTGGCCGTGCCGCCTCGACCGGACGGGAGACGATCAGGAACCGTACTCCCAGGAGTTCATGTAGTCGTTCTGGTCGTCGGTGAAGGAGTCGATCGTCACGCCCATGCTGTCCAGCTTCAGCCGGGCGACGGACTTGTCGATCTCGGTGGGCACCTCGTGGACCTGCGGGGCCAGGGAGGCGTGGTTCGCCGTCAGCCACTCGGCCGTCAGCGCCTGGTCCGCGAAGGACATGTCCATCACCGAGGCGGGGTGGCCCTCGGCGGCGCCGAGGTTGACCAGCCGGCCCTCGGCGACCAGCAGCAGGCTGCGGCCGTCGGGGAGGACGTACTCGTCCGTCTGGTGACGGATGCGGGAGCGCTTCCCGACCGCCATGGCCTCCAGCGCCGCGACGTCCACCTCGACGTCGAAGTGGCCGGCGTTGGACAGGATCGCGCCGTCCTTCATCACCTCGAAGTGCTCCTGGCGCAGCACTCCCCGGTTGCTGGTGACGGTGACGAAGACGTCGCCGATGCGGGCCGCCTCCGCCATCGGCATCACCCGGTAGCCCTGCATCAGCGCGTCCAGCGCCTTGGTCGGGTCGACCTCGGTCACCACGACGTGGGCGCCCAGGCCCGCCGCGCGCTGGGCGACGCCCTGGCCGCAGTAGCCGAAACCGGCGACGACGACCGTCTGTCCGGCGAACAACAGGTTGGTGGCCCGCATGATCGCGTCGAGCGACGACTGGCCGGTGCCGTACCGGTTGTCGAACATGTGCTTGGTGTCGGTGTCGTTGACCGCCACCATCGGGAACCTGAGGGCGCCGGAATCGGCCATCTGCCGCAGCCGGACGACGCCGGTGGTCGTCTCCTCGCAGCCGCCCTTGATGTTCCCGAGCAGCTCGGTGCGGGCGGTGTGGACCGTGTTGACCAGGTCGCAGCCGTCGTCGAAGACGAAGTCGGGCTCGATGTCCAGCGCGGAGTCGATGTGCCGGTAGTACCCGTCACGGTCGATGCCGTTGACGGCGAAGACGGAGATGCCGTACTCGGCCACGAGCGCCGCGACCGTGTCGTCCTGCGTGGACAGCGGGTTGCTGGCGCAGGCCGCGATCTCGGCGCCGCCGGCCTTCAGCGTGCGCAGCAGGACGGCCGTTTCCGTGGTCATGTGCATACACGCGGCGAACCGGACGCCTTCGAAGGGCTTCTCCTTGGCGAACCGTTCTCGTACCTGGCGCAACACGGGCATGTTGCGCTCGGCCCACTCGATCCGGCGCACACCCTGCGCGCTCAGTGTCTTGTCCTTGACATCGTGCTGGGGCAGTTCGGACATGGCGGGACTGGCCTCGCTCTCCGGTAGGCAGGGTTGGTGGTCGGCCCCTGGCCGCCGACCGCCCGGCGCGGGCGGTCGCGGTCGGACCGAGATCGGTGTCAGGCCGTGGCTTCGGTACGGGCCACGGCCCGGTGCCCGGGCAGGGCGACGGCCACCAGCAGCGTGGTGACCAGGGCGACGACGGCGCCCGCGGTGAAGGCCGTCTGGAATCCGGCGGCCCGGTGGTCGGGGGCGGGAGCTCCGAGCGACTCGGTGCGGGCGGTCGTCAGGCTCACCAGGACGGCCACGAAGGCGGCCGTACCGACCTGCTGGAAGGTGTTGAGCAGTCCGCCGGCGAGACCCTGGAGCCGCTCCGGCACCCCGCGGTGGCCGCCCGCGGCGAACAGCAGGACGCCAGGCAGGTCGTAGGTGCGCTCGCCCCGCGCACCGCCGGCCCCGGGCAGCACCTTGAGCGCCGCGAGGAGGGCGACGGCCGTCAGCGGCACATCGACGAAGAACACCACACGCCGGCCGGCGAGTTCGGTCAGTACGCCACCGAGCGGTTCCGGGGCCGTGGCCGGCCTTCCGACCAGTGCGGCCGCGCCGAAGGCCGCCACGCCCACGACGAGCATCAGACGCCTGCCGAGCGGGTCCGACAGCCGCCCGCGGCAGCAGACTGCCGAAGCCGAGTGCGTAGGCGCCGACCACCCACTGGGTCCCCACGGCGCCGAGTCCGACGGAGGACTCCACGCTGGGCAGTGCCACATTCACGATCGAGAAGTCCAGCAGCAGCATCAGCTGCACACCGCGGAGCAGTACGAGCGAGCCGGGCCTGTTCCTCTGCGCCGCGACCTGGCTCCCTGCGCTCTCCCGATCGAGCGCTCCGGCTGTGGACATGCTGGAACACGGCCTTTCGACAAGAGGGATTCGGTCCGGGCTCGGCGAGCTTAGCCGAACGATCCGCAATGACAACCGGACGCCGATGAATCGACTTCGCTGTCTCAGAATTCGGAATACTCATCCGCCGCGCTCCCGGTGGAACGGGTCGGAAGCATGGATTCCCGGCCGCCGTTTCGACGTGACATCGTCCGGTATGGGGGTTGTTCGGCCGTGCTCGGAAAAGGCAACCCATTTCGATCGGTCGGCAGCCGGTAAACGACGGGAAGCGGCGGCGTCGACGGGTGGTGGCCGGGCTTCGGCAATGGGTGGAGGAAGGAGAGTTAATCGATCGGGACGGTCATATGACCGGTGGTGCATGAATGGCGCCGAATCTTGTTCGCGCGCGAGCACGGATTCCGGGGGTGCGCCGGCCATCCGTACGGCATCCGTGCGGGCGGCCGACGCCCCTGCCTAGACTTCCCACGGATGATCAGCGAAGGACCTCGCTCCGCCGTGTCCCGCACGCCGGCGGGCGCGGGCAGCGCGTGATCGTCCGGTGCGGAAGGGGAGCGTTCATGCACAGGGGCCGCCTCGGACCGGGGCAGGGAACAGCTCTGTACTGCGGTGGCGTCCTGGGGCCGGGAGTGCTGGCACCGGCGCCGGCGGCCGCCGCGGCGGAGCCCGCCTCGATGGTCTCCTGGGCCGTCCTGCTGCTCGGCGTCCCCGTCGCGGTGGCGTTCGCCGCGCTCGGCGCGCGCCACCCCGACGGCGGCGGCGTCGCCGGCCCCGGTATGCGGCGCTCCGTCCCCGGATCGATCAGGACTCTGCCGTCCGGTGCCCGGACTTCGGGTTGCCGCACGCGACCGACCTTGCATTCGGGAGATCGCCTTCGGTCGATCCCGGGCCGGCCGTTTCCCTTGACGGGTCGTCCACCGGAGTGTGCACAGGGTTTTGCGGCCAGGGATTCCGATGGACCGCCGCAAGGGGGGCGGGGATCGCCTCGAAGCGACCGGTTCCCGAGAGATCACTCACTGTGTGTGCTGCACATCGCCCAACGGGCATAGCCGGCTTCGTCGATTTCGATTCCCGCCCGGTTCGACCCACACCTCGGCGCGCCGCTTTCTTCGTGTTCCGCAGTGGTATGGGAAAGGGGGTGGGCGAGTCGGATATCGGATGGGAGGACGCCAATGCGACAGGAATCCTCGGTACGTCGCGTTTCCGTTTTCTACACCGGTCTCCGGGGCGGCGAGCAGGCTCCCGCGAACGCCAGGCGCCCGGAGGAAAAAGCGCGCTCCGGCCCTGTGTATCGAGGCGCTGGGCGTCGATTCCCTCGAAACCGGTCTCCCCGCATCCTCGCCTCGCGAGTTCCAGGCCACCCGCCTGACCCCAGCACCTGACCCGCGCGAAGTTCGTCACCTTCTGCCGGGCGGTCCGCGCCGACAACGAGACGGCCGTCGGGGCCGGCGGCTGGGCAACCGCGAGGTCCAGGTCAGGGCAGGCGGTGTCCCGGCTGGGTCGCCGGCTGCCGAGACGCCGTCAGGCGCCGCTGGAGGGGCGGCCGGTGTTCCGCGCGCGCCCCGCTCCGCGGGCCGGTGACGGGGCTGCCGCGGACGCGGGGTGCGCCTCCGGCAGGGCGGACAGCAGCGACGTGGGGGCGTGCTGGAAGATCACGATGGTCCGGAAGCCGACGACCTCGCGCCGCTGGCTGAGGCGGTCCATGAGGAAGGCGTGCAGGGCCTCGTTGTTCTGCACGGCGACGTGGATCAGGAAGTCGTCGCCACCGGCGACGACGAAGACGCCCACCACCTCCGGCAGCTTGGCGACCGCCTCCTGGAAGGAGGTGATGACCGTGCGGCTGAGCGGCCGGACCTGCGCGGCGACGAACGCCTGGTAGTGCCGGTTCAGCGCGGCGAGGTTCAGCTCCGCGCGGTAGCCGGTGATCACCCCCCGCTCCTCCAGGGAGCGCACGCGTTCGAGCGAGGTGGACGGGGCCACCCCGATCCGGCGGGCCAGTTCACGGTTGGACTGCCGGGCGTTCAGCTGGAGATGCCGGATGATCGCCGAATCAAGTTCGTCCATGCGGCCCATTGTGACATGCACGTACCTCAAGTGTTCGGCAGATCAGCCCAGTTGGAGTCCATCGGACTACTCTTCGCGGGAAGTGATGGACACACGGCCGCTACTGAGGTGAAAGACCATGCAAACGAAAGTCGCCCTCGTGCTCCGCGACGACCTGCCCCCGGCGCACGCGGCGAACACCTCCGCCGTGCTCGCCCTCTCCCTCGGCGGCCGGATCGGGGACTGGGTCGGGCGCGACGGCGAGGACGCCTCGGGCGGTCTCCACCCCGGCCTCAACACCCACCCCATCCCCGTCCCGACCGCCTCCGCGAGGGAACTGACCACACTGCTGGAGCGCGCACGGGCCGCCGAAGAGGTACGGCTGGTCGCGCTCACCGAGACCGCGCGCCGGGCGCGGGACTACGAGGACTACCTCACCGACCTGAAGGCCACCCCCGCCGAGGAACTGGAGTACCTCGGCGTGATCGTGCACGGCCCGAGGAACAAGGTGTCGAAGCTGACCAGGCACCTGTCCCTGCTGTGAACGGCCCCCTCCCGCGGCGGTGAGGCGGCCCTGGAGGGGTGCGAGGGGCTGGTCGGGCCGGCTGTGCGCACCGGGCCCCGTTCCCGTGTGCGCGAGCCGCCGCGGGGGTGATGACCTGGCGTCAACGGCCGCTAGCATGACGGACCGGCTGCGCGGGAGCGGCTGCTCCCGCGCAGCCGGTCCGTGGCGGCTTCCCTGCGCATGCTGTTCGACCTGTACGCGCCCGCCGGCCCCCGCGACCGGAACATCGACGTCACCGACCTGTTCCGGGAGTACTGGGAGGCCCGCGTGGTCGAGGACCTCCGGCACGGCGTCGGCGACGAACCGGCCGGCGAGCAGGCCCGCTGGGACCTGTCCGAGGCGGTACGGGTGCTGGGCCTCGCGGTGCTGCGCGCCGGCACCCCGGAACTCCACCGCCCCGACGCCGTGACCGTCCTGGCCGCGCACCTGGCCGTGAAACGCCGCCGGGCCGACCAGGCCGTGGGCGTGCTGCTGCGCCGCGGCGTGCTGCGCACCGTCGAGGGCGACCCCATCGCCTTCCACCACCAGGCGTTCGCCGAGCACGCGGCCGGCCAGGCGCTGCGGGCCGCCCCGCGCGGACTCGACGCGGCGCCTCGGGAGACGCTCAGTCGAGACAGAACTCGTTGCCCTCGACGTCCTGCATCACGATGCACGACTCGTTGTCGTCGTCGGCGGGCAGGAGCCGCACGCGGACCGCGCCGAGCGCGACCAGCCGTGCGCATTCGGCCTCCAGCGTGGCCAGGCGCTCTTCCCCCACCAGCCCGGTGCCGGCCCGCACGTCGAGATGCACCCGGTTCTTGACGGCCTTCCCCTCGGGAACGCGCTGGAAGAACAGCCGCGGGCCCACACCCGAGGGATCGACGCAGGCGAACCACGAACCCCGCTCCTCGGCGGGCAGCGAGCGCTCGACATCGGCCCACGTGGCGAACCCCTCCGGCGGCGGGGGCACGACGTACCCCAGCACCTCGCACCAGAAGCGGGCGACGCGCTCGGGCTCCGCGCAGTCGAAGGTGACCTGGAACTGCTTGACCGATGCCATCGGGTCACCGTAGCAGGGGGACCCAACCGCCCAACTCCCCGTGGGAACGGGCGAGGACGCTCCCGTGGTGCGGTGTGCACCGGTGTGCGCTCGGCCCCGGCCGCGGGGCGGCTGGGTGAGGCCGGCCGGGCCGAGCGTCCGGTCGGCCGTCCGCGTCGGGCTGTGGCTGCCGAACCTGTGACTCGGGCCGCATCTGCCGTCCGGGAGCAGGTGTGCCGGTGGGACGGCACACGAACTCCGCCCGGACGGTCCTGCCCGGGACCGGGCGCCGCCCCGTCGCTCACCGCGTACTGCACACCGTCTTCGGAGCCGCTCTGGTGCCGGCGCCTTGCGCGGCCTGTGCGTCCTGCACCCTCTGCACATCATGGAGGAGGCCCGGGATGTCGGGATCCTGACCGGCGGCGGCCCTCGCGGTGGTCAGCAGGACGGCCTCGTAGAAGGCGTCCCGCACGGCGGGTGCCATGACGTCCGAGGCGTCCAGGCAGCGGGGCCCCGCACCGAGCCGTTGTGCGATCTCCTGTTCGACCGCGCCGCCTTGCGGTGTCACCTGACGGTTCGCCGAGAAGACGTCCGCCAGATCGGCCCACTTCTGCTGGCCCTCCTGGGAGGCCAGCCGGCGGATCAGTTCCCGGGCCCGGGGGCGGTTGCCGAACAGCGCCGCGAAGTCGCCGGTCACCTCGTGGGCCCGGACCCGGCCGCCGCCGGGCAGGAGCGGGGCGGAGTCCGTCAGGGCCGCGTTCCGCGCGTCGTTCTTGTAGAAGGAGAGCGCGAAGGAGCCCTGGTGCTCCAGACCGCACCCGCCCCAGCCGTCGAACAGCAGCCCGTTGCCGTCCGGGGCGCCGCGATGGTCGGTGAGCAGAGCGTGCTCGGCCGCGTCCCTGTCCTGCCGGAGCAGACCGGCCCACGCCTCCCAGGCGCCGCGCACCGCATCACTCCGCCACCACTCCACCTCGCCGCTGCCCAGCGCCCAGTCCTCGTAGACGTCCGGGCCCTCCCGTTGCAGTACGAGGTCCTCGATCCAGTCGGTGCCGGGCCAGCCGGAGGCGCCGTCGTCCCCCATGCCGATGCACCAACTCCCCACCGGGACCGGCGCGTCGGCGGGCCGGTGACCCTGGCGGTACCAGACGATGCTCTTCAGGTCCGCCTTGACCGGGACCCAGTAGACGTGCTCGGAGGGCGAGCCGGTCGACTTCCAGGGCGCGCCGTACTCCTCGGGGTCGTAGAGGTCGTCCAGCGGTTCGAGGAGGTCCTGGTCGGCGTACTCGGCGAGTTCACCTAGGCCCGGCATGATCACGATGTCCGGCGGCTCACCCGACTGCACCTTGGACAGCAGCACCTCCCGCTGGGCCGCGGTGCCCTGGTAGCGGAAGGGGATGCCGAAGTCTCCCAGCAGGGTCTCGAACTGCTCCGCCTGCTTGGCCGTCCACGTCCCGAGGATGGTCACCGGCTCCTCGTCGTCGTGCTGCGCCCAGACGACCACCATGCCGCCGGCGGCGATCAGCAGCATGACCACGCCGAAGACCAGCACCTTGAACCGCCGGGTCACCGTCGCCTCCAGTAGTCGTCGTCGAGCCGGAGACCGAGCCCCAGCACGGGCAGGACGACGGCCAGCAGGCCGCCGACGAGCGTGCCCCGGTACATCCTGTCGGCCCAGGCGCCGTCGGCCGTCTGCTGCCGGACCTCCTCCGACTTCTCCGTGACGCGCTGCTGCGCGTCGGCCAGCCCCGGGCCGCTGTGCCGGGACACCGCGGTGATCTGCCGCAGCTCCCTGACCGCCCCGTCCAGGTCGTCCTCCGTGGAGGACGCCGTCATCAGCGGGATCACCGCGAGCAGCACGGTGAGGACGAAGGCCGCGAGCAGGTACGGGTTGACGTCACGGCCGCAGCGGTCGCGCAGCACGAACAGCGCCGACAGCAGGGTCAGCGCCATCGCGGCCAGGGCGAGTTCGGCGAGCCACCACCCGCTGCGCTGCCACGGCCCCATGGCGGCCGTGGCTTCGGCGTGCCGCAGCTGGACCCGTTGCAGTGCGTCCAGACGGGGGGCGAGCCCCACCGTCTCGCGGGTGAGCAGCGAGTCCGCTTCTTCGAGCTTCTGCTCCCGCATGAGGGGCTGGTCACGGTAGAGGGACGTGGCGAGGCCGAGCGAGTTGCTGTAGGTGGCGAGCAGGCCCTTGACCGTGCCGAGGTCCTGGTCGGTGCGGTCGGCGATCCGGGTCAGTCCCTGGTCGGCGGCCGAGAGCTGGGACCGGTAGGTTTCGCCCGACCCCGCGACGCCGATGAGGTTCATCTGCACCAGGGTGTGGGCCTCCTGGTCGGCGCGCAGGGCGGCGAGCCGGGTGGCGGCGAGCCCCTGCACGGCCGGCGCCTCGCGGGACGCGAGTGTTTCGGCGCTGTGCTGGAGCTGACGGCAGGAGAGGAACAGCGCGGTCGACGCCACGGTCGCGAGCAGGAACAGGGCCAGCAGATGCACCTCCAGCAGCCGGCGGGTCCGCCAGGGGCTCAGGCGCCTGCGCCAGAAGGCGGCGGGGGAGTACCGGTGCCGGACGACGGCGGGGGAGTACCGGTTCCGGACAGCGGTGGGGGAGTACCGGCGCAGGAAGGAGTCGGGGGAGTACCGGCGCAGGAAAGAGGCGAAGGCGTGCCGGCGCAGGAAAGAGGCGAAGGCGTGCCGGCGCCGGAGAGGGGCGTAGGCGTGTCGGCGCCAGGAGGTGGCGCGGCCGGCCGTCACAGCAGCTTCTCCCCGCACGCGATGCAGTAACGGGCCTCGCTCCCGGCCGGGGTCCCGCAGCCGCCGCAGTGCGGGCCCGGCCGCGCACCGACGGCGTCGGCCGGGGGGCCGCCGGGACGGGACCCGGCGCGCAGGATCATCGGGCCGAGGGTGTCGGCGTCGACGGTGCGCGGCCGGACCCGCCCCGCGGCCGCGTCCTCGATGTCGGCGACCGTGCGGATCTCGTCCAGCACCCAGTCCGTGCCGAACTGCGCCGCCAGCCGGGCGGCCTGCCCCAAGCAGTCCTCGGCGGTGTCCCACCGGTGTTCCTGGAGAGCGGTGAGTCCCCGGCGCAGAGCGCTCCGCATCCGGGCGGTGGCGTTGAGGTCACGCACGCTGTCGGCACCCGCCGGGGCATGGGGCGGGGACTGCTCGGGGAGGTGCCAGCGGGCGGTGACCGGTACGTGGACGTCACCGATGGAGACCATGGCGAACTGCAACTCGGTCTCCAGCGGGTCGGCGTCGGAGTCGGCGACCAGGGTGAGCAGGTAGTCGCGTCTGCCCTGCTCCCACTGGTAGGTCGGAAAGCGCCAGCGGTGCGGTCGGCCGGGCTGGGGCAGGCCGCCGAGGCGGTGTGGCCGGGGCGCCTTCTCACTGAGCGAGACCTGGCGTACGGAGGGCCGCACGGTGACTTCGATCGGCAGTTGCGGAGTGTGCACCCGGCGCAGGCGCTGAAGGGCGGCGGTGATCGCGTGACCGAGTCCGTCGTCCACGAACTCGGCCGTGCCGTGCAGCCGTTCGGCGAGGGTGAGCAGCGGATCGGGGGCCCAATCCGCGCCCACGGCGAAGACGTCGCAGGTGAACTGCCCCGCACAGAGGTCCAGTTCCTCTTCGAGACGGGTCTCGCCGACGGCGCTGCTGCCATCGGTGATCAGCATCAGATGGCGTACGGACACCGGTCGGCCGGCGAGCAGGGCGCGCGCTCCGGCCACCCAGGCGGCGTACCCGGCAGGACGTGCCCCGTCCCGGTGCAGCGGAAGCGATCCCGCGACGAAGGCGGCCCGGCGCCTCTCGTCCCGGTCGGCGACGGCCCACTCGTCGTCACCCCGCGGATAGCACCGGACCGGCTCGGGGCCGCTGCCGAGCAGGGCGAAGGAGATGCGGTCGGGCAGGGCGCGCAGCGCCGCCGGCAGGGCGTGCCGGACGGCGGCCCGGTGGGGTTCGGCGACGTCCACCGCGATGATCACGGCGAGCTGGACCGCGGGCAGGTCGGTGGGAGCGCCGTCGGCGGCCACGTCGACCCGCAGATGGGCCTCGATCTTCGCGCTTCGGTGCGGGCGCAGATCGCCGCCGAGGTCGACGTGCAGTCGGATGCCCGGCTGCGGCGGCCGGGTGTGGCTGCTCATGTCGTACATCACCCTTCCTTCACCTGCGGCGCCGTGCACACGGTGTGCTGCCGGGTGCCGATTCCGTCTGCCGAGTGCCGTGCCGTGCCGTGCCGTGTCGGCTGTGCTGTGCCGTGCTGTGCTGTGCCGTGTCGTGCGGTGGGGTCACGTCCTGGTCTGCGGTCACGTCCTGGTCTGCGGCCGTACCGCGTGCATGAGGTCCACGAGGTGTTCGTGGGCGGCGGCCGACTCCTGGTGGCGTGCCGCCAGTCGCCGGTAGTGCGACTCCAGCTGCTCGCGCAACGCGCGCTCCGACGGGCTCAGACGTCTCAGACGGCGGGCGCTGAGCCGTTCGGCACCCCTTCCCGGAGAACCGGTCCGGTCGCTGAGGCGGTGCACCGCGTCCAGTTTCCATTCGTGGAGTTCGGTGCTCAGGCGCAGCGCCTCGTCCTCGGACAGGCTCGGCTCCCCGGCGCCCGGTCGTCGGCCCACGAGGCCGCGCAGGAGTTCCAGTGCCGCGTCGACCTCGGCGGGCGCGGGCAGTGGGTCCCCGTCTCCGGGCAGCCGGGCCGCGCGGATGCGCAGGGCGGCGATCCGGGCGACGGTGTGGTCGAGGGTGCCCTGCCGGACCCGGCCCAGCACGTCGATGGCGGCCCGGCGGTCGTGGGCCCGGAGCGCGATCCGGGCCAGGCCGAGGGCGGCGCCGCCGTGCGCGGGGTTGCGGGCGAACACCGCCGCGTACAGTTCCTCGGCGGTGGGCTCGGCCGTGTCGTCGCCGAGGCGCTCCGCGCAGTGGGCGAGGGCCAGTTTGGGCGCGTACTCGCCGGGCAGTTCGAGGTGGACCTGCGTGAAGTGGGCCCTGGCCCCGGCGACCTGCCGCGGGTCGTCGTCGAGGTCGGCGCTGTGCAGCGCGAGCAGGGCGCGGTGCCACTCCAGCCGCCACCGGCGCACGGCGGACGGTCCGGGGATGGAGTCGGCCGTGTCGAGCTCCTCCTGGGCCCGCCGCAGGTCGCTGCGCGTGTTCCGGGCCAGCAGGACGCGCACGTTGTGCAGGCAGATCTCCACCGAGCGCGGCTTCTCGCCCTCCTGCGGGAGGAGCTGGCCCGGGTCGTAGCCGCTGCTCACCTCGAAGCGCGCGGTCTGCGGGTCGCCCGGATAGGGGCGCGGCACCGGCAGACAGCCGGCGATCTCGGTGGGGGTGGGGGCGCCGAGGTCGAGGGCCGGTGCCACGGGCGGCTCGTACCGGTCGCGGCGGGGGCGGTCCAGCCAGTGCTCGATGCCCGGCACCGTGCCGAGCCGGGCGCCGGGCAACTGCGCGGACGGCCGGAAGTAGTCGGAGGGCTCGGGCGGGTCGTTCTTGCCGCGCAGCGCACGGATCTCCCGCAGCGCGCCGCGCAGCTGGCCGACCATCTCACGGGCGTCGGCGAAGCGCCGGCCCGGATCGGTGCGGACGGCGCGGTCGACGACCCGCTGGAAGGAGGCGGTGCCGAGGCCGGGCACCTCGGCGACGGCCCAGCGGGCGAGTTCCCGCAGGGTGACGCCGACGGTGTGCAGGTCGTGGGCGACGGTGGGGAGGGCCGACGCCCCGGTCTCGGGCGCCATGTAGTCGGGCGTGACATGGGCGGGGGGCTGGCTCTGGCCCTGTTCGCGCATGCCGCCGAGATCGATGACCTTGACGCCGGCACTGTGGTGCACGACGTTGGAGGGCTTCATGTCCCCGTACACGAAGACCCGTTCGCCGTCGGCGTGCAGGTGGACGAAGGCTTCGAGGATCTGGCAGCCGTACGCCGCGACGTGCTCGATGTCGAGGACGGACTCACCGCGCCGGACCTCCTCGACGACTTTCGCGAGGGTGCCGTCGCCGACGTCGTCCATGACGATGTAGCCGCCGGTGACCTGACCGGTGTCGTCGCTGCGGGCGACGAAGTCGCGGATCTGCACGATGCGGGGGTGGCGGATGGCGACGAGGTTGCGGCGTTCGACGTCGGCGAGCCGGGCGCCGTCGTGCTCGTAGCGGTTGAGCAGTCCCTTGACGGCGACGACGTCACCGAGATGGGTGTCCTCGGCGAGGTAGACCCAGCCCTGGCCGCCGTGCGCGATGGGGCCCATGATCTTGTACTGGTCGCGCAGCAGGTCGCCCTCGGCGAGTTCGGGCCGGTACGAGTAGCGTGCGCCGCAGGCCGGGCAGAAGCCCTCGACCGGCACCGGGCCCTCGGTGTAGGGCGGGGTGAAGGTGATGCCGCAGTCGGCGGACGAGCAGCCCATGCGGATGCGCAGCGGCGCCTCGGGACGGATGAGGCGTTCCCCGGCGGGGCGTGGCTCCCGCTCGGGGAGCGCGAGGAGTTCGCGGGGGCCGAGCAACCGCGGGTCCTCGGGCAGGGCGGGCAGTCCGGGGCCGTTCTCCGCGCGGCCGCACACGGCGCAGTGGCCGGTGGGCAGCACGGTGCCGCCGCAGGGTGCTCCGGTGAAGCGCCGGTGCGGGCAGGTCGTCATCCTCTCGTGGTCCTCCTCCCTCGTGCGGGCCGGGCGGAGCACCGCGTCACCGGTCCCCGTGGCGGATCAGGTCGGCGCGCACGGTCCTGATCAGCGCGCGCAGCCGGGTGAGTTGCTCCTGCGGGTCCCGCACGTCGTCGATCAGGCGGCGCGCGGCCGCGTGCCGGTCGGCCGTCTCGGTCACGGAACCGAGGGAGGCGCTGTCGACGACGTCGCGGCGGATCGCCTGGCTGAGCTCCGCGCGCCGCAGCCGGTGGAGCAGCGTGTCCGCGTGGCGCAGGAGCGCGGGCCGCAGGAGCAGGTCGCGGGATGCGGTCCAGACGGGGCCGCCCTCGTGGCGGAAGACGAGCAGCAGCCGGAAGCCGAACTCCCGCAGCCGGGCCAGGAGTTCGATCAGCGGACCCGGCTGGGGCTCCTCGTCGAGGCCGTCGACGAGGACCGTGACCGGTCGGCCGGGCGCGCGGTCGGCCGCCCGCGCGGGCCGGGGCCTGGCGCCGCGCAGCCAGTCCCAGTACGCCAGGTATTCGCCGGCGGGGAAGGCGACCTGGTCCAAGGCGTGGTCGATGAGGTCCGGCCGGCCGGCGCCGCCGCGGTGGACGACGTGGGCGCGGTGCGTCAGCTGGCGCAGCGAGCGGTCCTTGCCGCTGCCCGGAGGCACCACGGTGATCTTCACCGGGTCCTCGTCCGGGTCGTCGAACCACCGGGTCAACCGCTCCTCGAAACCGTGGTCCCAGGCATGCGGACTGCTCAACTCCTTGATTAACGGCGAGAGTTCGGCGATCCGGTCGAGGGGGATCAGGTACGAGAAGGAGAGCCGGTTGTCTTCGGGCAGCGCTTCGCCCAGGTCGCCGCGCCAGCTGACGACGAGGCCGACCACACGGGCGGGACGGCCTTCCTGGGGCCGGGTGCACACGGCGGCGCCGCTGAAGCCGGCGCGCACCACCTCCGTCCTGGTGACGGCGTCGAGCTGCACCCGCTCACCGCTGGCCCCGCCGATGCGCCCCCACAGGCTCATCCCGTCGTCGAAGCCCTCCGCGTAACCGGTCGCGTACACCTCCATTCCGCCCCACAGCCTGGGCTCCAGCGGGGCGCGGCGCGCCCGCGGGCGAGGGCTGTCCAGGCGCAGTACGGCGACGTCCTCGCCGCTCTCGCCCTCCGGCAGCCAGCCGCCGGGCAGGACGTGTGCGGAGACCGGTTCGAGCTCGTTGTTCTCGGCGAACTCGAGCCACATCACGGCGTCCGGATGGCGCACCACGTGCGCGCAGGTCAGCGCCGTGTACTGGTCGACGAGCACGCCGGCGCCACAGATGGGGCCGTGCGCGTTCTCGCGCCGCAGCCTGAGTCTCCAGTCCGCACGCAGTTCCCCCATACCGTCTCACAGTACGCGCACAGCACGGTGCGTCCCTAGAGTTGTGAGCGACGTGGATCGTTCATTACCCCCGAGGGCTACACTGCCTCTTTTTGCGTGTACGGCAACGCCCCGCGTCGGACGGGTCCGGCGCGGGGCGTGAGGGTCAGCTCTGGGCGGCGTAGGAGACGAAGTCGCTCCACGCGGTGGGGGAGAGGGCGAGTTCGGGGCTCCGCTGGTCCTTGGAGTCCCGGACGTGGACCGCCTGCGTGCCGTTCGCCACCTCGACGCAGGCGTCGCCGTCGGAACCGCTGTAGCTGCTCTTGAACCAAGCCCGTTCGTCGATGCTGCTCATAGCGCTCCTCGAAGTTGCTTCAGCAGGCTCCTGGAGTCGTCGGAGGTGAGAGCCTGTGAACGCAGTCTCGCATACCGCTGGAGCATGATGCTGACCTCCTTCGGGTCCGAGATCAGCAAGCCGCCGCGCTGGCCCTCCGCGTAGCCGAACCACTTGTTGTCCGGGGACTCCAGGAGCATCAACGCTCCGTCGAACCCGGCATGGTCCGGTTGGTATCGCGGCATGACCTGCAACTCGACGTTGAACTGCAACGACCGTTCCAGGAGGCTGTCGAGCAGTTCCCGCGTCACATCAGGGCCTCCCGTGCCGCGCTCGACAAGTGCCTGCTCGATGATGAAGCTGAACGCGATCGGCGGCTTGCGCTCGAACAGCCGCTGGCGCTCCAGCCGAGCCGCGACCTGCTCGGCCACCTGCTCCTCGTCCTTCACGGGCGGCACGCTCTCGGTCACGGCTCGCGCGTACCGCTCGGTCTGGAGCAAGCCGGGGATCACCCGGCACTCGTAGGTCCACAAGGTCACCGCCCGCGTCTCCAGCCGAGCCCACTGCCGGAACCAACTCGCCAGCCCCGCCTGCCGGGACAGATGCGGCGCCGCCTTCCGCAGGGCTCCCGTGTTGCCGAGTGCCTCCTCCGCACGCTCCACGAAGTCCCGGTCCGGCATCCGGCGGCCCTGTTCGACCGAGGCCACCGTGTGTTTGGAGAAGCGGACCAGGCCGCCGAACTCCTCACGGCTCAGGCCCGCGTGCTCCCGCAGGGCCTGGACGACCGCGCCGAACGTGCGCAGACTGTCCGACGCCCCCGGTTCCGCGCTGCCCGCCCCCGTACCGCCGTCCGTGCATTCGTAGGCCACCGTCGGCCACCTCCCGCGCACCCGCCACGCCCGTACCGCTTCTGACTCGGCTCCATCGTCACGCAGAGTGCCGCGTACCGTCTACCGAATGTGCGCGTACGCTGACTCTGCGTACGCGGGTCACTGCTGGCGAACACCCCTGAACCGCCGCCAGATTGGGCATATGACGCCACCGTCCACCCCAGTGACCCGCCAAGGACCCGTCACCGTACGTGTGTTCACCCAGCAGTTCAGCTCCACGCCGCGCGGAGCCCGCCTCGCCCGTCGGCTCGTGCTGCACCAGCTCGACACCTGGGGCGTCCCGCACGGCAGCGACGCGTCCGACACCGCCGCCCTGCTCGTCGCGGAACTCGCCGCCAACGCCGTCACGCACGGCCGTGTCCCCGGCCGTGACTTCGAGGTCACCGTCGGTCTCCTCGGCCGGACCCTGCGCATCGAGGTCTCCGACACCCGGGGCGAGCTCCGGCCCCCGGCTCCCGACGCGCCCCGCTCCGCGCCACCGCCGCTCGCGGAGACAGGCCGGGGCATGCTGCTCGTGGAGGCGCTCGCCGACCGGTGGGAGGTCCTGGACCGCGCCCCCGTCGGCAAAACGGTTGCCGCCGAGCTGGACCTGCCCGGCTGACGGCCCGGACGCCGGGCCCCGCGGGCCGTGGCGCCGAGCCGGCGTGGCCGAAGGACTCGTGCCCCGCGCTTCCGTGGGCGTCTGGGGAGCACGCCGCCCCGAGCAGGGTGTTCCATCCCGGTGCTACCGTCCGATCACGCTCGGGGCGGAGGACCGATGGAGAGCATCACGAAGAACCGGCAGTCCGTTGAGGCGCTTCGCACCATGGTCGCCCGCGCCTACGGCCCGGAGGAGGTGTGTGACGCGGGCGAGGACTGGGTCGGCGAACTGAGCGACGGCTGGTTCAACGTGGCCTACCGGATCCGGCTGCGATCCGGCGCGCAGACCGTCCTCAAGATCGCACCGCCGCCGGATGTCGAGGTCATGACCTACGAGCGCGGCGCCATGGCCACCGAACTGGAGGCGCTGCGGCTGATCCGGGAGCACACGAAGGTTCCGGTGCCGGAGGTCGACTTCGCCGATCGCACCCATGAGGTGTGCGACGCCGACTACTTCTTCATGACGTACATCGACGCGGACAACCTCCACGTCATCAGGGACACCCTGACCGAAGCGGAGACCGACGCGTACCGCGAGGCGCTCGGCGTGATCACCCGCGAGCTCAACACCATCCCCGGGCCCGCCTTCGGCCCGCTGGCCGGACCGGGCGACAGCACATGGCGCGCGGCCTTCCTGCGGATGGTCGAGGAACTGCTGGGCGACGGCGAGCGACGCGGCGTCGTCCTCCCCCACGGCTACGACGCGATCCGCGAAGTCGTGGCCGCCCACGCCGATCCGCTGGACGAGGTGACCGAGCCCCGGTTCGTCGAGTGGGACCTGTGGCCGGGCAACTGCATGGTGCGCGACGGCCGGATCGTGGCCGTCGTCGACCACGAGCGGGCGTTCTACGGTGATCCCCTGATGGAGTTCGGCTTCACCGGGAGTGAGTCGGGCTCGTTCGGGGACGCCACGGCCTTCGTCCGTGGCTACGGTCACCGGCCGTTCACCACCGCCGAGCGGACCCGTCGGCGGCTGTACAACCTCCACCTTTCGCTGATCCAGATCATCGAGACGGACTTCCGGGCCCACACCGACACCGAGCAGTACGACTGGGCGTGCGAGCGACTGCGGGAGACCATGGCCCTGCTCGGCCAGTAGGCACGGAGACGGCCTCCTCGACGCCGCGCGGCCGACGGCGTGCGAGCACCCTCCGGGGCCCGACGAGGTGGGCCCGGCGGCCGGAGGAGGTGCCTGTCCGGGGCAGTCCGCCGAGCCGTGTGCCCCCGAATGACCGAGCGCGGGCTTCGGGGGCGCCCGGGACGGGGGCCGCCGGCAGAGGTCTGGCCGCCTCCGGCCGGCGGACAGCCGTGCCGCCGACCGGAGGCGGCCGTATCGAGAGAGACGCCGTATCGAGAGAGACGCCGCCGTACCCCTCCTGCCCCCCCGTGCACAGAGGGCGGGCGGGGCGCTGGTCCCGTCGCAGATGTCTTGGAAGAGTGCCGCAGCCCTCCTCGTCGAGGAACCCGAGATACCCGAGGACGTGGACGACGTGAGCCTGTGGATAGCCACCCTGGAGTTCGAAGAGACCATCAGACACAAGCGTGCAGAGCTCGATGCGGAAGTGCCGGTTCGCGGACCGCGGCTACGACCACGACAAGTACCGGCGGCTGCGGTGGAAGCGCGGTATCCGTCCAGTGATCGCGGAACGCGGACAGCCGCACGGCTCCGGCCTGGGCGTCTTCCGGTGGGTAGTGGAGCGCACCTCCTCCTGGCTGCACGGCTTCCGCCGCCTGCGTATCCGCTGGGAACGACGCGACGACATCCACCAGGCCTTCCTCGGCCTCGCCACCTGCCTCATCACCCACCGCCACGTCCAACGCCTTTGTCAGGAACTGACGCTGTCGTGAACGCTTCCCCCGGAGCATGGTCGGGCAGCGAACTCACCTTTCACGGCCATCGTCGTGGTCACGTGTGTCCTTGGTCGGAGCACATGCTCGGACGAAGGCCGCCCCACCGTCCGGCGAATGCTCAGCTGGGCTACCCAGTTCGAGACGCCGTTCGAAACCCGTCCGCGAGGAAACTCAGTCAGGCAGCGCCACAGTGAGATCCACCTCGACGAGCTGTCCGGGAAAGCCCAGCTGGGCGACGCCCAAGAGTGTGCTGGCCGTGGTGAACGCCGGACCCAAAGCAGAGTCGGCGAGCCGGCGCCACGCGGCTGCGAGAACATCCCTCTCGTCGCTCCGCACGTAGATCACTGACCGCACCACGCATTGTGGTGGGGCACTCACCGCAGCCAGGGCGGCGAGCGCGTTCGCGACAACCTGGTCGACCTGTGTCTCGAGGGAACCGGAACCGACGAGATCACCGCTCTGGTCAAGCGGGCACTGCCCCGCCAGATAGGCCGTACGGCCTGCCTCCACCACGGTGATGTGGTGGTAACCGGGCGTCTCATGCAGTTGCTCAGGGTTGATGCGGGCGATCTTCTCTGCCATGTCCGCAAGTCTGACCAGCGTGGTGCCTGCACGCACCGCATTTTGCCCACGGCAGGCACTCAGCCACGACTGAGGATGAAAGACAAGCTCACCGCCCGCGCCGTCACTGACATCGTGCGCGAGCTGCCGGGCCCGGACGGCATCGACGCCGTTCCGGCCACCGTGATCCGTGAGCAGGCGGAGAAGGTACTCACCGAGCCCACCGACACCGATCCTGCCCCTGATTCCGCTTCCGATGACACGCGCCCGCGCCAGCCGTCGAGCGCACCCGCTTCGACCTGACGGGGAGGGCGCGGACGAGCGAGGCTCGACCCCCGCCGAGCGCTGGGTCGTGGACGGCGGCCCGCACCGCGTCGTGAAATCGCCTCCGTCACCCGCCCCTCTGCGCGGCCTGCGACCGCACCCGCCTCGCGGCCGACGGCCAGATGCACGCCTGCCTGTTCGCCTCGGCGAGGGCGTGCAGGGGCAGACTGTCGGGTGCGGTCATCGTGCTGATCTCCTTCGAAGACTTGGTCGTCTTGAAAAATCAGCCGGTGGCCGTTCTCATATCCGGACACCCACTTCGACGCCAGGCCAAACGCCCGGATCAGGTGGGAACCCGCACACCACTTCCCAGGACGCAACCGCTGCGCTGAGCCAGTAACTGCGACGCCATGGATCAAGGCTGAGTCGCGCTCTACGGTTATTGGGCAGTGAATCGTTCGTCGCCCTGTGCCCCCCAGTGGACCGTACGGTCGCACCAGCGGTGCAGGAGTGTGCGGTCGTGGCCGACGGCGAGTAGGCCGGCCCCCGTGGTGCTCCGGTAGTTCTCGACGACCGTGACCAGCGTGGCGGTGGTCGAGGCGTCGAGCATCGCGGTCATCTCGTCGCACACCAGCCAGCGTGGGCGAAGTACGAGGGCGCGGGCGAGGCAGGCGCGTTGGAGTTGGCCGTCGCTGACTTCGTGCGGGCGTCGGCCCAGCAGGTCGGGAGTCAGGCCGACGGTGGTGGCCAACTCGGGGACCCGTTCCGTGATTTCGCAGCGGCGGCCGGTGGCGCGCAGGGGTTCGGCGATCAGGTCGGTGAGCTTCAGCCGGGGGTCTGCGGAGAGTCTGGGTTGTTGAAAGACGACGCCGAAGGCGGTGCGCAGTTCGCGCGAGGCGCGATGGCGCCAATGGCGTACCGGTGTGCCGTCGAGGCGGACGGTTCCGGAGTCTGGGCGGTGCAGCAGGGCGGCGACGCGAGCGAGGGTGGATTTGCCGCAGCCGCTGGGGCCGAGCAGGCCGACGGCTTCGCCCGGCTCGACGGTGAGGGAGGCGCCTCGGACGACGGGTGCGTGGCGGTCGTATCCGGCGGTGATGGAGTGCAGTTCAAGCACGGGCGTCCTCCGCGATGTGTGGGTGGTGGCAGGCGACGGAGTCCGTCATCGCGGGTGCGGTGGCGCAGGTGCCGGTGGCGTGGTCGCAGCGTGGGGCGAAGGGGCAGCCGTCGGGGAGGTCGCCGAGTTCCGGGGGCATGCCGGGGATGGGGGTGAAGGCACGGTCGGGGAGGGCGTCGAGCAGGCCCCGGCTGTAGGGGTGGCGGGGGCCGGGAGTGCCGAAGAACGCGTCGGCGTCGGTGAGTTCGACGATGCGGCCCGCGTACATGACCGCGACTCGGTCGGCGATGCGCTCGGCGGCGGTCAGGTCGTGGGTGATCATCAGCAGGGCACGGTCGGCTTCGTCGATGTGGCGGCGGAGTTCGTCGACCGTGTGCTCGACCAGGTCGCGGTCGAGTCCGGTGGTCGGTTCGTCGGCCAGCAGGAGGGGCGCGTCGCCGACGAGGGCGAGGGCGGTGGCGGCCCGTTGGGCGAGGCCGCCGGAGAGTTCGTGGGGGTGGCGGTCGAGGTGGTCCTCGGGGAATGCGGTACGGGCTGCGGCTGCTTCGGCGGCTTTCCCTACGGCTGTGCGGCCTCGAACGGCCGTCAGCGCGGTGACCGTCTCCTCCAGTTGGGAGCGGATGGTGCGCACGGGGGTGAGGTGTGCGGCCGGGCTCTGTGGCACGAGGCCGATGCGGCGGCCCCGTACGGTTCGGGCCAGCGTCCGCTCGTCGGCGGACAGCAGGTCGAGGTCGCCGAGGCGGGCCTGGCCGGCGGTCTGGGCGTTGGCGGGGAGCAGGCCGAGGAGGGCGGAGGCGAGGACGGACTTGCCGCAGCCGCTCTCGCCGATCAGCGCGAGGCACTCGCCGGCCGCGACGTCGAAGCGGGCGTCGGTGACGGCGGCGATGCGGCGTCCGCCGGGCATCAGGAAGCGCACCGACATGCCGCGTACCGAGAGGATCGGGGGTGGCTGGGTCACAGCATCAGCTCCGATCGGCGGCGGGGGTTGATCCGTTCCCGCCAGGCTCCGGCGAGGCCGGCGATGGCGAGGGTGGGGACGATGATGAAGAGGCCGGGGAAGAGGGTCGGCCACCACTGTCCGGCGAGCAGTGAGCCGCGGGCGCTCTGGACGAGGTTGCCGAGGCTGGCCATGTGGGTGGGCAGGCCCAGTCCGAGGAAGGACAGCGCTGATTCGTGCCACATGGCGTGCGGCACCATCAGCACGGCGGCGAGCGCGGCCTGGGGCAGCACTCCGGGCAGCAGGTGCCGTACCGCCACCCGCCACCGGGATGCCCCGCCGGAGACGGCGGCGTCGATGTACGGGCGGGATCGCAGGGAGAGGACCTCGGCGCGGACGATCCGGGCGGTCGACAGCCAGTGGGTGAGGGCGACCGAGACGACCACCGGCCAGACACCTGGCCGGAACATCGCCACGATGAAGATGCCGAGCAGCAGGTGGGGGACTGAGGAGACGGTGTCGACCACCCGCATGAGGGCGCGGTCGGCCCAGCCGCCCAAGGCTCCGGCGGCGGCTCCGACGGCCGTGCCGATCACGGTCGCGGTGAGGGCCGCGGCCGCGCCGACGAGGAGGGAGACCCGCAGTCCGTAGACGCAGCGCAGGAGCAGGTCCCGGCCGACGTCGTCGGTGCCGAACGGGTGGGTCCAGGACGGTGGTTGGAGTTCGGCGGCGAGATCGACGGCCTGCTGGTCGAGCTGGACCAGGGGCGGCACGAGGAGTACGGCGAGGACGGTCGCGGCGACCAGGGCGGCGGAGGTGCGCACCCGTACGGTCCGGGTGGAGCGGCGTTTCGTCCCGTAGGACCGCCAGACGGCCGGGTCGGGCGCCGGGGAGTCACATGTCACTGAACTTCACCCTCGGGTCGAACAGGCCGTAGAGCAGGTCGGCGAGCAGGTTGCCGAGCAGGACGGCGGCGGTGGCGAGTGTGGTGAGGGCGGCGAGGAGGGGGAAGTCGACGGCGGTGGCCGCCTCGACCGTGGCCGCCGCGATACCCGGCCAGCTGAAGACGGTCTCCACCAGCAGGGCGCCGGTGATGAGTTCGGGGACGCGGGAGCCGATCAGTGTCAGTACCGGGAGCAGTCCGGAGCGCAGCGCGTGGCCGAACAGGACGGTGCGCTCGCTCAGGCCCCGGGCGCGGGCGCCGCGCACGGGGTCCTCAGCCAGTGCGTCGGTGACCCCTTGGCGTACGTAGAGGGTGAACCAGGGGAGTTGGGAGACGGCCAGTACTCCGGCGGGCAGGACGAGGTGGCTTGCCACCTGCCCTGGCGTGACCTGTTCGCTGGCGGTGTCCGTCAGACCGCCAGCGGGGAGCAGATCCAACTGCAGGGCGAAGAGCCAGACGGCGAGCAGCGCGATCCAGAAGACCGGTGCGGCTTCCAGAGCGTAGGCGAGCGAGGTGACGCCCCGGTCCAGCCACGAGCCCGGCCGCCGGGCGGCCAGCACTCCCAGCAGGGTGCCGGTCAGCACGGCGACCACGAACGCGACCGCGCACAGCAGCGAGGACCACAGCAGGCGCTCGCCGATCACCTGCGAGACCGGCTGGCGCAGCACGCTGGACTGGCCGAGGTCTCCGCCGAGCGCGGAGGTCAGCCAGTGCCACCAGCGGGTGATGACGGGCTGGTCCACGCCGAGGTTGTCGCGCAGCCGGTCCAGGGTCTGCTGGTCGGCGCCGAGTGCGGCCGTGCCGGCGTACGCCCTGACGGGGTCGAAGGGGGAGGCGGCGGCGATGGCGAACACGCCGAAGGTGACGACGAGGAGGACGGGGGCGGCGAACAGCAGCCGCCGCCCCGCCAGACGTGCCATCGCTCCCCAGGGCATGGATACGGCGGTCACTTCTCGGGCTGCCAGTCCTCGATGTTCCACCAGGGGCCGCTGGCGAAGCCGTGCTCGTGCGGTTCGAGCTGGGTGGTCAGCCCGGCCCAGCGGTCGGCGAGGACGTAGAGGTGGTCGATGTGGGTGAGGAACGTGTAGCCGGGGTCCTCGACCAGGGCGCGCTGCAGTGTGTCGTAGGCGGTCTTGCGGACGGACTGGTCACGGCTGCGGCGGCCGGTGTCGAGGGCCTGGTCGACCTTCGGGTTGTCGTAGCGGGCCATGTTGTTGAAGCCGTCGCCTGCGAGGGAGGAGTGCAGCAGTGTGTAGAGGCCGAAGTCGGGGTCGCCGGTGCTGCCGAAGCCGGCGAGGACGGCGTCGTTCTTCATGCGGGGCTCGATGACCTCCCAGGTGGCGCTCTCGACCTTCACGTCGATGCCGGCCTTCTTGGCGTCGGAGGCGTAGGCGAGGGCGTGGTCCTGGCGGACCTTGTCGCCCGAGGGGTAGAGGAGCGTGAAGGCCGCCCGCCTGCCGTCCTTGGCGCGGATGCCGCCCCCTTCGGCCTTCCAGCCCGCTTCGTCGAGGATTCGTCGGGCCTTGGCGAGGTCCTGGTCACGCTCGATGCCCTGGGCGAACCACGGGTCGTCGACAGGCAGCGGCCCGTACGCGGGCCGTCCCGCCCCGTCGAGGATCTTGGCGACCATCGCCTTGCGGTCCACGGCGGCGTCGAGCGCCTGCCGGATGGCGCGGTCGGCGGTGACCTTGTTCTCCTGGGGGAGGGTGACGGTGCGGAAGTCGTAGGACTTCGCGTCGTACGTCTTCAGCCCGTTGTCATTCTTGAAGGTGGCGGCGAGGTTGGGCGGGAGGATCGCGCCGTCGAGGTCGCCGGAGCGCAGCCGGGTGGCGCGTACGTTGTCGTCCGCGATGACGGCCATGGTGAACGTCTTCACCTTCGGTACGCCGCCCCAGTACTGCGGGTTGGCCTTGAAGGTGAGCTTCTCGCCCTTGCTCCAGGCGGAGAGGATGTACGGGCCGGTGCCGACCGGCTTGGTGTTGAAGGAGCCGGTGTTGGGGTCCTGCTTGCCGGCGACGTGCTCGGGGACGATGGGCAGGACCGTGCGCCCGGCGAACGGCGCGTAGGGGTACTTGAGGGTGAAGACCACCTTGTCGTCGCCGTCCGCACGCACGTCCTTGATGGCGTCCAACTCGCTGCGGGCGGTGTTGTTGGTCTTCGCGTCGAGGATCGTGTCGTACGTGAAGACCACGTCGGCTGAGGTGAGCGGCTCTCCGTCGCTGAACTGAACGTCGTCGCGCAGGGTGTAGGTGTAGGTGAGCCCGTCGGCGGCCACCTCGGGGAGGGCCTTCGCCAGGGCCGGTCTCAGCTTCAGGGCGGCGTCGCGGGCGAGGAGTCCGTCGAAGATCTTGGAGTTGCCGTCCTTGCCGTAGCCGAGCAGCGGGCTGAGGGTGTCCGGTTCGGAAGCGACCCCGATCACGACGGAGTCGGCGGCCTTGCTGTCACCGTCGTCATTGCCGCTGCTGGGCGCCGAGCAGGCGGCGAGCCCGGTGACCATCGCCGCCGTGACGGCGGCACCTCGTATCCGACGGGTCGTCATCAGCCTCACACCCTTGTTGCTATTCAGCAGTTGTTGCGACTTGTTTGCGACAACAGGGCTACCCAAGGTCGTCGGGCGTCAGTCCGGTTCTCGCCCGGGATCCTCCGGGGGCATCGCGCGGGCTTGAACGCCCCGACCTCTTCTGCCGCCGCCGGCTCCCGGAGCGTGGCGCCCTCGGCCGTCCGCTCGCGCAGCCACGCCGTGATGTCCAGGGCGCCGACGCGTTCGGCGGCGGCACGGTCGTTGTGCTGCACGCGTGAGCGCCGGCCGGCGGCGGAGTTCAGCCCGCTCGGGCGGATGGGGATGCCGTACTCGGTCAGCAGCCGCCGCACCCGGTTCTTGCCGAGGGCGAGGATGCGGGCCGTGTCCTCGGCGCTGTGCTGCTGGTCGGCGTACACGGTCCGCAGCGCCTGCCCGAGGTCGGTGAACCCCTGGGCCCGCAGTGCGGCGGCCGTGCGTTCGCCCGCGGCGCGGGTCTGGGTGCGGCGGCCCGCGTCCAGGTTTTCCCGCCGCGCACGCCGTAGCTCCCCCGAGTCCGGTCGGCGCGGTGCTGCGGTGTTCCAGCGTCTGCGGGGCAGCTCGCCGGAGCGGGCCATCACCCGGCCCGCCGCGAAGCGCGTCCGGGTCTCTGCCGACGCCTGCTATCCGGCGGAGCGGGTGCGGGACTGTTGCAGGGAGAGGGAGCGCGCGCTGAGCGCCCGGGTGCGCAGCGGACCGAAGTCCCGGCGGTACTCCGCCGCCGTCATGTCCTGGACACGGACAGGGGCCCCGAGCGATCGGAAGGCCCGCGCGCACATGACAGACCACGGTGTCGGTCGCTTCGTCCCGGATCGGACGGCCGAAGTCGGGATGCCGGGCCCCGACGTCGGAATGCCGGGTCCCGGGGCCGTTCTCAACAGCCATGATCGGACTTCTCCCGGTAGGGCGGCGGGTGCGGGCGGCGCCCCGTCGGCGGAGAAGGGGCGGCCACGCTCGGCGAGGAAGTGGCGGCGGAGCTCGGCGGTGCTCAAGGTGCGGCTCCGGGTTACAGAGGTTGGGGGGCCAGGGCGCGGGCGGGGTGGCGCGGTCCGAGGAAGACGACGATGCCCTTGCCTTCGGGGGAGGGGTGGGTGGCCTGTGTCCACCCCTGACGGCGGTAGAAGGACATCGCCCGGCCCGACTGGACGGAGGTGAGCAGCCAGGAGCGGCCATCGGGGGCGTCCTCGGTGACTGCTTCGAGGAGTTCGGCGGCGAGGCCGGTGCCTCGGGCCTTCGGCCGGACGGCGAGTTCGTCGATCTCGCGGGCCCCGCACAGCCATTTCATCGTGCGGTCGATGCCGAGACCGGCGACGGCCTGGGGATAGCAGCGGTCGGTGGGGAAGGGGGCGAGGGTGGTCCAGGCCGTGGCGAAGCCGAGGAGGTCCTGGCCATCGAAGGCGAGCGCGGCGGTGAAGCCGGGACGCTGTACGTTCGTCGGGAGCCGCCCGAGGAACTCAATGGCCTTCTCCTCGTCCTCGTTCCAGGGCGGGGCGCAGAAGGCGTCGACGTAGACGTCGTGCAGGGCGACGGCGTGGGCGCGGATCCCGCCGTCCTTGAAGATCTGGATGTCCATCAGGCCGCCACCGCCCCGGCCGCCGCGACGGGATGCAGGGCCGCGTACTCCAGGGGCGCCGACGGGTCGATCGACACGTCCAGGGGGGCGGGTCCGGCTCCGGCCCGTACGAGGAGGTCGCCGACGGCGGCGATCATCGCGCCGTTGTCCGTGCACAGCTTGAGCGGCGGAACCCGCGGTTCGATGCCCGCGGCCCGGCAGCGCTCCTCGGCCAGCGACCGCACCCGGGAGTTCGCGGCGACCCCGCCCACCACGACCAGGGTCCCCACGCCGTACTCGGCGCAGGCCGCGACCGCCTTGCGGGTCAGCACGTCGGCGACCGCCTCCTGGAGCGAGGCCGCCCCGTCGGCCACGGGCAGCTCCCGGCCGGCGTGGCCCTCGGCCCAGCGGGCGGTTGCCGTCTTCAGCCCGGAGAAGGAGAAGTCGTACGAGCCCGGCAGGGGACGCGGGAAGGAGACAGCGTGCGGATCCCCCGCGCGCGCTGCCCGGTCGATGGCCGGACCGCCGGGATACGGCAGCCCGAAGACCCGGGCGACCTTGTCGAAGCGCTTCCCGGCGGCGTCGTCGAGGGTGTCGCCGAGATGGGTGATCGGATCGAGGGCCAGGTCGCGGACGAGGAGGAGGGAGGTGTGTCCGCCGGAGACGATCCGCACCATGCACGCATCCGGGAGCGGGCCGTGCTCCAGGGTGTCGGCGGCCACGTGACCGGCGAGGTGGTGGACGCCGTGCAGCGGCACACCCAGCGCGTAGGCGATCCCCTTCGCCCCGGCCAGGCCGACCTGGAGCGCACCCGACAGTCCCGGCCCGGTGGTGACGGCCACGGCGCCGACGTCGGACAGTGCCAGACCGGCCTGGTCCAGCGCCTGCCGGATCACCGGGCGCAGCGCGTGCAGGTGCGCCCGGGAGGCGATCTCGGGCACGACCCCGCCGAACCGTGCGTGTTCGTCCATGCCCGACGCCACCGCATGTCGTCCCAGCAGCCGCCCGTCGCGGACCAGCCCGGCACCGGTCTCGTCGCAGGACGACTCGATGCCGAGCACGATCGGAGATCCCATCGCCCACCCTTCCTGCACTAAAAAAGTTATTGCAAGTAGTGTGCAATAGGTTGGGCGGCCGTGTGTACCCCTTCAGGGGTGTGCAGGTCACTGCCCGTGGAGTGCGTGTCCGTTGGCCCCCGAACTCCGAGGTAGTGAGCAGTGCCCCCGTCCGACCCGTCCCTCCCGCCACCGTGACCGTCGTCGGGATCGGAGCCGACGGCTGGAGGGGCATCCCGGACGCCTCCCGCACCGCGCTGCTCGATGCCGAGGTCCTCATCGGCGGCCCCCGTCAACTGGACCTGCTCCCGCCGCCGTGCACGGGGGAACGGATCTGCTGGCCCTCACCCCTGCGGCCAGCGGTTCCCGGCCTCCTCGCCGCGCACACCGGCCGCAGGATTGCCGTACTGGCCGGCGGAGACCCCATGTTCTACGGCATCGGGCGCGCCCTCACCGAGGTCCTCGGCGCCGGTGCCGTGCAGGTCCTGCCGCACCCCTCCTCCGTCTCCCACGCTTGCGCGCCGCCGAAGCGGCGAACAACGCGACGATCTGCAGCCGCCCGGCGTGCAGCGCAGCCCGTGCCGCTGCAACAGTGCACGGGCCTCGGGCAACGCCGCCATGACGCCCCGCGTCCCCCGCGCCACCCCGCTCACCTCCCCACGCCACGCGAAATGCCGCATCCCGTACCCGCCACGACACGGCACACGGTCCTAGGACCAACGCCTGATCGGCGGCGCGCATCTCTTGCTGCTAGCGTGCAGTTGCACATGAGTGGCAATTATGTCGGAGGACGTTGGACATGGCGGTTTACACGCTCCCGGAGCTCCCGTACGACTACTCGGCGCTCGCCCCGGTGATCAGCCCGGAGATCATCGAGCTGCACCACGACAAGCACCACGCGGCGTACGTGAAGGGTGCGAACGACACGCTGGAGCAGCTCGCGGAGGCGCGGGACAAGGAGTCGTGGGGCTCGATCAACGGTCTGGAGAAGAACCTGGCGTTCCATCTCTCCGGGCACATCCTGCACTCGATCTACTGGCACAACATGACCGGCGAGGGCGGCGGCGAGCCCCTGGCCGCCGATGGTGTCGGCGACCTGGCGGACGCGATCACCGAGTCCTTCGGCTCCTTCGCGGGTTTCAAGGCGCAGCTCACGAAGGCGTCCGCCACCACTCAGGGTTCCGGCTGGGGCGTCCTCGCCTACGAGCCGCTCAGCGGGCGCCTGATCGTCGAGCAGGTCTACGACCACCAGGGCAATGTCGGCCAGGGCTCAACCCCGATCCTGGTCTTCGACGCCTGGGAGCACGCCTTCTATCTGCAGTACAAGAACCAGAAGGTCGACTTCATCGACGCCATGTGGGCGGTCGTCAACTGGCAGGACGTGGCCAGGCGTTTCGCCGCCGCCAAGGAGCGCGGCGACAGCCTGCTGCTCGCCCCGTGACGCTGTGACCGCGTCGGCACAGACGTCCTGCTCGTGATCGTCTTCTCAACCTTCACTTGCAGGCGGCACAACGAAGGGCTCCCGCAGGGACGTGACCTGCGGGAGCCCTTTCGTTGTGTCAGCTCATGGCCAAGTGGGCAAGCCGGTCACCGTGGTGAGTGAGGTCGGTTCCCGCGGCCGCGGCGTACGCGTCGCGCTGGAAGCCCAACACCTCGCAACCGTCGTCGAGTCGGATGCGACCGAGTGACATGAGGACGGACAGCGCGGCGAGGGCACCCTCGTGCGGAAGTCGACGGGTTGCAGCAGGAGTGAGCCGGGGCGCGTAGCGAGGCCCGGGCCGCAGAAAGTGCCGAAGGCGCCCACACGTTCCCTCCTGACTTGAATTTCTGCAGGCCAGGAGGGGTTTCGTGATACTTTTTCTTAGAACCTTCAGATGTCCCGGAAGATCTCGATCTGCGCCCCCACCGAGTTCAGCCGCTCGGCCAGGTCCTCGTAGCCCCGGTTGATGACGTACACGTTGCGCAGCACGGACGTGCCCTCCGCCGCCATCATCGCCAGCAGGACGACGACCGCGGGGCGCAGGGCCGGCGGGCACATCATCTCGGCGGCGCGCCAGCGGGTCGGGCCCTCCACCAGGACGCGGTGCGGGTCGAGGAGCTGGAGGCGGCCGCCGAGGCGGTTGAGGTCCGTCAGGTAGATGGCGCGGTTGTCGTAGACCCAGTCGTGGATGAGGGTCTTGCCCTGGGCGACGGCGGCGATGGCCGCGAAGAAGGGGACGTTGTCGATGTTCAGGCCGGGGAACGGCATCGGGTGGATCTTGTCGATGGGCGCCTCCAGCTTGGAGGGCCGGACGGTGAGGTCCACCAGGCGGGTGCGGCCGTTGTCGGCGACGTACTCGGGCGTGCGGTCGTGGTCGAGGCCCATCTCCTCCAGCACGGCCAGCTCGATCTCCAGGAACTCGATCGGCACCCGGCGCACGGTCAGCTCGGACTCGGTGACCACGGCGGCGGCGAGCAGGCTCATCGCCTCGACCGGGTCCTCGGAGGGGGAGTAGTCGACGTCGACGTCGATGTGCGGCACGCCGTGCACGGTGAGGGTGGTGGTGCCGATGCCCTCGACCTTGACGCCGAGCGCCTCCAGGAAGAAGCACAGGTCCTGGACCATGTAGTTGGAGGAGGCGTTGCGGATGACCGTGACGCCGTCGTGGCGGGCGGCGGCCAGCAGGGCGTTCTCGGTGACCGTGTCGCCGCGCTCGGTCAGCACGATCGGGCGCTCCGGGCGGACGGCACGGTCGACCTGGGCGTGGTACTGCCCCTCCGTCGCGGCGATCTCCAGCCCGAACCGGCGCAGCGCGATCATGTGCGGCTCGATGGTCCGCGTCCCGAGGTCGCAGCCGCCGGCGTACGGCAGCTTGAAGGCGTCCATGCGGTGCAGCAGCGGGCCGAAGAACATGATGATGGAGCGGGTGCGGACGGCGGCCTCGGCGTCGATCGCCCCCATGTCCAGCTCGGCCGGCGGCACGATCTCCAGGTCGACGCCGTCGTTGATCCACCGCGTCCGGACGCCGATCGAGTTCAGCACCTCCAGCAGGCGGTAGACCTCCTCGATGCGGGCGACCCGGCGCAGCACCGTGCGCCCCTGGTTGAGCAGGGCGCCGCACAGCAGGGCCACGCACGCGTTCTTGCTGGTCTTGACGTCGATGGCACCGGACAGCCGCCGTCGGCCCACGACACGCAGATGCATCGGTCCCGCGTACCCGAGCGAGACGATCTCGCTGTCGAGGGCCTCACCGATCCGCGCGATCATCTCAAGGCTGATGTTCTGGTTGCCGCGCTCGATGCGGTTGACGGCGCTCTGGCTGGTTCCGAGCGCCTCGGCCAGCTGCGCCTGTGTCCAGCCACGGTGTTGCCGGGCGTCACGGATGAGCCTGCCGATGCGTACGAGGTAGTCGTCTGCCATGAGGCTGAGGTTATCTCAGATATGAGATCACGCCTCTTCCGGGGGGCCATTCGGGTGACGGCGGCGGCGACGGTGACGGACCGTCAGTGGCGCTTGGCCGTCCGCGTGCGACGCCACCCGAAGGGGCCGGGCAGATCCACCGACGTCGTACGGCGTCCGGTGCTGCTGTGGGTGTGGCGCGGGCCGTGCGAGCCGCCACCGGTCGTGATGGACCACGACCGCCGGTTGATGTTCAGCCGCACGCCCGGCAGGATGCGGAAGCTCTTGCGGAAGGTGAGGGGCATCGGAACCTCCTTCTGTGGACCGTGGGACCGTGCCTCGCCCTTCGTCTACCCCGGCCATGGCGGGACATGGCGGATCCTCACCTGGCGTTTGCGGTACGGCACTTGAGCGGGTGCCCGGATGCCGGGGTGCCCGGATGTCCGGGTGTCCGGGTGTGGTGCAGCGCGCCGACCGGGGGGAGGGGGTCGTGGCGTTCTCCTGGGGGTCGCGGGATGCCGGGTGGCGTCTGCGGGGTGCGCGGGGCGCACGGGGTGCGCGGGTGTGCCGGGTGCGCGGGGTGATCACTCGGCCGGCCTCGGTGTCGTCGGCGACGAGCCCGGCGCAGGGGGCGTGGCCTGTGCGCCCGCGGCCCGCCCCGCGAGCGCGGTGACCACCCGGCGGTCGACCGGCCCCGACGCCGGTGCCCGAGCCGCCTCCTCGCCGCCTGCTCGCGACGGGTCTGTGGTCGGCGCCACGGGGAACCCGGGCATGACCAACCAGCCCCCATGTACTAGAGTTATCTCGACATCGAGATATCTGCCGAGGCGCACCGCAGCCGCCACCGCAGTAAGGGTTACCTAACTTAGCCTGACCTTAGCGGATTGGCCAAGCCCGCGTGGCGGCAGGGTGCGGTGGTACGCGCACATCAATGAAGGAGACTGTCGTGTCGGCGAACAGCTTCGACGCCCGCAGCACGCTGCAGGTGGGCGACGAGTCGTACGAGATCTTCCGGCTGGACAAGGTGGAGGGCTCGGCCCGGCTGCCGTACAGCCTCAAGGTCCTGCTGGAGAACCTGCTCCGCACGGAGGACGGCGCGAACATCACCGCCGACCACATCCGCGCCCTCGGCAACTGGGACGCGCAGGCCCAGCCCAGCCAGGAGATCCAGTTCACCCCGGCCCGCGTGATCATGCAGGACTTCACCGGCGTGCCCTGTGTCGTCGATCTCGCCACCATGCGCGAGGCCGTCAAGGCGCTCGGCGGCGACCCGGCGAAGGTCAACCCGCTCTCGCCGGCCGAGATGGTCATCGACCACTCCGTCATCGCCGACAAGTTCGGCACCCACGACGCCTTCGCGCAGAACGTCGAGCTGGAGTACGGCCGCAACAAGGAGCGCTACCAGTTCCTGCGCTGGGGCCAGACCGCCTTCGACGACTTCAAGGTCGTACCGCCCGGCACCGGCATCGTCCACCAGGTGAACATCGAGCACCTGGCGCGCACGGTCATGGTCCGCAACGGCCAGGCCTACCCCGACACCCTGGTCGGCACCGACTCGCACACCACCATGGTCAACGGCCTCGGCGTCCTCGGCTGGGGCGTCGGCGGCATCGAGGCCGAGGCCGCGATGCTCGGCCAGCCGGTCTCCATGCTCATCCCGCGCGTCGTCGGCTTCAAGCTGACCGGCGAGCTGCCCACCGGCACCACCGCCACCGACCTGGTGCTCACGATCACCGAGATGCTGCGCAAGCACGGCGTCGTCGGCAAGTTCGTCGAGTTCTACGGCGAGGGCGTGGCCGCCACCTCGCTCGCCAACCGCGCCACCATCGGCAACATGTCGCCGGAGTTCGGCTCCACCGCCGCGATCTTCCCGATCGACGACGAGACCCTGAACTACCTCAAGCTCACCGGCCGCTCCGAGCAGCAGGTCGCGCTCGTCGAGGCGTACGCCAAGGAGCAGGGCCTCTGGCTGGACCCGAAGGCCGAGCCGGACTTCTCCGAGAAGCTCGAGCTGGACCTGTCCACCGTCGTCCCGTCGATCGCCGGCCCGAAGCGCCCGCAGGACCGCATCGTCCTCGCGAACGCCGCCGAGCAGTTCAAGCTGGACGTCCGCAACTACGTCGACGTCGTCGACGAGGCGGGCCAGGAGTCCTTCCCGGCCTCCGACGCCCCGGCCGTCGCGCCCAACGGCGCCCCGTCGAACCCGGTCACCGTCACCGCCCCCGACGGCTCGACGTACGAGATCGACCACGGCGCGGTCACGGTCGCGGCCATCACCTCCTGCACCAACACCTCCAACCCGTACGTCATGGTCGCCGCCGCGCTCGTCGCGAAGAAGGCCGTGGAGAAGGGCCTGACCCGCAAGCCGTGGGTCAAGACCACCCTCGCCCCGGGTTCGAAGGTCGTCACCGACTACTTCGACAAGGCGGGCCTGACCCCGTACCTCGACAAGGTCGGCTTCAACCTCGTCGGCTACGGCTGCACCACCTGCATCGGCAACTCCGGCCCGCTGCCGGAGGAGGTCTCCAAGGCCGTCAACGACCACGACCTCGCGGTCACCTCGGTCCTCTCCGGCAACCGGAACTTCGAGGGCCGCATCAACCCCGACGTCAAGATGAACTACCTGGCGTCCCCGCCGCTGGTCGTCGCGTACGCCATCGCGGGCTCCATGAAGGTGGACATCACCAAGGACGCCCTGGGCACCGACACCGACGGCAACCCGGTCTACCTGAAGGACATCTGGCCCTCCGAGGCCGAGGTCAACGACGTCGTGGCGAACGCCATCGGCGAGGACATGTTCAGCAAGTCCTACCAGGACGTCTTCGCGGGTGACGCCCAGTGGCAGTCCCTGTCGATCCCGACCGGCGACACCTTCGAGTGGGACCCGGAGTCGACCTACGTCCGCAAGCCCCCGTACTTCGAGGGCATGACGATGGAGACCACCCCGGTCTCCGACATCACGGGCGCCCGTGTCCTCGCCAAGCTGGGCGACTCGGTCACCACCGACCACATCTCCCCGGCCGGCGCCATCAAGGCCGACACCCCGGCCGGCAAGTACCTCACCGAGCACGGTGTGGAGCGTCGTGACTTCAACTCCTACGGCTCCCGCCGAGGCAACCACGAGGTCATGATCCGCGGCACGTTCGCCAACATCCGCCTGCGCAACCAGATCGCGCCGGGCACCGAGGGCGGCTACACCCGCGACTTCACCCAGGACGGCGCGCCGGTGTCGTTCATCTACGACGCCTCGCAGAACTACCAGGCCGCCGGCATCCCGCTGGTCATCCTGGGCGGCAAGGAGTACGGCTCCGGCTCGTCCCGCGACTGGGCGGCCAAGGGCACGGCCCTCCTCGGCGTCAAGGCCGTCATCACCGAGTCGTACGAGCGCATCCACCGCTCGAACCTCATCGGCATGGGCGTCCTGCCGCTCCAGTTCCCGGCCGGCCAGTCGGCCGACTCGCTCGGCCTGACCGGCGAGGAGACCTTCTCCATCGCGGGCGTCGAGGAACTCAACAACGGCACCACGCCGAGCACGGTCAAGGTCACCACCGACACGGGCGTCGAGTTCGACGCGGTGGTCCGGATCGACACCCCCGGTGAGGCCGACTACTACCGCAACGGCGGCATCATGCAGTACGTGCTGCGCAACCTGATCCGCGGCTAGGCGGTCGGGCGGGCCGCCCCGCGGGGCGGCCCGCCCCAGGCGGCCGAGGGCCGCATCCCCGGTGACGGGGGTGCGGCCCTCGGCCTGTGCCGTGTTCCAGGCGTTCGCCGCGTTCGCCCCCGGTCATCACCTACCCTCAGGTGGAACACAGGGTTCCCTCAGCGGGCCGGGACAGGATCGGGACATGACTGCCGCCTCCCCGTCCCGAACCGGCCGCGTCCGCGTGCTCATCGTCGACGACGAGCCCGCGCTCACCGAGGTCCTCTCCGTGGCCGTGACCGAGGCCGGCTGGCGCCCGTACCCCGCCCCCGACGGGCAGAGCGCGCTGCGGATGGCCCGCGGCTGCGCCCCGCACGCCGTCGTCCTCGACGGCATGCTGCCCGACCTGGACGGCATCCAGGTCCTGCGCCGGCTGCGCCACGAGAACCCGGGGCTGCCGGTGCTCATGCTGACCGCGCGGGACACCCTGGAGCACCGCATCGACGGGCTGGAGAACGGCGCCGACGACTACGTCACCAAGCCCTTCTCGCTGGAGGAGGTCGTGGTGCGGCTGCGCGGGCTGCTGCGCCGCGCCGGCGCCGAACGGACCCGCACCGACAACTCCGTCCGGGTCCTCGGCGACCTCGTGGTGGCCGTCGAGTCGCGCGAGGTGCACCGCGACGGCGACCGGATCTCCCTCACCGCCAAGGAGTTCGACCTGCTCGGTCTGCTGATGGACCATCCGCGGCAGGTCCTGAGCAAGGCACAGATCCTCGACCACGTCTGGGCCAGCTCCTTCGACGGCGGCGGCAACCTGGTCGAGGTGTACATCTCCAGCCTGCGCCGCAAGATCGACCGGGGCCGCGCGCCGATGATCCACACCGTGCGCGGCGTCGGATACGCCATCAGACCGGCGGGGGCCCGCTCGTGACCCCGCCGCGGACCGGCACCGCCCGCGCCCGCCGTCGCGGCCTGCGGCTGGCGGGCCGCTCCCTGCGCACCCGGCTGCTGGTCCTCATCGTCGTCACCCTGGTCGGCGTGTGCGCGGCGATGGCCGTCACCACCGTCTTCACCCAGCGCGCCTTCCTCTACGGCAACCTCGACGGCAGGGTGGACAACGCCGCCGCCCGCGCCCTCGGCGGCGCGTGCCTCCACCCCGAGCTGGCGGCCGATCTCACCTTCCTGAGGGAGAGCGGGCAGCCGTTCGGGATGATCGCCGCCCGCTACGACGAGGACGGCACCATCCTGTCCGCGGCCGTCGTCCGCCAGGACGCCCCGCCCATGATGTTCAGCGCTGCCCAGGTCGCCGCCCTGGAGGGCATCCACGCCGACGGCGCCCTGTACAACCGCACCCTGCCCGGCCTGGGCACCTACCGTCTCACCGCCCGCGAGAACAACGACGTACGGGTCATCGTCGGCCTGCCGAGGGACCAGGTCGAGGGCCTCATCGGCGGGCTGGCGGTGGTCGAGGCCGTCATCGCCCTCGCCGGGCTGGCCGTCGCGGGATGCGTGTGCGCCTTCGTCATACGACGACAGCTGCGCCCCCTCGGCCGGGTCGCCGCCACCGCGGTCGAGGTGTCCCGGATGCCGCTGTGCCGCGGCGAGGTCGCCGTCCTCACCCGGGTGCCCGAGCGGGACACCGACCCGACCAGCGAGGCCGGGCAGGTCGGCGCCGCCCTCAACCGCATGATCGACCACGTCGAGTCCTCGCTCGCCGCCCGCCAGCGCAGCGAGGAGCGGGTCCGCCGCAGCGAGGAGCGCATGCGCCGCTTCCTCGCCGACGCCAGCCATGAACTGCGCACCCCGCTCGCCTCCATCGCCGGGTACGCGGAACTCATGAACCGCGGCACGGACCGCATCGAGCCGGGCGTGGCCTGGCGCCGGGTGACCGCCGAGTCCGCGCGGATGACCGGTCTGGTGGAGGACCTGCTGCTGCTGGCCCGGCTGGACGAGGGCCGGCCGCTGGAGTCCGCCGAGGTGGACCTGGCCGCGCTGGTCGCGGAGGCGGTGTGGGACGCGCGGGCCGCGGGCGGCGACCACGACTGGCAGCTGGAGCTGAGCCTGGACCCCCCGCCCCTGGTCCTCGGGGACGAGGCCCGCCTCCACCAGGTGGTGGCCAACCTGCTGGCCAACGCGCGGGTGCACACCCCGGCGGGCACCAGGGTGACCACGGTGGTGACCGCGCGGGACGGCCGGTGCGCCGTCCGGGTCCGCGACGACGGTCCCGGCATCCCGCCGGACCTCCTGCCGAGCGTCTTCGACCGCTTCACCCGGGCCGACACCTCCCGCGCCCGCACCACCGCGGCCACCGGCGCGGGCCTCGGCCTCGCCATCGCCGCCGCGATCACCGCGGCGCACGGCGGGCGGATCGACGTCCGCAGCGAGCCGGGGCGCACGGAGTTCGTCGTCGAGCTGCCGGCCGTGGCGGAGACGGAGGCGGAGGCGACGACGCGGGAGGCGGAGGCGTCGGTCCCGTGAGGACGTCCACGCACTTCGGACGGCCGGAGAGAATGTCGTAGATCACATCGATGGGGCGATCACTTTCCCGCGCCGGGGCGGTCGTAGCGGACGACATCGTCGACACGCCCAGGATGTCGACCAGCCCAGGAAAAGGACCCGACCGCCATGACCGCACCCGTGAAGGGCCCCGCGAGCTACTTCCCGTCGATAGAGAAGAAGTACGGCCGTCCCGTGGCGGAGTGGAAGGAGCTGATCCGCTCCTCGCCGCTGACCCGGCACATGGAGCTGGTGAACTGGCTGAAGGCCGAGCACGGCCTGGGGCACGGCCACGCCGACGCGCTCGTGGCGCACACGCTCGCCGAGGACGCCGGCGGCGCGTAGCGGCGCGAGGAGAGGGCGGAGCCCGTCGGACGTGCGTCGTCGAACGGCGGCGCACGGGGCGACACCGCCGAAACGGCAGCGTCCCACCCCGTTTACAAGCCCGTCTTTCCGCGCTACCTTCCGCCTCAGGTGGAGTGGGAGCGCTCCCATCCCGGTGGACCGGAACCCGCCCGGGAGCGCTCCCCCTCCGCCCATCCTCCCGGCCGGTCCGGGGCGCCCCCTCTCCGCGCCACACCGGTGCCCCCGCCGCCGTACCCCCTGTACCCGCACGCCGGTCCGTACACGGAAGGACGGACTCCGTCATGAGCCATGTCATGATCACGACATGTACCACCCGCTCGGGATCACGCACCAGAGCCCTCCTCCTCGTCCTCGTCTCCCTCCTCGCCGTCGTCCCCGCCCTCGGCCTGATCGTCGTCACCACCGGCGGCGAGGCCGAGGCCCACGGCACCCCCATGAAGCCCGCCAGCCGCACCTTCCTGTGCTGGCAGGACGGGCTGACCGACACCGGTGAGATCAAACCGGTCAACCCGGCCTGCGCCAACGCCCAGCAGGTCAGCGGCACCACGCCGTTCTACAACTGGTTCTCGGTGCTGCGCTCCGACGGCGCCGGCCGCACCCGCGGCTTCGTGCCCGACGGGCAGCTGTGCAGCGGCGGCAACACCAACTTCACCGGCTTCGACGCCCCCCGCGACGACTGGCCGCTCACCCACCTCACCTCGGGCGCGACGGTCGACTTCTCCTACAACGCCTGGGCCGCGCACCCGGGCTGGTTCTACGTCTACGTCACCAAGGACGGCTTCGACCCGACCCAGACCCTCACCTGGGACGACATGGAGGACCAGCCGTTCCTCACCGTCGACCACCCGCCGCTCAACGGCACCCCGGGCACGGTCGAGGCCAACTACTCCTGGAGCGGGCAGCTCCCGGCGAACAAGTCGGGCCGCCACATCATCTACATGGTCTGGCAGCGCTCCGACAGCCAGGAGACCTTCTACTCCTGCTCCGACGTCGTCTTCGACGGCGGCGACGGCGAGGTCACGGGCATCCACGAGCCGGGCGACCCGGCCGACCCCGTGCCCGGCACCTGCACGGCGACCCGCACGACGACGGGCACCTGGACCGGCGGCTACCAGTCCCAGGTGACCGTCACCAACTCCGGCGACATCCCGATGCTCGGCTGGATGGTCGACTGGACCCTGCCGGACGGCCAGACGGTCGCCAGCCTGTGGAGCGGCAACGCCACCTACGACGGCCAGGCGGTGATGGTCCACAACGCCGACTGGAACGGCTCGCTCAGTCCGGGCCAGAGCACGACCTTCGGGTACGTCGTCTCCGGCACCGGCGGCGACAGCACCACGACCCTTCCCTGCCGGGTCGGCTGACCGGCGACCGCACGGCCGACCGGCGACCGCCGCCGGCACGGATCGGGTGGCCGCACCCGGCACAGCCCCGGCGACCGCCGCCGGCACGGACCCGGTGGGCGCACGAGCCGCGTGCCCACCGGGTCCGGTGACGGCGTACGGCGGGGACACGGCCCGGCAGGGGTGCGCGTCCACGGCGGCGACGCGGTCCGGCAGGGGTGCGCGTCCACGGCGGCGACGCGGTCGGCAGGGGCGCGCGTCCACGGCGACACGGCCCGGCAGGGATCAGACGGACCTCGCCGGCTCCCGCCCCAGCACCCCCGCCAGCCAGCCCAGTTGCCGCCGCACCTGCTCGGCCTCGCCCCCCTCGTGCCCGTTGTACGGATACGCGTGCATCTCCTTGCGCACGCCGTCCCCCGCGCCGTCGCCCCCGCCGCCGGCCGTCTCCCCGTACCGGTTGAAGGCCGCGTACGTGCCGCTCGGCGGGCAGACCGTGTCGCGCAGGCCGGTGCCGAAGTGGGCCGGGGCGTGGGCGCGGCGGGCGAAGGAGACGCCCTCGACGTAGGAGAGCGTGCGGTACGCGGCCCGTTCCCGGCCCCGGTGGACGGAGAGGTACGCGGCGATCTCGCCGTAGGGGCCCGCGTCGGTGAGGTCCAGGGCGCGGCGGATGCCGCACAGCAGCGGGGCGGTGACCAGCGCGGCCGCCAGCCCGGGGACCAGGCCCGCGACGGCCAGGGCGAGACCGCCGCCCTGGCTGTTGCCGACGGCGGCGATCCGCGTCCCGTCCACGCCGGGCAGCGACCGCACCGCCGCCACCGCCCGCACCGCGTCCGTGATCAGACGCCGGTAGTGGTAGTCGTGCGGGGCGAGGAGGCCGCGGACGGCCGGGCCGGGGCCGCCGGGCGCGACGGCGTGCGGATCGGCGGTTGCGCCGCCGTTGCCGTACTGGTCGCCCTGGCCGCGGTTGTCCATCAGCAGATGCGCGTACCCGGCGTTCACCCAGGTCAGCCGCTCGTGGGGGAGGCCGCGGCCCCGGCCGTAGCCGACGTACTCCACCACGGCGGGCAGGGGGCCGTCCGTGTCGGCCGGCCGGCTGAACCAGGCGCGCACCGGGTCGCCGGCGAAGCCGCGGAAGGTCACGTCCCAGGTGCGGGTCAGGCGCAGGCCGGTCTCCACGGGCGCCACGGACACCAACGGCTCGTGCCGGGACGCCTCCTGGAGCGTGTCGCCCCAGAACGCGTCGAAGTCGACGGGCTCTTCGAGCGCCGGACGGTACTGCTCCAGCTCCCTGGGCGGCAGGTCGAACGCGGGCACGGCGACACCTCGCAGGAGTCGGTGACAAGGGGGAAACTTGCGGAGACGGCGGGCGTGGACTTCCGGGTCCTACCCCGCTGTTCGGGCGTTCCAACGCCGCATCCGTGTCGCGGATGATCCCCGCACGCCCATTGACAGCGCTTTCTGGGTGCCCCTAAGTTGCCGCGAAGTTACCGGTAAGAGCTCGAAAGTTTCGGTACCGCGTCCCCCACGGGAGGCCCGAGCATGAGCACCTCCACCACGCCGGCACCACCCCCCGGCACCCAGGACCCACCACCCCCCGACCGGACCCCCCGCCCCGCACGCCCCACCGCGCGCCCCGGCCTGCGGCGGGCGCTGCGCCGCGACTGGCAGCTGTACTCGCTGGCCGTCCTGCCCCTGCTGTTCTTCCTCGTCTTCCGCTACCTGCCGATGATCGGCAACGTGATCGCCTTCCGCCGCTTCGAGCCGGGCGGCTCGATCCTCGGCGAGCAGTGGGTGGGCCTGCGGTACGTGGAGATGTTCCTGTCCGACCCGACCTTCTGGCAGGTCTTCCGCAACACCCTCTGGCTGGGCGCGCTGACCCTGGTGTTCTGCTTCCCGGTCCCGATCGTGCTGGCGCTGCTGCTCAACGAGGTGCGCCGCACGGCGCTCAAGCGGTTCGTGCAGTCGGTGTCGTACCTGCCGCACTTCCTGTCGATCGTGATCGTCGCGGGCATCACGATGCAGATGCTCGCCACCGACGGGCCGGTCAACCACGTCCTCGGCTGGTTCGGCCACGACCCGGTGCGGTTCATCCAGGAACCCGAGTGGTTCCGCACGGTCTACGTCGGCTCCGAGATCTGGCAGACCGCGGGCTGGGGCACGATCCTCTACCTCGCGGCGCTCACCACGATCGACGACGACCTCTACGAGGCCGCCCGCATCGACGGCGCCAACCGCTGGCAGCAGATCTGGCACGTCACCCTGCCCGGCATCCGCCCCACCATGATCACGCTGCTGATCCTGAACATCGGCACCTTCATGGCCGTCGGCTTCGAGAAGATCCTGCTGCTGTACAACCCGCTGACCTATCCCACGGCCGACGTGGTCTCCACCTACCTCTACCGGACCGGCGTGGAGTCCAACAGCTTCAGCTACGCCGCCGCCATCGGCCTGTTCGAGGCCGTCATCGGGCTGGTGCTGATCACCTCCGCGAACCAGCTGTCGCGCCGCACGGTGGGGACGAGCCTGTGGTGAGCCCCGACCGGCCGACCCGCGGCTACCGGATCTTCCAGGGCGTCAACGGCGTGGTCCTCGGCCTCGTCGTGCTGGTGACCCTCTACCCCTTCGCCACCATCGTCGCCCGCTCCTTCAGCGGCGAACGGCAGATCCGGGCCGGTGAGGTGACGCTGTGGCCCAAGGGGTTCGACCTCACCACCTACGACATCGTCCTCAGGGACACGATGTTCTGGCGCAACTACGGCAACACGGTGCTCTACACGGTGGTCTCCACCGCCGTCGCCATGACCCTGACGACCTGTTACGCCTACGTCCTGTCGAAGAAGAACCTCAAGGGGCGCGGCGTCCTCGTCGGCGTCGCCGTGTTCACCATGTTCTTCTCCGGCGGCCTGATCCCCCACTACGTGCTGGTCACCAGCCTCGGACTGAAGAACTCCGTGTGGGCGATCGCCCTGCCCAACGCGATCAGCGTCTTCAACCTGCTGGTGATGAAGGCGTTCTTCGAGAGCCTGCCGGCCGAGCTGGAGGAGGCCGCGGAGATCGACGGCCTGAGTACGTACGGCATCCTGCTCAGGATCGTGCTGCCGCTGTCCAAGGCGGTCATCGCGACGATGGTGCTGTTCTACTCGGTGTCCTTCTGGAACTCCTGGTTCTCCGCCTTCCTCTACATGGACAGCGCCGACCTGATGCCGGTCACGGTCTATCTGCGCAACCTCATCGCGGGCGCCACCGGCGCCACCAGCGCCGGCGCCACCACCGAGCAGGGCACCCAGGTCGCGGCGAACATCCAGGCGGTCACCATCGTGCTGACCTCGCTTCCCATCCTCTGCGTGTACCCGTTCGTCCAGCGCTACTTCGTCTCGGGCGTGATGCTCGGCGCGGTCAAGGGCTGACGGTCCCGCACCCGACGTACGGACCCAAGGGAGTATCCGTGAAGAACGCGGCACAGAAGAAGGCGGAGCGGGCGAACCGCGGACAGCTGTCGCGGCGGCAGGTCCTGGCCGCCGCAGGATTCATCGGCCTCGCCGGCCTGACCGGCTGCGGCAGCGGCGACGACTCGGGGGGCTCCAAGGACCTCTCCAAGAAGCGGAACGGCGCGATGAAGGAATACCGGGCCGGCCAGCAGTTCAAGGCGGCCAGGGCGCTGTCCTTCTCGGTCCTGCACAACGACAACCCGGGCTACCCGATGAAGAAGGACTGGCTGTTCTGGAAGGAGCTCACCCGGCGCACCGGCGTCACGTTGAAGCCGGTGTCGGTGCCGCTGAGCGACTACGAGAAGAAGCGCAGCCTGCTCATCGGCGCCGGCGACGCCCCCTTCCTGATCCCGAAGACGTACCACCCGTCGGAGGTCGCGTTCGTGGCGTCCGGCGCGATCCTCCCGGTCAGCGACTACACGCACCTGATGCCGAACTTCCTCGACAAGGTGAAGAAGTGGGGCCTGGAGCCCGAGCTCGACTCCATCCGCCAGTCCGACGGCAAGTACTACCTCCTGCCCGGCCTGCACGAGAAGGTCAAGTCCGGCTACTCGCTGTCCCTGCGCACCGACGTCCTCGACCGGCTCGGCCTGGCCCTGCCCACCACCTGGGACGAGGTGCACACCGCCCTCCGGGCAATCAAGGCGGAGTACCCCGACCGCTACCCCTTCACCGACCGCTGGAGCACCAACACGCCCTACCCCGCCGCCGCCCTCTTCAGCTACCTCGGGCAGGCGTACGGAGTCCGGGCGGGCTGGAGCTACGACAACATCAGCTGGGACGACGCGGCGGGGGAGTTCGTCTTCACCGGCGCGACGGACGCCTGGCGCGAGATGCTCGCGTACCTGGGGAAGCTGGTCGCCGAGAAGCTCGTGGACCCCGAGAGCTTCACCCAGACCGACGACGACGCGGTGAAGAAACTGCTGTCCGAGAAGGCCTTCGCGATCAGCGCCAACCCCCAGGAGCTGGTGCAGAACTACCGCTACAACCTGGAGAAGCAGGTCCCGGGCGCGACCATCGAGATGGTCCCGGTACCGCTCGGCCCGGCCGGGCCGGTGGTGATCGGCGGCGCCCGCCTGGAGAACGGCGTGATGGTCTCCCGCAAGGCGCTCGACAGTGACGGCTTCGTCGCGATGATGCAGTTCACGGACTGGCTGTGGTACTCCGACGAGGGCCAGCGGTTCGCCAAGTGGGGCGTCGAGGGCGTCACCTACACCCGCTCCGGCGACCGGTACACGCTCGAGGACGGCATCAGCCTCATGGGCTCCGACCCCGACGCCCCGAAGGACCTCCAGAAGGACTACGGCTTCTTCAACGGCGTCTTCACCTACGGCGGCAGCTGGGCCCTGGTCTCCTCCTCCTTCAGCGCCGACGAGAAGACGTTCCAGGACGCCATGGCCCAGCGGCGGCAGCTGCCGATCGGCCCCGCCCACCCGCTCCAGTCGGTGGAACAGGAGCAGGCCACTCTGTGGGACACCCCGCTGCGGGACCACGTCACCCAGAACGCGCTCAAGTTCGCCCTCGGCAAGCGCCCCCTGTCCGAGTGGGACGCCTACGTCGGCGAGCTGAAGGCGAAGAACATGGACCAGCTCGTCGCCCTGCACAACAAGGCGCGCGAACGCTACGCGAAGGAGAACGGGTGATCCGCGTCCCCGCGGAGGCCACCGGCCGGCTCTCCGACGCCTGGCGGCACTGCGTCGGCACCGGCCGGACCGAACTCGCCCTGCGCCGCGACCACCAGGACTCCCTCGCCCTCCTCCAGCGCGAGATCGGCTTCCGGCACATCCGGGGCCACGGCCTGTTCAGCGACGGCATGGGCGTGTACCGGCCGTACGAGCACCAGGGCACCCGCCGGGTCCACCACGCCTTCACCTACGTCGACCAGGTCGTCGACACCTACCTCGCCCTCGGGATCCGCCCCTTCCTCGAACTCGGCTTCATGCCGACGGAGCTGGCCTCGGGGGAGCGGACGGTGTTCTGGTGGGGCGGCAACGTCACCCCGCCCCGCTCCCACCGGGAGTGGGCCGACCTGGTCCGCGCCACCCTCACCCACCTCGTCGACCGCTACGGCCTCGCCGAGGTCCGCACCTGGCCGATCGAGGTGTGGAACGAGCCCAACCTGCCCGACTTCTGGCAGGACGCGGACGAGAAGGCCTACCACCGGCTGTACGAGGTGACCGCGCACACCGTGAAGGAGGTGGACGCGGGCCTCCAGGTCGGCGGGCCCGCGATCTCCCCGGGCGCCGACGACTGGCTGGTCCGGTTCGCCGGGTTCGCCGAGGACCGCGCGGTCCCCCTCGACTTCGTCTCCCGGCACGCCTACACCTCCGGGCCCGCCCAGCACGTGCCCTTCGGCGTCCACCAGACGCTCGGCCCGGCGAGCGGCCTGCTGGAGCAGTTCGCCACCCCGCGGCGTCAGCTCCGGGACACCCGGTACGCCGCACTGCCCGTCCACATCACCGAGTTCAACTCCTCCTACCGCCCCGACAACCCCGTCCACGACACCGCGTTCCACGCCGCCTACCTGGCCCCGGTGGTCGCCGCGGGCGGCGACCTGGCCGACTCGTTCTCCTACTGGACCTTCAGCGACATGTTCGAGGAGACCGGCGTCCCCACCGCCCTCTTCCACGGCGGCTTCGGCCTGCTCACCCACCGCCAGGTGCGCAAACCGACGTACCACCTGTACGCGTTCATGGCCCGGACCGGCCCCGAACTGCTCGCCCGCGGCGACGACCACCTCGTCACCCGCCGCCCCGACGGCCGGGTCGCCGTCCTGGCCTGGGCGCCCGTCGACCCGACCGGCGCCACCCCCGGCCCGGACCGCCACGACCTGCACCTGTCCGTCCCCCTCGCGGCCCGCGGCGAGGCCTTCGTCCGCCGGTCCACCGTGGACGAGGAGCACGGCAACGCCCACACCGCCTGGCGGCACATGGGCAGCCCGCGCTCGCCGGGCCCCGGGCAGCTGGACGTCCTGCACGAGGCCGCCGAGCCCGCCCGCGGCCACCGCCGCCTCCCCCTGCACGACGGCCGCGCCGACCTGCGCCTGACCCTGGCCCGCCACGAGATCACCCTCGTCGAGCTCACCCCGCTCACCGACGAGACCCCACCCTGGTGGGACGAGCGCCGGCTGCTCGGCCGGGAGGCGCCATGAGCACCAGCACCGTACGCACCGCGGACCCCGGCTCCGGGTCCCGCTCCCGCACCGCGGACCCCGGCACCGGACCCCTCTCCCGCGCCGCCGCCCTCCTACACACCCTCCTCACCGTCGAGGCCCTGCTCCTGGCCACCGCCGCCCCCGGTCTCGCCGTCCTGTTCCTGCTCGGCCCCGACCCCGCCAACCTGCCGCTCGCCGCCGTCTGCCTGCTGCCGCTCGGCCCGGCCGTCTCGGCCGCCGTGTACGCCCTGCACCACCGCGGGCGCGACCTCACCGACCTGCACCCGGCCCGCGTCTACCGGCGCGGCCTGCGCCTCAACGCCCTCCCCGCGCTGAAGCTGTGGACGCCGCTGCTGGTCTGGCTGACGGTGATCGCCTTCACCCTCACCCACTTCGCCGCCACCGGCCTGCCCACCTGGTGGGCCGCCCTCCTCGGGGCGGTCGGCGCCGGCTCCCTGCTGTGGGGCGCCCACGCCCTCCTGCTCACCTCCCTCTTCGCCTTCCGCGCCCGCGACACCGCCCGCCTCGCCGCCTACTTCCTGCTCCGGCACGGCCGGGCCACCCTCGCCGCCGCCTCCCTGCTCGTCCTGGCCGGCGCGCTGACCGCCCTGCTGACCGAGGCCCTGCCCGCTCTCCTCGCCGCCCCGCTGCTGCTCTCCCTGCTCCGCTCGAGCCGCCCGGTGATCGCCGAGACCCAGGAGGACTTCACCGTATGACCGCCCCCGCCACCGGAAACCCCGGCGACCGCCCGCCCACCGGCAACCTCCCCCGCACCGCCAAGATCGCCTACGGCGGTGACTACAATCCCGAACAGTGGCCGGACGACGTGTGGGACGACGACCACCGCCTGTTCACGCGGGCCGGCGTCGACACGCTCACCGTCGGCGTCTTCTCCTGGTCGCTCACCGAGCCCGCCGAGGGCGCGTACGACTTCGCCGTCCTGGACCGGATCCTCGACCGTGCCGCGGCCGAGGGCCGCCGCGCCGTCCTCGCCACCGGCACCGCCGCCGTCCCGCCCTGGCTCGCCAAGGCCTACCCGGAGGTCAACCGCACCGACTTCGAGGGCCGCCGGCACCGCTACGGCCAGCGCCACAACTTCTGCCCCGGCTCACCGGCGTACCGCCGCCTGTCGACGGCGCTCGCCGGCCGGCTCGCCGAACGGTACGCCGGCCACCCCGCGCTGCTCGCCTGGCACATCAACAACGAGTACGGCGGCGCCTGCTACTGCGACCTGTGCGCCGAGGACTTCCGCGGCTGGCTGCGCGCGCGGTACGGCACGCTCGACGCCCTCAACGACGCCTGGTGGACCGCCTTCTGGTCGCACCGCTACACGGACTGGGACCAGATCGAGCCGCCGAGCGCCCTCACCGAGCACTGGCGCGGCCCCGACCACACCGCCTTCCAGGGCATCACCCTCGACCACCAGCGCTTCATGACCGACGCCCTGCTCGGCTGCTTCACCGCCGAGAAGGAGGCGATCCGCGCCCACGACCCCGCCACCCCCGTCACCACCAACTTCATGGGCGCCTACCGGCCGCTCGACTACCACCGCTGGGCCCCCCACCTCGACTTCGCCTCGTGGGACAGCTACCCGCCCCTGGGCGCCCCGCCCTCCCGGCCGGCCCTCGGCCACGACCTGATGCGCGGACTGAAGGACGGCGCCCCCTTCTGGCTGATGGAGCAGACCCCGTCCACCACCGCCTGCCACGACGTGAACCCGCTGCGCCGCCCCGGCGAGCTGCGCCTGGCCACCTGGCAGGCGATCGCCCACGGAGCCGACGCCACCCTCTACTTCCAGATGCGGGCCTCGCGCGGCGCCTGCGAGAAGTACTTCGGCGCGGTGATCGGGCACGCGGGCCGCGACGACACCCGCGTCTTCCGGGAGGTCGCCGCCCTGGGCGAGGAGCTGACCGCCCTCGGCGACGCCACCCTGGGCGCCCGCACCCCCGCCCGGACCGCCCTGCTCTTCGACTGGGACAGCTGGTGGGCGCTGGAGATCTCCGACGGCCCCTCCCGGCTGGTCCGCTACCCGGACGTCGTCCACGCCTACTACCGGGCCGCCCGCGAGGCGGGCGCCGACGTGGACGTCGTCCCCGTAACCGCCGACCTGAGCGGCTACGACGTGGTCCTCGCCCCCGTCCTCCACCTGGTCGAGGGCGACCTCGCCGACCGCCTGGAGGAGGTGGCCCGCCGCGGCGGCACCGTCCTCGCGACGTTCCTCACCGCCCGCTGCGACGAGCACGACCGGGCGTTCCCCACCGACGTGCCGGGACCGCTGGCCGGCCTGCTGGGCATCCGCGTCGACGAGTGGGACGCCCGCCCCGAGGACGTCGTCCAGCCCGTCACCATCGGCACCTCGCGCCACGAGGCCCGGCTCGTCTTCGAGATCGTCCAGCCGCGCGGCGCGGAACCGGTCGCCACGTACGGCGCCGACTTCTACGCCGGCACCCCGGCCGTCACCCGCCACCGCTTCGGCGAGGGAGAGGCCTGGTACGTGGCCACCGCCCTGGACCAGCCCGGCGTCGACGACGTCGTCCGCCGCGTGCTGGCCCGCCACGGCCTGATCGGCCCCTACGCCGACCGGCCCGCCGTCGAGACCGCCCACCGCGTCACCCCCGACGGCACGCGCCTGCTCTTCCTCCTCAACCACGCCCCGGAGCCGGCCCCCCTCACGGCGCACACCGACGCCACCGACCTGCTCACGGGCAAGCGGATCGAGCGGGGCGCCCCCCTCACCCTCGACCCGCTCGGCGTGGCCGTCCTCCGGCTTCAGTAGACGGTCCGCCCCCGCTCGTCCGGCACCCCCGACTTGCGCAGGAAGTAGCTGTTCACCTGGTCCCGCCACTCCCGGGCGCTCCGCAGCTGCTCCGCGTACCGCTCCGCCACGCGCGCGTGGCGGGCCGGCGCCACCAGGTCCGCGAGGCCCTCCCACACCCGGAGGGCCTCCGCCGTCTCCTCGACGCCCTCGAAGTGGCTGTCGTAGATGTGCTGGATCACCGTCTTCCCGCTGTGCAGGACGTGCCCGTAGGGGACGTGGTGGAAGAACAGCAGCAGCTCGTCCGGGCACGAGCCGGGGGACTCGTAGACCTCGGCCCACGCCTTGCCGTACTGGGCGGCGTACCCGGTGCCGGTGGCGGCGCTGCGGTCGACGCCGACGCCGTCGCGGTCGGCGAAGTGGTAGGTGCCCCAGGGGCTGTACTCGTAGCCGTCCACGCTCGGCCCGTAGTGGTGCCCGGGCTGCACCATGAACCCGACGCCGAGCGGCGCGGTGTACTTCTCGTACGTCCGCCACGAGCCGTGCAGCACCGCGCGCAGGCCGGTGACCAGGCGCTCGGGGGCGGACGGGAAGGTGAGCCCGATCCACTCGCCGAGGATCCGGCGGGGGTCGTCGTCCGGCCGCCAGGCGAGGCGCCCGAAGGTGTACAGGTTCGCCTGGGCCAGCGGATGGCCGGTCCAGAACGGGTCGTCGCCCACGTTGGACACCGCGACGAGTCCGCCCCGCGCCACCTCCCCGACGCATCCCCCGGCGTCACCGTCCGGCCGGAACCGCAGCGCCTCGCTCCACATCGGGCCCAGCCAGCACACGTGCCGCTGCTGCCCGGTGTACTCCTGCGTGGCCTGCACCTCCACCGCGAGCCGGGTGCGCGGCATCGCCCCGAGCACCGGGGAGACCGGCTCGCGCACCTGGAAGTCCATCGGGCCGTGCTTCACCTGGAGCACCGCGTTGTCCGCGAACTCCCCGTCCAGCGGCGCGAAATGGTCGTACGCGGCGCGCGCCCGGTCCGTCGTGCGGTCCCGCCAGTCCTGCCGGTGGTCGTAGACGAACGCGCGCCAGTGGACCGTGCCGCCGTGCGGGGCGAGCGCGGCGGCCAGCGCGTTGGCGCCGTCCGCGTGCGAACGGCCGTAGGCGAACGGTCCCGGCTGGCCCTCCGAGTCGGCCTTCACCACGAACCCGCCGAAGTCCGGGATCGCCGCGTACACCCGCGCGGCCGCGTCGGCCCACCAGGCGCGCACGGACGCGTCCAGCGGATCCGCCGTGGCCAGCCCCCCGAGCACCACCGGCGCGGCGAAGGTGACCGACAGATGCGCACGGACGCCGTAGGGGCGCAACGCCGCCGCGATGTCGGCGACCTCACCGAGCCGGTCGGTCAGCAGCCGCGCCTCCGTCGCGTGCACGTTGACGTTGTTGACGGAGACGGCGTTGACCCCGCAGGCGGCGAGCAGCCGCCCGTACGCCCGGACGCGCTCCAGCTCCCCGCGAGCCCGCCCGTCCCGCCAGAACAGCGAACCGCCCGCGTAGCCGCGCTCCACCTGGCCCATGACCGGGTGCACGGCCACGTTGTCCCAGTGGTCCAGCATCCGCAGCGCCACCGCCGGCCGGTGCGCCTCGCGCGGCCGCTCGCCCCGGAAGGCGTCCTCACCGAGCCGCACCACGTGGAACAGGCCGTACAGCAGCCCCCGTCGGCCGGACGCGGTGACCGTGGTGGTGCCGTCGGCCCGCTCGCAGGCGAACCCCTCGTCGCCCGGGTCCTCCGGGCCGGCGGTCCGGCACAGCACGAGGTCGTAGGGGGCGGCCGTGCCGTCGTCGTCCCGTACGACCTCGCCGCCGAACCGGCGGCAGGCGTCCGCCACTTCCCCGTGCACCGTCTCCACGAGCGGCCCGGAGCCGCGGATCAGGGTCCGCCGGGCGCCCAGCGGCCGGAAGGTCTCCGGGGGCAGCCAGGCGGGATCGATTCCCTCGGGCAGGACGGGCACGGGCACGGGAAGCGGCATGGACCCTCCGGTGACGGGACGGTCGCCGCGCATCTTCCGCGCGCGGCGCCGCCGTTGTGAACAGGGCGCCTGATCATTATGGAACAGATGTGCAGGGCGGGTCAGTGGGTGAACGCCGCCGGTCGCACGTTTTCCGGCACCGGCTTGCCGATCCGCTTGTATTTCCGGGAGGTCTCAACTCGGAAAAGACCCACGGCCAACCCTGTATCCGATCTTGCCCCGTCGGCGAGAAGTGGACTATACCTGTCGGCGATCCACGTGACCGCACGACCCTGCTTGACCTGACCGCGGTGCCGGCCCGGATCCGGTTCACCGCCTGAGTCCTGGAGAAGGCGAGGACTTGAGCATGGGATCCACTTCCGCATCGGCGTACGGGAACAACGGCTCCGCGGGTTTCGGCCGCCGCGACCTGATCAAACGGTCCGCGGCACTCGGCCTGATCTCGGTCCCCACGATGAGCTTTCTGGCCTCCTGTGCCAGCAGCGGGGGCGGCGGTGACCAGGACAAGGCGAAGGCCGGGAAGAAGACCGAGCAGAACCCGCTCGCGGTCAACGAGACCGCCCCCATGGAATTCGTCCTGTTCGACGGCGGTTTCGGCAAGGAGTACGCCGAGGACGCGGTGAAGGTCTACGAGCAGAACTTCCCCGACGTCGAGGTGAAGTTCTCGGCCACCCAGAAGATCCAGTCCACCCTCCAGCCCCGCTTCAACCAGGGCACCCCGCCCGACCTCATCGACAACTCCGGCGCCGAGCAGATGGACATGGGCGTCCTGGCGAGCAAGAACCAGCTCACCGACCTCACCCCGCTGCTCGACGCCCCCTCCTACGACGACCCGGCGAAGAAGGTCCGCGACACGCTGCGGCCCGGCATCGTGGAGATGGGCCGGCTCGACGGCGACCCCGTCTGGATCCTGTACTACGCCTACACCGTCTACGGCGTCTGGTACTCGCGGAAGCTCCTGGACTCGCTGGACGCCACGTACCCCGAGACCTGGGACGAGATGCTCGCCGTCTGCGAGAAGGCGAAGAAGAAGGGCATCGCGGGCTGGACGTACGCCGGCAAGTACCCGTACTACCTGCCCTTCTCGCTGTACCCGATGATCGGCAAGGTCGGCGGCCGCGAGGTCCTCGACGCCATCGACAACCTGGAGCCCAAGGCCTGGGAACACCCCGCGGTCAAGACGTGCTTCGAGGCGTACTACGAGCTCTACCAGAAGGGCTACGTCCTCAAGGGCACCCCGGGGCTGGACCACATCCAGTCGCAGACCGCGTGGGCCCAGGGCAAGGCCCTGTTCCTGCCCAACGGCTCCTGGGTGGAGAACGAGTCGGCGAACGTCATCCCGGACGACTTCGACCTGGCCGTCTCGGCGCCCACCGGCATCGACTCCTCCGACGCGCTGCCGTTCGGCGCCCTGTGGGCCTCCGGCGGCGAGCCGTTCGTCGTGCCGGCCAAGGCGAAGAACGCGGCGGGCGGCATGGAGCAGCTGCGCATCATGCTCGGCGAGGCGTCGTCGAAGAACTTCACCGCCAAGGTGAAGTCGCTGACCGCCTACGACGGCGGCACCGACGGCATCACCCTCACCCCCGGGCTCACGTCGGGCGTCGCCGCGCTGGAGAAGGCGGGCGGGAACGTGCTGAACCCCCGGCTCCAGGACTGGTACGTGAAGTTGCAGAAGGAGCAGATCGGCGTGTCCGGACTCGGCGAGATGATGGCCGGCCGCCTCACCCCGGCCGAGGCCGTCAAGAAGATCCAGAAATTCGCCGACGACACCGCGAAGGACACGTCGATCAAGCACTACAAGCACCAGTAACGGGAATTCACACGGCACCGGAGTGGTGATGCAGCACGGCAAGTACCGCTTCATCGTGGGGTTCCTGGCGCTGCCCCTGGGACTGTACGCGCTCTTCGTGATCTGGCCGTTCGTCCAGTCCATCTACTACTCGTTCACGGACTGGACCGGCCTGAGCCCCGAATTCCAGATGGTCGGGCTCGACAATTACCGCAGGATGCTGGACGACGACGTCTTCTGGAAATCCCTGGGGCACAGCCTGACGTTCGCGGTCGTGGTGCCGCTTATCACGATCGGCTTCGCGCTGTTCCTCGCCTTCATGATCAATGTCGGCGGGCGGAGGAGGAAGGGCGGCCCGGCGGTCTCCGGCGTCCGGGGCTCCTCCTTCTACAAGATCGTGTACTTCTTCCCGCAGGTGCTCTCCATCGCGATCGTCGCGCTGCTGTTCGCCTTCGCGTACAACCCGGACAGCGGCGCGGTCAACTCCCTGCTGCGGGGGATCGGACTGGACGGCGTCCAGCCGCTGTGGCTGGGCGACCCGGACCTCGCGCTGTGGTGCGTGATGGCGGTGCTGGTGTGGTCGACGGTCGGGTTCTTCGTGGTGCTGTTCTCCGCGGGCATGGCGTCGATCCCGGCGGACCTGTACGAGGCCGCCCTGCTCGACGGCGCGAGGCGGGCCACCACCTTCTTCCGCATCACCCTGCCGCTGCTGTGGGACACCGTGCAGTCCGGCTGGGTCTACCTGGGCATCCTCGCCCTCGGCGCGGAGTCGTTCGCGGTCGTGCAGATCATGACGACCGGACCGGGCGGCCCCGACTACTCGACCACCGTCCTGGTCCTGTACGTCTACCAGAAGGCGTTCCGTGACGGTCAGGCCGCCTACGCCACCACCATCGGCGTCGCCCTGCTCGTCGTGACGCTGGCCTTCGCCGCGCTCGTGATGCGGCTGGGGCGGCGCGAGCGGCTGGAGTACTGATCATGAGCATCGAGAAGACCACGGAACCCGCCGCGCCCGTGCCCGCGCCCGTGACGAAGGCGGACCCGCCCCCGGCCGGCCGCCCGTCCGGGCGGAAGGGGGAGGGGCAGATCCTCAACGCCTTCTCGCACGGCATCCTCGCCCTGTGGGCGGTCATGGTCGTGCTGCCGCTGCTGTGGGCGGTGATGACCTCCTTCAAGGACGACGCCTCCATCTTCGGCTCGCCGTGGTCGCTGCCCGACGCCCTGCACCTCGACAACTGGGCCCGGGCGTGGACCGAGGCCGACATGAGCGACTACTTCCTCAACACCGTGCTGGTGGTGGGCGGTTCGCTCGTCGGCACCCTGGTCCTCGGCTCCATGGCGGCGTACGTCCTGGCCCGCTTCGACTTCCCCGGCAACCGCTTCGTCTACTACCTGTTCGTCGGCGGCATGAGCTTCCCGATCATGCTGGCGCTGGTCCCGCTGTTCTACGTGGTCGACACCATGGGGCTGCTGAACACCCTCCACGGCCTGATCCTGGTCTACATCGCCTACTCGCTGCCGTTCACGGTGTTCTTCCTCACGGCGTTCTTCCGCACCCTGCCCACCGAGGTCGCGGAGGCGGCCTTCGTCGACGGCGCCTCCCACAGCCGCACGTTCTTCCGGATCATGCTGCCCATGGCCCGGCCCGGCCTGGTCAGCGTGGGCATCTTCAACTTCCTGGGCCAGTGGAACCAGTACATGCTCCCCACGGTCCTCAACACCGACCCCGACCGGCGCGTCCTCACCCAGGGGCTCGTCCAACTGGCCGTCAGCCAGGGCTACAAGGGCGACTGGTCGGGGCTCTTCGCCGGACTCGTGATGGCGATGCTGCCGGTCCTGGCGGCGTACATCGTGTTCCAGCGGCAGGTGGTGCAGGGGTTGACAGCGGGCGCGCTGAAGTAGACCTCGCGCCTTCAGGCGGCGTACGCGGGCTCCCGGAGCACAGGAGGCGGCGCGCGCCGCCTTATGTGTGCTTCCGTCCGCTTTTCGTGCCCGGTGCGCTCGCCCTCACGCCCGATTCCCGCAACACCGCGCACCCGCCTCCGCACACCCCGCAACCTCGGCCCCGCGCCGGCGCCCGTCCGTTTGTTCGAGCATGCGGATACTGTTCAACCTCTTGACGGGAGGCGACCCGAACAGCTCAGCTTAGAGTTCACTAGTTGGACATGGACGGGGCCCCATCGCTGCGGTCCCGCGCGCAGGAGGTCGTCGTGGAGACTCCGGGGTCGCAGTCGTCGCTGCACCGAGCCAACCTCGAACGGGTCGTACGGGCCGTGCGTCTGGCCGGGTCCCTGACGCAGGCGGAGATCGCCCGGACGACCGGTCTGTCGGCGGCCACCGTGTCGAACATCGTGCGCGAGCTGAAGGACGGCGGAACCGTCGAGGTCACGCCCACCTCGGCGGGCGGGCGCAGGGCCCGCAGCGTCAGCCTCAGCGGTGACGCCGGCATCGTCATCGGCGTCGACTTCGGCCACACCCACCTCAGGGTCGCCATCGGCAACCTCGCCCACCAGGTGCTCGCCGAGGAGTCCGAGCCGCTGGACGTGGACGCCTCCTCGGCCCAGGGCTTCGACCGGGCGGAGCAGCTCGTCGAGCGTCTGATCGAGGCCACCGGGGTCGACCGGTCCAAGGTCGCCGGGGTCGGGCTCGGCGTGCCCGGACCCATCGACGTGGAGTCCGGCACGCTCGGCTCCTCAGCCATCCTGCCCGGCTGGATCGGCACGCGCCCCGCCGAGGAGCTGCGCGGCCGTCTCGGGGTGGCCGTCCACGTGGACAACGACGCCAACCTCGGCGCCCTCGGCGAGATGGTCTGGGGCAGCGGCCGCGGCGTACGTGATCTTGCTTACATCAAGGTCGCGAGCGGTGTCGGCGCCGGTCTGGTGATCGAGGGGAAGATCTACCGCGGTCCCGGCGGCACCGCGGGGGAGATCGGGCACATCACGCTCGACGAATCCGGCCCGGTCTGCCGCTGCGGGAACCGCGGCTGCCTGGAGACGTTCACGGCCGCCCGGTACGTGCTGCCGCTCCTCCAGCCCAGCCACGGCACCGACCTCACGATGGAGGGCGTGGTGAGGCTGGCCAGGGACGGGGACCCCGGCTGCCGTAGGGTGATTGCCGACGTCGGACGCCATATCGGCAGCGGAGTCGCCAATCTCTGCAACCTGCTGAACCCGAGCCGGGTGGTGCTCGGCGGCGATCTCGCCGAGGCCGGGGAGCTGGTGCTCGGGCCGATCCGGGAGTCCGTCGGCCGCTACGCGATCCCCAGCGCGGCGCGTCAACTCTCCGTTCTCCCGGGGGCACTCGGGGGCCGGGCGGAGGTGCTCGGGGCGCTCGCCCTCGCGCTCAGCGAGATGGGCGATTCGACTCTTTTGGACGGAACGCTGTCCTCCGCCGCACCCGCCTTCACTTAGAGAACGAATGACCCCGTTGCCATCTCGTTAAGTATTTACTTCTTGACGTCGAACTTGCGGCCGAGTTGACTTCGAGCCACCTCGGCCGCAGCGTTGCGGCCCTGTCAGGGAGGCACAACCCACATGAACGCAACGATGCGTAGAGTCGTGATCGGCGCCACCGCCGTTTCCATGGCCCTGTCGATTGCCGCGTGCGGCAAGGCGGGCGGCGACGACTCCGACAGCAGCAGCTCCGACAGCAAGTCGATCGGCCTGCTGCTCCCCGACACCGTCACCGCGCGCTACGAGAAGTTCGACAAGCCGTACTTCGAGGCCAAGGTGAAGGAGCTCTGCTCCGACTGCAACGTCGAGTACGCGAACGCCGCCGCCGACGCCGCCAAGCAGGCCCAGCAGGTCAGCAGCATGGTCACCAAGGGCGTGAAGGTCATCGTGATCTCCGCCCAGGACTCCGCCGCGATCAAGTCCTCCATCCAGTCCGCGGTGGACAAGGGTGTCGAGGTCATCGCGTACGACCGCCTCGCGCAGGGCCCGGTCTCGGCCTACGTCTCCTTCGACAACGTCAAGGTCGGCGAGCTCCAGGGCCAGGCCCTGCTCGACGCCCTCGGCTCCAAGGCGACCACCAAGTCCAAGGTCGTCATGATCAACGGTGACGACGCCGACCCGAACGCCGCCCAGTTCAAGGAAGGCGCGCACAAGGCCCTCGACGGCAAGGTCACCATCGCCTACGAGCAGTCCGGCCTGTGGAAGGACACCGTCGCGGCGCAGAAGGTGTCCGCCGCGATCACCCAGCTCGGCGCGAAGAACATCGCGGCCGTCTACTCCGCCAACGACGGCATGGCCGGTGGCATCGCCAACACCCTCAAGGGCGCGAAGATCAGCGGCATCCCGCTGACCGGCCAGGACGCGGAGCTCGCGGGTATCCAGCGCATCGTCGCCGGCACCCAGTCCTCCACCGTCTACAAGGCGTTCAAGCCCGAGGCCGACGCCGCCGCCCAGCTCGCGGTCAACCTGCTCGAGGGCAAGGACATCAAGTCCCTCGCCACCCAGACGCTGACCAGCGGCTCCGGCGACAAGGTCCCCTCCCAGCTGCTGACCCCGGTCTCGGTCACCAAGGCCAACATCAAGGACACGGTGGTCGCGGACAAGCTGTACACGGTCGAGGAGATCTGCACCGCCGAGTACGCCGCCGCCTGCAAGACCGCCGGTCTGCAGTAGCGACACCGCGCGCCACGCGCACCCGGCCCGGGTCCCCACGGGGAGCCGGGCCCGGACCGCCGAGCGGTCCCGCGAGACTCCTCCGACGCCTGCCCCACCTCACACCCCGCTGCCGGGGCGGGCGTCGGACGGAACCGTTGCCCAGCGCGACGGACTCGCGCATGTTCATCTTGTAAACCTCGTGCGCCGGCGACGCGTTCCGCGTCCCGTCCCGCACACCCCTCCGCGCCTTTTCCCACAGCGCGCGGCATCCCCGCCGGTCAGGCGGCGAAGGAGATGGTTCACGTGTCCGCTACGCCCGTGCTGGCGTTGCGCGGAGTCTCCAAGCGATTCGGTGCGGTCCAGGCCCTCACCGATGTCGAGCTGGAGGTCCACGCCGGAGAAGTGGTCGCCCTGGTGGGCGACAACGGCGCAGGTAAGTCGACCCTGGTCAAGACGATCGCGGGTGTCCACCCCATCGACGAGGGCGTCATCGAGTGGGAGGGCAGGCCGGTCAGCATCACCAAGCCGAACGACGCCCAGGCCCTCGGCGTCGCGACGGTCTACCAGGACCTCGCCCTCTGCGACAACCTCGATGTCGTCGGAAACCTCTACCTCGGGCGCGAGCTGCTCCGCCGCGGCGTCATCGACGAGGTGTCGATGGAGAAGAACGCCCGCGAGCTGCTGTCCACGCTCTCCATCCGCATCCCGAGCGTGCGCATCCCGATCGCGAGCCTCTCCGGAGGCCAGCGCCAGGTCGTCGCCATCGCCCGCGCGCTGATCGGTGACCCGAAGGTCGTCATCCTCGACGAGCCCACCGCCGCCCTCGGCGTCGAGCAGACCGCGCAGGTCCTCGACCTGGTCGAGCGGCTGCGCGAGCGGGACCTCGGCGTCATCCTCATCAGCCACAACATGGCCGACGTCAAGGCGGTCGCGGACACCGTCGCCGTACTGCGCCTGGGCAAGAACAACGGCTCCTTCCCCGTGAAGGACACCAGCCACGAAGAGATCATCGCCGCCATCACGGGTGCCACGGACAACGCCGTCACCCGTCGTGCGGGGCGTCGCACCGCGGAGGCGGCCAAGTGAGCGACACGTCCAAGACCGTGAAGAGCGACAGCGCCGAGGCCGCGAAGGCCGCCAAGGGCGACAGCGCCGAGGGCCCGAAGGCCACCCAGGCCGAGAAGACCGACGGCGTCGTCGAGAAGCAGGCGACCGTCGCTCCCGCCGACGACCCCACCGCGGCCCCCGTCGCCGTCGTCGACCCGCGCCTGCTGGTGCGCGAAGAGGGCCTCAAGGGCTACGTCACCGAGTTCAAGCGCAAGGTGAAGGGCGGCGAGCTGGGCTCGCTGCCGGTCTTCATCGGCCTGATCATCATCTGGACGATCTTCCAGCTCCAGAACGACCGCTTCCTGAGCGCCGAGAACCTCTCGAACGTCAGCTACTTCCTCTCGGCCACCGGCATGCTCGCCATCGGCCTGGTGTTCGTGCTGCTGCTCGGCGAGATCGACCTGTCCGTCGGTTCGGTCAGCGGTCTGGCGTCCACCCTGTTCGCGGTGTTCGTGGTCGACCACACCATGAACCAGTGGCTGGCGCTGTTCCTCACCGTCCTCACCGGTGTCGCCATCGGCGCCCTGCACGGATGGTTCTTCGCCAAGATCGGCGTGCCCGCGTTCGTCGTCACCCTGGCCGGCTTCCTCGGCTGGAACGGTCTGATGCTCTGGCTGCTGGGCTCCAGCGGCACCATCAACATCCCGGCCGACTCCGGCCCGGTCCACCTGCTCGGCCAGAGCTCCTTCTTCATGGACCAGGCCATCATCGGCGCCTACCTGCTGGCCGGCCTCGGTGTCGTGCTGATGCTCGTCGGCAACTTCGGTGAGCAGCGCCGCCGCAGGGCTGCGGGCGTGCCGTTCCGGCCGACCAGCGAGATCCTCATCCGGGTCGGCGCGCTCGGCATCGCCTCCTTCGTGGCCGCGGCCGTGCTGAACAACGCCGCCGGCGTCTCCAACGCCCTGGTCATCTTCCTGGCCTGCCTGGTCATCGTCGACTTCGTGCTGCGCCGCACCACCTACGGCCGCAAGGTCTTCGCGGTCGGCGGCGGCATCGAGGCCGCGCGCCGCGCCGGCATCAACGTGGCCCTGATCCGGATCACCGTGTTCGCCATCGCCGGTGGCTTCGCGGCGGTCGGCGGTATGTTCTTCGCCGGCCAGACGGCCAGCGCCACGCTGAACGCCGGTGGCGGCAACACGCTGATGCTGGCGATCGCCGCGGCGGTCATCGGCGGCACCAGCCTCTTCGGCGGCCGCGGCTCGGTGTGGTCGGCGCTGCTCGGCATGCTGGTCATCCAGTCCATCCAGACCGGCCTGGACCTGCTCAACATGAACACCTCGATCCAGTACATGATCACCGGTGGTGTTCTGCTCGGCGCGGTCGTCATCGACTCCGTCTCCCGCAAGAGCCAGAAGGCCGCGGGGCGCGGCTGACGCTCCCCGGGACCGCGCCGTCGTGTCCCGCACGCCCGTGCCCGGCACCGTTCTCGGTGCCGGGCACAGCGCTGTCATAGGAACCGTCCGACATGGGTACGGCCGACGGGTGACCTATGACGCACGGGCCGTGGTCCACGGGCCGAGACGGAACATTAGACTCGACGAACCCGGCAACAGCTCGATCAGCTCTACTGCAAGGAGGCACGGGTGCCGCTGCTGACCCGCATCACGGGACCGCGCGATCTGGACCGGCTCAGCCCGGAGGAGCTGGACCAGCTGGCGGGGGAGATCCGCGCCTTCCTCGTCGAGGCCGTCTCCAAGACCGGCGGCCACCTCGGGCCCAATCTCGGCGTGGTCGAGCTCACCATCGCCCTCCACCGGGTCTTCGAGTCGCCCAGGGACAAGGTGCTGTGGGACACCGGCCACCAGTCCTACGTGCACAAGCTGCTCACGGGACGGCAGGACTTCTCCCGGCTGAAGATGAAGGGCGGCCTGTCCGGCTACCCCTCGCAGGCCGAGTCCGAGCACGACGTCATCGAGAACAGCCACGCCTCCACGGTGCTCGGCTGGGCCGACGGCATCGCCAAGGCCAACCAGCTCCTCGAACGCGACAGCCACGTCGTCGCCGTCATCGGTGACGGCGCGCTGACCGGCGGCATGGCCTGGGAGGCGCTCAACAACATCGCCGAGGCCAAGGACCGCCCGCTCGTCATCGTCGTCAACGACAACGAGCGCTCCTACGCCCCCACGATCGGCGGCCTCGCCAACCACCTCGCCACGCTCCGCACGACCGACGGCTACGAGCGCTTCCTCGCCCGGACGAAGGAGATCCTCGACCGCACCCCCGTCGTCGGCAAACCGCTCTTCGACACCCTGCACGGCGCCAAGAAGGGCCTGAAGGACTTCATCGCCCCCCAGGGCATGTTCGAGGACCTCGGCCTGAAGTACGTCGGCCCCATCGACGGGCACGACATCGAGGCCCTGGAGTCGGCGCTGGCCCGCGCCAAGCGGTTCGGCGGGCCCGTCATCGTGCACTGCCTCACCGAGAAGGGCCGCGGCTACCAGCCCGCCCTCCAGGACGAGGCGGACCGCTTCCACGCCGTCGGCAAGATCCACCCCGACACCGGTCTGCCGATCTCCACCTCCGGCGCCGACTGGACCTCCGTCTTCGGCGACGAGATGGTCGAGCTCGGCAAGGAGCGCAAGGACATCGTCGCCATCACGGCCGCCATGCTCCAGCCGGTGGGCCTGGACAAGTTCGCCAAGGCCTTCCCGGAGCGCGTCTACGACGTCGGCATCGCCGAACAGCACGGCGCCGTCTCCGCGGCGGGCCTCGCCCACGCCGGCGTGCACCCCGTCTTCGCCGTCTACGCCACCTTCCTCAACCGCGCCTTCGACCAGGTCCTCATGGACGTCGCGCTCCACAAGTGCGGGGTGACGTTCGTCCTGGACCGGGCCGGGGTCACCGGCACCGACGGCGCCTCCCACAACGGCATGTGGGACATGTCGATCCTCCAGGTCGTGCCGGGACTCAGGCTGGCCGCGCCGCGCGACGCCGACCAGGTGCGCGCCCAGCTGCGCGAGGCCGTCGAGGTCGACGACGCACCGACCGTCGTCCGCTTCTCCAAGGGCGCCGTCGGCCCCGCCGTGCCCGCCGTGGGACGGGTGGGCGGCATGGACGTGCTGCGCGAGCCCGGCACCGACCGGCCCGATGTGCTGCTCGTCTCGGTCGGCGCCCTCGCGCCCATGTGCCTGGAGATCGCCGGGCTCCTCGACCGGCAGGGCATCTCCACCACCGTCGTCGACCCGCGCTGGGTCAAGCCGGTCGACGAGGCGATGGCCCCGCTCGCCGACCGGCACCGGGTGGTCGTCACCGTCGAGGACAACTCCCGCGTCGGCGGTGTCGGCTCCGCGATCGCCCAGGCCCTGCGGGACGCCGGCGTCGACGTCCCGCTGCGCGACTTCGGCATCCCGCCGCGCTTCCTCGACCACGCCACCCGCGCCGAGGTCATGGCCGAGATCGGTCTGACCGCCCCCGACATCGCCCGCCAGGTCACCGGCCTGGTCTCCCGGCTCGACGGACGGTACGACAGCACGGAGGCCGAGGTCGACTCCGTGGAGTCCGCCCGCGACTGACGCACTGCTAGGGCCTGTCGTCACATTCGCGTCGTCGCCCGAAGGGCGGTCCTGCGGCGTCAGGTGCGTGCTCTCGGTGTGCCGGGCCCTGACCCTCGTACTGGATGTACTTCGGTCTGGGCCCGGTGCGGCGAGAGTGCGTGCATGGCGTCGCGGGGCAGACGGGAATGTGACGACAGGACCTAGGGCCCTGCCGCGCCGGAGACGCCCGGACGGACAGGCCGAACGCGCCGGAAAGGGCCGGTTGTGCCACCGTGAGGAGTGGTGCGACCGGCCCGTCCGCGTGACACGCCCACGCCGGGGCATACGCACCACGCGCTCTCGATCATGTCGAGGACGACCAGCGTGGGAGGTAGGCCCGTGAGCAGCACCCTCTTCCGGACGAAGAAGGTCGAACAGTCCATCCTCGACACCGAGGAACCGGAGCACGCGCTCAAGAAGTCGCTGTCCGCGCTGGACCTGACCGTCTTCGGCGTCGGTGTCATCATCGGCACCGGCATCTTCGTCCTCACCGGCACGGTCGCCAGGAACAACGCCGGTCCGGCCGTCGCCCTCGCCTTCGTCGTGGCCGGGGTCGTCTGCGCGCTCGCCGCCCTCTGCTACGCCGAGTTCGCCTCCACCGTGCCGGTGGCGGGCTCCGCGTACACCTTCTCGTACGCCTCGCTCGGAGAGCTCCCCGCCTGGATCATCGGCTGGGACCTGGTCCTGGAGTTCGCGCTGGGCACGGCGGTGGTCGCCGTCGGCTGGTCCGGCTACATCGCCTCGCTGCTGGACAACGCGGGATGGCACCTGCCGGCGGCGCTCGGCACCCGGGACGGCGCCCAGGGGTTCGGCTTCGACGTCCTCGCCGCCGCGCTCGTCCTCGTGCTCACCGCCATCCTCGTGGTCGGCACCAAGCTGTCCGCGCGCGTCACCTCGGTCGTCGTCGCCGTCAAGGTGACCGTCGTCCTCGTCGTGATCATCGCGGGTGCCTTCCTCGTCGAGAGCAAGAACTACGACCCGTTCATCCCGAAGGCGCAGGCGGTGCCGGCGGGCGACAGCCTCCAGTCCCCGCTCATCCAGCTGATGTTCGGCTGGGCGCCGTCCAACTTCGGCGTGATGGGCATCTTCACCGCCGCGTCCGTGGTGTTCTTCGCCTTCATCGGCTTCGACGTCGTCGCCACGGCCGCCGAGGAGACCAGGAACCCGCAGCGGGACATGCCGCGCGGCATCATCGGCTCCCTCCTCATCTGCACCACCCTCTACGTCCTGGTGTCCATCGTCGTGACCGGGATGCAGCACTACAGCAGGCTGAACATCACCGCGCCGCTCGCCGACGCGTTCAAGGCCACCGGCCACCCCTGGTACGCGGGCTTCATCAGCTTCGGCGCGGCCGTCGGTCTCACCACGGTCTGCATGATCCTGCTGCTCGGTCAGACCCGGGTCTTCTTCGCGATGAGCCGCGACGGGCTGCTGCCGCGCTTCTTCTCCCAGGTCCACCCGCGGTTCAAGACCCCGCACCGGCCGACCATCCTGCTCGGTGTGCTCATCGCGGTCCTCGCCGGCTTCACCCCGCTGAGCGAACTCGCCGAACTGGTGAACATCGGCACGCTCTTCGCGTTCGTGGTCGTCGCGATCGGCGTGATCGTCCTCCGCCGCACCCGCCCCGACCTGCACCGGGCGTTCCGCACGCCCTGGGTGCCGGTCCTCCCCCTCCTGTCGGTGGCGGCCTCCCTCTGGCTGATGGTCAACCTGCCCGCCGAGACCTGGGTCCGCTTCGCCGTCTGGATGGTCATCGGCTTCCTCGTCTACTTCCTCTACGGCCGCTCCCACAGCCGGCTGGGCCGCCACGAGGAGACCACGGTCGAGGAGGTGGCCCACCCGCACCGGGGGGACGGCAACCGCTGACCCGCCGCCCCGCCCCCGTCCCGTACGGGGCCGCCCTCAGCCGAGCACGGCCCGCGGTCCCGCGACCTCCGCGCCGTGCTCCGTCACCCGGCGGCGCAGTTCCCGGTCGGCCGTGACGACCAGGCGGGGGCGGCCGGCGGAGCGGGCGGCCAGGTCGACGATGTGGTCGTCGCCGCTGCCGGGGGCCGACTCCACGCGCACCCCGGGCACCGACTCCACCCCGCGCGCGGCGCCCTCGACGACCAGGACGATCTCCCGCGGGCCGGGGCGTCCGGGGAGCCCGCCGGCGGCCAGCCGGTCGCGCAGCCGCTCCGCGGCGCCCCGCCGGTCGCGCCACCAGCCGTCGGGCACCGACCCCACGACGTTCGCGGCGTCGACGATCACCAGCAGGGGGGAGGCGTGCTCCCCGGGCTCAGCGTGCATGGGCCCAGGGTGGCACGGACGGCGGCTCGGCGTGCGCCCCGGGCGGCGGCACGGGACCGCCGCGGGGCGTGCGCCCCGGGCGGCGGCCCCGTGCGACGGCCGTCATACAGTGAGCGGGTGAACGGCGAATGGCTCATACGCGGCCGCGACGGGCGGCTCAGTGTCTACCTGACGTCACACGACGCCGTGCTGTGCCGGGCGGAGCGGACCGGGGGCGGCCCCTGGGACCCGCCCCGCACGGTGGCCGGCGAACAGCGGGTGCGGCCGGACGGCGTGGCCGTCGGGCAGGGCGCCGACGGCTACGCCCATCTGGCCGCCTGGCGGCCGACCGCGTCGGGGGAGGCGGTCCTGGTGCACTCCACCCACTTCCGGCCCCTGCTCGCGGCCCTGGACTGGGCTCCGGTCGGCCACCCCAACAAGACGGGCGGGCGCACCGGCACGCCCGCCGTGGCCGTGGACGCCCAGGGGCGGGCGCACGTCTTCGTGCGCAACGTCGGCACCGGGCTCAGCATGGTCGCCCAGAAGGAGAAGGGCGGCTGGGACCCGTGGCGCGACCTGAAGGGGCAGGGCGTGCAGGGCCCGCCGGTCGCCGTGACGGGGGAGTCCGGGCGTATCGAGGTGTACGCGGCCGTCTCCGGCGCGATCCTGCACTGGCGGCAGGCCGAGCCGGGCGCCGTCCCGGTGCGGGAGGAACCCCTGGAGGCGGCGGTCCGCCCCGGCACGCTGCGCGCCCTGGCCACCTCCGCCGAGCACACCACCCTCTTCTTCACCGACGACGACTCCGGCGAGGTCTGCGCCTGGCGTCCCGGCGGCAAGCCGGTCCCGCTGCTCGCCGCCGCCGGCCCCGGCCCGGTGGCCGCCGTCCGCTGCGAACTCGACGGCCACGACTGCACGTTGCTCGCCCAGCGCGCCGCGAGCGGCCGCGTCGCCTTCGCCGCCTACCCGACCGAGGACGAGACGGCCGGCGCCTGGTGGACCGAGTCCGGCCCCCACCTGCCCGACGACGCCGTGGTGGCCCTCGCCCGGGACCACGGCGGCCGGGTGGTCGCGGCGACCCTGTCCCCGTCGGCCGGCCGCCTCCTCACCAGCCGCCGCAAGGAGGAGCCGGGGCTGGCGCTGACGGCGTGGCGGGAGGTGTGAGCGGCCGGGACCGGACGCCGCGGGCACAGACGCGGAGGGCCTCCGCCGGACGGCGGAGGCCCTCTTCACGTCCCCCTGACGGTCAGGCGGGAACCGACGCCACGCCCGGCGCCAGGAACCGCTTGCCGTTCACCCGCTCCGAGACACCCTCGCGGTCCAGGTACGGCGTGACGCCGCCCAGGTGGAAGGGCCAGCCGGCACCGGTGATCAGGCAGAGGTCGATGTCCTGGGCCTCCGCGACGACGCCCTCGTCCAGCATCAGCCCGATCTCCTGCGCCACCGCCTCCAGGACGCGCGCCCGCACCTGCTCCTCGGTGAGGACCGTGTCGCCCTGCTTCAGCAGCGCGGCGACCTCGGGGTCCAGCTCGGGCTTCCCGCTGTCGTAGACGTAGAAGCCGCGCTTGCCCGCCTCGACGACCGCCTTGAGGTTCGGGGAGACCGTGAAGCGGTCCGGGAACGCCCGGTGGAGCGTCTCCGAGACGTGCAGGCCGATCGCGGGACCGACCAGCTCCAGCAGGACGAGCGGCGACATCGGCAGGCCGAGCGGCTCGACCGCCTTCTCCGCGACCTCGACCGGGGTGCCCTCGTCGATGACGTTCTGCACCTCGCCCATGAAGCGGGTGAGGACGCGGTTGACGACGAACGCCGGGGCGTCCTTCACCAGGACCGCCGTCTTCCGCAGCTTCTTGGCGACGGCAAACGCCGTGGCCAGCGAGGCGTCGTCGGTCCGCTCGCCGCGCACGATCTCCAGCAGCGGCAGCACGGCGACCGGGTTGAAGAAGTGGAAGCCGACGACCCGCTCGGGGTGCTTCAGCTTCGACGCCATCTCGGTGACCGAGAGGGAGGAGGTGTTGGTGGCGAGGATCGCGTGCGCCGGGGCGACCGCCTCGACCTCCGCGAACACCTGCTGCTTGACGCCGATCTCCTCGAACACGGCCTCGATGACGAAGTCCGCGTCCGCGAAGCCCTCGGCCTTGTCCAGGACACCGGTCACCAGCGCCTTGAGACGGTTGGCCTTGTCCTGGTTGACGCGGCCCTTGGCGAGCAGCTTGTCGATCTCGGCGTGGACGTAGCCGACGCCCTTGTCGATGCGCTCCTGGTCGATGTCGGTCAGCACGACCGGCACCTCCAGGCGGCGCAGGAAGAGCAGGGCGAGCTGCGAGGCCATCAGGCCCGCGCCCACCACGCCGACCTTGGTGACCGGCCGCGCCAGCGACTTGTCCGGGGCGCCCGCCGGGCGCTTGCCGCGCTTCTGCACCAGGTTGAAGGCGTAGATGCCGGAGCGCAGTTCGCCGCCCATGATCAGGTCGGCGAGCGCCCGGTCCTCGGCGTCGAAGCCCCGCTGGAGGTCGCCGTCCTTGGCGGCGGCGATGATGTCGAGGGCGCGGTAGGCGGCCGGGGCCGCGCCGTGCACCTTGCCGTCGGCGATGAACCGGCCGCGTGCGACGGCCTGGTCCCAGGCCTCGCCGCGGTCGATCACCGGGCGGTCGACGACGATCTCGCCCTTGAGGACGGCGGCCGTCCAGATGAGCGACTGCTCCAGGAAGTCGGCGCCCTCGAACAGCGCGTCGGCGATGCCCAGTTCGTAGACCTGCGCGCCCTTGAGCTGCTTGTTCTGGTTGAGGCTGTTCTCGATGATCACCGAGACGGCCTTGTCGGCGCCGATCAGGTTCGGCAGCAGCGCGCAGCCGCCCCAGCCCGGGACCAGGCCCAGGAACACCTCGGGGAGGGAGAACGCCGGAACGGCCGCGGACACCGTGCGGTAGGTACAGTGCAGGCCGACCTCGACCCCGCCGCCCATGGCCGCGCCGTTGTAGTACGCGAACGTCGGGACCGCGAGGGACGACAGGCGCTTGAAGACCTCGTGGCCGCCCTTGCCGATGGCGAGCGCGTGCTCGTGCTCCTTGAGGAGCTCGACGCCCTTGAGGTCGGCGCCGACGGCGAAGATGAACGGCTTGCCGGTGACCCCGACGCCGACGACCTGGCCGTCCGCGGCCTCCCGCTCGACCTGGTCGATCGCGGTGTTCAGGTTCGCGAGGGACTGCGGGCCGAAGGTGGTCGGCTTGGTGTGGTCCAGGCCGTTGTCCAGGGTGATCAGGGCGAACCGGCCCCCACCCAGCGGCAGGTCGAAGTGGCGTACGTGCGCGCTGGTGACGACCTCGTCCGGGAACAGCTCGGCCGCACCCTTCAACAGCTCGGCGGTGGTGCTCACTTGTCCCCCTCGAAGTGCGGGTTCTCCCAGACGACCGTCGCGCCCATGCCGAAGCCGACGCACATGGTGGTCAGGCCGTAGCGGACGTGCGGCTGCTCCTCGAACTGGCGGGCCAGCTGCGTCATCAGCCGGACTCCGGAGGAGGCCAGGGGATGACCGAAGGCGATGGCGCCGCCGTACTGGTTGACGCGCTCGTCGTCGTCGGCGATGCCGTAGTGGTCGAGGAAGGCCAGGACCTGGACGGCGAAGGCCTCGTTGATCTCGAACAGGCCGATGTCGGAGATCGACAGCCCGGCCTGGGCGAGGGCCTTCTCGGTGGCCGGGATCGGGCCGTAGCCCATGACCTCCGGCTCCACGCCGGCGAAGGCGTAGGAGACCAGGCGCATCTTGACCGGCAGGCCGTTCTCGCGCGCGAAGTCCTCGGAGGCGATGAGGGAGGCGGTGGCGCCGTCGTTCAGACCGGCCGCGTTGCCCGCGGTGACCCGGCCGTGGACGCGGAACGGCGTCTTCAGGCCCGCCAGGTTCTCCAGGGTGGTGCCCGGGCGCATCGGCTCGTCGGCCGTGACCAGGCCCCAGCCGGTCTCCCCGCCCTCGGGGGAGGTGCGGCGCACCGAGATCGGCACCAGGTCGGCCTGGATCTTGCCGTTGGCGTACGCCTTGGCGGCCTTCTCCTGGGAGCGCACCGCGTACTCGTCGGCGCGCAGCTTGGTGATCTGCGGGTAGCGGTCGTGCAGGTTCTCCGCGGTCATGCCCATGAACAGGGCCGACTCGTCGACCAGCTTCTCGCTCACGAACCGCGGGTTGGGGTCCACGCCCTCGCCCATCGGGTGGCGGCCCATGTGCTCGACACCGCCGGCGACGGCGACGTCGTACGCGCCGAAGGCGACGGAACCGGCCACCGTGGTGACGGCGGTCAGCGCGCCCGCGCACATGCGGTCGATGGAGTAGCCGGGGACCGAGGTGGGCAGGCCCGCGAGGATGCCGGCGGTGCGGCCGATGGTCAGGCCCTGGTCGCCGATCTGGGTGGTCGCGGCGATGGCGACCTCGTCGACCTTCTTCGGGTCGAGACCGGGGTTGCGGCGCAGCAGCTCCCGGATCGCCTTCACGACGAGGTCGTCGGCGCGGGTCTCGTGGTAGACGCCCTTCGGGCCCGCCTTGCCGAACGGGGTGCGGACGCCGTCGACGAAGACGACGTCCCTGACGGTACGAGGCACGATGGCTCTCCTCCAGGGTGCGGGATGGCACTGCTGCGACGCGCAAGCGCTGAGCGCGCGCTCAGAACCCATGCTACTTGTGGGTAACGTAGCTGCCCAGTCCCGGAGGGCCAAGCGGTGAAGGTCACACCCCCGGGGGTGCCGTCGACCCCCGGGGCGTCAGCACCGGCGTCGGCACCGGGTGCGATCCCGGCCCCGCCCCCGTGACCACCCCGAACAGCGTCCGCGCCGCCTCCGCGCCGAAGCCGAACACGTCATGGCTCATCGCGGACAGCGTGGGGTGCGTCAGCCGGCACAGCTGCGAGTCGTCCCAGGCCAGCAGGGACACGTCCCGCGGCACCGACAGCCCCATCTCGGCCGCCACCGACAGCCCCGCCACGGCCATGATGTCGTTGTCGTAGACGATCGCCGTCGGCCGGTCCGGCGGGGCGGCCGCCAGCATCGACCGGGTGGCCCGCGCCCCCGCCTCCCCGGAGTAGTCCGTCGCGACCTGCCACGCCCCGGCCAGCCCCAGACTCCGCGCCGCCCCGTCGAACGCGGCCGCCCGGATCACCGTGTGCCCGAGCGCGGCGGCGCCCCCCACCCGGGCGATCCGGCGGTGCCCCAGCGCGGCGAGATACCGCACGGCCTCCGTCACGGCGGTGGCGTCGTCCGTCCACACGGACGTCAGGGAGCCGGTCAGCGAGGGCTGCCCCACGGCCACCACCGGCATCCCCAGCCGCTCGACCGCCGCCACCCGGGGATCGTCGGCCCGGAAGTCCACCAGGATGGACCCGCCGACCTGCCGCCCCCGCCACCAGGACTCCTGGATCGCGACCTCCTCCTCCACGGTCCGCACCAGCCGCAGCAGCAGCGAGCAGGAGTGCTCGGTCAGCACGCTCTCCACCCCGGAGACGAACTCCATGTAGAACGGCTCCAGGCCCAGCATCCGGGCCGGCCGGCAGATCGCCAGCCCCACCACGTCCACGCGCGAGCCGGCCAGCGACCGCGCGGTCAGGTTCGGCTCCCAGCCCAGCTCCCGCGCCGCCGCGAAGATGCGGTCCCGGGTCGCCTCCGACAGCCCCGGCTTGCGGTTGAAGGCGAGCGAGACCGCGCCCTTGGACACGCCGGCGCGCGCGGCGACGTCCTTGATGGTGACGCGGGAGGACGGGGAGGCTGTCATCGAGCGGGCTCCTGGCAGTACAGCGCGGCACGGGCGGCGCCGGCGTCCGGAGTCTCCCAGCCCGTGACGCCGATCGTCACCCGTTCCCCGGGAAGCAGGGTGACGAGCCCCCGGCCGGCCCGCGCCCCCGGCGCCAGCCGGTCCGCCTGGAGCAGCAGGTCCCGCACCAGGGTGCGGGCGCTCACCTCGACGCCCCCGGGGACGACGGCCACCTCGAACTCCGGGCGCGGATAGGGGATCTCCCGGTCGGGCACCGGGAAGTGCACGGCTCGCAGCCCCTCCCCGCCGTCGGCGCCCGGCACGTCGGCCACCAGGAACTCCTTCGCCCCGGCGGGCTCCAGCTCCGCCGGCACCTCCACCCCGGCCACCGTCCGCGGGTCCGCCGCGAACGCGGCGCCGGCCGTGGCGAGCACCTCCCCGTCGACGGACATCCGCCGCAGCGACACCGTCCCCGTCCACCGCCCGGCCGCCTGGTTGACGACCGCCAGCAGCAGCCCGCCGTCCCGCCGCCGCACGGTGAGCAGCCGGTCGGCGTACACCCGGCGCAGCTCGTGGTAGAGCGGCTTCTCCCGCCCGTCGCCGTCGATCGCCGCCCAGGACGTCACCGGCCAGCAGTCGTTGAGCTGCCAGACGACGGTGCCCGCGCACACCGGCCAGTGCGCGCGCCAGTGCTCGATCCCGGCGGCGACCGCACGCGCCTGGTTGACCTGGGTGAGGTAGTGCCAGCGGTCGAAGTCCCCCGCCGGGACGGCGAAGTGCCGGGCGAGCCCGCGCTCCAGCTTGCCGTTGCCGTCCTCGGCCTTCTGGTGGTGCAGCATGCCGGGGGAGCCGGCCGCGAGCTCCTCCCCGGGCAGCGCCCGCCGCAGGGTGGCGTACGCGGGCGGGGCCTGCCAGCCGAACTCGGCCACGAACCGGGGCACGGTGAGCCGGTAGTCGGCCCAGTCCTCGCGGTTCCACACCTCCCACGAGTGGTGCGTGCCGTGCGCGGGATCGTTCGGGTGGTGCCGCCACGACCCCGACCAGGGACTGCCCGCCGTGTACGGCCGCGTCGGATCCAGCTCGGCCACCACCCGCGGCAGCAGCCCGAGGTAGTACCCCTCCCCCCACGAGGCGCCGCCGAGCCGCTCCTCCCACTGCCAGTCCCGGAACCCCCACAGGTTCTCGTTGTTGCCGTTCCACAGCACCAGCGACGGGTGCGGCATCAGCCGTACGACGTTCTCCCGGGCCTCCGCCTCCACCTCGCCCCGCAGCGGCTGCTCCTCCGGGTAGGCCGCGCACGCGAACGGGAAGTCCTGCCACACCAGCAGGCCCAGCTCGTCGCAGGCGTCGTAGAAGTCCTCGCTCTCGTAGATCCCGCCGCCCCAGACCCGCACCAGGTCCACGCCGGCGCCGGCGGCCTGCCCGAGCCGCTCCCGGTAGCGCTCCCGCGTCACCCGGGAGGGGAACACGTCGTCCGGGATCCAGTTCACGCCCCGCGCGAAGAGCCGCTCACCGTTGACGACGAGCGTGAACCCGGTGCCGTGCGCGTCGGCGGAGGTGTCCAGCGCCACGGTCCGGAAGCCGACCCGCCGCCGCCACACGTCCAGCGGGGCCGCCCCGTGGTGCAGCGTCAGCTCCACCTCGTACAGCGGCTGCCCGCCGTACCCGCGCGGCCACCACAGCTGCGCGCCCGGCACCTCCACCCGTACGGCACCGGCCGTGCCCGTCACCTCGGCCCGCACCCGCCGGCCGGCCACCCGGGCCTCCAGGGTGAGCGCGGCCTCCACCCGGGTCCGCTCCACGTCGACGCGCAACTCCACGACCCCCACGCCCCCCTCCACGGTGACGAGCGGGCGCACCCGGGCGATCCGCGCCGTCGACCAGCGCTCCAGCCGCACCGGCCGCCAGATCCCGGCCGTGACCAGGGTCGGCCCCCAGTCCCAGCCGAAGGAGCAGGCCATCTTGCGGACGTACTGGTACGGCTCGGCGTAGGCGGCCGGCCGCTCGCCGACCCGTCCGCGGACGGCCTCCGCCTCGGCGTAGGCGGACCGGAACCGGACCGCCAGCATCCCGCTCGCCCCGGTCACGTCGAAGCGGTGGGAGCGGTGCATGTTCCGCACCCGGCCCAGGAGCTGACCGTCCACCAGGATCTCGGCGGCCGTGTCCAGCCCGTCGAAGACCAGGTCGGTCTGCTCGTGCCCGGCCCCCGCCTCCGGCAGCCGCGTCTCGTACGTCCACTCCCGCCGCCCCACCCACCCGAGCGCGGTCTCGTTGCGGCCGAGGAACGGGTCCGGGATCACCCCCGCCGCAAGCAGGTCGGTGTGCACGCACCCCGGCACCACGGCCGGGAGCGCGTCCCGCCCGTGCCGCAGGATCCATCCGTCGGTGAGCGGTGTCGCCTCCAGCATGCGCACTCCCTAAACCGGTAAACCCGAGTGTTTGGGCGCCGTCCTTCATCCTTGGCGGGAATGGGACTTTACCGGTTGAGAAAGCGCTGCCAGAGTGCCGAACCAGCCAACCCGTACGCGCTCCACCGGCCCGTACGCGCTCCACCACCCCGCACGTGCTCGTCCGTCCCGTGAACGGAGCTGATGCACATGAACCGCCGTACAGTCCTCGCCGTCGTCGCGGGAGCCGCCCTGCTGCTCCCCGGCTGCACCGGTACAGCAGGCACCTCCGAGGGCGCGGAGGCCGCGGCGCCCACCGATCCCGCGAAGGTGAGCGGCACCATCACGGTCCTCACCGTGCGCACGGACCTCGTGCAGGACGGGACGATGAAGAAGTACGCCGCCGAGTTCAACAAGACGTACCCCAAGGTGAAGGTCGAGTTCCAGGCCCTCACCAACTACGAGGCCGAGATCAAGATCCGGATGAACACGGAGGACTACGGCGACGTCCTGCTGATCCCCGGCGTGATCAAGAAGGACGACTACCCGAAGTACTTCGCCTCCCTCGGCACCGTGGCCGAGCGCTCGAAGAAGTACCGCTTCACCGACTTCACCGCCGTCGACGGCAAGGTCTACGGCCAGACCCCGGTCGGGGTGATGCCCGGCTTCGTCTACAACAAGCGGGTGTGGCGGGAGGCCGGGGTCACCGCGTGGCCCACCACCTCGGCCGAGTTCCTGGACGCCCTGAAGGCGATCAAGACGAAGACCGACGCGACCCCCTACTACACCAACTTCGCCGCCCAGTGGCCGCTGACCTCGTGGACCTTCGTCAACGGCTCGGTCAGCTGCGACCCGCAGGCCACCACGAAGCTCGCCGAGGGCGATCCGTGGGCGGCGGGCTCCGACCTGCGCACCGGCGACCGGCTGCTGTACGACATCGTCCGGCAGGGCCTCGCCGAGAAGGACCCGACGACCACCAACTGGGAGCTGTCCAAGCCGCAGTTGGCGAAGGGCGAGATCGCCACCCAGTGGCTCGGCACCTGGGCGATCGTGCAGTTCCAGGACGCCGCGAAGAAGGCCGGCGTGAACCCCGACGACATCGGCTTCATGCCCTTCCCCGCGCAGGTCGACGGCACGTTCTGCGCCACCGTCGGCCCCGACTACAACCAGGCCGTCAACATCCACTCGAAGCACAAGGAGGCGGCCCGCGCCTGGATCGACTGGTTCACCGACAAGTCCGGCTACGACCGGGACAACCTGGCCATCTCCCCGCTCAAGGACGCGCCCATGCCCGAGGTGCTGACGCCGTACGAGGACGCGGGCGTGAAGCTGATCGAGCTGGACGACTCGGCGGGCGCGAAGGTCAAGCTGATCGACGACGAGTCCGAGGTCGGCATCAACAAGCCCGAGTACCGGCAGGACCTCGTCGACCTCGCGCGCGGCGCGAAGAAGGGCAGCCTGGACGACTTCCTGGCCGGCCTCGGCGAGAAGTGGACCGCGACGCAGAAGAACGTGACCGGCTGATGGCCCACACCACCGAGAGGGCGACCTCCGAGGCCGCGGCGCCGGCCCCGGAGCGCGCCGCCCCCGCACCGGCCCCACGACGGGTCCGGGCCTGGCGGACCGTCACCCCGTGGCTGTTCCTGCTCGCCCCGCTCGCCTTCCTGATCACCTTCACCTACGCGCCGATCGCCAACATGGTGGCGTACAGCTTCACCGACTGGGACGGCGTGAGCCCCGAGCTGCACTACACGGGCACCGGGAACTACGCGGAGATCTTCACCCGGGAGGACCTCTTCCAGGTGTTCTTCGTCAGCGGCTACTACCTGGCCGCCTCGGCGCTCCAGATCGTCGCCGCGCTGTACTTCGCGACGGTCCTCAGCTTCGACGTCCGCCTCCGGAACTTCTTCAAGGGCGTGCTCTTCTTCCCCTCCCTGGTCAACGGCGTCGCGATCGGCTTCGTCTTCCTGTACTTCTTCCAGGACGGCGGCACCCTCGACACGGTCCTCGGACTCTTCGGGTACCACACCGACCACGCCTGGCTGGGCACGCCGTTCTCGGCGAACACCTCGCTCGCCGGCGTCTCCGTCTGGCGCCACCTCGGCATGAACTTCGTGCTGTTCCTCGGTGCGATCCAGTCCATCCCGGGCGAGCTGTACGAGGCGTCGGAGCTGGACGGCGCGAACCGCCGGCACCAGTTCCGCCACATCATCCTGCCCGGCATCAAGCCGGTGCTGACCCTGACCGTGATCCTCTCGGTCTCCGGCTCGCTGTCCGCCTTCGAGATCCCGTACATCATGACCGGCGGGGCGACCGGCACCGAGACCTTCGTGATCCAGACCGTGAAGCTGGCCTTCCAGTTCAACAAGACGGGCCTCGCGTCGGCGGCCGCCGTGGTGCTGCTGCTGATCATCCTGGCGGTGACCTGGGTGCAGCGGCGTCTCGTCCCCGACGAGAGGGTGGACCTGGTATGACGCGCCGAGCCGTTGCCCGCGCCCTGGTGTACCTGTCGCTGGTCCTCGCGGCGGTGGTCGTCCTGCTCCCGCTGGGGGTCGTCTTCCTGACCTCGCTGAAGACCGGGAACGAGACCGCGAACGGCGGCGGGGCCCTCACCCTCCCGCGCGACCCGCTCAACTTCGACAACTACGTGACCGCGTTCCGGGACGGCGGCATGCTCACGGCCTTCGGCAACACCGCCTTCATCCTGGTGGTGTCCGTCGGCGGGACCGTCCTCATCGGCTCGATGACGGCGTACGCGATCGACCGCTTCACCTTCCGCTTCCGGAGACTGGTGGTCGCCCTCTTCCTGGTCGCCGCGCTGGTGCCCGGGGTGACCACGCAGGTGGCCACCTTCCAGATCGTCCACGGCTTCGGCCTGTTCGACACCCGCTGGGCGCCGATCGCCCTCTACCTGGGCACCGACATCGTGTCGATCTACATCTTCCTCCAGTTCGTCCGCTCGATCCCCGTCTCCCTGGACGAGGCGGCCCGCCTCGACGGCGCCAACGCCTTCACCGTCTACCGGAGGATCATCCTGCCGCTGCTGAAACCGGCGATCGCGACCGTCGTGATCGTGAAGGGGATCGCCGTCTACAACGACTTCTACATCCCCTTCCTCTACATGCCGTCGCAGGATCTTGGCGTGATCTCGACGTCACTGTTCCGCTTCAAGGGGCCCTACTCGGCCCACTGGGAGACGATCTCGGCGGGAGCGGTCCTGGTGATCCTGCCGACCCTGATCGTCTTCCTCGCCCTCCAGAAGTACATCTACAACGGCTTCATGCGGGGCGCGTCCAGGTGAACCGGACGCGGCCACCTCGCGGCCGCCGTGGGCGGAAGCGGCCCCGAACACCTCGCGGCCGCCGTGGGACGGACGGGTCCCACGGCGGCCGGGCGTGCTCACGCGGACAGGGCCGCGACCAGCACCGGCGTCACCTGTTCGACCTGCCAGGGCCGCGCCCCGAGCGCCGACAGCGCGGCGGCGACCGACTCCCCGTCGAGCGGGGCGGGCGGTTCCCAGCAGACGCGCCGTACGGAGTCCGGCGCGACGAGGTTCTCCTGCGGCATGTTCAGCTCCTCGGCCAGGGCCGACACCGCGGCCCGCGCGGCCGACAGCCGGGCGGCGGCCGCCGGGTCCTTGTCGGCCCACGCCCGCGGCGGCGGGGGCCCGGCGACCGGCTGCCCCGGCTGCGGCAACTGCGCCTCGCTCAACGCCCTCGCCCGGTCCACGGCCGCCTGCCACTGCTCCAGCTGCCGACGCCCCATCCGGTGCCCGAAACCGTTCAGCGCGGCGAGCGCGTGCACGCTCGACGGCAGGGAGAGCGCGGCCTCCACGATGGCCGCGTCCGACAGCACCTTGCCCGGCGACACGTCCCGCCGCTGCGCGATCCGGTCCCGGGTCTCCCACAGCTCCCGCACGACGCCGAGCTGCCGCCGCCGGCGCACCTTGTGCATGCCGGACGTACGGCGCCAGGGGTCCTTGCGGGGCTCGGGCGGCGGGGCCGAGGCGATCGCGTCGAACTCCTGCCGGGCCCACTCCAGCTTGCCCTGCCGGTCCAGCTCCTTCTCCAGCGCGTCGCGCAGATCGACCAGGAGCTCGACGTCCAGGGCGGCGTAGCGCAGCCACGGCTCGGGCAGCGGCCGGGTCGACCAGTCGACGGCGGAGTGCCCCTTCTCCAGGACGAAGCCGAGGACGCCCTCGACCATGGCGCCGAGGCCGACCCGCGGGAACCCGGCGAGCCGTCCGGCCAGCTCGGTGTCGAACAACCGCGTCGGCACCATGCCTATCTCGCGCAGGCAGGGCAGGTCCTGGGTGGCGGCGTGCAGCACCCACTCGGCGCCGGACAGGGCGTCGCCCAGGGCGGTCAGGTCGGGGCAGGCGACGGGGTCGATCAGCGCGGTGCCGGCGCCCTGGCGGCGCAGCTGCACCAGGTAGGCGCGCTGGCCGTAGCGGTAGCCGGAGGCGCGCTCGGCGTCGACGGCGACGGGGCCGGATCCGGCGGCGAAGGCCGCGATCACGGCGGCGAGGGAGGCCTCGTCGGCGATGACGTCGGGGACGCCCTCGCGTGGTTCGAGCAGTGGTGTCGGCGCCCCGGAAACAGGTGAAGCAGTAGTTCCGCCGTCGTCCGGAGGGGCGCCTCCGGTGGTTCGCAGTGAGCTGGCTGCTGCGGTTTCTTGGGCGTCGGTCACCTGTCAAGGGTATCCGTGTGTGGACGGCGCCCGCCGACGGAACGTTCCGTCGGCGGGCGCCGCAGGGTCGTAAACCGGTCAGGCCCGGCGGCCGGGACGCGCGGTCCCGGCGTGGGCTCACGGGGGTGGTGCGGGCGCGCGGTCCCGGCCGGGGGTGGCCGGCGGGGGGAACGGCATGGGTCGGGGCGGCGGCGTGGATCGTGGCGGTCGGGACGGAACGTGACGGGAAGCGGGGCGGGAGGCGTGACGGGAGTCGGGGCGGAAGCCGGGCGGGAGGCGTGACGGGGGTGCGGGGCGGGAGGCGTGACGGGGACCGGGGTCAGTGGATGATCCCGGTCCGCAGGGCGACCGCCACCATGCCGGCGCGGTCGCCCGTGCCGAGCTTGCGGGCGATCCGGGCGAGGTGGCTCTTGACGGTCAGCGCGGACAGGCCCATCGAGACGCCGATGGCCTTGTTCGACTGGCCCTCGGCGACCAGCCGCAGCACCTCCACCTCGCGGCCGGACAGCTCGCGGTAGCCGCCCGGGTGGCTCGGGGCACCCGGGGGGCGGCGGTGGAGGCGGGCGGCGGCCGCGCCGATGGGGGCGGCACCGGGCCGGGTGGGGAGCCCGACGTTGGTGCGGGTACCGGTGACGACGTAGCCCTTCACACCGCCCGCGAGGGCGTTGCGCACGGCGCCGATGTCGTCGGCGGCGGAGAGGGCGAGCCCGTTGGGCCAGCCCGCGGCGCGGGTCTCCGACAGCAGGGTGAGACCCGAGCCGTCGGGCAGGTGGACGTCGGCGACGCAGATATCCCGGGGGTTGCCGATGCGGGGACGAGCCTCCGCGATGGACGAGGCCTCGATGACATCGCGCACACCGAGCGCCCACAGGTGGCGGGTGACGGTGGAGCGGACGCGGGGATCGGCCACGACCACCATGGCGGTGGGCTTGTTCGGGCGGTAGGCGACCAGGCTTGCGGGCTGCTCGAGGAGAACGGACACCAGGCCTCCTGGGGTGCGGGACGGGGCCGGCTCGGGGGATGAAGCCGGGGGGAACCGTGCTTTCAAGGTCACAGTCGTCTTCGGCAGCGAACCCGGGGTCCTTTAGAGAATGATCACGATCTAGTGAGTAACAATCTGTCAATTCGGACACACGATCGATCATCCGAAGATCGAGTCGGTTTGGGTGGGTGCCGTATGAGATCGAAAGTGGCCGTATCGACAAAGAGACGGTCATGGAGGCGGCCGAACGAGGTACCCGCAGGTGTGATCGGCGCGGTCAGCGCGACTGCGGGCCGCGCCGCTGCGGCAGCGTCACCACCGACGCGTCCCCCGGCCCGGCCGGCGGCAGCCCCGCGACCTGGGCCAGCAGATCGCACCAGGACGCCAGGTGCCCGCCCGTGTCCGGAACCCCGCCCAGGCCCTCACGGGGCGTCCAGGAGGCCCGGATCTCGATCTGCGAGGTCGCCGGGCGCTCCGCCAGCCCGCCGAAGTAGTGCGAACTCGCCCGCGTGACCGTCCCGCTCGGCTCGCCGTACGTCAGCCCGCGCGCCTGGAGCGCGCCCGTCAGCCACGACCAGCACACCTCCGGCAGCAGCGGGTCGACGGCCATCTCGGCCTCCAGTTCGGCCCGCACCAGGGTCACCAGGCGGAAGGTGCCGTGCCAGGCGTCGTGCCCGGCCGGGTCGTGCAGCAGCACCAGCCGGCCGTCGGCCAGGTCCTGGTCGCCGTCCACCACCGTCGCCTCCAGGGCGTACGCATAGGGGGCGAGCCGCTGGGGGGCCGGTGTCGGCTCCGCCTCGATCTGCGGCCGCAGCCGCGCGGCCCTCAGCGCGTCGACGGCGGCCCGGAAGGCCGGCGGCGCCGACCCGCCCCCGTCCCGGTCCTCCCCGTTCGCGTCGTCCATCCCGCCCGTGCCGTCCGACAGTCGTCCCTGAGCCGCAGCCATGCGGGGAAGATTAAGGGGAACGGCGGCTTCGCGCAGGGCAAGACACCCGCGCGCGGGACCCCGGCGGGTGCGCGCTGGGCGAACAGGCGCACGGTCCGCGGACCCGGCAGGGGGCGGCTCCAGCGGCCGCGGCGGCGTGCGAGACTTGCCGTCGTGAGCGTGAACGAGAGCCCCGCCGGCCGGCAGCCGACAGCGACGTACGACAGCCCCTTCCTCAAGGCGTGCAGGCGTGAACCCGTGCCGCACACGCCCGTGTGGTTCATGCGGCAGGCCGGGCGCTCCCTGCCGGAGTACCGCAAGGTCCGCGAGGGCATCCCGATGCTCGAGTCCTGCATGCGGCCCGAGCTGGTCACCGAGATCACCCTCCAGCCGGTGCGCCGGCACAACGTGGACGCGGCGATCTTCTTCAGCGACATCGTCGTCCCGCTCAAGGCGATCGGCCTCGACCTCGACATCAAGCCCGGCGTCGGCCCGGTCGTCGAACAGCCGGTCCGCACCCGCGCCGACCTCGCCCGGCTGCGCGACCTCACCCCCGAGGACGTCTCCTACGTCACCGAGGCGATCGGACTGCTCACCCGCGAGCTCGGCCCGACCCCGCTCATCGGCTTCGCCGGAGCGCCGTTCACCCTCGCGAGCTACCTCGTCGAGGGCGGCCCCTCCCGCACGTACGAGAACGCCAAGGCCATGATGTACGGCGACCCCGAGCTCTGGGCCGACCTGCTGGACCGGCTCTCCGAGATCACCGCGGCGTTCCTGAAGGTGCAGATCGAGGCGGGCGCGAGCGCGGTCCAGCTGTTCGACTCCTGGGCGGGCGCCCTCGCCCCGGCCGACTACCGCCGTTCCGTGCTGCCCGCCTCGGCGAAGGTGTTCGACGCCGTCGCCGGGTACGGCGTCCCGCGCATCCACTTCGGCGTCGGCACCGGAGAGCTGCTGAAGCTCATGGGCGAGGCCGGCGCGGACGTCGTCGGCGTCGACTGGCGCGTCCCGCTCGACGAGGCCGCCCGCCGGGTCGGCCCCGGCAAGGCGCTCCAGGGCAACCTCGACCCGACGGTCCTGTTCGCCACCACGGAGGCCGTCGAGGCGAAGACCCGCGAGGTGCTGGACGCGGCCGCCGGACTGGAGGGCCACGTCTTCAACCTCGGGCACGGCGTCATGCCCTCCACCGACCCGGACGCGCTGACCCGGCTCGTGGAGTACGTCCACACGCACACCGCCCGCTGAGTCCGGTTCGCCCGCGGGGGAGCGGGGCCGCGGTCACCCGGCGCGGCGCAGGAGGACGGACAGGGCGAGCCGGGACGAGACGTCGAGCTTGCGGTAGACGCGCGACAGATGCGTCTCCACCGTGCGGGTGCTGAGGAAGAGCCGCTCGGCGATCTGGCGGGAGCGCAGCCCCGTCGCCGCGAGTTCGGCTATCTCGCGTTCGCGCTCGCTGAGCAGGGCGAGGGAGTGCGCGGTCCGGTGGCTGTCGGACAGCTCGGTGCGCGTGCGGACCACCCGCTCCTGTACGAGACGGGCCCCCGAGGTGCGGGCGACCACGTCCGCCGAGTCCAGCCGGCCCAGGGCCGTGGCCCGGCCCTGGGTCGCGGCGAGCGCGGGCGCGCCGCTCGCCAGCGTCCAGGCGTACTGCACCGGCATGCCGGCGGAGCGGAAGGCCGCCGCGGCCGGTTCGAAGAGCGCGGCGGCCGCCGCGTGCTCGCCCTCGGCCAGGTGCAGCCGGGCGCGGGCGTCGTGCACGTACGCCTGCTGGACCACGAGCCCCAGGCGTCCGGCTTCCGCCTCGGCCGTCCGGACCAGGCGGTGCGCGCTCTCGTGGTCACCGCACTCCAGTGCGGCCGTGGCCAGCAGGGCGAGCGCGAAGGGCCGGGAGAACGGGCGGACCAGCGGCAGCCCCTCGCCGCCCCCGTTGTCCAGCAGGGTCCGCCGGCACCCGGCGGCGTCGCCGGCGAGCAGCCGTGCCTGGGCCAGCAGACCGGTCGCGGAGGTGCTCCACCAGCTGTGGCCGGGCGGGGAGGCCGTCGTCGCCTCCTCGACGAGCGCGATCGTCTCGGCGGCGTAGTGCCGGCCGTGGGACCACACCAGCGCCGTCGCGCGCATCGCCTGGGCCAGGGCCACCGCGTCCGGGGCGCCGAGGGTGCGGGCCAGGGCCTCGACCTCGCGGGCCCGCCGTTCGGAGGCGGCCAGGCGGCCGGTCCACTGCTCGACCATGGCGAGCGCGAGGAGCCGGTGCATCAGGATGGGCCGGTGGGCGTCCGATCCGGTGGCGTCCAGCCCCCGGCCGAGGTGGCGGGCGGCGTCCGCGAACCGCTCCAGGTAGAGCTCGGCGCAGCCGAGCAGGGCGAGCGTCTCCGGGATGCGGCCGGCCATGGGGTCGGGCAGGGCGTCCAGGAGCCCGGCGCAGCGGGTGACCTCGGGTCCGGCTTCGGCGAGGTCACCCGAGTGGGTTGCGCAGAGCGCGGAGAGGACGCGCAGCACGGTGCGGTCCGCCCGGTCCGCCTCGCCCGGCGTCCGCGCGGCCTCCCGGAGCAGGTCACGCGCCTGGTCGTGCCGGCCGCGCACCACGTGGACCAGGCCGTACTCGATGACCAGCCCGACGGCTTCGGCCGGTAACGGATCGGGCAGGGGCCGGGGCAGCGCGTCGAGGGCGGCGCAGACCATGGCCGTCGCCTCCTCGTACCGGCCGAGCTGCCGCTCGGCGTCGGCGCAGACGGCGTGGGCCCGCAGCGACTGTCGTTCGCTCAGGTCCGCGCGGGGGTCGGCCAGCAGTTCATGGGCGCGGGCGCGGGCCTCCTCCGGCTGCCCGGAGGCGATCAGCGCGCGGCAGCAGGCGAGTTCCAGCTCGGTCCTAGAGCCGGGGGTCCCGTCCCGGCCGGGCGGTGACTCCAGGGCCAGGCGCAGCCAGCGTGCCGCGGTCGCCGGTGCCCGCGCGGCGATGTCCGCGGCTCCTTCGGACAGGGCGCGGGCGGCGAGGGCGGCGTCCGTGCCGAGCAGGTGCTCGGCGTGGCGCGCCCGTTCGTGGGCCCGGCCGCCGCGGGCGGTGAGCAGGTCGAGGGCGCGGTGGTGGGCCCGCAGCCGGAAGGACAGACCGGCCCTCTCGTAGGCGACGTGGCCGACGACGGGATGGCGGAAGCGCAGCCTGCCGCTCCAGTCGGCCGGCCGTACCAGGTCGGCGCGCTCCAACTCGGCGAGGGCGTCGAGGGTGTCGTCCAGCCCCAGCTCCGCGACCTGGGCGACGTCCTGCGGCCGGAACGGGGAACTGAGCACGGCCGCCGCCGACAGCGCGACCGCGGCCCGCGGCGTCAGCGCGTCGAACTCGGCGATCAGCGGTTTCGCCTCGCGGAGCAGCCCGTCGGCGTCGGTTCCCGAGCGCTCGGGCCAGTGGCCGGGGTGCCAGTCCGCCGCGACGAGCAGGCGCAGGTACTGCGGATTGCCGCCGGCCGCGGCGCACACCTGATCCGCGAAGCCGTCGGGCCCGGCCGGGTCGTGCGGCCCGGTGCCCGCGGGCGTGCGCCACGCGGTGAGCAGGGCGGCCACCGCCGGGGGGTCGAGGGGGCCCGGCTCGATCCGGGTCACCGTGCCGGTCCGCACCCCGTCCTCCAGCGCCTCCAGCAGTCCGGGCGGGGTCTGCCGGGGCCGGTGGGTCAGGGCGAGCACGAACGGGCCGGGCTCCGGGGAGCGGGCCAGCCGTGCGAGCGCGGCCGTCGAGCCGGGGTCGCACCCGTGGACGTCGTCGAGCACCAGGACGCCGCCCGCGGCCCACCGGGCGGGTGACGGCCGGCCGGCCTCGTCGAACGGCTCCGGCCCGGCCCCGGCCGCCTGCGGGAAGGACCGCCGTGCGGTCCAGGCGTCGCGGAACACCTGTAACGGGGTGGTGTCCGCGCGGGCGGCACGGGCCCGGGCGACCGGGAGTCCGCGCCGCGCGGCCAGTTCCGCCAGGGCCGTGGCGAGGCGGGTCTTTCCGATGCCGGGTTCTCCGGCGATCTCCACGACCGAGCCGTGGCCGTTCCCCAGGGCCTCCACGATCCGCGTGAGCGCGGCGAGTTCGGCCTCCCGTGCCACCGGGAGTTCCCCGGCGGCCGGTACGGGCACTGCGACCATGGGTGCCGTTCCCCCTCCGTGTGCGGTCCGGCACCCACCTGGTCCGGCTCCGGCCACGAGGATCGGCCGGAACAACCGTACGGAAGTGGCGAGGCCGCTCGACTTACTTTTCTTAAGCTACCTATGCGCCTGAATACCGTATTAAACGTTCTCGGGGTTCCGTGGCTGTTTCAGTCCGGGATGTCCCAGGTGAACCGGTGCACGTGGATGCCGAAGTACGGGAAGGACTCCACCGAGCGCACGCCCGGGAGCGTGCGGACCCTGTCGTTGATGATCAGCGACAGGTCGTCCATGGTCCGGCACACGACCTCCGCGAACAGGTCGTGGGAACCGGCCGTGGACACCAGGTAGATGACGCTGTCGATGCGCTCCAGCGCGTCGATGGTCTCCTTCAGGCCGTCGACCTTGATGGCGAGCAGCGCCATGACCGGCAGCCCCAGTCTCAGCGGATCCGTCACCGCGGCGAACTGGAGCAGCCCGCGCTCCGTCAGCCGCTGCACCCGGGCCCGTACCGCCGGCGCGGACAGTCCCACCTCCTTGCCGAGGTCGGTGTACGACGCGCGGCCGTCCCGCTGGAGCAGCCGGATGAGGGTCTTGTCGACCGTGTCCAGTTCGATGGGGGCCGTCACCGATCGTCTTCCCTTCCCCGGGGCGTTGGGACGCGACCGTACCAAGCCGGGCGGATCCCGACCCGGGCCCCACGGCGGGGACAAGGCGCTCGCATACCGCCCCTCGACCGTTGCCGAACCCGCCGTGCCTAACGTCACGTCCGCCGGGGCGGTGACCGTTCCGGGCCTCTGCGGACGGACGGGGACGGCATCGTGAACGCCTCATCGCCTGGCGGCGTCAAGCTCAGCGGGATCAGGGACTTCCGGCTGCTGTGGGTCGGCGGCCTGCTGACGTCCCTGGGCGCGCAGCTGACGTCCATCGCGCTTCCCCTGCTGGTGATGCGCCAGACCGGTTCGGCCGTCCAGGCGGGCGCGGTCGGCAGCGTGGCGGTCGGAGCCCTGCTGATCAGCATGCTGCCCGCGGGCGCGCTGGTCGACGCGGTCGAGCGGCGCCGGCTCATGCTGTGGTGCCAGGCGGGCAGCGCCGTCCTGGTCGGCTCGCTCGCCGCGGCCGTGGCGCTGGGGCGGTCACCGCTGGCCCTGGTCATGCTGGTGGCCGTGGCCAACGCCGTGATCGCCGGCCTCGTCGGACCCGCCTCCCTGGGGCTGCTGCGGGCCGTGGTCCCGGAGGAGCGGCTCACCGCGGCCTCGGCCCAGTTGCAGGCCAGGTCCTCGGCCGCGCGGCTCGTCGGACCGCTGGTCGGCGGGGCGCTGTTCGCCGTCCATCCGGCGCTCCCCCTGGGAGCCGAGGTCGGCGGCCTGCTGGTGTCGTTGATCTGCCTGGTGTGCGTCCGGACCCGCTCGGCGCCCGCTGCGGCGGCCGGTCCCGCGTTCAGCAGGCGGGAGTTCACCGCGGGCATGGCCTTCATATGGCGGCGTCCGTACCTGCGCACCGTGCTGCTCGTCTTCGGACTGGGCATGAACGCGGCGTTCAGCGCGCTGATGTTCGTCTCGCTCGCCACGGCCTCGGACGAGGGCCGGTCCGGTATCGGGGGCGGCACGGTCGTCTCCCTCACCGCCGCCGGCGCGCTGGCCGGCGCGCTGGCGGCGGCGCGCCTCCCCGCGGGCCTGCGCCCGGGACCGCTGATCGCGGGCACCTGCTGGGCCTGCGCCGCCGCCGCCCTGCTGATGACGCTCAGCCAGGACGTCTGGTACCTCGGGACCCTGTCCGCGCTGTGCCTGGCGCTGGCGACGATCGCGGGCATCGGGTTCACCAGTTCGATGCTGCTGGCCGCACCGGAGGGGATGGTCGGGCGGGTGCAGAGCGCCGGGGGGTTCCTCTCCTCGCTCGTCCAGCCGCTCGGCCCGCTGGCGGGCGGGGCACTGCTCTCCGTCTCGGGGCCCGGAACCACGTACGCCGTGCTGGGCGCGGTCTTCCTGCTCTGCGCCGTCCTGGTGTCGTGGGCGCGCTCCGACGACGCGGTGTCCTCCGGGGACGCGGTGTCTTCCGGGGAATCGGTGTCCTCCGGGGACGCGGTGTCTTCCGGTGAAGCAGTCTCCTCCGGCGAAGCAGTCTCCTCCGGGTACGTGGTCTCCGGCGAAGAGGTCTCCTCCGACGATGCGGTGTCCTCCGGCGATGCCGCGCCCGGCGTGTCCCGGCAGGAGGCTCCCGCCGGTGCCCCGCGGGGTACCACCGGCGACCGGCAGGCTCCGTTCGGACCGTCCCCGGCGCGCGGGGCCGAGGAGCGCCACGCCTCCGGGCCGGGCTGATCCGCGGACGTACCCCGCGGACACCCCCGGCCGCCGGCCGGCCCTGACCACGTCCCGAAGAGCCCGACGCGCCCATGGGAGGGAGCAGGATGGCAGACCCGCAGGAAGCCCTGGTCCACTGTGCCGCGGACCCCGACTGGTTCGAGACGCCGGACCGGCTCGCCGACGAGGAGACCCGCTACCCGCAGACCCGCGCGGAGGTACCGCCGGGCTGGCGGCGCGGCGCCTACGGGCTGTGGACCACGATGACCCCGCTGAACGCCCCGCCCGTGGCACAGGGCTGGAAGATCCACCTGTCGGCGGTCCCGGAGCACGCGCGAGCGACCCTGGAGAAGGCCACCGGGATCCTCCTGGCCCGGGGCGTCCCCTTCAAGTTCCTGCGCAGCGAGGCGGCCCTGCGGCTGGTGTCCGAGAAGTACATGAGCCGGGGCAGCAGCGGGAAGTTCGTCGCCGTGTACCCCGCGGACGACGCGCAGTTCACGGCCCTGGTCGGGGAACTCGCCGAGGCGCTCGACGGGCTGCCCGGACCCTACGTCCTCAGCGACCTGCGGATCGGGCCGGGCCCGGTCCACGTCCGCTACGGCGCCTTCGTGGAGCAGTGGTGCACGGACGAGGACGGGACGCGGGTGCTGGCCCTGCGCACCCCCTCCGGCGACCTCGCCCCCGACGAGCGGGGCCCGGTCTTCCGGACCCCCGAGTGGGTGCGCCTGCCCCCCGTGCTGGAGCCCCACCTGGCCGCACGGCGGAACGCCGGATGGGGCGACTTCCCGTACACCGTCCGCAGCGCCCTGCACCATTCGAACGCGGGCGGCATCTACCTCGCCGAGCACCGCGTCACCGGGGAGCGGGTCGTCCTCCGGGAGGCACGACCGTACGGCGGCCTGGACGCCGCGCACGACGACGCCGTGAAGCGGCTGCACCGCGAGCACCGCGCCCTGCGCCGGCTGCGGGGACTGGACTGCGTGCCGCGGGTCCACGGCGTCGCCACCGTCTGGGAGCACCTGTTCCTCGTCGAGGAGTACATCGAGGGCGAACGGCTGCTCGACGCGATGATCGAGCGCTACCCGGTGCCGGGCCGCGACCAGTCGCCGCGGGCGCTCCGGGACTACGCCCGCTGGGTGGCCACCGTCACCGACGGCCTGGCCGCGGCGCTGGACGCCGTCCACGGGCGGGGACTGTGCTTCCGGGACGTCCACCCGGGCAACGTCATGGTCCGTCCCGACGACTCCGTGGTGCTGGTGGACTTCGAGTACGCCACCGACCTCACACGCCCCGACCTGCCCCGGGTGGGCGCCGCGGGGTTCGCCGCACCCGCCGGGGCCACCGGTGCGGAGGCCGACCGGTACGGTCTGTGGGCCACCTGGCTGAGTCTGCTGATGCCGATGGTGGAGACGCTGGAGCGCGACCCGGGGAAGGCCGACCGCCTGGAGGCGGTGGCACGGGAACGCTTCGGGCTGTCACCCGCCGACGGGCCGCGCCGACCCGTGATCGGCGGCGCGCCGACGGCCGGCACCACGCCCCGCGGCGCGGGCCACGACGACCTCTTCGCCGGTCCTGTCACGTCAGCCGGTCCTGTCACGTCCACCGGTCCTGTCACGTCCACCGGTCCTGTCACGTCCGGCGGTCCCGGCACGTCCGGCGGTCCCGGCACGTCCACCGGTTCCGTCACGTCCACCGGTTCCGTCACGTCCACCGGTTCCGTCACGTCCGGCGGTCCCGCCGTGGACTGGCCCGCCGTCCGTGAACGGCTGCTCGCCGGCCTTCGCTCGTGCGCCACGCCCGACCGCCAGGACCGGCTCTTCCCGGCGGACCGGCGGGTCTTCGCGTCCGGCGGCCACACGGTCGCCCACGGCGCGGCGGGGGTGCTGCTCGCCCTGCGCCGGACCGGCGCCGAGGTGGGCGAGGAGTACACCGACTGGCTGGTGGCGGCGGCCCGGCGCGCCCGCCCCGGAGCGGCACCCGGCCTGTACGACGGTCTGCACGGCACGGCCGTCGCCCTCGACGAACTCGGCCGGCGCGACGAGGCGCTGGAGGTGTTCGACCGCGCCCGCGCGGCCGGTGACCCCCGGCAGGCCGGCCTCTTCGGCGGCCAGGCCGGAACGGCTCTGAGCCTCGGCCACTTCGCGGCCGTCACCGGCGACGACGCCCTGCTGAGCGCCGCGACGCGCACCGCCGACCGGCTGGACGCCCTCGTGCGCGGCGAGGCGCCGCCCGGCGTGGTGGTGCCACCGTACGCCGGACTGATGCACGGCTTCAGCGGCGCGGCCCTGCTCCAGCTGAAGCTCTACCGGATGACCGGGGAGCAGCGGCGCCTGGCCATGGCGCGCGCGGCCCTGCAACGGGACCTCGACCGCTGCGTCACGATGCGGGACGGGATCGTGCAGGTGAAACAGGGGCACCGGCACCTGCTGTACCTGGACGAGGGCAGCGGCGGCATCGCCCTGGTGGCCCGGGAGTACCTCGAACACGCCGACGACCCGCGCCTCACCGCCTTCCTGGACGCGGTGTGCCGCGGCTGTGCGTCGCACTTCGTGCGCGAGCCGGGCCTGATGCGGGGCCGGGCCGGACTGATCGCCGTGCTGGGCGGCCTGGGCGGCCCCGAGCGGCGCGGCGAGGTCGACGCGGCGGTCCGCCGGCTCGGCTGGCACGCCGTCCACCGCGACGAGGGCCTGTTCTTCCCCGGCACCGGGCTGCTGCGCCTGTCCGCGGACCTGGCCACCGGAGCGGCGGGCGTCCTGCTGGCCCTGCACACGGTGTTCGAGGGAAAGGGCGGACTGCTGCCGCTGCTCGCCACGGGCTGACCCGCGGCGCACGGACGACGTACGCACGGACGACGGTGCGTGGACGACGACGTACGGATGACGGCGCGTGGACGACGTACGCACGGACGACGACGTACGGATGACGGCGCGTGGACGACGTACGCACGGACGACGGCGCACGGATGACGACGCATGGACGACGACGCATGGACGACGACCGGAGGAGAACCCCTTGCTCGAGTCGCTCGGCGAGGCCATCGCGGACGAGCAGTACTACGCGCCGCTCGCCACGATGGCCGACCCCGGTCCCCGCTTCGCCCCCGCCCGGGTCCCGGCCGGCTGGCGCGGGACCGACCGGGACATCTGGACGGCGTGGAGCGGCCCGCGGGTCCGGCGTGCCGAACAGGGCTGGAAGATCCACGTCTCGGCGCGGCTGGAGCGCGCCCAGCAGGTCCTCGACGAGGTGGCGGACGTCTGCTTCGCCGAAGGGGTGCCGTTCAAGCACGTGTCGGCACGGTTCTTCTTCCTCTTCCTCCACCACAAGCACGCCCCGCGGGCGCAGTCGGGCAAGTTCTGCGCCGTCTACCCGCCCGACGACGACACCGCGCGGCGCCTCCTCGGCCGTCTCGCCGACGCCCTGCACGCCGAGGACGGCCCCTACGTCCTGTCCGACCGGCGCTACCGGGACTCCAGGACCGTCCACTACCGCTACGGCGCCTTCACCCGCCGCGGCCGGCTGCTGCCCGACGGCACCAGGGAGCCGCTGGTACGGGACGGCCGCGGACGCGATGTCGTCGACCTGCGGCGGCCGGCCTTCACCCTCCCCGACGGCATCACCGACCCCTTCGTCGCCGAGGAGCCGGTGCCGCACCGGGGCGCGATCCGGATCCGCGACTACGAGGTCCTCCAGGTGCTCCAGCCGAGCAACGCCGGTGGGGCCTACCGGGCCCGGGACACCCGCACGGGGCGCCTCGTCCTCCTCAAGGAGGCGCGCGCCCACAACGGCTACACCTGGGACGGCGCCGACGCCCGGCAGCGGCTGCGCCACGAGTACGACGTCCTGACGGCCGTCCACGAAGCCGCGCCGGGGGTGTGCCCGGAGCCGCTGGACCTGTTCACGGAGTGGGAACACGACTTCCTCGTCATGGAGCACGTCGAGGGGGTCGCGCTGCGCGACTGGATCGGCCGCGGCTCGCCCGTCCTCCAGGCCGGCCGGTCCGCCGAGGACTTCGACCGGTACCACGCCGACTGCCGGCGCGTCCTCGCCTCCCTGGACGCCGCCCTCGGCCGGCTGCACGCCCTGGGGCACCGGTTCGGCGACGTCAGCCCCGGCAACGTCATCGTCACCGAGGACAAGGACGCCCGGCTCGTCGACTTCGAGTCCGTGACGCCGGCCGACGCGGCCCCCTCCCGGATGGGCACCCCGGGCTTCGTCCCGCCCCCCGACGTGGTCGCCGCCCACCCCTTCGACCCGTTCCTCACGGACCGCTACGGCACGGCCGCCGTCGCGCTCACCCTGCTGGCCCCCTTCCCCAACACCTCTCGGCTGACGTCGGCGAACCTCGCCCTGCTGCACCGCGACCTGTCGGCGGCGGCACCGGTGCCGGGCGACCTGTGGCGGCGGGCCACCGCCTTCCACCGGCCCGCCGCCGACACCTCCGCGGCGCTGCCCACCCCCGAGGAGGTGGAGGCCGATCCGTCGGCCTGCCTGGCGCGGCTCGCCGAACGGACCGCGGCGGGACTGCTCGCCATGGCCGACGCCGCCCGCCCCGACCGGGTCTTCCCGCCGTCGCCCCCGGCGTTCCGCGTCAACACCGTGTGCGTGGCGTACGGGACCGCCGGAGTGGTGCACGCCCTGCACCGGGCGGGCACGCCGATCCCGGACGACATCGACAAGCGGCTGCGCCGGGACGCCCTGTCCTCGGCCGCCCCGGCGGACCCGGCGGACGGACTGCCGCCCGGACTGGAGGCGGGGCTGGCGGGCGTCGCCCGGGTCCTGGCCCGGCTGGGCCACCTCGACGAGGCGCTCGACCTGCTGCGCACCGCCGACGGCCATCCGCTGACCGCGTCGTCGGCCACGCTCGCCGGCGGCCGGGCCGGGGTCGGCCTCGCCTGGCTCGCCCTGCACCGGTGCACGGGCGACGCCCACCACCTGGAGCGGGCCGCCGCCGCGGGCGACGCCCTCTCGCACACCGCCGACCTGAGGCCGGCACTCGGTCCCCACGACGCCCGCGGACTGTTCCACGGCCGCTCCGGAGTCGCGCTCTTCCTGCACCACCTCGCCCACGACACCGGCGACGAGCGCTACCTGGCGGCGGGACGGCGCCTGCTGCACGAGGAACTGGACCGCGCGGTGGCGCTTCCCGACGGCTCCCTGTCGTTCTCCGACAACGGCGTGAACCAGCGCGTCATGCCCTACCTGGGCGCGGGCTCCGCGGGCGTCGGAACCGCACTCCTGCGCTACGTCGCGTCCACCCGGGACGAACGCTGCGCCGCGGCCCTGCCCCGCATCGTCGCCGACGCCCGCAAGGTCTGCGCGATCCGGGCGGGCCTGCACGGAGGGTTCGCCGGACTCGTCCACTTCATCGCGGACCACGCCGACCACACCGGTGCCGCCGCCGACCGCGGGGACGCGGTACGGCTCGCCACCGGGCTCCTCAAGTACGCCGCCCCCCACGGTGACGGCGTCCGCTGGCCCGGAGGGGACTCGCTCCGGTTCAGCGCCGACCTGGCCGACGGCGCCGCCGGCGTCCTGCTGGCCCTGCACCGAGTCCTCCACGGCCCGGGTGACGACTGGTTCACCCTGGAAATCCCCGAACCCACGAGAAAGTGAAGGTGGTCGACCATGACCGAGATCCTCGCCCTCCAGCAGCTCGAGACCCAGGAGCTCGAGACCCAGGAGGAGGCGGCGGCCGTGCCCTGCTTCAGCATCTGGGCCAGCTCCTGGGTCGACATCGCCAACTAGCCGGCCGCCGGAGGACAAGGAGACCTCACCATGGCGCAGATCCTCGCCTTGCAGACACTCGCCGGCGACCTCGCGGAGGGCCTCGCGGAGGGCCTCGCGGAGGGCCTCGCGGAGGGCCTCGCGGAGGGCCTCCGGGCGGAGGGGAAGTACCCCTGCCTGAGCATCTTCGCGAGTCACTACTCCGAGACCCTGTGACCCCGTAGAGCACGGCTCCGCCGTGGACACCGCAGCCGCGCGGCCGGTGTCCACGGCTTCTACGTACGACCGCATTACGTAGTTCCTCTGATGCCCCGGACCACCGAAGTCTGTGAAGCTCTCCACGGCTTTCTGCAGCCGACGAACGCGCAGGCGGTGCAGACCCGTCCGTTCGAGAGCGAGGCGAAGAGTGGACCACGCACAGACCGCCACGGAGATGCCGCGCACGGAGGTGCCGCGCACGGTCCGGTTACCCGGTGGACGCACGGCCGCCCGCCGGCCACCGGTCGGCCGGGACGAGGAGACGGACCGCCTGCGGCGGATCCTCGCCGACCGCTCGCCCGCGGGGCCCCGGCTGGTGCGGCTGACCGGGGATCCGGGGACCGGCAAGACCCGTCTGCTCGCGGAGTGGGGGGAGCGGGCCGAGCGGGCCGGGTTCACCCTGCTCGCGGGACGGGCGTCCCCGCGGGACCGGGACCGCCCGTTCGCGCTCTTCGCCGAGCCGGTCGCCCGGCTGCTGGCGGACCCCGTACCGACGGCGGCCGTCGCCCCGGCCGACCGGACGCTCCTGCACCGATGTCTGCTGGAACCGGACCCGGCCGCCGGCCGGTCGCGGCCGGAAACGGCGGCCGGTGGGCCGGACCGGCTGCTCCACGTCATCGGCGACCTCGTGTGGGCGGCGGCACGCCACCGGCCGGTGCTGCTGAGCCTGGACGACCTGCACTGGGCGGACGACCGCTCCGTGGACCTGCTCAGCGACCTCCTGCGCCGTCCGCGGGCCGGGACGCGACTGGTCCTGGTCGGTGCCCTGCGCCCGCGTCAGGCGTCCGCGCCGCTGATGGCCGCCCTCACGGACACGCACACCGCCTGCCGGGTCGACCAGGTCGCGCTGCGGCCCCTGTCCCGCGACGCGGTGGACACGCTCCTGGGGCCCGCGACGCCCCCCGAGCGGCGGCGGATCCTCCACCGGGCGAGCGGCGGGAACCCCTTGTACCTGCGGATCCTGTCCCTGTCGCCGAACGCCCCGAGGGGCGTCGACCACCCCCACGGCCTCGTGCTGTCCGAGGAAGCCGCCGTGTCCGCGATGACGGCCGTCGCGCGGGAACTGGCGCCGCTCGGCACCGTGGAGACCGACGTCCTGCGGGCCGCCGCGGTCCTGGGCGACGAGTTCGACCCCGCGCACCTGGCCGTGGTGGCCGGATGCGATCCGCCGGCCGCCGCCGCGGCCCTCGACCGGCTGGTGGCCCTGGACCTGCTGCGGGACGACCATCCGCGCGGCAGGCTGTGCCGGGCCCGGCACCCGGTCCTGCGGGCCGCCGTCCACCGCAGCATCCCCCCGGCCTGGCGCCGGGACGCGCACGCCCGCGCCGACCGGCTGCTGCGGGACACCGGCGCCGGCCCCCTCGAACGGGCCCCGCACGTCGCCCGGTCGGGGCGGATCGGGGACCTGGACGCGATCCGCCTGCTGGGGGAGGCCGCCGACGGACTCATGGACACGGACCCCGCGCTCTCCGCGTCGTGGCTGCGCACGGCGTTGAGCCTGCTCGTCGAGGACCGCGAGGGGCTGCGCGCGCCCCTCACGGCCTCCCTGGCCCGGTCCCTGGGCCTCAGCGGCCGGCTGCGCGCATGCCGGGAGCTCCTGCGGCGGACGCCCCCGGCACCGCACCGCCCCACCCGTGAGAGCGCGCAGCGCGTCGCCTTCCACGCCATGGTCGAACGCCACCTCGGCGACTACCGCGGCGCCGAGGCCCTGCTGGAGGCCGAACTGGCACGGGTGCCGGAGGGCGCGGACGAGCTGGCCCACCCGATGCGGCTGGAACTGGCCACCGTGAGGCTGCTGTCCCGCGCCGGTCCCCGCTCGCCCGAACAGGTGGCCGAGCTGGTGGCCGGCGTCCTGCGCCGGACCCCGCACGGTCAGGAGCCGCAGCGGATGGCGGCCCTGGTCCGGCTGGCGCACGCCGGCGCCTGCCAGGGGGACGTGACCGCCCTGAGGCGGTCCGCGGCCGAGGCGTGCGCCCTGGCGGACGCGACGGGCGACGCCGTCCTCGCCGCGCACCTGGACACCGTGTGCCAGCTCGGCTGGGCCGAGGCCCTCGCGGAGCGGCACCTCGACGCGCTGCGGCACACGACCCGCGGGGTACGGCTGGCCCGTGAGACGGGACAGCTGTTCATCCTCCCTCATCTGCAACTGGCGCACTCCTACGCCGGCCTGGCCGCCGGCCGGCCCGCCGACGCGCTCCGCTCGGCCGAGGAGGCCGAGGAGACCGCACGCCTGCTGGACCGGCCGTCCGTCCTGGGCTTCGCCCTGGCCCTGAACGCCTGGGCCACCTCCCTGCTGGACGGGCCGGACGCCGCGGCGCCGCTCGCCGAGCGCGCGGTGCAGGAGGCCGGCGCCGACGGCCGGCCGTGGGGCGTCACCGCGGGAGTGCTGGCCGGCATCCGGGTCGCCCAGGGGCGTCCGGACGAAGCCCTGGACCTGGCCCGCTCCGCCGCCGAGCACAGCGGACCTCCCGGCACCGCACGGTGCGTCAGACCGATGTGGTACGCCCTGGCGGCCGAGGCCGCGGCCGCCCGGGACCACGGCGACGGACGTGTCTGGGCCCGGCGCGCCCGGCTGGACGCCGAGGCGCTGGGCCTGCCGGGCCAGCGCGGCCACGCCGCCCTCGCCGAGGCCCACACCTCGGCCGACCCGATCGGGCCGCTGCGCTCCGCGATCGGCGACTTCCGCACGGCCGGGCTCGTGGTGATGGAATGCCGGGCGGGGCTTCTGCTGTCGCGGACGCTGGCGGCCCGGGGCCGGGACGAGGAGGCACTGGCCGCGGCCCGGCACGCCAAGAGGCTCGCCGAGTCGTGCGGGGCGCGCCACCTGCGACGGCAGGCCGTGGACGTCCAGCGCCGGCTGGGCGCCCGGCAGCCGCGTACGGCGCGGGAGCCGCACGAGACCGGCCCGCCGATGTCGGTCCGCGAACGCGAGATCGCCCGCCTGGTCGCGCTGGGGCTGTCCAACGGCGACATAGCCCGCGCGCTGGTCGTGTCGCCCAAGACGGTCGAGGCGCACCTCACCCGCGTCTTCCGCAAGACCGGAGTGCGGTCGCGCGCCGCGCTCATCGCCGTGATGACCTCCGAGGACGCCCGCAGGGGGGCCTGAGACCGGCCGACGTCCGGTGCGGGCCGGGCGCCGGACCGCGGCGGCTCGGCTCGGCGTGACGGTGCCGACTCAGCGGCTCGGCTTGGCGTCGCGGCTCCGGCGGCTTGGCTGGGCGGCTTGGCTCGGCTTGGCGGCTCGGCCTCGGTGTCGCGGCCCGGTGTCGCGGCTTGGCGTCCCGGCTCCGGTGTCGCGGCCTGGCGGCCCGGCCTCGGCGTCGTGGCCTGGCGTGCCGGCTGGCGTGGCGGCCCCGGCGTCGAGGCCCGGCGGCCCGGCCGGGCGGCCCGGCCAGGCCGCCCGGGAGGCCGGTGGCGGCGGCAACCCGCTCAGGGCCGCGCGTCCCGCGCCGCGGGCGGTCCGGGCGGGGTCACGGCCGCGGTGTCTCCACCAGGAGTTCCTCCAGCTGGCGGACCAGCCGGGCCGCCGCGGTGCGCCGGTCGGGGGCGAGGTCCGGGCCCGCGGTGGACGCGTCCGCGTGCCGTCTGACGATGTGCAGGGCGATGGCGGCCTGGCGGGCGAAGAGGAACAGCAGGTCGAGTTCGGACAGGCTGGAACGGGACTGGACGGCCGGGTCCAGGACCTCCAGCACTCCCAGGACGCGATCGCCGTGGATCAGCGGTGCCGCCATGATCGCGTCGGGGACGTAGTGGGTGGACTGCGCCAGGGAGCGGTCGAACGAGGCGCTGGCCGTCAGGTCGTCCACGATCATGGGCTCCCCGGAGGCCGCCACCCAGCCCGCGATGCCGCGGTCGGCCGGGAAGCGCCTGCCGACCAGGAACTCCTCGCCCCGGCCGGAGACGGCCTGGAAGACCAGTTCCCCGGCGTCCTCGTCCAGGAGGAAGACCGAGCCGGCCTGGGCCCCGAAGATGGCGCGGGCCACGTCGACGATCGACTGGAGCAGTTCCCCGGCCGATGGGTCGCCCGGCGTCGCGGAGGATTCCGCGGCGGGCGGGATGTGATGGGACACGCTGACACCTCTACTGGTCGATGCCGCCGGCGGCGGTGCCCGGACCGCTGCCGACGTGAGGGAGACGGACGTTGGCGGCGGAGAGATAGAGCGCGGTCTTCAGCTGGAAGGGGGTCATGCGGGGGTGCGCGGACAGGATCCGGGCGGCCAGTCCGGTGATGAAGGGGGTGGCGAAGCTGTTGCCGGTGGTGCGGATGGACTCGCCGCCCAGCCAGGCGACCTCCACGTTCTGGCCCGGGGCGAAGAACTCCACCGGCGGCCGTGGGTTGTACAGGTGCAGGCCGGCGTCGTCCTCGTGGTGGCTGCCGACCGAGATCACCGAGGCGAACCGCCAGGGGAAGCTCTCCACCGGGGTGTTGTGCGCCGAGGCGACGATCACCGTGCGGCCGAAGTACGCCTCGTCGGCCAGCGCGTGCAGTTCCCCGGCGAAGCGGGTCCTGGTCGTCGACAGGCTCAGGTTCACCACGTCGAAGCCCTGCTGCACGGCCCAGCGCAGCCCGGCCAGCAGGATGTCCCCGGTGCCGGAGAAGCGCTCGCCGAGGACGCGGACGCTGTGGAGTTCGCACTCCGGTGCGACGCGGCGGACGATGCCCGCGCAGGCCGTGCCGTGTCCGCAGGTGTCACCGGTGTCCGTGCTCTCCACCCGGATGCCGCCCTCGTCCTTCACGACGACCCACGATCCGTGCACCGTGCCCACCGCGGGGTGGTCGCGTTCGACGCCCGAGTCGACGACACAGACCCGGACGCCCCGGCCCGTGCCCTCCTCGGCCGCCGCGGTGACGTCGGTGAAGGTGTCCGCCGCGACCGGGATGTCCTCGGGGCTCCTGCCCCGCAGGCTCCAGGTGAGCTCACGGCTGTGTGCGGTGGGGGCGGTGGTGGCGGTGGTGGGCGCGCTCATCGATGCTCGATCCGGTCCGGGCGTACAGGGGTGGTGTCGGGGCTGTCGGAGGCGAGGCGGAGCACCTCGGCGGCCCGGCGCGCTCCCGGCCGGTGGCCCTTGGCGTCGAACCAGGTCCCGGCCTCCGCCGCGGAGGCCGCCGCCCGGCCGCCGAGGCCGAGCAGCAGACAGGTGTGCGCGTGGTCCAGGGCGGCCAGGCCCCGCACGGCCGGGGAGTCCGTGGCGGTCGCCGCGTCGACGGCACGGCCGGCGAACCGCAGGGCGTCGCCGGTGAGCCCGCGCGCCGCGGCGAGCCGGCCGCGCAGGCCGTCCAGTTCTACGGTCTCGACGTGCGGCCTGTCCGTTTTCCGTGCGAGCCGTCCGACGACGTCGGCGGCCTCCGTGAACCGGCCGGAGTCGACCAGCAGCCGGGCGGACTCCAGCGCGATGCCGTCCAGCAGCGTGCCGGCGCCGTACCGCCGGCCCTGCTCGGTCGCGCCCTCCAGCAGGGCCAGGGCCCGGTCCCGGTGGCCGGCCAGGGTCTCCACCGTCGCGCCGAACACCGGCAGGAAGACCCGGGCCTCGGCGTACCCGAGCTCCACGGCCAGCCGTTCGGCCTCCGCCAGGCTCTCGCGGGCCGCGTCCCAGTGGTCGTCGAGCGCGAGGAGGAGGGCGAGCGGGCAGCTCAGGGTCAGTCTGACCGTGCGGCGCTCCGTGCCGTGCTCGGCGAGGAGGTCCCGGCAGCGGCCGAGGGCCGACGCCACCGGCTCCGGCCCCCGCCACAGCGAGATGCCCGTCGCGCCCAGCGCGGCCGCCCGCTCGGGCTCGCCGTCGGCGTCGACCGCGTGCGTCAGGGCGCGGGCGAGGTAGTCGGCCGCCTCCCCGTGCCGGCCCTGGGCCTGGCAGCGCTGCCCGAGCCGCAGGCAGGCGCGGGCCTGCCCGAGGTCGTCCCCCGCGGCCTCGAAGACGGCGAGCGTGGCCCGCGCCGCCCCGGCCGGTGACTCGCCGCCGGGGCTCACCGTGGCCAGGGCCAGCCGGGCATGGGCGGCCTCGACCGGGTCCCCCGGCGCCGCCAGCACACGCCGGAGCAGCTCGCGCCCCTCGCCGGTGCGCCCCAGGGCCAGCCGGGTCTCGCCCAGTCTGCGGACGGCGGCGGTGCCGCTCGCCTCGTCCGCGCGGTGCAGGGCCACGGCGCGCTCCAGGAGGTCCTCGGCCCAGGGCAGGTCGGCGCGGGCGAGGGCCTGCGCGCCGGCCTCGCCGAGCGTCCCGGCCGCGCGGATCCGCAGCGCGTCGGTGACCTCGTCGGACAGGCCCAGCTCGCTGCGGTGACGGTGGGCCCGCTCCAGGTGGCCGCCCACCGACGCGGGTCCGGCGGCGCGCACGGACGGCAGTTCCGCCGCCCTCGCGTGCCCCTCCGCCCTGGCCCGCTTGGACAGGCACTGGTACGTGACCTCCTGGACCAGCCCGCTCGCGAACCGGAAGGACGCCTCCCCGGGCCGGCCCGCGGGCCCCGGCTCCACCAGCCGGCGCCTGACGAGTCCGCGCAGGGCGGCCCGTACGGCGTCCGCGGTGACCGGAGCGACGAGCGGACCACCGCCGCCCCACGCCCCGACGGCCCCCTCCGGCCGGTTCGGCCCGTTGGGCCCCTCCAGCTCCTTGAACCCCTCTGGCCCCTTGAGCCTCTCAGGCCCGTTCAGCCCCTCCAGCCCCTCCGGCCCCTCGGACCTGGTCAGCCCCTCCGCCCCCGTCAGCCCCGCCAGCTGGGCCGGGGTGAACTCGCGGCCCAGTACGGCGGCGAGGTCCAGGACGCCGCGGTCGCGCGGTTCCAGGGCGTCGATGCGTGCGCCCAGAACGGCCTGCACGGTGGGCGGCAGCCCGTCCCGCAACCCGCTCTCGGCCGCGGCGGCGAGCAACTGCTCCAGATGCAGGGGGTTGCCCCCCGCCCGCTCCAGCAGTCCGGCCGGCACGCCGTCCCGGTGGGCGGCGACGTCCGTCAGTTCCCCGGCCAGCAGCGCGGACTCCTCGTCCGACAGCCCGGTCAGCGGCAGCGACAGGGCCGGAGCACCGAGTGGATCGGGACGGGACTCCAGCAGTTCGGGGCGGGTCAGGCAGACGAGCAGCACGCCCGATCCGTCCAGCTCGCCCAGCAGCCGGTCGAGGACGTCCAGCAGCAGCGGCGCCGCCCACTGGCCGTCGTCGATCACCAGGACGACGGGGGAGTCGGCGGCCAGCGTGCCCAGGACCCGGACCAGGGCCGCACAGGTCTCGTCCAGCGAGGGGTTCGGGGTGCCGTCCCGCAGCAGGCCCCCGTCCAGCAGCCGCAGCGCCTCCTCGAAGCCCGGCCGCCCGGCGCCGGCGTGCGGAGGCGCGGGGTCCGTCCCCGGGCGGCGCCCGGTCGCGGCCAGCAGCTCGACCACCGCGTCCGCGAGCGGGCGCAGGCTGCCCTGCTCCCCGTAGGGCCGGCAGCGGCCGGCTCCGTGCCGGTGGGGCCGTGTCGTGCGCCGCAGCCACTCCCGTACGAGCCGGGTCTTGCCCTGCCCGGCCTCCCCGTGCACCAGGACCCGCCGGGCGCCGCCGTCCGCGGCGACCGCGGCGAGCGCGGTGTCCAGCGCGTCCAGCTGGCCCCGGCGGCCCACGAAGCGGGCGTCGAAGCGGCGCAGGAGTTCGGGGTCGTCCTCACCGACCTCCAGCAGCCGGTAGGCGGTCACCGGCTCGGCCTTGCCCTTGAGGGTCAGCGGCCCGACCGGTTCGGCCCGTACGGTCGGACCCGCGGAGAGCAGCGTGTCGGGGCCGATGAGGATCTGGCCCGCGGCGGCGTTCTGCTCCAGCCGGGCGGCCACGTTGACGGTCTCGCCGGAGACGAGCGCCTGCCGCGCCGAGGCGTCGGCGCCCGCCACCACCTGACCGGTGTTGACCCCGATCCGGACGTCCAGGCGTACTCCCGGCAGGGCGCCGAGTTCCGCGTTCAGCCCGTCCAGCGCGTCGACCATGTCCAGCGCCGCGGCGAGCGCGCGGCGGGCGTCGTCCTCGTGCACGGTGGGCACGCCGAACACGGCCATGACGGCGTCCCCGATGAACTTCTCCACCGTCCCCCCGTGGGCTTCGATCCGGCGTCTCATCAGGTCGAAGTAGCGCAGGGTGACGGTGCGCAGGACCTCCGGGTCGAGAGCGCCGGAGAGCGCGGTGGAACCGACCAGGTCGCAGAAGAGGACCGTGACCACCTTGCGGCCGGCCGGGGAGCCGGCGGGCGGCGCGCACGCCGCGCCGCACGACGGGCAGAAACGCGCGTCGGGCGGCAGCACCCGCCGGCACGCGGAGCACTCGGGCATGTCCGCTGTCCTTCCTCGCGTGGGGGACGTGGGGGACGTGGGGGACGTCGTGGAAGGGACGTCGTGGAAGGGACGTCGTGGAACCGGACGCCGGGTCCGGCGCGGTCGCGGTGCGCGCGGCTCAGAACAGCGCCCCGCCCGCGATGTCCATGTGCGCCTGCACCTCGGGCCCGCTGTCGTCCAGCCGGCCCTTGATGTCGACCAGCACACCGAGCTCGTGGGGGGTGAGGGCGCGGAGCACCTCCCGCTGTTCCTCGGTGAACGCGTCCACGGCGAAGCCCGCGGCCCGCAGACGGGTCAGCGGGTCGTGACGGTCGGTCATGGAGAACCTCCTGGAGTGGCTGCCAGCTGGAGGAAGAGCCGGGCGACCCCGTCGGCCGTGTGCAGCGCGCTGACGGTCACCGCCTCCTCCTGGTCCCGGGTCAGGGGCAGGGAGTCGATCAGGTCGTCCACCGCCGCCAGATGCCCGGTGTCGAGTTCCGCGTGCTCGCGCACGGTGCGGAAGGCGGCGGCGGGCAGCCCGGTCCGCGCCGCGAGCCGGCTGGCCAGCCAGGGCGCGGGCGCGTTGCCCTCCAGGACCCGGATGTAGCCGAGGAGGGCGACCGGATGGTGGTGCTCGACCCAGTAGTACTGCGCACCCGCCAGGCCGGCCACGACGGGCGGGCCGATCCCGTGGCGTGCGGGCGCCGGGTCGGCGCCGGCCGCGGCCAGATCGTCGAGCAGCCAGTCGTCGTGGCCGCGCTCCTCCTCGATGTGCTGTTCGAGGTAGCGGGCGAGCGGCACCGCCGAGGGGTCGCCCGGCGGCAGTTCCCCGCAGCGCTGGGCGGCCCGCTCCATCAGCGGCACCGACGCGCGGATCAGGGCGTGCATGGCGTACAGGTACGCGACGTAGCGGGAGACGTGGCGGGAGGGCCCGCCGGAGGGCTCCCACAGCGCGGCGGCCGCGGCGTTCAGCGTGGGGGCGGCGAGGGCGAGTTTGACGCGCAGCGCCGCCGACCGGCTCGGTGCGTTCATCCCGCCGCACCGCCGCCCGCCGCGGGGCGCAGCGCCACCAGCTCCGCGTAGGGCGGGCAGCCGTGCCGCCGCACGACCTCCACCGGCCCGGCCGCGACCTGCATCCGGGAGGCCTCCCGGTCGAGCAGGGCGCCCACCGGGCCGGACGCCTCCCGTGCGGCACCGGCCAGCACTTCGGGGTGGTCGGACAGGCCGCGGCAGGTTCCGCAGTAGTCCGGCTCCCGGCCGTCGGCGCGGTGGCGGGCGTACAGGTGCGCGGGACCGACCGTCCTGATCATCCGCAGCACCGGCGAGGACAGCGCGCGGTGGCGCACCGCGCCCCAGCCGTCCTCGGCGATGTGGCCCAGTGACAGGTGCCCGGGGACGGGACGCCGGTCGACCACCCGCTGGTTGCAGCAGGCCAGCACCGCGCCGTCGAACGCCACGACCGGCCAGGCCGCCATCGCGCAGGGCAGCGCGCGGCGCGCATCCAGGGGCCGGTGCGCCCGCCCCGCCCAGGAGGCGGCCCGGCCCACCGGGCGGACCTCGTTGACCAGCATCGGCACCCGGTCGGCGAACTCCCGCCTGATGTGCGCGGTCACCTCCGCCAGATAGGGATCGTCCGGGCCGCTGCCGGTGAGGTGGAAGCTGGCCGCGATCCCCGCGTCGAGGACCTGCCGTACGGCGCGCAGGACGTCGGCGCGCGGGACCTCCCGCTCGTGGTGGACGTCCAGGCTGGCCGAGAAGTGGTCGACGGCCGAGATCGCCCGCATGATCCGGGGCGGTATCCGTCCCCCCTTGGCGAAGAACATGCCGCTGAGGAGCGCGGTACGGGTGCCGGCGCGCCCGGCGAGGGCGGCGAGCCGGGCCGCCGCGTCCGGGAGCAGCAGGGGCTCCCCACCGGTCAGCATCATCACCTCGGGCCGGTCCTCGGCCGTGAACGAGCCGACGAACCGCTCCAGGTGCTCCGCGTCCGGCTCCTCCCCGGTCGGGGTGGAGGAGGTGGAGCAGTGCGCGCAGCGCAACGGGCAGCGCCGCGTGAGGGTGACCAGCAGTCCCGCCGCCGGAACCGGCCGCAGTCCGATGAGTTCGGCCAGTTCCATGAGCCGCCCCCGGTCAGTCGGTGTGCCGCCCAGGTGCGGCCGTGTCTCGACCAGCAGGTTCCCCGGGGCGGGTTGGCATCCGGTGGACGGGCGGTTGCGGACCGGTATGTCCGCCGGTCGCGGCCCCCGTCGGGACGCGGGAGGCGGGGCAGGGAGCGCCGGGTCTGCGGTGCCGGGTGTGGCATCTGCGGTGCCGGGTGCGAGGTGCGAGGTGGGAGGTGCGGGGTGCGAGGTGCGGGGTGACGGGTGTCCGGTGCCGTGAGTCCGGTGCCGGGTGTGCGGTGGTGACGTCCCCTGCGAGCTGGCCCGACACCGTTTCCATACCGGTGATCGTGTGTTGTCGAACTCCCGTTCCCTAACGTGCTGTTCGTGCCGGTCGGCGACCCAGCAGCCGGCGGATGACCCCGACCCGTGAGGAGATCACCATGGCCGAGAACATCGAACCCGTCGAGGAGCAGAACGAGGACGCCCCCGAGGTCGAGGCCCACAGCTCCGTCCTGGACGCGCAGGGCCTGGGCAAGGACATGGACAAGGCCGAGGGCTCCTGCATCAGCCTCGTCAGCGCGACGTCGGCGGTGTGACCGCCGGCGGGGGGTGCCCCGCGCGTGAGCGCCGGACACCCCCCGCCGACCCGATCGGCCCCGCCCGATCGCCGTCCGGGCCGGACACCCCTGCCGTCCGGGCCCGGACACCCCGCCGGGCGGCCGCCCCCGGGGGGGCGGCCCCCCCGGGGGGCGGGAAACCAGCCCCACCGCCCACCCGGGCCCGGCCGGCGCCCGCGGGCCCCCCCCGGGGTAGTTGGGG
>NZ_JBVHDT010000008.1:168540-357956 GCF_055563235.1 Streptomyces sp. NPDC003248 | reverse complement strand
CCTCGTACTGGATGTACTTGGGTCAGGGGCCGGTGCGGCGAGAGTGCGTGCATGGCGTCGTCGGGCAGGCGGGACTTTCGCAACAGGCCCTAGGCGGCGGGGCCGGTCCGGTCAGGAGGGGTGCCGTCGGTCCCGTCGGGCCGGTCGGCGGCGGGACGGAAGCGCGTCAGGACGCTCACCACCCGGACCGTGAAGAGCACGGGCGCGAGCACGCCCCCCGTGCGCAGGAGCAGGGTCTCGACGCCGCCAGGGAGCCGGAACAGCAGTGCCGGGCCGGCCACCGCTCCGAAGACGACGGCTGCCGCGAAGGCGGCGCTGACCAGCGCGTACCCGATCTCGACGGTGATGGCATCGCGTTCGGCCCGTGTCCGTCGTCCCCCGTGTCCGCTCATACGGCGAGTGTCGCGGACGTGCGCCCGGCGGGACGACCGCCCCGCCGGGCGCACGCGGGGAGGCGCCCCCCTACTTGCGTACCGGGACCGGTTCCGCGTGCGCCTCCTCCACCGTGGACCCGGCGACCACGACCGACCGCCGCGCGCGGCGCGTGCGCAGGCCGGTGAGGCTGATCAGGAGTCCGAGGGCGGCGACCGCGGTGACCACCGCCAGGCCGGGCCGGTAGCTGTCCAGGACCGCCTGCGGAGTGGGGTCGGCCGGGGCGCCCGCGGTCACCACCGCCGTCACCACGGCGAGGAACAGTGCGCCGCCCACCTGTACCGAGGTGTTCAGCAGACCGGAGACCATGCCCTGCTCGTGGTCCTCCACCCCGTTGGTGGCCTGGATGTTGAGGGACGGGAAGACCAGTGCGCAGGCCGCGCCGATCAGCAGCATGCTGGGCAGGATCGCCGCGGCGTACACCGGGTCCAGGTCGACACGGAGGAACAGCGCGTACCCGGCGACCATCAGCGCGAAGCCCGTCACGAGCAGCCGCGGGGTGCCGTACCGGTCGACGACGGAGCCGACCCTGGTCGAGGAGAGCGCCACCAGCGCGCCCGCCGGCAGGAAGGCCAGCGCCGTGTGCAGCGCCGACCAGCCCAGCAGTGTCTGCATGTAGAGCGTCGCCAGGAACTGGAAGCCGACGTACGAGCCGAAGAAGGCCGTCGCGCCGAGCTGGGCGCGGATCTGGCTGCCGGAGCGCAGGACGCCGAGCCGGACCAGCGGCCCGGCCGAGCGCCGCTCGACGAGGACGAAGGCGGCCAGCAGGACGGCCACGGCGAGGAAGGACAGCAGGGTGCGGGCGGAGGCCCAGCCCGCCTCGGGCGCCTGGACGACGGTGAAGACCAGCAGCAGCATCGACGCGGTGCCGAGGACGGCGCCCGGGACGTCGTAGCCGCTGTGCCGCGCTTCGCGTTCGCCGCGCGGCAGCAGCCGCAGGCCCGCCAGCAGGGCGATCAGCGCGATCGGCGCGGGCAGCAGCATCGTGAGACGCCAGCTGGCCTCGGTGAGCAGGCCGGAGAGGACGAGGCCCATGGAGAAGCCGGTGGCGGCGCACGTGGTGTAGAGGGAGAGCGCGCGGTTGCGCAGCGGGCCCTCCGGGAACGTCGTGGTGATGATCGACAGGCCCGCCGGGGCGGTGAAGGCCGCGCTCAGGCCCTTGACGAACCGGCTGGCGATGAGCAGCGGTCCCGAGTCGACGAGCCCGCCGAGCAGGGAGGCGAGCGCGAAGACGCCCAGGGCGACGAGGAAGACCTGGCGGCGGCCGAGCAGATCGGCGGTGCGGCCGCCGAGGAGGAGGAGACCGCCGTAGCCCAGGATGTAGCCGCTGACGATCCATTGCAGGGTCGAGGTGGACAGGCCGAGGTCGGAGCCGATGGACGGCAGGGCGACGCCGACCATCGACACGTCCAGCGCGTCCAGGAACATCGCCGCGCAGAGCACCAGCAGGGTGCCCCACAGCCGCGGGGTCCAGCGGACCTCCGACGGGAGTGACGCGGGGGAGGGGAGCGGAGAGGTCATGCGGCGACACTACATGCGCGTGCATCGAATGCAAGTGCATTTAATGCTGATGCAAAGAAATCGGTTCTCTGCTACGGTGCGGGCCATGGCGGCGGATACGGCCGGACAGGCGGCGCTCGTGGAACGGTGGCGGGGCATCCTGGCGACGCACGCGCGGACCCAGTGCGCACTCGACCGCGCGCTGCACGGGCACGGCCTGTGCGGCAGCGACTTCGAGGTGCTCGACGTGCTCGCCGGGACGGCGGCCCCGGACGGCTCGTGCGGTTTCCGCGTCCAGGAGATCTCCGAGCGGGTGCATCTGAGCCAGAGCGCGCTCTCGCGGCTGATCGCCCGGCTGGAGAAGGAGGGCCTCGTCGAGCGCGCCATGTGTCCCGAGGACCGCAGGGGCGTCCGGGTGGCGCTCACGGGAAAGGGGCGCGCGCTGCACGGCGAGGTACTGCCGGTGCAGCGCGCGGTGCTGACGAGGATGCTCGCGCGGTGACGGCACCGGCCGGCCGGTGCCGCCGTCGGTCACCTCAGACGATGGCGGACGTCTCGCGCCACAGGTCCGCGAGCGTGGCGTCGCCCGTGACGGCGGGGAACGGCCGCCGGTTCCACAACGCCAGGTAGAGCTGCGCCGCCGTTCCCGACACCTCGCAGTCGGCGTCGCCCTCACCGCCCCGCTCGGCCGCGGGCGGCTCCGACGACAGGCGTACGGTCCACACGGCGTCGTCCGCGTCGGTCGCCCGCACCCGCAGGACGCGGGGCGTCCCGGTGCGGACCCGGCTCTTGGGGCGCGCGTGGAAGGCGCGCAGCAGTTCGTCGATGCCGTCCGCCGCGAAGGCCTGGTCGAAGGGGGCGGTGCTCTCCCCGGGCGCCGTGCCCTGCGCCGACTCGGCGTCCACCCGGTGCACGGCCGTCTCGTGCGCCTGCCGCCGGGCCCAGAAGGCGAGCGGCGAGGGCGCGGGCAGGAAGGCCCAGCACTCCACGTCGGGCGGGGCGGTGGTGAGGGTGTCGACGAGCCGGCGGTGCCCCTCCTCGAACCAGGTGAGCAGGTCGGCGCCGTCGAGGTCCGGCGGGTCCTCCAGCGGGTGCGGGGCGGTGAGCCGCTGGGCGACGTACGACGCCGCCCAGCGGTGCACGACGCCCGTGTGCCGCAGCAGGTCCCGGACCTGCCAGTCCGGGCAGGTCGGCACCTTCGCGTCCGGGCCCGCCGCGGCCGCGGCGGCGGCGAGCCTCGAGCCCTCCCGGTCGAGGACGCTGATGAACTCGGCAGTCTCCATGCGGGGAAGTGTGCCGGATGGAGTGCGCTCCAGGCACTCCGTCGTGCGGTGCTCCCGCTCGGCTCAACTCGCCGTCGCGCGGCGGGAGAAGACGCCGATCAGGGCCGCGACCGCCGCCAGCGCGGCCACGCTGGTCAGGGCGACGGGCAGGGAGAACCAGTCCGCCATGAAGCCGATCGCGGGCGGCCCGAGGAGCATCCCGCCGTACCCGAGGGTGGAGGCGACGGCGACGCCGGTGGGTCCGGCGAGGGCGCCCGCGCGTTCCACGGCCACGGGGAAGAGGTTGGCCAGTCCGAGCCCGGTGACGGCGAACCCGAACAGGGCCGGCCAGGCCGTGGAGGTGAGGGAGGCGACCAGCATGCCGGCCGCCGCGGTCGCGCCGCCCGCCACGACCGTACGCGTCCGGCCCAGCCGTTGCAGAAGCGTCGTGCCGGTGAGCCGGCCGACGGTCATGGCGAGCGCGAAGCAGGAGTAGCCCGCGGCCGCGAGCCCCGGGGAGGCGTTCAGGTCCTGCTGGAAGTGCAGGGCGCCCCAGTCGGCGAGGGCGCCTTCGCCGTAGGCCGTGCACAGGGCGATGAGGCCGAAGACGACGACGAGGCGGCGGTTGCGGGGCGTGAGGCGGTGCGGCGGTCCGGCGGGACGCGCGGGCTCCTCCCGGACGGGCGGCGCGGTGCCGTCGGGAGCGGACGCCGGCGGCGGCGGTGTCTCGCGCAGCAGCGTCGGCCCGGCGAGTGCGGTCACCAGCAGGCCGACGACGCACAGGCCCACCAGATGGCGTGTGGGGGAGAGGGCGTCCGCGACCAGCCCGCCCAGACCGGCGCCGATCATGCCGCCGAGGCTGAAGGCCGCGTGGAACGTGGGCATGATCGGTCGGCCGAGGGCCGCGACCAGATCGACGGCGGCGCTGTTGAAGGCGACGTTGATACCGCCGTAGGCGGCCCCGAAGAGAAGGAGGACGGCCGCCAGTGCGGTCGCGGAGCGGGTCAGCGGCGGCAGGGTGACGCTGAGCGAGAGCAGGACCGCGCAGACCACGGTGACCTGGTGGTTGCCGTAGCGCCGGCAGAGCCGGCCCGTGAGCATCATCGTGACGACCGCTCCGGCCGAGACCCCGAGCAGGGCGAGCCCGAGCGCGCCGGTGGAGGCATGCGTCTGTTCCTTGACGGCCGGGATGCGGACGACCCAGCCGGCGAAGACGAATCCGTCGAGAGCGAAGAAGACGGTCAGGGCGATCCGGATCCGGCGGAGCGCGTCGCCCGGCACGGCGTTGTGCGGGCGGGTTTTGTTTATGAGCGGCACAAAGTCCAGGCTAGGGGAGCGGTGCGCCCGGAACAAGGCGAGTTCCGGGCGGTGGCGCCGGGCGGCGGGAACGGCTCCCTTCCTCCCCCGGGTTCCGGCGCCTGCTCACCAGGGGGCCCGGCGCCTGCTCTCCCTGGGGCCCCGTGCCCGCTCTCCCCGGGCGCCGGCTCCCGGGGGCCCGCCTCCCGCTCTCCCGGGGGCCCGCCTCCCGCTCCCTCCGGGTCGGGGCACCCGCTCTCCTCGGATCCGCAGATTCTTCACACTGTGCTCACCGAAAACTCTACTTGCTTAAGTCAATCAAAGGGATCTAGAGTCTGGGCCGTCGTGCACACTGCATCTCCCCCCGGAGGCCCGGCCCATGACCCCTGCCCACCCCAGCCCCGAGCCGACGGCGGGGGTCCCCGCCCCGCGGGCCGGTCTCGTCGTGGCGGTGCTGGCCTTCGGCGGGATCGTGGTCTCGCTGATGCAGACCCTGGTGATCCCGATCGTTCCCGAACTGCCGCGCCTGCTGGACGCCCCGGCCTCGGACGCGGCATGGGCGGTCACCGCCACGCTCCTCGCGGCCGCGGTCGCCACCCCCGTCATGGGCCGCCTCGGCGACATGTACGGCAAGCGCCGCATGCTGCTGGTCAGCCTCGTGCTGCTCGTCGCCGGGTCGGTCACCGCCGCGCTCAGCGACACGCTGGCCCCCCTGCTCGTCGGCCGGGCGTTGCAGGGACTGGCCTCCGGCGTCATCCCCCTCGGCATCAGCATCATGCGCGACGAACTGCCCGCCGAGCGGCTCGGTTCGGCCACCGCGCTGATGAGCGCCTCCCTCGGGGTCGGTGGCGCCCTCGGGCTGCCCGCCGCCGCGCTGATAGCCGACCACTTCGACTGGCACGCGCTGTTCTGGACCTCGGCCGGGCTCGGCGTCCTCGCCGTGGTGATCGTGCCGCTGGCCGTGCCCGAGTCGGCGGTGCGCACCGGCGGGCGGTTCGACCTGGTGGGGGCCGTCGGTCTCGCGGCGGGGCTGGTCTGTCTGCTGCTGGCGGTCTCCAAGGGCGCCGACTGGGGCTGGACCGGCGGCACCACGCTCGGGCTGTTCGCCGCCGCGGTCGTCGTCCTGCCGCTGTGGGGCGCCTTCGAACGGCGCGTCGCACAGCCGCTGGTGGACCTGCGCACCACCGCGCGCCGCCAGGTGCTGGTGACCGACCTCGCCTCGACGGCGTTCGGGTTCTCCATGTTCGCCATGTCCCTGGTCCTTCCGCAGCTCCTCCAGTTGCCTGAGGCGACGGGCTACGGTCTGGGCCGGTCGCTGCTGGACACGGGCCTGGTCATGGCACCCGCGGGCCTGGTGATGATGGCCGTGGCGCCGGTCTCCGCCGCGCTCTCCAGGGCGCGGGGGCCGAAGGCGACCCTGATGCTCGGTGCGGTGGTGGTCGCCGGCGGCTACGGCCTCGGCATCGTGCTGATGGACGCCGTGTGGCAGCTCGTCCTGGTGTCCTGCGTGATCGGCGCCGGCATCGGCTTCGCCTACGGCGCGATGCCCGCGCTGATCATGGGCGCCGTGGACCCCTCCGAGACGGCCGCCGCCAACAGCCTCAACACCCTGATGCGGTCCATCGGCACCTCCACCGCCGGTGCCGTCGCCGGCGTCGTCCTCGCCCGGATGACCACGACGTTCGGCACCACGGCCCTGCCCTCGGAGAACGGGTTCAAGGTCGTCATGGCCGTCGGATCGGGCTCCGCCGTGCTCGCCCTGCTGGTCGCCGCCTTCATCCCCCGGCAGGCGGCGGCCGCCGCCGTGGAGCAGGAGGGCGCGGACGGGCCCGCGCTCGCGGCCACCGCCGAGCGGCGCCCCGAAAGTCCCGTACCGGCCACCGCCGGGCAGCGCCCTGTACCGGTCCTCGGCGAGCGGCGCCCCGAGAGCCCTGCGCCGGCCGCCGTCGAACAGGACCCCGGCCACCCCGTTCCGGCCGCCGCCGGGGCGTCGGAGCGGGCCGTGGGCGCGGCTGTCGCCGTTCCGCTGGCCCGTGCCGTCGCCGATCTGGTCGCCGCCGTGCCGGGCCTGGCCGACGGCGGCCCCACGACGGGCGCGTACCAGGTGCGCGGCCGGGTGCGGGGCGCGGAGGGCGCTCCGGTGGGCGGCGCCTCCGTCACCCTGATCTCCCTGGGCGGATCCCAGCTCAGCCGCTCGGCCGCCGCACCCGACGGCTGCTACGCGGTGGAGGCGCCGGGGGAGGGGACGTACGTGCTGATCGCCTCCGCCGACGGGCACCAGCCGCAGGCCACCACCGTCGTGGTCGGCGCCGCGCCCGTGACGTACGACGTGCTCCTCGTGGGCGGCAGCGGGCTCGCCGGAGTGGTGCGGTCGGCGGACGGCGGGAAGCCCGTCCCGGGAGCCGTCGTCGTCGTCACGGACGTGCGGGGCGACGTGCTGGCGACCGTGCGCGGCGACGGCGCCGGCGCGTTCTCCGTCGCCGACCTGGTGCCGGGGCCGGTGACGCTCGCGGTCAGCTCCCCCGGGCACCGCCCGTCGGCGCTGTCCGTCGAGGTCGCCGCCACGGGGATCACCCGGGTCGACGTCGAGCTGCGGCCCGGGGCGCGGGTGCGGGGCACCGTGCGCGGAGCGGGCGCGCCGCTCGGTGACGCGCGGGTCACCCTGGTGGACGCCGCCGGGAACGTCGTCGCCACCACCACGACCGGGAGCGACGGCATGTACGCCTTCTCCGACCTGGACGGCGGGCAGTACACGGTCACGGCCACCGGCTACCCCCCGCGCGCGCACGGCGTGCGCCTGCTGGGCGGGGACGTCGACGGCCACGACATCGAACTCGCCCACCCCGCCGACTGAGCTCTCTCCGGACGGAGGTCCCGTTCCCCGTTCTCCGGACCGGGGCCCCTGCGTGTGCTCCGGCCCGGGGTCCCTCCGCAGCGTCCACGCACCGCGGAGGGAATCCATACGTTGCGGCGTGGGAGGTGTACGCGGGGCCGCCGCGTCTGGCAGTACTGCAAGGAGCCGGAAGTCCGGGGTCCGCCCCTCCGGCACACCCGTCCGCCCGCTCTCCAGGGAGTCGCCCATGCCCCGCTCGGAAGCCCGCGTCCGCACCGACCGCCCCCACCGCTACGGCAAGCAGCTCGCCGCCCACCTGGGCCGCCGCGCCGAGTCGGACTGGGACGAGGAGAAGGGGGTGGGCAGCATCACGTTCCCGCAGGGCACCGGCACCCTCACCGCGACCGAGGACGCCCTGCTGCTCACCCTGGACACCGAGGCCGAGCACCTCGACCGGCTGGAGGACGTGATGGGCCGTCACCTGGTCCGCTTCGGCACCCGTGACGAACTGGTCGTCGAGTGGCACCGCGACACGGGGGAGCCGGGCAGCACCCAGCGCGGCGAATCCGCCTGACAACCGCGGCTGCAACGGCCCGAGTTGGGCGGCCGAGCCCGCCCGAGCCCGGTGGCCGAGCCCGCCGAGCACGGCAGCCGGACCGCACTGGAACGGCGACCGTGCCCACCGGAGTACGGCGACCGTGCCCACCCGAGTACGGCGGCCGAGCCCGCCCTCGGAACAGTGGCCACCGCGACCGCCGAGCGGCCGCCGCGACCGAGCAACGCCCCCGCCCGTCCCGTGGCGGGGGCGTTCGCGCTTCGCTCGTCAAGACATGCGTCTCAGCATATGACACCAGCCTTTGACATTAGCCGATCTTATGAAAGATAAAGGGGATGCTTTGGCCATCTAATAGCGTTCTGTAGTCGATTAGTCGATGGCCCCCCTTCTAGCCGAATGAGTTCCGCCGTGCCCGAGCCCGCCACCGCTCCCTCCTCCACCGATGCCGCGGAGCGGTGGAACGACTGGTGTGCCGGGCGCCGCACGGCGCTCACCGCCCCCACGGGCAACCTCGCCCTCGTGGAGACCCGCTGGCTCCCGGCGGGCGAACTCCCGGACGTGGACGCGGCCCGCGCCGGTCTGCCCGACACCGTGACCGTCACCACGGTGAGCCGCACCGACCTGGTCACCGGCGCACCCGAGCACGGGCTGCGCTTCTGGGACGCCGCCGCGCCCGCCGTCGAGGCCTTCGAGCGCGTGGACGTCTTCCCCTACGACCCCTCCTGGGTCCTCGAGGCCGTCTACACCCCGGTCCCGGGCGCCCGCCGCGTCGCCTTCGAGCACATCCGGGACAACGGCGGCACCCGCGACCTCGTCGTGCCCGGAGACATCTCACTCACCGTCGACGGCCACGACTACACCCTCAGCGCCTTCGACGACGACGGCACCCTCCTCCTCGTCTTCGGCGACCCCACCAACGGCGACAGCACCTACGGCGCCGGCCGGTTCCTCTTCGTCGAGCGCACGGAGGACGACCACCGCGTGGTCCTCGACTTCAACCGGGCCTTCGTACCGCCCTGCGGGTTCTCCGATCAGTACAACTGTCCGATGCCGCCGCGGCAGAACCGCCTCCACCTGGCCGTCGAGGCCGGCGAGAAGCGCCCCGTCTTCCGCGACGGCTTCACCGCACAGCACTGATCGCTCCCTCCCCCGTCCCGCAGCACGCACGAAAGCACCGCACGCCATGAGCCTCAAGAAGTCGTCCCTGTACGCGATCGCCACCGCGGCCGCCCTCTCCCTCACCCTCACCGCCTGCGGCGGCGGCTCCACCGGGGGCAGCGCCTCCGGCGGCACCTGGGACAAGGACGCCACCGTCAACATCGGCTCCCTCTACGAGCCGCAGAACCTCGACAACACCGCGGGCGGCGGCCAGGGCGTCACCGAGGCGCTCAACGGCAACGTCTACGAGGGCCTGTTCCGGCTCACCGACGACGGTGACGTGGACAAGCTCCTCGCCCAGGACTACCAGGTGAGCGCCGACGGCCTCACCTACACCTTCACCCTCCGCGACGGCGTGACGTTCCACAGCGGCAAGGAACTCACCAGCGCCGACGTCAAGTACAGCCTGGAGAAGGTCCTCGCCGACGACTCGCAGTCGGCCCGCAAGAGCAACCTCGAGGTCGTCAAGGACATCGCCACCCCCGACGCGAAGACCGTCGAGGTCACGCTGGAGCAGAAGTCGATCTCCTTCGTCTACAACCTCTCCTACGTCTGGATCATCAACTCCGAGGCGAAGGACCTGAAGACGAGCGAGGACGGCACCGGCCCCTACACCCTCGCCAAGTGGACCCGCGGCTCCGCGCTGAGCCTGAACCGCTTCGCCGGCTACTGGGGCGACGCCGCCGCCAACCAGCAGGTCGTCTTCCACTACTACAAGGACGCCACGGCGCTGAACAACGCGCTGCTGACCAACGCCGTCGACGTGGTCACCAGCGAGCAGTCGCCCGACGCCCTGGAGCAGTTCAAGAGCAACCAGAACTACAAGGTCAACGACGGCGACTCCACCACCAAGCTGCTGCTCGCCTTCAACGACAAGGCCAAGCCCTTCACCGACGTCAAGGTGCGCCAGGCCGTCTCCGCCGCCATCGACGACAAGAAGCTCCTGGAGTCGGTCTGGGGCGGCTACGGCAAGCTCATCGGCTCGATGGTGCCGCCCACCGACCCCTGGTACGAGGACCTCACCGACGTCAACGCCCACGACGTCGCCCGCGCCAAGAAGCTGCTCGCCGAGGCCGGTTACGCCAAGGGCTTCAGCTTCACCCTCGACACCCCCAACTACGACCCCCACCCCACCGCCGCGACGTTCATCAAGTCCGAACTCGCCAAGGTCGGCATCACCGTCGAGATCAACACGATCACGCCCGACGAGTGGTACACCAAGGTCTACAAGAACCACGACTTCACGGCCACGCTCCAGGAACACGTCAACGACCGCGACGTCGTCTGGTACGGCAACCCCGACTTCTACTGGGGCTACGACAACGCCCAGGTCACCCAGTGGGTCGAGCAGGCCGAGGCGGCTTCCACCGCCGCCGGGCAGACCGAGCTGCTGAAGAAGGTCAACCGCAAGACCGCCGAGGACGCCGCCAGCGACTGGCTCTACCTCTACCCGCAGATCGTCGTCGCGAGCAGCAAGCTCTCCGGCTACCCGCTCAACGGCCTGAACTCCCAGTTCTACGCCTACGACATCAAGAAGACGGGCTGATGGGCCGGTACCTGCTGCGCCGGTTCGCCTTCCTGCTGGTGTCGCTGGCCCTGGCGAGCGTGGTGCTGTTCGTCCTCCTGCGCATGCTGCCCGGCGACCCGGCCAACGCCCTCACCGCGGTCGGCGCCACCGACGAGCAGATCGCCGCCGCCCGCCACTCCATCGGCTCCGACCGCCCGCTGCCCGAGCAGTTCACCCACTGGCTCGGGCAGCTGGCGAGCGGCGACCTCGGCACGTCCTTCGTCAGCTCCCTGCCCGTCGGCCCCGAGGTCACCGCCCGGCTGAACGTCACCGTCCCGCTCACCCTGGCCGCCTTCGTGCTCGCGGTCCTGGTCGCCGTACCGGCCGGGTTCGTCGCCGCGCACAAACGGCGCACCTGGTACGGCGCCCTGCTCAGCGGTGTCTCCCAGCTGGGCATCGCCGTGCCCGTGTTCTGGCTCGGCATGATCCTCATCGCCGTGTTCGCGCTGAACGCCGGATGGCTGCCCTCCGGGGGATTCCCGCAGGACGGCTGGTCCGCGCCGACCGACGCGGTCCGCTCGCTCGTCCTGCCGGTCGTCACCATCGCCCTCGTGATGAGCGCGTCCCTGATCCGCTACGTCCGCTCCGCCACCCTCGACGTGCTCGGCAGCGACTACCTGCGCACGGCCCGCGCCCTCGGCGAGGGCTTCGGCACGGCCATGTGGCGCCACGGCCTGCGCAACGCCTCCGTACCGGTCATCTCCATCCTCGGCATCGAACTCGCCTCCACCCTCCTCGGCGCCGTCGTCGTGGAGTCCGTGTACGCGCTGCCCGGCCTCGGCTCCCTGCTCGCCACCGGCATCGCCCAGCACGACTACCCGGTGATCCAGGGCGTCCTCTTCGTCTCCACCCTCGCGGTGCTGCTCATCGGCTTCCTCGCCGACCTCGTCCAGCGGATCGTCGACCCGCGGCTGCGCGGCCGCCTCTCGGGAGGTGCCAGGTGACGGCCCCCACGGACATCCTCGCCCGACCGGCCGAACGACGGACGGGCTCCCGCACCCGCCGCGGCTCCGCCACGCTGACCGTGGGCTGCGTCCTCACCGGCCTGGTCGCGCTGCTCGCCCTCGTGTCGTTCCTCTGGCTGCCCTACGCCCCCGACGACACCACCGGCGGGCGGCTCGCCGGACCCGGCGACGGGCACCTGCTCGGCACCGACAAGCTGGGACGCGACCTGTTCACCCAGCTGATGACCGGTGCGCGCATCGCCTTCGGGGCGGGCCTCGGCTCCGTCGCCGTCGCCGCCCTCATCGGCGTCACGCTGGGCGTGCTCGCCGCGTTCGCCCAGGGCTGGCTCGACGACACGCTCTCGGCATTCCTCGACATCCTCATCGCGTTCCCGACCCTGCTGCTGGCGATGCTGGTCGTCGCCGCCCGGTCGGCCACCCTCGGATCGGCGGTCCTGGCCATCGGGCTGGCGCAGAGCGCGGTCGTGGCCCGCCTCGTCCGCATCCTGGCCAAGCGGGTCCTCACCCAGGACTACATCACCGCGGCCCGCACCTCCGGCACCTCCTGGCCGCGCACCGTCGCCGGCCACGTCCTGCCGAACATCTGGCCCACCCTCGTGGTCAACCTGGCCCTCCAGTTCGGCCTCGCCGTCCTCGCCGAGGCCGGACTGTCCTACCTCGGCCTCGGCGCGCCGCCGCCCAACGCCTCCTGGGGACGCCTGCTCCAGGAGGCCCAGGCCACCTTCACCATCGCGCCGGCCGGCGCCCTCGCCCCCGGTGTCCTGCTCGTGCTCCTCGTCGTGGGCGTCAACCTGATCGCCGACGGCCTGCGCGACACCCTCGACCCGGCGAGCCGCGGGAGGCGGACATGACCCTCCTCGACGTGGACGGGCTGTCGGTGCGCACCGCCGGCGGACGGCCCCTCGTCACCGACCTGTCCTTCACCCTCGCGGGCGGCGAACGCCTCGGGCTGATCGGGGAGTCGGGTTCCGGCAAGTCCCTCACCACGCTCGCGGTGCTCGGACTGCTGCCGGAGGGCATGACGGCCACCGGCAGCGTCGTCCTCGCCGGCACCCAGATCGTCGGCGCCCCCGAAAGGCGCCTGACCGCCGTCCGGGGACGCGCCGCCGCGGTCGTCTTCCAGGAACCGCTGACCGCCCTCGACCCCCTGATGCGGGTGGGTCGGCAGATCGCCGGCCCCCTGGCCCGGCGCACGGGCCTGAAGGGGAAGAAACTGCGGACCGCCGTGTTCGACGCGCTCGAACGGGTCCGGCTGCCCGAACCCGAGCGCATCGCCCGCGCCTTCCCGCACGAGATCTCCGGCGGCCAGCGCCAGCGCGTCGCCCTCGCCGCCGCCCTGGCCTGCGAGCCCGCGCTGCTCATCGCCGACGAACCGACCACCGCCCTCGACGTGTCCGTGCAGGCGGAGATGCTCGAGCTGCTCGACACCCTCGTGCGGGAACGCGACATGGCGGTGCTGTTCGTCAGCCACGACCTCGCCGTCGTCGCCAAGGTGACCGACCGGGTGCTCGTGATGAAGGACGGCCGGGCCGTCGAGGAGGGCGCGGTGCGGGACGTCGTGGGCGACCCCCGCGAGGAGTACACCAGGAACCTGGTCGCCAGCGCCCGCACGCTGGAGTCCGCACTGCACCTGAGGAGCGCGAAGTGACCCCCGTGCTGGAACTCGCCGACGTGGCGGTGCGCTACCGGGGTGCCCGCGCCGACGTGGTCCGGGACGTGTCCCTCGCGGTGCGGCCCGGCGAGAGCCTCGCCCTGGTCGGTGAGTCCGGCGCCGGCAAGACCACGCTGCTGCGTCTCCTGCTCGGCCTCGCCCGCCCCACCGCCGGCACGGTCCGCTTCGACGGCGCGCCCCTGGCCCTGCGCGACCGGCAGCAGATGCGGCGCTTCCGGCGCAGCGTCCAGTGCGTCTTCCAGGACCCCTACTCCTCGCTCGACCCGCGCCGCCGGGTCGGCGCGATCGTCGCCGAGCCGCTGCGCTCGCTGGGCCTGGACTCCCGCGCGAGCGCCGCGCCGAAGGTGGCCGCGGCGCTCGAAGGGGTCGGGCTGCCCGCCGACGCCGCCGAGCGCTATCCGCACGAGTTCTCCGGCGGCCAGCGCCAGCGCATCGCCATCGCCCGCGCCACGGTGTGCGACCCCCGCGTCCTGCTCGCCGACGAGCCCGTCAGCGCGCTGGACGTCACCACCCGCGTGAAGGTGGTCGACCTGCTGGCCGAGCTGAAGCGGGAGCGGGGCCTGACCCTGGTGATGGTCTCCCACGACCTGTCCGTCGTGGCCTCCCTGTGCGAGCGCACCGCCGTGCTGGAGCGCGGCCTGATCGTCGAACAGGGCGACACGTCCCAGGTGCTGGGCGACCCGGCCCACCCGTACACCCGCCGCCTGATCGACAGCGTCCCCCGCCTCCCCGCCTGACGCGCCACCGGGCCGCGTGCCTCGACGGAGTTCTTCCGGAGCGCGTGTCCTTCCCTCCGGACCGGCGTTGTATTAGGTTAGCCTCGCCTAAGTTTTGTTCGGGGGGTTGGGTGCACGGCACACCGGGTTCCCCGCAAAGATCCACCGCGCCACCGTGACAGAGCCGGTGCCCGGAGTGCCGGACGCATACTCCGGAATTTTTCACTTCCACTCGTCAGGAGAGGAACCGACAGCCATGGCCAACCCGTTCGACGACGACGGCGTCTTCCTGGTACTGGTCAACGACGAGGGTCAGTACTCCCTGTGGCCGGAGTTCGTGCCCGTCCCGGCCGGCTGGGCCGGCGTCCACGGCCCCGACAGCCGGGCCGCCTGCCTGGAGCACATCGAGCGGAACTGGACGGACATGCGCCCGCGCAGCCTGGTCGAGGCCATGCGCGGCGCCGGGGACTGATGGCGGCCCGCCCGGTCGTGGAGGTCACCTCCGCCACCTGCGGGCCGCCTTCCGCACCCGGCGCTTCGGCCCGCCCCGTCCAGCGCCGCGCGGGCTCGTCCGGCACACGCGGGACACCGTCGGCGGCCTCACGCCGCCCGACCTCCCCCTGGCCGCCCTGACCCACGAGGACATCGACGACGTCGACCACGACATCGAGAGCGACTCCAGTACTTCCAGCACTTCCCCGACGACGTGTGAGTGAGGGAGCGGAGGAACCGGTGACGCAACACCCCCCGACGGCGGACGACTTGCTCCGTGCGGTCATCGACACGTTCGACCCCGCGCGGCGACCGGGCGAGGACGACAGCCTCATCTCCTGGGGCCTGGCCCCGATCACCCTGATGAGGATCGCCGGCGGCTGGCGCCGGCAGGGCGTCGAGGTCGGCTTCGCCGAGCTCGCCGAGGAACCGACGCTCAGCGCCTGGCGGACCCTCCTGGCCTCCCGCAGCCAGGCCACCCCCACCCCGACACCAGGCCCCGGGCCGCAGGCCGGACCCGGCCCCGCACCAGGCCCCGGGCCGCAGGCCGGCCCCGGCCCCGCACCGGCGCCGGCCCCCGACGCGCCGTTCCCGCTGGCCGTGATGCAGCAGGCGTACTGGAGCGGACGCGGCGAGGACACCCCCCTCGGATCCGTCGCGGCCCATCTTTACGTCGAGTTCGACGGCACCGCCCTGGACCCCGGCCGCCTCGCTGCGGCCGTAGGAGCCCTCGCGGCCCGCCACGGCATGCTCCGCGCCCGGTTCACCGACGACGGCCGCCAGCAGATCCTGCCCGCGCTCACCCGCCCCGCCACGACCGTGCACGACCTGCGCGGCCTCGACGAGAAGGCGGTCACGACCCGCTTGGAGGAGCTGCGGCAGGCGTTCTCGCACGCCCGGCTGGACGTCGAGGGCGGCGAGGTCTTCGCCGTGCGGCTCTCGCTGCTGCCGGAGGGACGCGCACGGCTCCACATCGACGTCGACAGGCTCGCCGCGGACGCGCTCAGCCACCGGATCCTCCTCGCCGACCTCGCCGCGCTGTACGAGGACCCCGGCGCCGCCCTGCCGCCCATCGGCACCAGCTACCCGGCCTACCTCGCCGAGCGCGCGGACGTACGGCGGCTCAGCCGCGAGCAGGCGCGCGCCTGGTGGCGACGGCGGGTGCCCGAGCTGCCCAGCGCCCCCGGCCTGCCCCTGGCCGCCGGGGCGGAGCGGGCCGGCCCGACCCGGGTGACACGGTGTCACCACCGGCTGTCACCGGGGGAGAAGCGCCGGCTGACCGCCCGCGCCCACCGGCACGGGCTGACGCCCGCCATGGCGCTGGCGACCGCCTTCTCGGAGGTGATCGCCGCCTGGAGCGGTGAGCCCCGCTTCCTGCTCCACGCGCCGATGTCCGACCGGCGCGGCTCCCACCCGGACGTCGGCCTGCTCGTCGGCGACTTCACCAGCTCGGTGCTGCTGGACGTCGATCTCGGCGCACCCGAGCCCTTCGCCGAGCACGCCAGGCGCCTCCAGGACCGGATGCACACCGACGCCGCGCACGCCGACTACTCCGGCGTGGAGGTCCTGCGCGACCTCTCCCACGAGCGCGGCGAACAGGTTCTCGCCCCTGTGGTGTTCACCAGCGCGCTCAACCTCGGCGAACTGTTCGCCCCGCGGGTGCGGCGGACCTTCGGCGAACCGGTGTGGATCATCTCCCAGAGCCCGCAGGTCCTGCTGGACGCCCAGGTCACCGAGGCCGACGGGGGACTGCTGGTCCACTGGGACGTCCGTGAGGACGCGTTCCCCGCCGGGCTGGTCGACGCGATGTTCGCCGCCTTCCACGGGCTCGTCACCCGCCTCGGCACCGAGGACGAGGTCTGGGACCGGCCGGTGCCCGCCCTGCTCCCCGCCGGCCGGCGCGCGGTCCGCGCCGCCGTCGACGCCACCGTCTGTTCCACGACGGCTTCTTGACCCGGGCGGCCGCCCGGCCGGAGGCGCCGGCGCTGCTGTGGGGGACGGACGGAGTGCTGACCCGTGGCGGGCCGGCCGACCGCGCGCTGCGCCGCGCCGGCCGCCGTCGTGCCCCGCGGCACCCGGCCCTGGGGACACCGTGGCCGTGAGCCTCCCCGCGGGGCGGACCGTACCCCCCCCGCGGCCCTCCGGCTCGGACGGGCCGCGTCGATCGCTGGTCTCCAGTCGCCGGTGGCCGCCGGTGGCCACCGGTGGTCGCCGGCCGAGCGTGGCGGGCCGGGCTCCGGGGTGTCCGGCCGCGCCCGCGGGGGAGGACCGCGGGCGCTCCGCTCCGCCTCAGGGCCGGTCGGTGAGGTAACCCCCCATCGTGCGGAAGTACTCGCCCGCCGCGTGCTCCGTGCCGTCGTCCGTGCGCAGCCGGCGGATCACCAGTCCCCGGGACCGGCCGGTGTGCGCCTCGGGACCGGCCACGATGACCACGCCGTCGCCCTCCCGGATGAAGATCCGCCCCGGCGTGCCGCCGTAGCGGCCCTCCGAGACCGCGGCCGAGACGATCCGCAGCCGCTCTCCCCGGTGGTGGGTGAACGCGTTCGGGTAGGGGTCCGACTGGGCGCGCACCAGCCGTTCCAGCCGCTCGGCCGGCCACCGCCAGTCGATGCGGCTGTCCTCGAGCGCCCGCTTGTGGAAGAAGCTCGCCCGGCCGCGGTCCTGCGGCACCCACTGCCCCGCGTCCCGGCCCGAGGCGATGAGGTCGAGCGATTCGCGGACGATCGGCGCGATCAGGTCGACCGTGCGGTGGAACAGGTCGGTCGCCGTGTCGGTGGGCCCGACCGGCACCGCGCGCTGCACCAGGATGTCCCCGGCGTCCAGTTCGGCGTTCATCCGGTGCGCGGTCACGCCGACCCGCTCCTCGCCGTTGATCAGCGCCCAGATGAGGGGGGAGAAGCCGGCGTACGCCGGCAGCAGCGAGTCGTGGATGTTGAGCGTGCCGTGCGGCGGGAGGTCGAACAGCTCGGGCGGCAGCCAGGTGCGCCAGTTGTTGGCGACGATGATGTCGGGGCGGGCCGCGCGGACGGCGTCGAGCAGTTCGGGGTCGTCGGGGCGGTTGCGGAGCAGGACCGGGATGTCGTTCTTCTCGGCGAGTTCGGCGACGTTGTCGCCCCAGATCCTCTCGTAGGCGTGGTCGCTCTTGGGGTGCGTGAGCACGAGGACGACCTCGTGCCCGGAGTCGAGCAGGGCCTGGAGCGTGCGGTGCCCCCAGGTCTGGTAGCCGAGCATGACGACGCGCAAGGCGGTTCTCCCCTCGGACGGCTCCATTGCAAGGTAAGGCTTACCTTATCTAACATGTGGCTGCCTGAGGGAGGCGATGCCACGGTGAAACCACCGCATCTGGGATCGGACATCAGCCACGACGTCCTCGGAATCGGCTTCGGCCCGTCGAATCTCGCCCTGGCCATAGCGATCGAGGAGCACAACGCCGGACTCCCGCCCGAGCGGCGGCTCGACGCCCACTTCCTCGAACGCCAGCCGCGTTTCGGCTGGCACCGGGGCATGCTCATCGACGACGCCACCATGCAGGTGTCCTTCCTCAAGGACCTGGTGACGTTACGGAACCCGGCCAGTGACTTCAGCTTCCTGTGCTTCCTGCGCGACCGCGGCCGGCTCGTCGACTTCCTGAACCAGAAGACGCTCTTCCCGCTGCGCGTGGAGTTCCACGAGTACTTCGAGTGGGCCGCCGAGCGGATGCGCCACCTGGTGTCGTACAACCACCACGTCGTCTCCATCGACCCGGTCCGGGACGAGTCCGGCGTCGTGACCTGCTTCGACGTCGTCTGCCGGGACCCCGGGCGGCCCGGCCGGACCCTGACCCGCCGGGCCCGCGACATCAGCGTGGCCGTCGGCCTCGAACCCCATGTGCCGCCGGGCGTCGACCTGACCGAACGGGTCTGGCACAACAGCGAGTTGCTGCCCCGGGTCGCCGAACTGACCGCCCAGGGGCGTCCGGTGCGCCGGGCCGTCGTCCTCGGCGCCGGACAGAGCGCCGCCGAGACCGTCGACTACCTCCACCGGGCCTTCCCCGCCGCCGAGATCTGCGCGGTCTTCGCCAAGTACGGCTACACCCCGGCCGACGACAGCCCGTTCGCCAACCGCATCTTCGACCCGGAGGCGGTGGACGTGTACTTCACCGCACCCTCCGAGGTGAAGCAGTCCCTGTTCGACTACCACCGCTCCACCAACTACTCGGTCGTCGACATGGACCTGATCGAGTCCCTGTACGCCACCTCCTACCGGGAGAAGGTCACCGGCCGGGAGCGGCTGCGCTTCCTCAACGTCTCCCGCATCCGCGACGTACGGCCCAGGGCCGACGCCTCCCTCGACATCGCCGTGGAGTTCCTGCCCACCGGCGAGGAGCAGGTGCTGGAGGCCGATCTGCTGGTGCACGCCACGGGATACCGCCCACGGGACCTGACGGCCCTGCTCGGCGAGGCGGCCAAGGTCTGTCTGCGCGACGACGGGGACGCCCTCCGGGTCACCCGCGACCACCGGGTGGAGACCGCGCCCGACGTCACCGCGGGCATCTACGTCCAGGGCGGCACCGAGCACACCCACGGACTGACCTCGACCCTGCTGTCCACCACCGCGGTCCGCGCCGCGGAGATCCACGGCTCCCTGCTGGACCGGCGCGTCGCGTCCCCGTGACCCGGCCACCCGCGTCGGCCGTCCCCGGGCGCGCCCCATGGCCGGCACCCGGATCCCCGCCTCGCCGCACCGCCGCACCGCATTTGTCCGACCACCGCCCCGGCCCCGTCGCGCGCGGCGGCGCCGGCCCGACCCGCTCGCCGGCCCGCTCCGTACCCGACGCCTCGCCGCTGCCCGGCCGCCGCCCGCGGCCGCGGCCCCGACCGGCCGGGCGTCCGCGTCCCGACCCCGACCCCGACCGGGAGGTGCCGTGCCCCTCACCACCACCGGCGAACTGGTCAGCCGGGCCCGCGCGGCCCGTACCGCCGTAGCCGCCTTCAACATCGTCACGCTGGAGCACCTCGAGGCCGTCGTCAGCGGAGCCGAGTCCGTCCGCGCCCCGGTCGTCCTCCAGGTCAGTGAGAACGCGGTGCGGTTCCGCGGCGGACGCGTGCTCCCGCTCGCCCGCGCCGCCGCCACCGCCGCCGGACAGGCCGCCGTACCCGTCGCGCTGCACCTCGACCACGTCCGGGATGACGCCCTGCTCCGGCAGGCCGCGGACGCCGGTTTCAGCTCCGTCATGTACGACGCCTCCCACCTGCCGTACGAGGAGAACCTCGCCGCGACCCGGGCGGCCGTCGACTGGGCGCACGCCCACGGACTGTGGACCGAGGCCGAGTTGGGAGAGATCGGCGGCAAGGACGGGACACCCCCGCGCGACGCCCACGCACCCGGCGCCCGCACCGACCCCGCCGAGGCCCGCGCGTTCGTCGCACACTCCGGGGTGGACGCCCTGGCCGTCGCCGTCGGCAGCGTCCACGCGATGACCACGCGCACCGCGTCCCTCGACCACGACCTGCTCGGGCGGCTCGGCACGGCCCTGGACGTGCCCCTCGTCCTGCACGGCTCCTCCGGCGTGCCCCACGAGGAACTGCGCGCCGCCGTCGCGGGCGGCATCGCCAAGGTCAACGTCGGCACCGCCCTCAACCTGGCCCTGACCGGCGCGATCAGGCAGCACCTCGACGCGCACCCGGACGCGGTCGACGCGCGCGCCTACCTGGACGCCGGGCGCGGGGCGATGGCCCGGACGGTGGTACGGATCCTCACCGGCGTGGGGCTCACCCCCGCTTGACGGCCTTCAGCACCACGAACTTGCGGTCACCGGCGACCAGGCTGCTGTTGCCGAACAGCCGCCGCAGCTTCACGTGGTACCCGAGGTGCCGGTTGCCCACCACCCACAGCTCACCGCCCGGCCGCAGGGCGCGCCGCGCCCCGGTGAACATCCGCCACGCCGTGGCGTCCGTCGTCGCCTGGTGGGAATGGAACGGCGGGTTGTTCAGGACGAGGTCGACGCTGCCGTCCGGTACGCCCGCCAGCCCGTCGCCGACCCGGAACTCCGCGTGCCCCGGCACCCCGTTCGCCTTGTACGTCGCCTCCGCCGAGGCCACCGCCTGGAACGATTCGTCGGTGAACAGCACCTCGGCCCCGGGGTCGGCCAGCGCGACCGCCGTCCCGACGATCCCGTTGCCGCAGCCGAGGTCGACGACGCGGCGCGCGCCCCGGGTGTCCGGCAGGTGCCCCAGGAAGAACCGGGTGCCGATGTCGAGCCGGTCGGCGCAGAACACGCCCGCGTGGTTGACGACCGGACGGCCCGACAGCGGCCCGATCCCGTCGGGGAGGTCGTAGCCGTACGGCCACGGACTGGCGGGGCGCTCCAGCGACGGGTCCGGAGCCGTGAGGACGAGCCGCGCCTTCTGCTCGGCGAGGGAGGTCCGGGTCGGGCCGAGGATCCGCTCGAACAGCCGGAGCGTCGACGTGTGGATCTCCTTCACCATGCCGGTCCCGACCACGACCGTGCCCGCGTGCACCGACGGCGCCAGCCGCAGCAGCTGGTCCTCCAGGAGCGCGAGGCTCTTCGGCACGCGCACCAGCAGCACGTCGATCCGCGCGGGCGGCGGGTCCTGGGTGGTCAGCAGCCGCACGGAGCCGGGTTCGGCGCCGTTGCGGGCGAGGTTCGCCCGGGTCGCCTCCTGCCCCAGCCAGGAGTCGGTGATCTGGGTCGGCCGGTACGCGGCGAGCGCCGTGGCCAGCGCCCCCCAGCGGTCGCCGAGCACCACGACCGTCCCGGTCAGCTCGGTCCGCTCCGCGGCGAGGTGGCGCAGCAGGTACGCGTCGGAGGCGTCCCAGGCGCGCAGGCCGTCGCGCGGGTCCTCGGGGTGGCGGGCCAGCGAGAGCTCGCCCCACGGCGTCGTCATACGGTCGTCCATCGTGCGTCAAGGCTAGCCGAGCCGCAGCTCAGGCCCGCCGGGGGAGGATGGGGGCATGGACGGAGAGCTGTTCCCCCGTGAGCGCGTGCTGGTCGCGCCGGGCGCGGTGCACGCCCCGGGCTGGCTGGACGAGCCCGGTCAGCGGCGGCTGCTGGACGCCTGCCGCGACTGGGCCCGCCCGCCGGCCGGCCTGCGCACGGTCCGCACCCCCGGCGGCGGCACCATGACCGCCCGCCAGGTCTGCCTCGGCTGGCACTGGTACCCGTACGCCTACGCCCGCACGGCCGTCGACGGCGACGGCACCCCCGTCAAACCGTTCCCGGCGTGGCTCGGCGAGCTGGGCCGGCGCGCGGTGGCCGACACGCTGGGCCCCGGACCGGCGGAGGCGGCGGCGTACGACATCGCGCTGATCAACTTCTACGACGGCGACGCCCGCATGGGCATGCACCGGGACGCAGACGAGCGGTCCGCCGCGCCCGTGGTCTCGCTCAGCCTCGGCGACACCTGCGTCTTCCGCTTCGGCAACACCGAGACCCGTACCCGCCCCTGGAGCGACGTCGAACTGCGCAGCGGCGACCTGTTCGTGTTCGGCGGGCCGTCTCGGCACGCCTACCACGGGGTGCCCCGGGTACTGCCGGGAACGGCGCCGGCCGGGCTGGGACTGAGCGGACGGCTGAACGTCACCCTGCGCGTCAGCGGCTTCCCGAGGGCCACCTGACCAGCGGATCATGGGAGACTCGCCCTCATGAGCGGCAAGGCGGACCCCCGGACGGCGGGGGAAGGGACCACCTCCAGGGCGCGGCTGGACCGGGGGCGCGGTGCGCTCGGCCCGGCGCTGGAGCTCGTGCACACCGGACGGGCCCCCACCCGTGCGGTGCTCACCGCCGAACTCGGCGTCACCCGCGCCACCGCCGGCGCGGTGGCCGCCGAACTGGAGGCGCTGGGCCTGATCCGGGTGGACGCGCGGCCCGGCGCCGCCGCCGGCTCCCAGGGCCGCCCCTCCCACCGGCTCGAACTCGCCGAGGACGGTCCCGTCGCCCTCGCCGCCCAGGTGCACGCCGACGGGTTCCGGGCCGCGCTGGTCGGCCTCGGCGGGCGGATCGTCGCGACGACCCCCGGCTGCGAGACCGTCGACGCGGACCCGGCCAAGGTGCTCGCCACCGTCGTGGAGGCCGGCGCGGAACTGCTGCGGTCCACCGGTCGCCGCTGCGTGGGCGCCGGACTCGCCGTGCCGTCCGCGGTGGCCGCACCCGAGGGCCTCGCCCTGAACCCCCTGCACCTGGCCTGGCCGGTCGGGGCGCCGGTCCGGGAGATCTTCGCCGAGCGGGTCCGCGCGGCCGGCATCACCGGCCCGGCCTTCGCCGCGAACGACGTCAACCTCTCCGCCCTCGCCGAGCACCGCCACGGCGCCGGGCGCGGCGCCCGCGACCTGCTGTGCGTGGCGACCGGCCACCGCGGGGTCGGCGGCGCGCTGGTGCTCGACGGGCGGCTGCACACGGGCAGTTCCGGGCTCGCCCTGGAGGTCGGCCACCTCACCGTCAATCCCGAGGGCCGGCCCTGCCACTGCGGCAGCCGCGGCTGCCTCGACGTCGAGGCCGACCCGCTGGCCCTCCTCACCACCGCCGGCCGCCGGCCCGGCCCGGAGGGCTCCCTGCTCCAGCAGGCCAACCAACTGGTCCGCGAGGAGTACGCCGACCCGGTCGTCCGCATGGCCGCGGAGGCCCTCATCGACCGGCTCGGGCTGGGCCTGGCCGGCCTGGTGAACATCCTCAACCCCGACCGGATCATCCTCGGCGGGCTGCACCGCACCCTCCTGGACACCGACCCCGAGCGCCTCCGCGCGGTCGTCGCCGACCGCAGCCTGTGGGGCCGTAGCGGAGGCGTTCCCATCCTGGCCTGCTCCCTCGACCACAACAGCCTGGTCGGCGCCGCGGAGCTGGCCTGGCAGCCGGTGCTGGACGACCCCCTGGAAGCGCTGAGCCAGGTCTGAACACCCTTGTCCCCCGCCGGGCGTCCGGGGCGGGCGCGGGCGAGGCGCCAGCGGAGGCGCCACCGGCGCGGACATCACCCGCCCGCGCGGCCGTGGACGGACGGACAGTCCCGGCGGGCCCGGCCCTGGGACCCTCACCGCCGTGGACGGCGCGACGAGGGCACGCCCCACCGGGGCCCGATCAGGGGCCCATCAGGACCCAACTGGTGCGCCGGGGCGCCGCCGGATCAGCCCACGACGGCCGACCGGGCGGGAGCGTGCGCCGCCGGACCGAGGTCGTCGACCGCGACGACCTCCGGGAACCGGCGCGCACCCTGCTCGACGGCCGCCCGGCGCGGTGGACGCGCCGCGCGGTCCCGCGGCGCGCCGAGGGCCGGCAGCGTGAACCACACGACCTTGCCGGACTCGCCGTCCGGCCGCGCTCCCCAGCTCTCGCTGACCGCGGCCACCATCGCGAGCCCGCGCCCGCACGTGGCGAGGACGTCGGGGGCCGTGACGTGGTCCACCACGGGGAGCCGCGGATCGTGGTCGCGCACGGAGACGGTGAGCCGGCCGAGCAGCAGCTCCATCTCCACGGTGCACGTCTTGTCGGGCTGGGCGTGCCGGTGGACGTTGGTCAACAGCTCCGTCACACCGAGCGCGGCCCGGTCTATGAGGGGATCCAGGTGCCAGTAGCGCAACTGCGCCGATACGATTCTGCGGACCTGGCCGATCCGCGACGGCAGGGCTTGAAGCTCCACCGTGCAGTGCCTGCTTGGGTTGCTGATCACGGCTGCGACTCCCCGACGTGAGGTCCGGAAGAACACGGAGTTCGGATCGATCGGAGCAGTGCGTCTGCGCGAGGGCGGCCGCCTGCTGTCGTGGCCGGCGGGCTGGTTCGCAGCGTTGTCGCCGGTAAACCCAGAGTGACGTGAGACCAGCGTGACGCACGGTGTCGCGGATCGCAACTCGCCGTCAGGAAACCGTCACCCTGTGCGGTCGGCCCGGCCGTCGCGGCCCGCCGCCCGGCGTACGGCCTCGATGAACCGCCGTGCCGCGGGCGGGCCGGGCTCGCCCGGTGCCGGGTCGTGGTCGCCGAGGGTGAGCAGGTAGCGCTGGCCGTTCAGGTCGGCCAGCGCCCGGTCGTCCGGCGCGAACCACGGCCGCGAGGCGCGTACCGCCTGCACCGGAGCGCTGTCGATCTCGCTGCCGTAACTGGTGAGCAGCTCCAGCCGGCCGTCGCTGATCCGGACCTGTCCGGCCCGGGTGAGCGACCGCAGCCGCTTCCCGATCCGCACGCCCGTCGCGGTGAACTCCGGCTCCGCCATTGCCCGCCCCCTTGCCCGTGGGTGTCCCGGCCCGCGTCCCGCGCCTCCTCCGGCGTGCTGCCCCGCGGGCCGGCACCAGCTCGTGTCGTGATCCAGTGTGCGCCCCCGTACGGGACCTTCGTCCCGCCGGGTGCAGTCTGCCCGCGCGGGGCGTCGAGCACCAGTGCGTACGACACGCGGTCGGGGGTCGGCCGGAGCACTCGCGCGAATGCGCCCCCGGCGGGCGCGGCCGCTCGGCCCCCGCTCGGCCGGGCCCGCTCGCCCCCAGGGCCGTCTTTCAGCCGCTCAAAGCAGCGTTTATGCAGGTGGGAAGCGGTGCGAAAGGTGCCTATGATCGAACCGACGGCCGCCCGAGGGGCCGTCGGCGCGCAGCATGAAGGAGCACCACCGTGACCGTCCCCGCGCAGAGCCCGACCGGCGCCACCCTCGACGTCGACCACAGCGATCCCGCCTACCGCACCTGGCTGAAAGAAGCCGTCCGCAAGGTCCAGGCCGATGCCAACCGCTCGGCCGACACGCATCTGCTGCGCTTCCCGCTGCCCGAGGGCTGGGGCATCGACCTGTACCTCAAGGACGAGTCGACCCACCCCACCGGCAGCCTCAAGCACCGCCTCGCCCGCTCCCTCTTCCTCTACGGCCTGTGCAATGGCTGGATCCGGCCGGACCGCCCGGTGATCGAGGCGTCCAGCGGCTCGACGGCCGTCTCCGAGGCGTACTTCGCCCAGCTGATCGGCGTGCCCTTCATCGCCGTCATGCCGCGCACGACGAGCGCCGAGAAGATCCGCCTGATCGAGTTCCACGGCGGCCGGTGCCACTTCGTGGACGACTCACGGAAGATGTACGAGGAGTCCGCCCGCCTCGCGGGGGAGACCGGCGGTCACTACATGGACCAGTTCACGTACGCCGAACGGGCCACGGACTGGCGTGGCAACAACAACATCGCCGAATCCATCTTCCGCCAACTGGCGCGGGAGCGGTTCCCCGAGCCGGCGTGGATCGTCGCCACGGCCGGCACCGGCGGCACCTCCGCGACCATCGCGCGCTACGTCCACTACATGCAGTGGGACACCCGCGTGTGCGTCGCCGACCCCGAGAACTCCTGTTTCTTCGACGGCTGGACCACCGGCGATCCGGACGTCACCTGCGACCGCGGCTCCCGCATCGAGGGCATCGGCCGGCCCCGTATGGAACCGAGCTTCGTCCCCGGCGCCGTCGACCGGATGATGAAGGTGCCGGACGCCGCCAGCGTCGCCGCAGTCCGCGCCCTGGAGCGGGTCATCGGCCGCAAGGCGGGCGGCTCGACCGGAACCGGCCTGTGGAGCGCGTTGAAGATCGTCGCGGAGATGGCGGCCGAGGGGCGGCAGGGCAGTGTGGTGACCCTGCTGTGCGATCCCGGCGACCGCTACCTCGACAAGTACTACTCCGACGCCTGGCTCACCGGGCAGGGCCTGGACATCACCTCGTACAGCGCGGCGATCGACACCCTGCTGGCCACGGGCGTCTGGCCGGACTGAGGGCGCCCCGGGCGGGGCGCGGTCCGCGGACGGGCGCCGGCCGAAACCCCGTCAGGTGTCCGTGTCCCGGTCGGACTCGCCCGTGACCACCAGCCGTCGCAGGTGCTCCGAGACCTCCGCGCGGGCCTCCTCCGGCAGACCGGAGTCCGTCACCAGCGTGTCGACCTGCTCCAGCGCCGCGAAGGAGCTGAGCCCCACCACGCCCCACTTGGTGTGGTCGGCGACCACCACGACCCGGCGCGCCGACTGCACCAGACGCCGATTGGTCTCGGCCTCCGCCAGGTTCGGCGTCGACAGGCCGGCCTCGGCCGATATCCCGTGCACCCCGAGGAAGAGCACGTCGAAGTGGAGCGCCGCGATGGCCCGGTCGGCCACCGGCCCCACCAGGGAGTCCGACGGGGTGCGCACGCCGCCGGTCAGCACCACCGTGGCCGCGCCCTGCCGGGGACCCGCCGCGCGCTGCGCGACGTGGAAGACGTCGGCCACCCGAACCGAGTTGGTCACCACCGTCAGATCCGGTACGTCCACCAGCCGGTGCGCGAGCGCGTACGTGGTCGTGCCGCCCGACAGCGCGATGGCGCTGCCCGGCACGACCAGCTCCGCCGCGGCGCGCGCGATGTCCTCCTTGGCGGTCAGTTCCAGGCCCGACTTCGCCTCGAAACCCGGCTCGTGCGTGCTCGCCTCCACCACCGGCACCGCGCCGCCGTGCACCTTCTCGAGCATGCCCTGCCGGGCCAGCGCATCGAGGTCGCGGCGCACCGTCATGTCCGACACGCCGAGCTTGCGCGTCAGCTCGTTGACGCGGACGCCGCCGCGGCGCCGGACCTCGTCCAGGATCAGGGCGCGGCGCTGCTCCGCGAGGAGGTTCTGATTCTCACTCACGTCCGCTCCGGTCCTCTCGCCTCAATCCGATCCGCTCAGTCCGACACGCCCCGCGCACCTGCGACGACGACGCCGTCGCGCCGGTCGCCGGGGAAGCGGGCGTCCCATCCTCGCACGGGCCCGGTACGGGCCGCGCCACCACCCACCCGACGCGGACATGCCATCGTCGTCGGTACGCCGGTCCCGTTCCTCACACGGATCGGGGGAGATTCGGTGACGACAGGTGTGCGCGGGCCCCCGAGCGGAGAACCTGATGCCCGCACGCACACAGAGACCGACGCAGCGTCACGGGGGAAGTGCGAGACAGTGGAACGTGTCCACGAACGGGACGGCATCCGCCGGCCGACCGGAGCAGCCCTGGAACTCCTGGTGCACGGCGTGGGCGGGGCCACGCCCGACAAGATGCTCAACGACCCGCGCACGGTACGGATCACCGGCGACGACACGGCCGCCGTGTTCCGCCGCGCCGACGACGTGGACGCCGACCGGGCCGGCGGCGCGACCGGCGGCCCCCGGCAGCGGCCGGTCCCCGAGGCCTACGTCTGGTGCAACCTGACCTCCGGCAACGGCACCCGAGCCCTGTGGCTCCTGCTGCTGCCGTTCATGGTCGTCAACCTCGCCCACTGGATGCGCCCCGCCGCCCGCGAACGCACCCGTGCCGTCCGCCTCTACGGGCTCCTGGTGCGGCTTGCCGGCCTGACCCTGACCGTGCTGCTCGTCGCGGCGGCCTGCGAGGTCGCCCTCGACCTGACGGCCTGGCAGTGCGCGGGCACCCGCGCCTGCGCCGAACGGCACTCCTGGCTGGGCTTCCTGTCGCCGGACGTCAGGGACGGCGGCTGGTGGACCCGGCCCGGCCGCCGCCTCGCCCTCGCCGCCCTGCTCCCGGCCGCCCTCACCGGCCTCCTGTGGTACCTCTCGCACCGCACCTGGCGGGCCTACGAGTCCCAGGAGCCCCTCAACGGCAGGCCCGAGCCCGAGGACGTGCTCGGCCACACCGCGCTGGGCCGCCCCGGCTTCTGGTACGGGCGCCGCCTGGTCGCCCGGCTGCGGGCGGCGCACACCGCGGCCGGCCTGCTCACCGTGGCCGCCGCGGTCGGCACCGCCGCCGCCCACCAGGACCACCGACCGGGCGGTCCCGCCCTCCTCGACGTCCTCGGCCGGCTCCTGGAGGCCGCCCTGGCCGCCGGAGCCCTCGCCACGGTCTGGGTGGTGTGCCGCCGGGGCCGCAGCGAACACCGCCTCGACCGCCGGCTCGACGCCCACCTCGTGCGCAGCCTCCCCCTGGCCGCCCTCGTCCTGCTCGCCCTCACCCTGGTGTACGCCGGCTGGCACCGCCCCGGCTGGACATCGGCCGGACGCCTCCCCGGCGACGCGGCGTTCGGTGCGATCGCCCTGCTCCAAGGCGCCTTGGTGCTCGCCCTGGCCGTCGTCGCCGCCGTCCTCCACCGCGCCGCCGGCCCCGGCCCGCGGGGGCGCGCCGCGCTCCGGGGCCTCGGCGGTCCCGCCGTCGTGATGCTGGCCTGCGCGCTCGGCGGCGTGATGTCCGGCGGGGTCTCCCAGCGCGTCTCCGACTGGCTCGACGGCACCGGCACCTTCCTCGCCGGCCCGCCGGTGCTGCTGACCTGGCAGGCGTCCGTGATCCCGCTCCTGCTGATCGTGCTGGGCGTGCTGGGCGGTCTGCTCGGCCGCGGCGCCTGGCGCCTGACGCGGACCGAGCGCGCGGCGGTGGCCCGTGAGTACGGTGCCGACCCGGGCGACCCGGCCCGCACCCAGCGCATCGCCCGCGCCCGCGCCATGGCCACGCTCACCGACCGCGCCCCGCTCCTCGTCGGCGTCACCTCCGCCACGACCCTCCTGCTGGGCGCGGGAGCCCTGGCCGGCGCCTTCGCCACGGGCAGGACACCCAGCCGGGCCACCGAGGGCGCCCCCTCCTTCCTCCAGGGCGCCGCCCAGACCGGCCAGGCGCTCGGCTCCTGGCTGATCGGGTTCGGTTTCATACTGTTCGTCACCTGGGGCAGGCGCGCCTACAAGGACGCCTCCGCGCGCCGCACCATCGGCATCCTCTGGGACGTCGGCACCTTCTGGCCCCGCGCCGCCCACCCCTTCTCGCCGCCCTGCTACGCCGAGCGCGCGGTGCCCGACCTGACCTGGCGCATGGCCACCTGGACCCGTGCCACCGGCGGCCGCCTGGTCATCTCCGGCCACTCCCAGGGCAGTGTCCTCGCGGCCGCCGCGGCCTGGCAGCTGAGCGCGGCCGACCGCGGACAGGTCGCCCTGCTCACCTACGGCTCCCCGATCGAGAGGCTCTACGGCCGCTGGTTCCCGGCCCACTTCGGCCCGGCGGCGCTGAAGGCCCTGCACGAGGACGTCGACTGCTGGCGCAACCTCTACCGGCTCACCGACCCCATCGGCGGCCCCGTCCGGCTGTCCGGCGAGGGCCGCGCGCCCGAGGTGGACCGCGCGCCCCTCGCGGACCCGCTCGCCTACGGACGTACCGAGCACCACCCGCTGCCCGCGCCCGTGCTGGGCCACTCCGACTACCAGGCGGACCCGGCGTTCGCGGAGGAACGCGAGCGGCTGCTGGCGCGCCTGTGCCCCGTGGTCCCCCCGCAGGGCGGCGAGCCGCGGGAGCGGTCCTGACCCCTTCCGGCCCGCCGTCCGGGCGGACGACGGGCCGGAGGCCGGGCTTGAGGCCGGGCTTGAGACGGTTCGGGCGGCGAGGACGGACGGGATCAGCGCAGCTCGGGCAGGTCCTCTCCGTACAGCAGCGTCAGATCGTCCGTGGTCGGCTCGGCCACCTGGGCGACCCGGCTGGCGTGCCGCTCGACCATCGCCTCGAACGTCTGGCGCGCGGTGCGGCCGTTGCCGAAGGCGGGGCCCTTGGGGATCTCCGTGAAGTACTTCAGCAGCGCTTCCTCGGCGCCCGGCGTGATCTGGTACTCGTTCTCCTCGGCCTGCTGCTGCACGATCCGCAGCAGTTCCTCGGGGCCGTAGTCACCGAAGGTGATGGTCCGGGAGAACCGGGAGGCGACACCGGGGTTGACCGTCAGGAAGCGCTCCATCTCGGCGGTGTACCCCGCGACGATCACCACCACGGCGTCCCGGTGGTCCTCCATCAGCTTCACGAGCGTGTCGATGGCCTCCTTGCCGAAGTCCCGCCCGGCGTCCTCCGGCGACAGGGCGTACGCCTCGTCGATGAAGAGCACGCCCCCGCGGGCCCGTTCGAACGCCTCCTGGGTGCGGATCGCGGTGGAACCGATGTGCTCGCCGACCAGGTCGACCCGGGACACCTCGACCAGATGGCCCTTCTCCAGGACGTCCAGCGCGGCGAGGATCTCGCCGTACAGGCGGGCGACGGTCGTCTTGCCGGTGCCGGGGGAGCCGGTGAAGACCAGGTGGCGCTTGACGGAGGCCGCCTTCAGGCCGGCCCGCTGCCGGCGCCTGCCCACCTCGATCATGTCGGTCAGCGCGCGCACCTCCCGCTTCACGCTCTCCAGGCCCACCAGCGCGTCGAGTTCACCGAGGACGTCCGTCGAGGACCGCGCCGGCTGGTCCGCCGCCCCGGCGGCCGACGCCTCCGGTAGATCGGCCCGCTGTCCGGGGAGCGCGCCGAGCAAGCCTCCTCCCGAGGGGGGCGTCGTCTGCACGGCCGTCTCCCGCGCCGTCTCCGGCGAGGTGCGCGCGCCGGCGCTCTCGTCGCCCGTGCAGTCCTCGACGACGGGCCCCGCACCGGCCGCCGCGTCCGGGCCGCCGTCGGCGAACTCGTAACCGCCCCGCGTGCAGCGCTCGGTGCGGCACTTGCGCAGGGTGGTGCGGCAGCCGTCTATCACGTGGAAGCCGTAGCCGCCGCTGTTGGTCACACGACAGTTCTGGAAGGTGCCGCGGCCCCCGGCCGACACGTAGAAACCGGCCTCGGCGGGGGAGTCGACGGTGCAGCGTTCGATGGTGGGGTCGGCGCCCTTGGTGACGATCACACCGGTCTGGGTGGCGTCGATGCTGCAACTGTTGAGGGTGCCGCCGCTGCCGTGGTCGCGGAACCAGGCGCCGGTCCCGGCGTCCCGGATGCGGCAGTCGTCGAGCTGGGCGGTCGCGCCGTCGCTCACCGACACGGCCGTGTTGCGCACCTGGGAGACGTCGCTGTCGACGACGTCCGCGCGGGAGCCGCGGTCGAGGACGAACAGCGCGTCCGGCACGTCGTGCACCCGGCAGGAGTCCAGGACCACGGTGGCGCCGTCACTGACCCAGACAGCCGGGTAGTCACCGGTGCTGTCGAAGATCTCGCACTGGTTGGCGTCCACGCGCGTGCCTGGGTCCCACACCGACAGCCCGTTGCGCCCGAACCGGCTGACCGTCGTCCGGGTGAGCGTCAGCACGGAACGCGACCTCAGGTCGACCGCGTTCTCCGGGATGTCGTGGATACGGCAGTCGGCCAGGGTGAGCACGGCGTCCGTGTCGAGGGTGACCCCGTCCGCGGTGGTGCGGTGGACGTCGCAGTCGGTGAGGTGCGCGGTGGCCCGGGCGGTGATCTGCACACCGCTGCCACGGACCTCGTACACCTCGCAACCGAACGCTTCCAGGGCCGAGTTGTCGCCGGTCGCGCTCAGACCGGCGCCCGAGGCGTGGTGCACCCGGCAGCGCTCCAGACGGGGGTGGGCACCGCCGCGCACCGCGACGCCCGCCTGCCCGGCCGCGACGACCTCGCACTCCTCGAAGACACCGCCGCCGCCGTCGACCACGGCGATGCCGATGCCGGCCGGGTTGTCGACGGTGCACCGCCGGACGGTCGGGCGGGCACGGCCCCGCACCTCGATGCCGGCCGCGGACCGCGTGACGACCCGCACGTCCAGCAGCTCGGGGGCGCCGTCCTCGACGAGCACCGCGGGTGCCGTCGCGTCCTGGCCCTCCACGTGCAGGTCCTGCACCACGGCCGAGGCGCGCACGGTCAGCGGCACCCCGTCCAGGGGCGCGATGCGCACGGATCCGGGGGAGCCCTCGGGACCGCGCAGGGTCACGGCCCGCTCCACCACGAGGTTCTCCCGGTAGGTGCCGGGGGCGATGGTGAGGACGTCGCCCTCGGCCGCGGCCTCCAGGGCGGCGGCGAGCGAAGCGTACTCACCCGTGCGGCGCCGCCACCGCGACGTGCCGGTGTGCGTCACCTGGACCGTGCCCTGTGCCATGGCGTTGCTGTGCCCCCACCTAGGTCGTGCTGGATGGCTCGTTCGCCTTCGGGGCGTGCGCCCCTACGGATCCCTCGCGCGCGGGTTGTCGCCGAATGCGTCGGCCGGTCCACCGTAGCGTGCGCACGGGCCGTGGGTTGACCACAGACGCGACACCGTCAGCTACCTGTGCCGGTACGGCCCCAGTCGGGGCCCGCGCGGTCCCACGCCTGGTCCCAACGGGTGTACCGGCGGCGGACCATTCGCCACATGATCAGTCTTCGGCCGGCCTCCACCACACCGGCGGACAGCAGCGCGGCACCGAACCCGGCGAGGACCGCGTGTGTCGTCGCCGTGGCGGAGTCGAGCGGACGGGCCACCAGACGGCCGTGGGTGTCCGTCCATATCGCGAAGTGGTCGCCGCGGTGCGGGGACTCCAGACCCGCCAGGACCGCGCCGTGGCGCGCGGTGCCGTCCGGGGCGGTCCAGTCGGCGATCACCCGGCTGCGCAGGTCCCGCCCGGAGGCGATCTCGGGGTCCGCCTCCAGCAGCGGACCCTCGACCTCGCGCACCACGGTGGCCGTCACCTGGTGCCGGGCCGCGTGCTGGGCGTGGACCGAACGTTGCAGCGCGTCCTGGGCGACAGCGCCGGTGAGCGAGCCGACGACGGGCGCGGCGAGGAGGATCAGGAGCAGCGCGCACAGGGCGACCCACGCCTCGACCAGGTCCGTCGTACGGCGCAGCGGATTGTGCCGCCAGCGCCAGATTCCACCGATCACCCGCACCGTCCGCACCCCCTTTCCGCTCCGTGATAACCCCCCGCCGGGCCGTTCACGCGCGGGACGGGCCGAAGAGAGAGGCAAATCACCCGCGGCCGCGGCGCGTCGTGAACGTCCGGGAACGTCTCACAACGGCAAACGGCCAGGGGGGTGGTGGAGGTTCCCGCGGCCGTCCGCCGGTGCGGGATCCGCCGGCACTACGCGACGACCGTGACCGGGTCGCCGACCCGGATGGTGCCGCGGGACAGGGGCACCAGGTTCTGGCCGAAGACCAGCTTGCCGCCGAGGCGGCGGTGCCGGCCCAGGCTGTGCAGGGGCTCCCTGCCGCGGCCCGCGGTGGCCTGGTCGGTCGTGGTCACGACACACCGCCCGCAGGCCTTGGCGACGCGGAAGCCGACCTCACCGATCGTCAGGCGGGACCAGCCGTCCTCCGCCCACGGGTCGGTGCCCGCCACGACCACGTTCGGCCGGAAGCGGTTCATCGGCAGCGGGCCCTCCGCGGCGTGCTCGCCCTGCGCGATCAGCGCGTTGAGGGCGTCGAGGGACGCGCTGGTGGTGACGAGCAGCGGATAGCCGTCGGCGAACGTGACCGTCTCGCCGGGCAGCGCGTACTCGGGGTCGACGGGCCGGCGCGTGGCGGGGTCGTCCATGTGCACCAGACGGACGTCGGCGCCCAGGAGGGAGCTGCACCAGGCGTGCGCGGCCTCGTCGGCGAGGACCCCCTCCACCTTGTCGCGGAAGATCGCCAGCGAGACCGTCCCGACCGGCTCGGGCACCCGCGCGGTGAGCGGTTCGAGCCCGGGCGCGGACAGACGGAGGCCGCCACCGGGCAGGAGCTCGGCGGCGGCCAGCGCCAGGCGCGGCTGCTGGCGTTGGGTGACGACCTTGCCCCCGTCGTCGATCAGAGCCCAGCGTCGGTCCCCGGCCAGCCCCCAGGGTTCCACGACGGCCTCCCGGGGTGACTGGGCCCGGAATGCCTTGACCGGATGAACGTGGATCGACAGCAGCTGCGCATTGCCCATGGGGGCCATCCTGCCAGGTGGCGCGGACGGTCCCCGGGCCGGCTCAGTAGCCCCGGTACTGCTGGTTGCCGTACGGGTCCTGGTACTGGGGGGCGGCGGGCCGGGGAGCCGCGGGGCGCATCGCCTCGTAGCCCATGCCGGGCGCGGCCGGGCGCGGCTGCTGCGCCTGCGGGCCGGGGTAACCGCGCGGCGCGGTGGCCTGCGGCGGGATGTAGGCCGCCGGGGCCTGCTGCAACGGCGCGGGCTGCTGCATCTGGGGGTAGCCGTAGGACGGCTGGGACGGTGCCGCCGGGAGGGCGGGCAGCGCCGACGGCAGCGCGGGCAGGTTGCTGCCGGTGTCGTAGGCGGCGGGGACCCGGATCGGGGCGATCTGCGGGGTGCCCCGCTCGGCCACGAGCGAGTCGTAGATCGGAGTGTCCGGGAAGGAGGCGGAGTAGTAGCCGCCGCCATAGGTGGAGCGGGGGGAGGTCATGGCACATAAGTTAAGCCCACGATGTGCTGGTTGGGGAGACCGATAAGAGGGTTGTTTTCCGTGTCGGCGGTGACCTTGGATCCTCAATGCGAGCGAACTTGGGAAAAAGGGGCGGCATCCACGGTTTGGATCGTGTAAGGGCCTATTTCTGAGGGGGGTTACCGGCGGTCCGGCCGGCGCGGGCCACGGCCGCTCCGGTGCCGGGCGGACGCCTTCCGGGGCCGGTGTGCGCCCGTTCCTGTGCCGGGGATGGGAGTTCGCCGTCCGGCCGCATAGGTTGGCCGGACAGAATCCCGATGGGTGCCGGGGCACGTGGTCCGGTGCGGAGACAGGTGATGGGGGCGGACATGTCGATGTCGAAGGGATCCAACGCTCCGGTGCCGACGACGGCACTGCGCGTCGAGGTGGGCTGGCGCTCCGGGCCGGGCGTACCCGACGCGGACGCCTCGGCACTGCTGCTGGCCGCCGGAAAGGTCCGCTCCGACGCCGACTTCGTCTTCTACAACCAGCCGGCGCATTCCTCCGGAGCGGTCCGTCACGAGGGCAAGCGGGAGACCGGCGGCCGGGTGACCGACACCCTGGTCGTCGACCTCGCGCGCGTGGAGCCCGCGATCGAGACCGTCGTCCTCGCGGCCTCAGCCGACGGCGGCGCGTTCGGGCAGGTGCCGGACCTGTGCATCGAGGTGCGGGAGGCGGCCCGCGACACCGTGGTCGCCCGGTTCGACAGCACCGGAGCCACCGTCGAGACGGCGTTCGTGCTCGGGGAGTTCTACCGCCGCCAGGGCGCCTGGAAGTTCCGGGCCGTCGGCCAGGGCTACGACAGCGGACTGGAAGGTCTCGCCACCGACTTCGGCATCACCGTCGACGAACCGCAGCACACCGGGACCCCGGCGGCCGGCGCGCCCACGCCGCCGCCCCTCCCCCCGACGCCGCCCGCCACCGTGCCACCACACGCCCCCCGCACCCCGCCGCCACCGCCCGCCGCACCGGTCCGCCTGACCAAGGTGACGCTCACCAAGGCCGCCCCGGCGGTGTCGCTGACCAAACAGGGCGGCACCTCCGGCGCCATGCGCGTGAACCTCAACTGGGAGGTGCGCAGGCAGTTCTCGGGCTGGGGCAGCAAGCGGGGCCGAGCGATCGCCCTGCACAACGACCTCGACCTCGACCTGTGCGCCCTGTTCGAACTGTCCGACGGCCGCAAGGGCGTCGTCCAGTCCCTCGGCAACGCCTTCGGCGCCCTGCACCAGCCGCCGTACATCCATCTCGACGGCGACGACCGCACCGGTGCCCTCGCCGCCGGGGAGAACCTCACCATCAACCTCGACCACAAGGACGACTTCCGGCGCATCCTCGTCTTCGTCACCATCTACGAGGGCGCCCGTTCCTTCGCCGACCTGCACGCCACCGTCACCCTGCACCCCCAGTACGGCGCCCCGATCGACTTCTCCCTGGACGAGTGCACCGTCCCCTCGACCGTGTGCGCGCTCGCGCTGATCACCCGCCAGGGCGGCGACCTCGTCGTCCGGCGCGAGGCCCGCTACCTGGTGCCCGAGCGCGGGGTGAGCCCCCAGCGGACCGTCGACCACGCCTACGGCTGGGGCATGAACTGGACGCCCGGCCGCAAGTAGCGCCCGGCGCCGGACTCACCCCTCGTCGGCCATCGCGTCCGGACGCGCGTAGGTGCGGCCCTTCCAGGCCGCGCCACGCCCCCGGTGGTGCCGCACCGCGGAATCCACCGTCATCAGCAGATAGAGGAGCGCGGTGAACGGCAGCAGCGGGGCGAGCCGCACCGGCAGCCGGTAGTAGCGGAGCATCGGGACGTACGTCCCCGTCATCACCAGCCACGCGGAGCCCCCGAGCAGGGCTGCGGCCGGATCGCCCAAGAGGAACCCGGCGAGCAGGGCGACCGGAGGCGCCAGGTACACCAGCGCCAGCCCCAGCACCGTGCCCGCCAGCACCGACGGGTTGTGCCGCAACTGCGCGTAGGCGCTGCGCGACACCATCCGCCACAGGTCCCGCAGCCCCGGGTACGGGCGCACGCTCTCCACGTGCTCGGCGAGCCCCAGCCAGATGTGACCGCCGCCCGCCTTCACGGCCCGGGCCAGCGCCACGTCGTCGATCACGGCGTGCCGGATCGCGTCCGGGATCCCGGCCCGCTCGGCGGCCTCGGTCCGCACCAGCACACAGCCGCCCGCCGCGGCCGCCGTACGCGCCCCGCGCCGGCCGACCCGGCGGAACGGGTACAGCTGCGCGAAGAAGTAGACGAAGGCCGGCACGATCAGCCGCTCCCACCGGCTCTCCGCCCGCAGCCGCGCCATCTGGGAGACCGCGTCGAAGCCGCCGGTGCGCGCCGCCGCCACCAGTTCCCGCAGGCTGTCCGGCGCATGCGCGATGTCGGCGTCGGTCAGCAGGAGGTACTCGGGCCCACGCGCGCGTGCCTGGGCGACACCGTGCCGCACCGCCCACAGCTTCCCCGTCCAGCCCGCCGGCGGCTCACCGGGCGAGTCCACGGTCAGCGGCACCCCGCCGTGCCGCCGCGCGAGCTCCCGGGCCAGCTCCCCGGTCCCGTCGGAGCTGCCGTCGTCCACGAGGAAGATCTCCACCCGTCCCGGATAGTCCTGCGACAGCAGCGACGGCAGACTCGCCGCCAGGACCGCCGCCTCGTCGCGCGCGGGGACCACGACACAGACCGACGGCCATGCGCGCGGCTCCCGGCGCGGCGGCAGCCGCACGTCGGTGCGCCAGAAGAAGCCCTGACAGAGCAGCAGCCACAACCAGACGGCGAAGGACACGGCGGCGATCCACCCGATGAGGCTCACGCGCGCAGTCTTCCCCACCCGACGGGGCGGCACCGGCACATCGTCTATCGTGGCCGGGTGAAGATCGCGCTCATGGACTCCGGAATCGGGCTGCTGGCGGCCACCGCCGCGGTACGGCGCCTACGACCCGACGCCGATCTCGTGCTGTCCCTCGACCCCGACGGGATGCCCTGGGGGCCGCGCACCCCCGAGGACCTCACCACGCGCGCGCTGGCCGTCGCCGAGGCCGCCGCCGCCCACCGCCCCGAGGCCCTCATCGTCGGCTGCAACACGGCCACCGTGCACGCCCTGCCCGCCCTGCGCGCCCGTCTGGAACCGGCCGTTCCGGTGATCGGCACCGTCCCCGCGATCAAGCCGGCCGCGGCCGGCGGCGGCCACGTCGCGATCTGGGCCACGCCCGCCACCACCGGCAGCCCCTACCAGCGGAACCTGATCCGGGACTTCGCCGACGGCGTCCCCGTGGCCGAGGTCCCCTGCTGGGGCCTGGCCGAGGCCGTGGAGCGGGCGGACGAGGAGGCGATCGACACCGCCGTCGCCGCGGCCGCCGAGCTCACCCCCGAGGACGTGACCACCGTCGTCCTGGGCTGCACCCACTACGAACTCGTCGCCGAGCGCATCCGCGCCGCCGTCCAGCGCCCCGGCCGCCCGCCGCTCGCCCTGCACGGCTCGGCCGGCGCCGTGGCCGCCCAGGCACTGCGCCGCATCGGTGCCGGACCCGCGCCCGACGCACCGGCGCACGGCACGGTGACCGTCCTGCTCAGCGGCCGGGAGGGCGTGCTTCCCGTGCCCGCCCTCGCCTACCCGGAGGGCCGGCTCCTCCAGGAGGTCAGCCCGGCCCGGTGACCCCCGGCCGCCCGGACGGCCGGATTCCGTCCGTCGTCGTCCGGTCGGCGCAGTCACCCTGCGCGACCCGGTACCGGCGGAGCGAAACGTGAGTAACCTCATGAATATGAGGGACCACCACCCCCGCGACGACGACGTCCCGAACCCCGAGGTCTGGCACGGACGCGCCACCAACCGCTTCCAGTGGCTGCTCGCCATCGCCGGTGCCGCCTGCATGGCGCTCGGCATCGCACTGGCGGTCGACTCCGCGTGGACCTCGGGCATCGCCCCGCTGGCCATGTCCGTCGTCGGCTGCATCGCCGCCGGACTGCTGGTCCTCTTCGGCACCCTCGCCTTCGTGCACGTCGACCTTAAACTCGACCGGGAGTGCCTGGAGATCCGCTGCGGCCACATCGGCGTCCCGCGCCGCCGTATCCCGCTGGCCCACGTCGCCGGAGCCGACTTCGAACCGCACGTCACCCCGCGCCACTGGGGCGGCTGGGGCTATCGCTGGCGTCCGGAGAAGGGCACCGCCGTGGTCGTACGGCGCGGCGAGGGCGTGGTGCTGCGGCTGTGGGACGGCCACACGTTCACCATCACCGTGGACGACGCCGAGTCCGCCGTACGGGTCATCCGGGACCGGCTGCGGCAGGAGACGCCCGGCGCGGCGCACTGACCTCAGGCCGCCGGGCGGTCGCCCCACGGACTCGGGTCCCCCCACCACTGCGTCGGCGCCCCGGCAGCCTGCGGCTCGGCGCCGAACGGGCGGGCCGTGGCCAGGCCGGCCAGCAGTCCGGCGCCGGCCGACACCGTCGTGAAGCTGAGCGCGTTGCCGACCGAGGCGAGCGCGGCCAGCGCCGTGAGCGTGGCACCCGCCGTGAGCACGACCGGGGTCGGCCGCGCCGCGCGCCACAGCGCGAACAGCACCCAGCAGAAGGCCGCCGCCAGGAGCAGCACTCCCACGACGCCCTGTTCCGCGGCCATCTGAAGCGGCGCCGAGTGCGGCCTGCCGTCGGACGGCGCCACCCCGGCCGCCGTGGCACTGAGCTCCCCGAAGCGCCCGGGGCCCACGCCCAGACCGGCGTCGCCGCGCGCCAGGCCCAGGGCGTCGTGCCACAGGCCGACCCGGTGGGGCGTCAGCTGGTCCTCCAGCGCGGCGGCGAGTCCCGCGGGCAGCGCGTTCCCGGCGACCGCCCAGGTCAGGCCGGTCACGACGGCCGCCACCAGGGCCAGGCCCGCCAGCCCCGGCCCCCGGTGGCGTACCCGGCCGGCGGCCAGGGCGCACAGCAGCACGCCGCAGCAGGTCACCACCGCCACCGTCGAGCCGAGCACCGCCCCGGCGAGCGTGATGCCCGCCGCCAGCCCCCACAGGCCGAGCCGCACGACGGGCCGGGGAGCGGACCGGGCGGCGCAGCAGGCGGCACCGGCCGACAGGGTGAGCACCGCGGCCGTGGCGCCCGCGCGGCCCAGGGGCGCGGCGATCTCCGGCCCCGGCGTGAGCCGCGGCAGCGCCACCGTCAGGGCGAGCCCGGCCAGCGCCGCCGCTCCGGGCGCGGCGACCGGCAGCAGCGCCCCGGCGATACGGCCCGTGGCATATCCGGCGGCCACGGCCAGCACCGCGAGCAGCACGCCCTCGGGCCGTCCGCCGTGCGCGGCCGCGGTGATCAGTGACCAGGCGGCGCAGGCGCCGAGCACCGCCACACCCGTCACGTCCGAAACGTTTCGTCTGTCTCCGTCCGCGTCCTGACCGGCCGTGGACGTCATCCCCGTGGACCCCACCCCGTCCGTCCCCCCTGCGTCCGGTCGCCCCCCGACCGTGACGGCCCCGGTCACCCCGCGCGACAGGAGCTCTGCCACACCGTAACCGCTGATGGGCGGTTTGGGGATGCGTCGTACACGGGCGTGCGGGCCCGAGGCCGGCACCGGCCGAGGCGCCGTGCGGGCGACGGGTACGGCCTTCCCTGACCGGGCCGGGCCGGGGCCGAGCCGCCCCGTGGACCGCGTTGCCGGCCGAAAGGTCACCCGCCGTAGACTCCCGGGGTGACCGTCACCGCACCTTCCGTGGACCGACAGGACGAGCCGGAAGCCAAGGCCTCGCCGTCGTGGGGCGCCCGGCTCCTGCGCCTCGTCCCGGCCGCCGCAGCGGCGCTCTCCGGAGTGCTGCTCTACGTCAGCTTCCCGCCGCGCACCCTGTGGTGGCTGGCCCTGCCGGCCTTCGCCGTGCTCGGCCGGGTGCTGCGCGGCCGCGGCTGGAAGGCGGCCTTCGGCCTCGGTTACCTCTTCGGCCTCGGCTTCCTGCTGCCCCTGCTGGTGTGGACCGGTGTCGAGGTCGGCCCCGGCCCCTGGCTGGCCCTGGTCGCCATCGAGGCGGTCTTCGTCGCCCTGGTCGGCGTCGGCGTCGCCGCGGTGTCGAAGCTGCCGGCCTGGCCGGTGTGGGCTGCCGCGGTGTGGATCGCCGGCGAGGCGGCACGCGCGCGCGTGCCCTTCCACGGCTTCCCCTGGGGCAAGATCGCCTTCGGGCAGGCGGACGGTGTCTTCCTGCCGCTCGCCGCGGTCGGCGGCACCCCCGTGCTCGGCTTCGCCGTCGTCCTGTGCGGCTTCGGCCTGTACGACGTCGTCCGCGTGGGCCTGGAGTGGCGGCGCACGCGGACGGTGCGGCGCCCGGCCGCCGTCATCGCCCTGCTCAGCCTCGCCCTGCCGGTCGTCGCGGCCCTGGCCGCCCGCCCCCTGGTGAGCGACGAGGCCGAGGACGGCACCGCGACGGTCGCCGTCATCCAGGGCAACGTCCCCCGCCTCGGCCTGGAGTTCAACACCCAGCGCCGGGCCGTGCTCGACCACCACGCGCGCGAGACGGAGCGGCTGGCCGCCGAGGTGGAGGCCGGCAAGGTGCCCCGGCCCGACTTCGTGCTGTGGCCCGAGAACTCCTCCGACATCGACCCCTTCGCCAACGCCGACGCCGCCGCCGTCATCGACAAGGCCGCGCGGGCCATCGGGGCGCCCATCTCGGTCGGCGGGGTCGTCGAGCGCGACGGCAAGCTCTACAACGAGCAGATCCTGTGGGACCCGGACAAGGGCGCCACCCAGACCTACGACAAGCGGCAGGTCCAGCCGTTCGGGGAGTACCTCCCGCTGCGCTCCCTCATCGGCGCCCTCAACGACACCTGGACCTCGATGGTCCACCAGGACTTCAGCCGGGGCGACGAGCCGGGCGTGTTCGACTTCGGCGACGCCCGGGTCGGCCTCGCCACCTGCTACGAGGCCGCCTTCGACTGGGCCGTGCGCGACACCGTCACCCACGGCGCCCAGATGATCTCCGTCCCCAGCAACAACGCCACCTTCGACCGCAGCGAGATGACCTACCAGCAGCTCGCCATGTCGCGCGTACGCGCCGTCGAGCACAGCCGCACCGTCACGGTGCCGGTGACCAGCGGGGTCAGCGCGATCATCATGCCGGACGGCACGATCAGCCAGAAGACCGGCATGTTCGTCGCGGACTCCCTGGTCCAGGAAGTGCCGCTGCGCTCCTCGCAGACACCCGCGACCCGCCTCGGCATCCTGCCGGAGATCGCCCTGGTGCTCGTCGCCGCGGGTGGTGTGGGCTGGGCGATCGCCGCCGGAGTGCGCGGACGGCGGGCCTGACGGGGGACGGATGCGGACGGCGGGTCCGACACCCGTGCAGGCCCCGGGTTCCCCCGGGCCGGACGCCGGCCCCGTTAGGGTCGGGGCATGCCGATTCCTGACTTCATCCGTGACATCCGGGCCACTGCCGGCCACCAACTCCTCTGGCTCCCCGGCGTCAGCGCCGTGGTCTTCGACGACGACGGCCGGGTACTGCTGGGGCAGCGCTCGGACAACCAGCGGTGGACCGTGATCACGGGTATCCCGGACCCGGGGGAGCAGCCCGCGGACTGCGCCGTCCGGGAGGTCTACGAGGAGACGGGCGTGCGCTGCGTGCCCGAGCGCGTGGTGCTGGTCCGCTCCGGACGGGAGGTCGAGTACCCGAACGGCGACCGGTGCCGGTTCATGGACATCACGTTCCGCTGCCGGGCCGTCGGCGGGGAGGCCCGGGTCAACGACGACGAGTCCCTCGAGGTGGGCTGGTTCGAGCTGGACGCGCTGCCGGTGATGCACGAACGGCAGCTGTTCCGCATCAAGCAGGCCCTCTCCGACGAACCCACATGGTTCGAGACCACGACTTCCTGAAGAACTGTGGGGCCTGACCATATGGGGTGGGGGGTGGGCGCTGCCTAGGGTCGAGTCATGACCACGCCCCCCGCCGCCCCGGGTTCCCCCGCCCCCTCGCTCGACCTCGGCGGTCGCACCGCCCTCGTCACCGGCGCCGCCGGTGGCATCGGCCGCGCCTGTGCGCTGCGGCTGGCGGCCGCCGGGGCCGAGGTACGGGCCGTCGACCGGGACGCCCCCGGTCTTCGGGCGCTCGCCGAGAGCGCCGCCGGCCTGCCGGGCGTCGTCGAGCCGCACGTCCTGGACCTCACGGACCTGGACGCCGCCGAGCGTGCCGCCGCCGGAACCGACGTCCTCGTCAACAACGCCGGACTTCAGCTCGTGCGCCCCCTGGAGGACTTCCCGCCCGACGTCTTCCACACGGTGCTCACCGTGATGCTGGAGGCGCCGTTCCGGCTCATCCGCGGCGCCCTGCCCCATATGTACGGCCAGGGCTGGGGCCGCATCGTCAACGTCTCCTCCGTCCACGGGCTGCGCGCCTCGGCCTACAAGTCCGCGTACGTGGCCGCCAAGCACGGGCTGGAGGGCCTGTCCAAGACCGCCGCCCTCGAAGGCGCCGCCCACGGCGTGACCTCCAACTGCGTCAACCCCGCCTATGTGCGCACCCCGCTGGTGGAGCGGCAGCTCGCCGACCAGGCGAAGGCGCACGGCATGCCCGAGGAGCGGGTGCTGGCCGAGGTCCTCCTGCGGGACAGCGCCGTCAGACGGCTCATCGAACCGGAGGAGGTCGCCGAGGCCGTCGCGTACCTGTGCGGCCCGTCGGCGTCCTTCGTCACCGGCACCTCGCTCGTCCTCGACGGCGGCTGGACCGCGCACTGAGCAGCACCGCGGCCCGTGGGACGGGAGTTTTCCACAGGGCTGACGGGCCGGCCCGGTCATGAGTGATCCTGTGAGCATGTCCCGCGATCACCTGGAGCCGGCCGAGAGCTCCGCCAGCGATGCCCAGGCACCCCGGGGTGCCGAGGCGGCCCCGGGCGCCCCCGACGGCGTCGAGGCGCCGTTCCTCGCGCTGCTCGCCCGAGGAGCTCCCGCCGAGGCGTACGAACGGCCGGTCCTGCTCGCGCGCGCCGAGGGGCTCCCCGTCGAGGGGATCGCGGCGCTCGAACACGCCAAGCTGCTCGCGCTGCGGGTCCGCGCCGAGCTGGAGGGGCTCCGCCGGCGGGAGACCGAGCTGTCGGCGCTCTTCGAGACCGCCCACGACCTGGCGGGCCTGCGCGACGTCGACGCCGTCCTCCAGGCCATCGTGCAGCGGGCCCGCTCCCTGCTCGGCACGGACGTCGCCTACCTCAGCCTCAACGACCCGGTCAGGGGCGACACCTACATGCGGGTGACCGAAGGCTCGGTCGCCGCCCGCTTCCAGCAGCTGCGCCTCGGCATGGGGGAGGGGCTCGGCGGCCTGGTCGCCCAGACCGCCCGCCCGTACGTCACCGACGACTACTTCCGCGACGACCGCTTCCGGCACACGGCGACCATCGACGCGGGAGTCCACGACGAGGGCCTGGTGGCCATCCTCGGCGTCCCGCTGACCCTGGGGGCGACCGTCATCGGAGTGCTGTTCGCCGCGGACCGGCGCGCCCGGGTCTTCGAGCGGGAGCAGATCGCGCTGCTCGGCTCCTTCGCGGCGCTGGCCGCGGCCGCCATCGACACCGCGAACCTGCTCACCGAGACCCGCTCGGCCCTGGCCGGACTGGAACGCGCCAACGAGATCATCCGGGACCGCAGCGGGGTCATCGAACGCGCCTCGGACGTCCACGACCGGCTCGCCGAACTCGTCCTGCGCGGCGGCGGCGTCCACGACGTGGCGGCCGCCGTCGCGCAGGTCCTCGACGGCACGGTCGAGTTCACCGAGACCGCCGACACACCGTCCGAGGCGCTGGAGCGGTCCCGCGCCGAAGGACACGCGGTACGGCACCGGGACGACTGGGTCGCCGCCGTCGCCGCGGGCGGTGAACTGCTCGGCGCGCTCGTCCTGCGCGGCCACCCCGGCCTCGACCCCGTCGACCAGCGCACCCTGGAGCGCGCCGCGATGGTCACCTCCCTGCTGCTGCTCGCCCGGCGTTCCGCCGCCGAGGCCGAACGGCGCGTCCGGGGCGAGCTGCTCGACGACCTCCTCGACGCCCGCGACCGCGATGCGCGCCTGCTGCGCGAGCGCGCCTCGCGGCTCGGGGCCGACCTCGACGCCACGCACGTCGTGCTCGCCGCCCGTCTGGACGCCGACGCCGCCGACGCCGATCAGGAGGCCGTCGCCCGACGGCGCCTGTGGTCCGCCGCCTCCCACCTCGCCGCCACCCGGCACGGCCTGGCCGCCGCCCGGGACGGCGGCACCGTCCTGCTGCTGCCCCTCGCACCCGGCGACACGGCGACGGAACTGGCCCGCCGTACCGCCCGCCGGCTCGGCACGGCCGTCCGCGAGGCCGTCACCGTCGGCGCCTCCGCGCCGGTCCGGGACCTCACCGACCGCCCGGACACGGTGGTCGCCGCGTACGAGGAGGGCCGCCGCTGTCTGGACGCCCTGCGCCTGCTGGGGCGCGCCGGAGACGGGGCGGCGGCCGAGGATTTCGGCTTCCTGGGGCTCCTGCTCGCCGGCAGCCGCGACGTCACCGGCTTCGTCGAGCGCACCATCGGCCAGGTCGTCGCCTACGACGAGCGGCGCGGCACCGATCTGGTGCGCACCCTGGACGCGTACTTCGCCAGCGGCATGAGCCCGGCCCGCACCAAGGACGAACTCCACGTCCACGTCAACACGGTGGCCCAGCGCCTGGAGCGCGTCGGCCGCCTCCTGGGCGACGACTGGCAGAGCCCGTCCCGCGCCCTGGAGATCCAACTGGCCCTCAGACTGCACCGATTGGCGTCCTCCATATCCCGCTGACCCCGAGCCGCCGCCCCCATACGCGGGCCGGCGTACGGGGACGACGAGCGGGGTTCGACGAGCGGGGCCGTGGCCCGGGCGGGATCAGACGGCGCGCGCGTCCGCAGCCGGGGCCGTCGTGGACTCGGCGTCGGCGGAGGCATCGATCTCGGCGAGGTCGCGGTGACGGGTCTCCCGGGCCGCGCCCACCGCGACGACCGTCAGCAGGGCAGCGGCGATCACGTACAGGGCGATCGGCGTGGAGCTGTCGTAGTCGGCCAGCAGCGCGGTGGCGATCAGCGGTGCCGGCGCGCCGGCCGCGACCGAGGCGAACTGCGCGCCGATGGAGGCGCCGGAGTACCGCATCCGGGTCGCGAACATCTCGGAGAAGAACGCGGCCTGGGGCGCGTACATCGCCCCGTGCAGCACCAGACCGACGGTCACGGCGAGGAGGAGGCTGCCGAAGCCGCCCGTGTCGACGAGCGCGAAGAACGGGAACATCCACAGCCCGACCCCGACAGCGCCCAGCAGGTACACGGGACGCCTCCCGATCCGGTCGGAGAGCGCCCCCCAGGCCGGGATCACGGCGAAGTGCACGGCGGAGGCGACGAGGACGGCGTTGAGGGCGGTCTGCTTGGAGACCCCGGCCGACGTCGTGGCGTAGACGAGGATGAAGGCGGTGATGACGTAGTAGGAGATGTTCTCCGCCATGCGCGCCCCCATGGCGACCAGCACATCACGCCAGTGGTGCCGCAGGACGGCCACGAGCGGCAGCTTCTCGGCGGCCGCCCGTGTCGCCTTGCGCGCCTCGACCTGGGCCAGCGCCTGCCGGAAGACGGGCGACTCGTCGACGGACAGCCGGATCCACAGACCGACGATCACCAGCACACCGGAGAGCAGGAAGGGGATCCGCCACCCCCAGCTCCCGAAGGCGGAGTCCGACAGCACGGCGGTGAGCAGCGACAGCACACCGGTCGCGAGCAACTGGCCCGCCGGCGCCCCGGTCTGCGGCCACGACGCCCAGAACCCGCGCCGCCGGGCGTCCCCGTGCTCGGACACCAGCAGCACGGCCCCGCCCCACTCACCGCCCAGCGCGAAACCCTGCACCAGGCGCAGCAGGGTCAGCAGCACCGGCGCGGCCGTCCCGATGGTGGCGTGCGTGGGCAGCAGCCCGATGGCGAACGTCGCCCCGCCCATCAGCAGCAGACTCAGCACCAGCAGCTTCTTGCGTCCCAGCCGGTCCCCGTAGTGCCCGAAGACCAGCGCCCCGAGCGGCCGCGCGGCGAATCCGACGGCGTAGGTCAGGAAGGACAGCAGCGTGCCGACGAGCGGGTCGGAGCCAGGGAAGAACAGCTTGTTGAAGACGAGGGCGGCGGCCGAGCCGTAGAGGAAGAAGTCGTACCACTCGATGGTGGTGCCGATCAGGGACGCGGCGACGATGCGCTTGAGGTTCGACGGGGCTGGAGGAGCGGCTGCGGGCGACGACATCGGCACCACTTCCTGGCGTTCGACGGGGACGGTTGCGTGTCGCCATACCGTAGGAAGGCGCAGGTCAGAGGCGTATGTGGTGGGACACCATAGTTTTGGGCGCGGGAGTGCGCGCACCGACCATGGAGGCGGTGCGGGGGTTCCAAGGCGGCGCCGACGAGGGCGGCATCTGTGCCCGCCGTGGTCCGCGGACGGTGTGGTCGGCCCTGCGCTTCACCGCCCGGTGCTTCACAGTCTCCGTCTCGTTGTCGCGGCGGGGCCCGTCGGTGTCTCAGTGACCGGGTACAACGGGTGTTCCGACCTCGTTCCTGCCGCCGCGCGGCACCCTGAGTGGGTGTTCCGCTGGTGCGGCCCGCGCCATTTACCGCGAACTTGAGCGCACTCACCGGACCGCCAACAATTCTTTTGACTGCACAGGGGACGCCCGGGACCGCTGCGGAAACGCCGGGCTACCGGCTACCGGGCAGAACGCGCGAACGCGCCACCACGAACCCGACCGTCGCACCGCCACCGGGCCGTGGCCGTGCGAACGCGGTGCCGCCGTGCGTGTCCGCGACATCCCGGACGATGGCGAGACCGAGCCCGGACCCGGGCAGGGCACGCGCGGTGTCGGCCCGGTAGAACCGGTCGAACACGCGGGCCCGGTCGGTGTCGGTGATGCCCGGTCCGCGGTCGCTGACGGTGACGGTGCCCCGGTCGACGCGCACCTCGATCGGCTCGCCGTCATCCGCGGCGAACTTGGCGGCGTTCTCCACCAGGTTGCCCACCGCCCGTTCGAGTGCCTGGGGGCGGCCGATGACCTGGCGGTCGTCGGCGTCGATGTGGACCAGGCGTCCGGTACGTCGGTAGACGCGCCGTGCGGCCCGGCGGGCCACCGCCCCCAGGTCCACGGGCTCCTCAGCCTCGTCACGGCCGCCGGCCAGGGCCAGTTCGACGAGTTCGTCGACCAGCCGGCCCAGCTCACGTGTCTCGCCCTGGAGATCGTCAAGAAGCCGCTCACGGGCGGGCGGGGTGAGTTCGGCGACGTGCCGCAGCACCGTGGCGTTGGTCAGCAGGCTGGTCAGCGGCGTCCGCAGTTCGTGAGCGGCGTCCTGCACCAGTCTTTCCTGGGCCTCGCGGGCGGCGGTGAGCCGGGTCAGCATCATGCGGAACGAAGCGGTCAGCCGGCTCACCTCGTCACGCCGGCCCGCCGGACCCGCGTCCTCGAAGCCGGTGTGGTCCTGGGCGCCGACCGTTTCGGCGGCCTCGGTCAGGAGGATCAGACGCCGGGTGATGCGGCCCGCGACCAGCAGGCCCGTGCCCGCCGCGACGAGGGTGACGGCGAGGCCGGCCCCGGTGATCTCCATGGCCATGCCGTGCAGCACGTGATAGGTCTGGTCGACCCCGACGGCCGTCTGGAGAGCCCCGCGTCCGCTGCCCAGCGCGGTGGTCAGCAGACGGTAGGTGGTGCCGTCCGCGACGACCTCGGTGGTGAACGATTCTCCCGCCGTCCCGGTGGCCGCGAGGGCGCGGGCGGCGGCGTCCGGCACCGGCAGGGCGGCCGCCGGGCCACCGAGATGGGTGCTCGTGCCGTCGGAAGCCACGGCGCGTACGACCGGGCGGCGCTCCTCCTCGTCACCCGGCCCCGGTGAATCGGCCCCGGGAAACAGGTCAGGGCTCTGCGCCAGCGCCTCGGCGACGGCCGTGGCCTGCCCTCCCGCCCCCGCCACGGCCGTTGTCTGGGACCGCAGGCTCCGGTCGATCTCCGCGAGGACACGGTCCCGGACGGCGTCGTAGCTCAGCATCCCGACCAGCGCCGCCACCAGGGCGCCGACGGCGGCGAACGCCAACGCGAACCGCGAACGCAGACTCATGGCCGCCGCACCGCGTAGCCGACACCCCGCACCGTGCGGATCAGGTCGGGCGCCCCGGCGTCGGCGAGCTTGCGCCGCAGGTAGCCGATGTAACCCGCCAGGTTCTTGACGTCCACGGCGGCGTCGCACCCCCAGACCTGCCGGTAGAGCACCGCGTGGTCCAGGACCAGGCCCTCGTTGCGTACGAGCAGCTCCAGCAGATCGAACTCGATCTTGGTGAGGGGCAGCCCGGTCTCGCCCCACCAGGCGAGCCGGGCGGCCGGGGAGATCCGCAGCGACGCGATCCGGAGCACCTCCTCGGCCCTCTCCGGCTCACCGGCCTCCGGCGCACAGCCCGGTGCCGACACGGCCCGGCGCAGCAGCGCCCTGATCCGGGCGAGGAGTTCGGGGACCTCGAACGGCTTGGGCAGATAGTCGTCGGCGCCCGCGTCCAGACTGGCGACCCGGTCCGCGAGGCCGGAACGGGCGGTGAGCATCAGGACAGGGGTGCGGTCACCGGAGGCGCGCAACACCCGGCACACGGCCACACCGTCGACATGCGGCATCGTGACATCGACGACCAGCACCCCGAAGGTGTCCCGGCCGGCCCGGGCCAGTGCCTGCACGCCGTCGGCGACGGTGACGGCGTCGTACCCAGCCAGTTCCAACGCCCGGGCGAGCGCCTCACGTACCGCGCGGTCGTCGTCGGCGACGAGGACCCGACGCGGCACGTCAGTCCGCCGGCACGTCGTCTCGGACATCACGGCGCCCGGCCCCTCCGCCATGTGCGTACTCCTCACCATGAACACCTCCGACGGACCTTGCGACCGCGGCCGGCCTGCGACTCGGTTCTCATCCGCTTCCCGACTTCCTCCGGACGGTTTCTCAGCGCTCCCTCGCAGCATGGGTATCTGACCACGCCTTCCTTAGCCCCGTTCACAGGAGTGTCATGCCGTCCCACACCCGCCCTGTACTGCGTCGGCCCGTGGTGGTCGCCGCGTGCCTCAGCGCCGCCCTCGGTACCGTCGGCTACCTCGCGTTCGACCCCGGGTCCGCCTCGGCGACGGTCGCCAAGAAGGCCGTCCCGGCTTCCGCGTCCCGCACCGGAGCCGGTGGCGCCAACACTGCCGAGGTCGTCAGGGCCGCCAACGCCTTCCTCGCGACGCTGTCCGACGAACAGAAGGAAACCGTCCTCTACGACTTCGACGACGAGGCGAAGAAGACGGGCTGGTCCAACTTCCCGACCGGTGTCGTGAACCGCAACGGACTCAAGCTCGGTGACCTCACCGACGAGCAGGAGGCCGCGGCGATGAAGGTCATGAAGGCCGCGCTCAGCGAGCACGGCTACGAGGAACTCGTGGAGATCCGCAAGGCGGACGACTACCTGGCCACCCAGACGGACGCCGCCGGCGGCGGCACACGGCCCAGCCCCACCTCCACGGACCTGCCCAGCGGCACCCCCAGCGAGACCGCCAGGGGCGGTACCGGGGGCGGCGCGGGCGGCGGTGCCAACTTCGGCTCGGAGTGGTACTACATCTCTTTCTTCGGCCAGCCCAGCAAGACCGGTGAGTTCATGGTCCAGTACGGCGGCCACCACGCCGCGTACAACATCACCTATGCAGGCGACAACGTGACCCTGTCGCCCACCCTGACCGGCGTCGAGCCGACGGAGTTCACCGTCGACGGGGTGGACTACACCCCGCTGGAGGACACCCGGACCACCACCATGGCGGCCATCCAGTCGCTCACCGACGACGAGCTGGCCGCGGCCGAGATCGACGGCAGCTTCGACGACCTCTACCTCGGTCCCGGCAACGACGGCCCCTTCCCGGAGGAACCCGAGGGCGTCCTGGTGAGCAGCCTCACCAAGAAGCAGCAGGCCAAGGTCACCGCGATGCTGAAGACCTGGGTCGGTGACCTGGACGAGAAGGCCGCCGCGAAGCTCATCGCCAAGTACGTCTCGGAGTACGACGAGACCTACATCGGTTGGAGCGGTGGCACGACGATCGACAACGCGGAGACGTACGTCCGTCTCGACGGCCCGTCCGCCTGGGTCGAGTTCTCCAACCAGCCCGGCGCCTCGACCGACGAGATCCACCAGCACACGATCTTCCGCGACGAGACCGCCGACTACGGCTGGGAATGACGGAGCCCCACCCTGTGCGCCGCCTTCTCACCACCCTTCTGATCTCGGCGTTCCTGCTGGTCGGCGGCCTCGCGTCGCCGGCCGGCGCGCACCCGATGAGCACTTCTGCCGTCCTCCTCGACCTCCACGACGACCGCGTCGAGGGCGAGATCGAACTGCCCATCGACCGCCTCGCCGTAGCCGTGGACCGCGACCTCACCCGCGCCAGTGTCCTCGGCACCGACCGGACCTTCCTCCACCGGTACGCGGCACAACACGTCAGCGCCGTCGGCGAGAACGGCACCTCTTGGAAGGTCACCCTCGGCACGGGCGCCGTCCGCACCATCGACGGGGTCGCGCACCTCGTCTATCCTCTGACGATCACACCGCCCGCCGGCGGCGACGTCACCGACTTCGACCTGCGTTACGACGTCATCGTGGAGGAGCTGCTCACCCACGACATCGTCGTGACCGTCCGCTACGACTTCGACCGGTCCATCCTGAGCTCCGACGACGCCGAGACCCTCGGGATCATCGACCGGGACACCACAAGCCTGACGGTTCCGGCCGGTGAGGGCTCCTGGATCCAGGGATTCCTGTCCACCGCCGGGCTCGGTGTCCAGCACGTCGGCGAGGGCGCCGACCATCTTCTCTTCCTCCTCATGCTGCTGGTCCCAGCCCCCCTGCTGGCTTCCGGGGGACGCTGGCGCACCGCCGGCGTGCCGTCCGCGCGGTGCAGTTTCCGGCGGGTCGTGCACGTGGTGTCCGCGTTCGCCGTCGGCCACTCGCTCACTCTGGCCCTGGCGGCCTTCGGGGTGATCGACGTGCCGACCCGGACGGTCGAGACACTGATCGCCTTCTCGATCACGGTCTCCGCCGTCCACGCGATCCGGCCGCTGGTGGCCCGGGGCGAACCGCTGATCGCCGCCGGCTTCGGGCTCGTCCACGGGACGGCGTTCGCCTCACTCGTCGGTGAACTCGGCGTCGACCGGGACTCGCTCGTGACCACTCTGCTCGGCTTCAACCTGGGCATCGAGGTGACCCAGCTGCTCGTCGTCGCACTGATGATGCCATCGCTGATCGTCTTGTCCCGGACGGCCTTCTACCCCGCCTTCCGGATCGGGATCGCCACCCTCGGCCTGGTGTTCTCGGTCTCCTGGATGCTGGAGCGGGCGACGCTGACGTCGTCGGACCCGTTCGAGGGCGTCCAGACGTGGCTGGTCGGGCATCCGCTGCTGGTCGCGGTGTCGGTCGCGGCCCTCGCCGCCGTGGCCCGGCAGGTGGCGCCCCGGGTCGGCTCGCCGGGCCCGGTGACGGGGACCCGTAGGAACAGTCCAGGAGACGCACAGGCCAACGGCGCGCGATCGGCTGCGGAGCCGAAAACGATCAATCGTTAGATCTCCGACATCGTGTCCGTGTTGCGAGCGGCTTGTGGCTCGCAGCCATGAAGCAGGGAGTGGTGTCCAGCGAAGCGCAGGGCTGTCCTGATGGGCCCGGCCGCGACAGCCGCGGCACCGACGACCGCGGCCTGTTCCTCCGGCTCCGGAACGGAGAGCGCCGCCCAGGCGAACGCGGCGAAGCCGGCCGCGTCGAGCGGCCACATCGCCGGAGTCACGGCGATCACGGAGGTGTTCGGCAACGGTCAGCGGCCGACCGGGACCCGGCAGCCTTCCTGGACAGGGTCGCCGATCTCACCGGCTACCGGCGGGCCGGTCACGATTCCTGAACGGCGCTGATCAGCCTTGTGCGACAGCTTGCGACAGGGGGCGGCGCCGGTGTGCGCCGCCCCCTGTCGCGTCTCCCCGACGCCTCGTCGACGCCTCGTCGACCGTCGGTGCCGTCGTCGAGCAGGGCGGGTGTCGGGTATCCGGGGACGGGCTCCCACGGCGCGCGGACATCACGGCCAAGGTTTCAAGGCAACGGCACCGCCGACCCGTCCACCTCTTCGACTTCCGAAGGGAGCGGCGCGACCCGGCTGACCCAACGGGCGGAAGAGCCGATGGCAGTTCAGAAGTTGTAGAGATTTGTGTCGCACATGTTGCCCACAGTGTTGCCGCCCGGTTACGTTCCTCGGGCATCACCTCGTAGGTCTCCGGCGTATCACCCCCTGGTCGGAGGCCCGCCTGGGGCGACGTGTCCCGACCTGTCACCACGGCGCCTCGGACGCCGGGCGGGACATCGCCGAACGCCTCGCCGGCCCTGACCTCGCGTCGGCGCATCGGCGGGGACGACGGGTTTTCCGGCCCGCCACGACGTCGACCGCCACCAGCCCAGCATCCCCGTCCCGCAACGAGTTGTTCCCGGTAAGAGCGGCGTACACCCGACGTCGCGGCGCCGCCCACCACAGCCGCACCCGACCGTCGATCCCTCACGCCCATCTGAGAATGCCCGTCACCAGACAGACAGCAGGGGAGCTCATGAGCACCATCACCGCTCTGCGCGGCAAAGGCCGCGTCGTATCGACCGCTGTGGCACTTCTCGCCCTGGGACTCGTCCCCGTGGTCGCCCGGGCCCAGTCGACGGACACGCCCGGCGCGCGCCCCGTCTCCACCGTGGTGAACACCACGAACGGCAAGATCCGGGGAACCCATCAGACGGACTACCAGCAGTGGCTCGGCATTCCTTACGCCGCCGACCCGGTGGGCGCCCTGCGCTGGACGGCCCCGAAACCCGCGGCGAAGTGGTCCGGAGTCCGCGACGCCACCGAGTTCTCCGACCGCTGCGCCCAGAACAGCGGATGGGACCCCGGATACGAGAAGACCATCACCACCGAGGACTGTCTGGCCCTCAACGTGTACGTCCCCGACAACGCCCGGGCGAGCGCGCCGGTCCTGGTGTGGATCCACGGCGGAGGCTTCACCGGCGGCGCCGGACAGGACACCAACCCGCGGAAGTTCATCGAGCAGACGGGTGCCATCGTCGTCACCGTCAACTACCGCGTGGGCGTCCTCGGAACTCTGAACCTGCCCCAGTTGCAGGCCGAGAGCAAGAACGGCCCCGGCAACTACGGCCTACTCGACCAGCAGGCCGCACTGCGCTGGGTCCACTCCAACATCGACCGCTTCGGCGGCGACCCGAAGAACGTGACCATCGCGGGACAGTCGGCGGGCGCCGGTTCGGTCTGCGACCACCTCGCGTCCCCCACCGCCAAGGGCCTGTTCGCCCGCGCCGGCATCATGAGCGGCAACTGCAACCTCCAATCGGCCGCCTCCGGCCAGGCACAGAGCGAGGCGTTCGTCGCGACGGTCGGCTGCGACACGGCGTCCGACATCCTGGCCTGCCTGCGCGCGAAGCCCGCCACCGAGCTGCTCGCGGCGCAGAAGAAGTCCGGCGTCTCCCCGTCCGTCGGAGGAGCCGCCTTCCCGGTCAACCCCGGCACGGCCGTCCAGGCCGGCGACTTCCACCGCGTACCGGTGATGCTCGGGCAGACCGACAGCGAGCGCGGCCTGTTCACCTACCAGAACTACGACTACCTGGGCACGCCGATGACCTCCGCCCAGTACGAGTCCGCGGTGCGCTCGGCGTACGGCACCGACGCGGCCCGCGTCCTCGCCGAGTATCCGCTCAGCGCCTACCCGACACCGGGGGAGGCGTGGACCGCCGCGCAGAACGGCTCCACCTCGTACGCCCGGCAGCAACTCATGGCCACGCTGTCGAAGTGGGTGCCGACCTATGCCTACGAGTTTGCCGAGAGCGACACCCCGCACTTCGCCTCCGTCTTCCGCCTCCAGCAGCAGAGCGCGACCGCCCGCGACTTCCCCTTCGGAGGTGCCGTCCACGTCGACGACCTCGGCTACCTCTGGGAGTACCTCGGCCAGACCCTGCCCTACGACGACGACCAGCTGGAGCTGTCCCGGCAGATGATCACGTACTGGGGCCGGTTCGCCGAAGCGGGCGACCCCAACGGATCCGGCACACCGAACTGGCCCGCCTACCGCGCAAGTTCGGGCAAGCTCATGTCCCTGGTCGCCTGCGACACCTCACCCGCCGACGGAGCCGCCCCCGCCGCCTGCTCCCGGGTGAGCGGTGACTTCGCCACCGAGCACAACCTCGCCTTCTGGGCCGGCCTCCCCGGCTGAACCCCGCCCCGTGGTCCTCGCGTCGCCCGCTCCCGAAGAGGGAGCGGGCACGCCCCCCGATCCACCGGAGGCAGAGATCCCCACGCTCCGACCCGGCCGAACAGATCGACGCGCTCAAACGGGTCCGAGTCTTCGTCGGCGGCGGCCGGCAGGAACCCAGCCACTACTACCAACTGGGCGGTCTGGCGCCTGAACCTGCGTGACTTCCTCCTGCGCACCGCCTTCTTCCCCTCCTCCGCGGGATGAGCTGACGTCCCCGGCACCGCCAGGGGACGTCTCGCACCCGCCGTCTCCGCACCCCACGTTGCGAAACCTCACCGATCAGGAGCGACCCGAACATGTCCGTGAGCAGAAGAACAGTGGCCCGCGCGCTCGCCGCTACCGTGGGCGGTACCGCGCTCGCCGGCGGCCCGCTGGCCACCGGCGCCGGGGCGGCCCCGGCGAGCGGCGCGGCGGCCTCCGGCACCCGGGACACCCAGGCGCGGAAGACCCCGGCGACCGGCCCGCTGATCCGGCGCACGGGCAAGGCGCCCACCGGATACGAGGTGACCTTTCGCTACCGCGCCCCCAAGGCGAAGCGGGTTCAGATCAAGGGGGAGTGGTACTTCCAGCGCCCGCTCGCCCTTGACCCGCGCCTGACCACCCCGGACCACCTGGTGGAGAGCCCCGGCCTGCTGCCCGCCCAGTGGCGCCCCGGTGACGTGCCGATCTCGCACCCCAACTCCACCAGCCCCAACTGGCACACCGCCGACATGACCAAGGGCCACGACGGGGTGTGGACCTACACCACCCCGCTCCCCGGCGGCTTCTACACCTACGGCTTCTTCGTCGACGCGGACGCCGACGACACCACCCAGACCGGTCAGCTGCCCGACCCCGCGAACCCCGCGTGGAACGTGGTCGACGGCATCGTCCACGGCACCGCCGTCGACCGCAGTCAGATCTACGTCCCGTCCGATCCCCGCTTCGACACCACCGACGTTTCCTGGCTCGGGCCGTCGGCTGGGCCACGAGGCATGCTGAAGCACGTCACCTACGACTCGCCCGGCCACCTCACCCCCGTCGACCGGAACCACCTGGTCGTCTACACGCCGCCGGAGTACGACCCGAAGCGGGCGAAGCCGTACCCCACGCTTTACCTCAGTCACGGTGGCGGCGAGAACGAGATGGGCTGGAGCACCCAGGGCGACGTCGCGAACATCCTCGACAACCTGATCAACACCGGTGCGGTGGCGCCTCTGATCGTGGTGATGCCCAACGCGGCCGGCTACCCGTCCTCGACGGCCGAACAGGCGCACCGCACCGACCTGATCGAGCGTGTCTTCCCCTGGGTGGAGGCGCACTACCACGTCTCCGCGTCGGCCTCCGACCGCGCCTACTCAGGTCTCTCCGCGGGCGGCATGCGTACCAACTACCTGATGCTGAGGAACACCGAACAGTTCGGCTACTACGGCATGATGAGCGCCGGGCTGCCCGCCGGCACCGTCCTCACCGACGCCCAGGTCGCCGCGCTCAAGAAGGTGACGGTCTACGTCGGCGGCGGCCGGCAGGACCCGATCAATCAGGGCTACCTGACCCTCCACCGGGGCCCGCTGCGTGAGGTCCGCGACCTCACGGCGGCCGGCCTCCACATCCAGACCGCCTTCGTCGACGGCGGCCATGAGTGGTACGTCTGGCGGCTTCTGCTCCGTGACTTCCTCACGCGCGCCGCCTTCCTCCCGCCCACCGTGGCGGACGACACCTGGGGTGCCTGAAGCACTGCTGGGGGGGCGAACCTGGCCCTACAGCCCCTGCGGGCTGTAGGGCCAGGCTGTTCTCGCCCACCCGGCGCTGAGCAACCGGCCGGCGAAGGCGTGAACGCGGACCTGTGGCACAAGGTGACCGCACGGTGGACCCCCGATCCGTCGCTGATGCCCGTCCGCGCCAGGAAACCCGGCAGCTGCGTGCCGGCCACCGCCCGCCTCGGCCCGGGCGAACTCGACCCGTCCCGCCACCTGGGCGCCACGGCGGACGCGCAGGCGGCGGAGGTGCGGTCGGTCCGGGCGATGGAGCACGTTGGCGACTTCGAACGCAGGCTGGAGCCGAGGACGCCGCGCCCGTCCGGGGCCACCGGGAGAAGGCCGCGGCGCTGGACCGACGGTACCGACCGCACCGTTCCCCGTTCCCGTGGGGCGTGCAGCTAGGTGCAGGACAGCTTGCTGCACCCGGCATCGCTGGCGGCCGCACCCGCCCCTGCGGCAGCGTGAGGCACGTGCCCGACGGACGGCCGCCCCGCGCCGGGCCCCCGTCTCCCGGCCGGCGGCCGTCCGCGCGGAACTGCCCGGGGCCTGCGAGGGCCGCCCGCACGATTCGTCGTCGGCGCACTCCGCCGCGCCGACCGGAACGGATTGAGGAACGATGCAGAGTCTGCACCTGCCGACCGAGCGACGACCCGACGCACGCACCGAGCACGTCCCGCCCGACGGCATAGGCGGCCACCACCGGTCGTACGCCACGTGCACCCCCGCCGAACTCCTGCGCGCGCTGCCGCTCACCCCGGCCGCCGCCCGGTCGGTGCACGCCGGCCGCGCCCTCACCCGCCGCGTCCTGCGCAAAGAGGACGACCGCCTGCTCGTGGTGGTCGGACCCTGCTCCATCCACGACGTCGACGCCGGGCTCGCCTACGCCACCGCACTGCGCGCCCAGGCCGACCGGCTCGCCGACGACCTCGCCGTCGTCATGCGGGTGTACGTCGAGAAGCCCCGCACCACGGTCGGCTGGACCGGGCTGCTCCCCGACCCCGCCCTGGACGGCAGCCACGACCTCGACCGGGGGCTGCGCACCGCCCGGTCCCTGATGCTGGCCGTCGCCGAGCAGGGGCTGCCCATCGCCACCGAGTGGCTCAGCCCGGCCGTCCCGGCCTACCTGGCCGACCTGATCTCCTGGGGAGCCATCGGCGCCCGCACGGTGGAGAGCCAGGTCCACCGGCAACTGGCCAGCGGGCTGCCCATGCCCGTCGGCATGAAGAACGGCAGCACCGGCTCCGTGGGCGTCGCCGTCGACGCCGTGCGCTGCGCGGCCGTGCCCCACGCCTACCTGGGCCTGGACCGGAACGGCCGCCCCGGCACGCTGCGCACCAGCGGCAACCCGGACTGCCACGTGGTGCTGCGCGGCGGCGCGGGCCGGCCCAACTACCGCCCCGGCGACGTGCGCGGAGCGGTCGCCCTGCTGGCCGCCGCCGGGCTGCCGACCGGCCTCGTCATCGACGCCAGCCACGGCAACAGCGGCAAGGACCACGTACGGCAGGCCCAGGTCGCCCGCGAGATAGGCGCCGAGGTCGCGGCCGGTGACACGGACGTGCGCGGTGTGATGCTGGAGGGCTTCCTCGTCCCCGGCCGCCAGGAACTCGGCGCCGGCGTACCGGTGTTCGGACAGAGCGTCACCGACGCCTGCATGGGCTGGGACGCCACCGTCGACGTCCTGGCCGACCTCGCCGCCGCCGCCCGCAGCCGCCGCCGCACCGCGCCGGCCCCGGTCCGCCGACCGGAGGGAGAGCAGAAGTGAGCGTGCCGGACATCCCCGCACTGGGACCCTCCGGTCCCTACCGCACCAGGAAGCGCACCACGGTGACCGACGCCTCGGGCACCCCCGCGCTCGAACTGGCCCTGGTACCGGGCCTGGTCGCCACCGACTGGATCGACCGGCTGCGCGGCAGCACCCCGCCGCCCGTCGCGGAGACGGCGGCCGTGCTCGCCAAGGCCGCCGACGTCTTCGAGTACCAGGACGTCCTCGGCGACGACCTCGCCGCCCACGAACAGCGCGTGGCCCGGCTGACCGGCACCCCCGTCACGGTCGTGCGGGAGTGCGACCGGCTGATCACGGCGACCCTGCGCGACGCGGGTCGGGCGTGGGACGCGGCACGCCCCGCGGGCTGCTCCCCGCCCGGCGTCCCGGCCGCCGAGGCGCCGTCCGCCGGTGCCGTCTGGTGCCGCGCCGGTGACGTCCTCGCCGTCCAGGCGGCGGGCAACAGCCCGGGCGTGCACGCCCTGTGGCCCGAGGCGCTCGCGCTGGGCTACCGGGTCGCCGTCCGCCCCTCCCAGCGCGATCCGCTCACCCCCCGGCGGCTGGTGCTGGCCCTGCGCCGGGCGGGCCTGCCCGAGGACCAGCTCGTCCTGGTGCCGTGCGAGCACACCACGGCGGACCTGCTCGCCGACCGCGCCGACCGCGCCGTGGTCTACGGCGGCCAGGCCGTCGTGGACCGGTACCGCGACCGCGCCGACGTACGCACCCAGGGCCCCGGCCGCTCCAAGCTGGTCGTCGCCTCCGACGCCGACCGCACCACCGGACTCGAACTCGCCCGCACCGGCGCCCTGTACCACGCGGGCACCGCGTGCACCGCCACCACGGGCGTACTCGTCGAACGGGAGGTCACGGAGTTCGCGGGGGCGCTGGCGGCCGCGCTCGCCGACGTACGGCCCGCGCCGCCCGAGGACGACGCCGCCGTCCTGCCCTGCCTGCCGCTGGAGCAGGCCGAACGCCTGGTGGCGGCGGTCCTGGACCGGGCGGCGGACGCGGGCGCGACGGTCCGCCTGGCGCCCCGGGCGCACCCGCTCGGCGGGCCGGGCACCCTGTCGGCCGTGACGCCCGCGGTCGTCGAACTGCCCGCCGCCCGCCACCCCCTGCTGGGCCTGGAGCTGCCGTTCCCCTGCGTGTGGGTGGCGCCCTTCGACCGTGCCGCCACCGACAGCCTCGACGACTCCCTGGTGCTCTCCCTGCACACCGCCGACCCGGCCCTGCTCGACCGGGCCCTCGGCCTCCCCTCGGTCTCCAACGTCTACCGGGGCCGGCCGACCTCCTGGACCCACCCCGACGTACCGCACGACGGGTTCCTCGGGGAGTTCCTGATGCGCGCCAAGGGCCTGGCCCACGCCGACGAGAAGAGGAGCGACACGTGAAGATACATTCCAGGAGCGGCCTCGACTTCATGGAGCGGATCCAGCGGGAGGTGACCGCCCCCCGCCGCGACCCCGGCGCCGCCGACGCCCACTACGCCGCCAAGCTGACCGAGGTCTGGGAGCGCGCCCGGCAGACGCCCGCCTACGCCGCCCTCGGCCCGTACTCGGCGGCCGCCTTCCGGGACCTGCCCACCACGTCCAAGGACGCGCTCAAGGCCCGCCCCCTCGCCTATCTGCGGGTACCGGTCGACGCGGGCCTGAAGTACTACCAGACCACGGGGACCACCGGGGTGCCCACGCCCACGCCCCGCACTGCCCGGGACATGATCGCCAACACCGTCTCCGTCGCCGAGGCGTGGCGCCCGATGCTGGCGGACCACGGCCACCGGGCGCTGATCCTGCTGCCCTCGGACATCGTGCCGGTGGCCGACCTGATGGTCGGGGTCTGCGAGTTCCTCCAGGTCCCGCACGTCAAGGCCTACCCCTACACCACCGGCATCTCCGACTGGGACCGCATCATCGGGCTGTGGGAGGTGTTCCGGCCCACGACGCTGTTCGTGGCGCCCGGCGTGCTGCTGGAACTCACCCAGGTGCTCAAGCGGCGCGGACTGTTGCCGAAGCTGTCCGCCAGCGTGGACCTGCTCATGCTGCTCGGCGAGGTGAGCACCCCCGAGCTGCGCGCGATGACCGGCCGCTGGTGGAACGCCCGCGTCTACGACGCCAGTTACGGCAGCACCGAGAGCGGCACGCTGGCCGTCTGCTGCGCCGAGGACCGGCTGCACCTGCTGCGCGGCGCCAACTACTTCGAGATCGCCGACGGCGACACCGTCCGGCCCGCCGAGGCCGGCCGCGACGGCAGGCTGGTCGTCACCCCCCTGAACAACGACGCCCGCCCCCTGCTCCGCCTCGACATGGGCGACGAGGTCTCCCTGACCGGCGACTGCCCCTGCGGCGACGACGCCCCGGCGGTGACCGTGCACGGCCGGGACAGCGACGGCACCCGGATCAAGGGCAGCCGGGTGCGCACCCGCGACCTCGAGGGCGTGGTGTACGCGGACAGCGGCGTCATGGGCTACCTGATCGAGACCGTCGAGGACGGGAGCTGGGCCCGGCTGCTGCTGGAGCGCGAACCGGGCACCGACCGGGACGCCGAGACCGGGCGCGACGCCCTCATCCAGCAGCTCACCAGCCGCCGCCTGGGCTTCCGCTGGGACGAGGTCCGCTTCGTCAACCGGCTGCCGGTGACGACGAAGAGCGGCGGCTCCCAGAAGAGCTGGAAGCGCTCCAACTTCCGGGTCGTGGGGGAGGGGGCGCCGGTATGACGTCCCAGCAGACGTACGACGTGCTGCGCGGGTCCTCCGGAGTCGTGACGGGCGAGTCGGACCTGTGGTGCACCTACGCGGCGGTGCGCACCCTGTCCTGGCTCGGCCGCACCGCCGACCTGCCCCGCCCCGGCGAGGTGGCCGCCTTCCTCGCCTCCCGGCAGAACGCCGACGGCGGCTACGCGTGGTCGGCCGGCATGAACTCCGACGCCTGGGCCACCTACTACTGCACCCAGGCCCTGGCCGACCTGCCCGCCGACGCCCGGGGCACCGCCCGCGCCTCCAGCGGCGACTGGGTGCGCTCGGCCGCCCACCCGGACGGCGGCTACGCCATGACGCCCGGTCAGACGGCGGACGTGTGGGCCACCTACTACGCCGTCCGCGTCCTCGTCGAGATCCACGGCGAACGCCCGCCCGCGGAGCTGACCGACTGGCTCGGGGCGCTCCAGGCCGCGGACGGGGGACTGGCGTGGAGCCCCGCCCACGCCAAGGACGGCACCTCCGACGCCCGGGCCTGCTACTACGCCGTGACCGCCTGGCACACCGCCACCGGCGGCCGGGGCCCGCTGCCCTGGGACCGCGACCGGCTCGTGCGGTGGCTGCGGGACCGGCAGGGCGCGGGCGGCGGCTTCACCTTCCGGGCCGGGGACGCCACGGAGTGCCTGTGGGCGACCTTCCGGGCCGTCAGCGCCCTGAACCGACTCGGGGAGAGCCCCCGGGACCCCGTCGGGTGCGTCGCCTGGATCACGGCCCGGCTGCGGCCCGGCGGCTCCTTCACCCGCTGGCCCGGCTACCCCGTCCCCGACGTGTGGGCCGCGTTCTGCGGCGTGGGCGCGCTGCGGGAACTCGGCGCCGACCTGACGGGCCTCGCCGACCACGTGGTCGCCGCCGTGCTGTCGTTCCGGACGGCTCAGGGCGGCTTCACCTACCGTCCCCCCGAGCTGGCCTCCGACGTGCTCACCACCTCCGCCCACCTGCTCTCCGGGCGGCTCGCGGACGACGCGGCGCGGACCGCCCTGCGCTGGACGGAGAGCTGCGTGCTGCCCAACGAGCAGGGCGTGATGTACATGCCCGGCCGGGGCAGCGAGGTGCGCTGCACCCTCTGGGCCCTGGCCGCGGGCGCCTTCGCCGACGACACCGCCGCCCGAGCCGGGATCGCCCGCTGGCTCACCGGCGCCATCCAGAACCCCGACGGAGGCTTCGGCTACTGGGAGGGCCGCGCCTCCGACACCGTGTCGACCTGTGCGGCCGCCGAGATCCTCGCCGTCACCGGCAGCACCGACGCCGCCGCCCGGCGCGGGATCGCCGGATACCTGTCGAGCTGTGAGCGGGCACCCGGCCAGTACGCCGACGTGCCCGGCGGCAAGCCCACGCTGCGCGCCACCCTCCAGGCGCTGCGGGCCCTGCGGCTCACCGCCGGGGCCGACCGCGCCCCCGTCGAGGAGGCCCTGGCCCGGCACCGGGTGCGCGGCGGCGGGTACGGCAACGACAACCACCGCGTCCCCGACCTGCTGAGCACCTACGAGGCCACGCTGGCGGCGGACGCGTTCGGGATCGCCTGGGACCCCGGGCACCTGGCCCGCTTCCTGGACAGCGTACGGACGGCGGACCACCGGTTCGCCTGGACCCCCCTGATGGCCACGAGCGGCGGCCCGCTCGCCGACTGCCTCGGAAACCGCCTGGAGCTGCGGCTGTCGTCCGGGCGGCACGCGCTCCCGCCGCTGGCCCTGTCCTGAGAGGCGGCCGCCGATGCCGACAGTCGAAGTGACCAGCGACCCGCTGACCCCCTCCGCGCGGCTGCGGACGGCGCTGCGCCTGACCCGGTGGCTGACCGCGCGGGGCTCCGCGACCGCGCACGTGGTGGTCTCCTTCCGCACCGCCGAGCCCATGGCGTACTTCACCGGCGGCGTACCGCTGACCACCTGGCAGGACGGCACGGACGACCGCTCCCGCCCGCGCTGGGCGTCGGTCGTGTGCCGCGTCCACCCCGACCGCGACCACGCCTACCGGGCCGCCCTCGCCGACGAGGTGCGGCAGGCCCTCGGCCTGGACGGGGACGGCGCGCACCTCACCGTCCGCTTCGAGCCCACCGAACCCGGCCGGATGTTCTACCTGGACGCGGGATCGATGACCAGTGCCGACGCCGTACCGGCCGGCCGAGGCCCACAGAAAGGCCAGTGACATGCAGACCCTCAACCCCACCGACATCAGCGCCCGCCTGGTCGCCCTCCTGGAGCAGCGGTTCGGCGAGGCCGCCCGCGCCCTGCCCGGCGACGCCGACCTGGCCGACGCGCTGCCGGGCTTCGACAGCCTGGCAGCCCTGGAGTACGTCAACGCCGTGGAGGCCGCGTTCGGCATCGAGGTGGACTTCGTGGGCGACGACGTGCGCTACCAGTTCAGCACGCTCGACCGGACCACGGAGTACGTGCGCGAACGCGTCGAGGACCAGGCGGCATGACCGTGCGCCCGGCCCCCCACGGACCCTGCGGCCCGACCGCGCGGGAGGCGCCCGGCGGCCCCGGCGGCGACCTGCCGTTCGAGACGTCCGGCAGCACCGGGGTCGCCCGCCGCTGGTGGCGGCGGCCCGAGCAGATGGCGCGCGAGGTCGAGCTGATCGGCACGCACCTGCTCGGCCCCGTCGACCACGTGGTCAACTACGCGCCGCCGCGCCACCTGTTCGGCGCGCTGTTCGGGCAGTGGCTGCCCCGCACGGCGGGCGTCCCCGTCCACCAGGCGTGGCGGCAGCCGCTGCGCCCCCCGCCCGTCCCGGCGGGCGCCCGCGTACTGGTCGTCTGCCTGCCGATGACCTGGGAACTGCTGCGGCGCCACCTGAGCACCTGGGAGCGGGCCCGCTCGGTCGTCGCCCTGCACAGCGCGGCGGCCCCGCCGCCCGCCGCCCACCGGCTGGTCCGTCGGGCCGCGCCGCTGCTGCGCGCCCACGAACTGCTGGGCTCCACCGAGACCGGCGGCATCGCCCACCGGCCGGTGACCCCCGAGGGCGAGGCGGCGGCCCCCTGGCGGCTGCTCCCCGACGTCACCCTGGCCGGGGACGGCGCGGCACCGGCCGGGCAGGCGGCGGAACTCGTGGTCGCCGGACCCCGGCTGGCCCGCCCGGACGGCGCGTCCCGGCCGCCCGCCCACTGGGCCACCGGCGACCTGGTGCGGTTCACCGCACCCCGCGCCTTCCGGCTCGTCGGCCGCAGCGGCTCCCTGATCAAGGTGAACGGCGTCAAGGTCCACCTCGCCCGGGTCGACGAGCGGTTGGCCACGCTGCTGCCCCGGGCGGAGTGCGTGGCACTGCCCTGGACCGGCGACCCGCTCGGCGGCGAGGGATACGTCGTCTTCTGGGCCGGCCGCGCCGCCGGGGTGGACACGGCGGACGTCCAGGACGCCCTGCGGGGCTTCCCGCGTCCGTCCAGGATCGTGGAACTGGCGGCGGTACCGAGAACCGCCGGCGGGAAACCGGACCGGGCGGCCCTGTTCGCGGCCGCACCGCCGTGACGCCACGGGCCCACGGAACCCAGTCACGTCTTCGCACCTCGGGAGGGATCGATTCTGTCCAGGTTGATCGTGGTGACCGGCGCGAGCGCCGGCATCGGCAAGGCCACGGCGAAGCGCTTCGCCGAACACACGGAGAACGACGGCGCGTCCGGGACGCGCGACAAGGTGCTCATGGTCGCCCGGCACGAGGAACGGCTCGTCCGGGCGGCGCGGGAGATCGAGGCGAGCGTGCCGGGAGCCGACGTGGAGACGCTCCCGCTCGACCTGTCCGACGCCGACGCGGCCAAGACCCTGCGGGACCGGGCCGGGGCGACCGGGCTGCCGGTCGGCGCCCTGCTGTGCTGCGCCGGTGCCGTGCCGCCGCCCGCCGACCCGGACGCGGGCGACGTGGCCGCCGTCCTGACCGAGTGGGAGGGGGCCTACCGCGCCAACGTCGTGACCGCCGTCGTCGCCGTGGAGGCGCTGGTCCCGTCGATGACGGACGGCGGCGGCATCGTGCTGTACAGCTCCATCGCCGCCTACCGGGGCTCCGGCGGCACGGGCGGCTACGGCGCGGCGAAGGCGGCCCTGCACTCCTACGTCCACCTGCTCGCCACCCGGCTCGGGCCGCGCCGGATCAGCGTCAACGCCATCGCGCCGGGCTACGTCGCCGGGACCGACCTGTTCGGCGGCGCGCTGCCCGCCGCCCGGGAGAAGACGCTGATCGGCCAGACCGTCCTGGGCCGCCCGGGCGATCCGGTGGACGTCGCGGAACTCGGCCACTACCTGTGCTCGCCGCCCGGCGCCTACATCACCTCCCAGATCCTCCAGATCAACGGCGGTTCGCTGCACGGCGTCTGACCGCCGCGCCGTACCGCCCGCCCACCGCGTGCCCCGCGCACGCGACCACGACCGAGAAAGCGCGGTGATCCGCCATGAACGCCCAGGAACAAGCCGACGCGCACGTCAGGGCGATGATGCGCTGGCACTTCGATCCGGCGACGGGCTCCCGCTACTGGGTGGAGCGCCGGAACCGGCTCGACTTCGACCCGGTGGAGGACGTACGGGGCGTCGACGACCTGCTGAGGTTCCCCAACCTGGTCGACGAACTCCGGGACGTGCCGGTCGAGGACCTCATCCCCCGGGGCCTGGACGACACGGAGGAGGTGTGCGCCGTGTACGAGAGCGGCGGCACCACCGGGGCGCCCAAACGCTTCGTCATGTTCGAGGGGTGGTTCGAGCAGTACATGGCCTGGGAGAACCACCACTACCCCGACGACGGCACCGGGCACGCGCTGGCCGTGGCGCCCAGCGGCCCGCACATGCTCGGCGAGTACTCCCGGCGGATCGCGCGGGCCAGGAACGGCATCCGGTTCGCCGTCGACCTGGACCCGCGCTGGGTGAAGCGGCTGCTGGCCGAGGGCGACACCGCCGGTGCCGCCGCCTACGTCGACCACCTCGTCGACCAGGCCGAACTGGTCCTGCGCTCCCAGGACATCGCCTTCCTGATCACCACGCCCCCGCTGCTGACCCGGATGTCCGAACGCCCCTCGGTCCGCGCCCTGATCCAGGAGAAGGTGCGCCTGATCATCTGGACCGGGGCGCACATGGACCCCGACACCCTGGACCACCTCGCCACCGAGCTGTACCCGAAGGCCCGGTTCCGGGGGTCGTACGGCAGCACGTCCGTGCTCAGCGGCACCGTGCAGCGGCCCGACCCCGAGGGCACGGGGGAGGTGGTCTTCGACTCCTACGCCCCCTACGTGCTGTACCGGGTGGTCGATCCCGCCACCGGTGAGCCGGTCCCCTACGGGTCGGAGGGCGCCGTGGTCATGAACCACCTCACCCGGTACGGGCTCGTCCCCAACAGCCTGGAACGCGACCTGGCCACCCGCGTCCCCGGCCCGGGCGGCGCCGGGGACTCCCTGAAGGACATCCACCCGGTGGCCGAGGCGGACGGCCGCAAGCTCATCGAGGGCGTCTACTAGCGCCGCCCCGGACACGTGTGAGGAATCCCCATGCCGAAGAAGAAACCAGCCCTGTTCGCCGCCGCCCTGGGCGCCGGCGCGCTGACCCTGACCCTGTCCGCCTTCCCGGCCGCCACGGCGCGGGCCACGTCCTCGCCGACGGTCATCGACCTGGCCATAGGCAACGACGGCGTCGTACAGACGGACGTCGGCGACCCCGGGCTCAGCGTCGGCGACGAGTTCGTCTACGCGGACACGCTCTACCGCGACGGGCGGCGCGTCGGCGAGGACGGCAGCTCCTGCCAGGTGACCCGGGTGGACGGCGAGCGGATCACCACCAACTGCGTGCTGTCGGTGCAACTGCCGGAGGGCCAGATCACCGCGCAGTCCCTGTGGACCAAGGGCGCGGATACGGTGCGGATGGCCGTCACCGGCGGGACCGGCGCCTACCGTGGGGCCACCGGGGAGCTGACGTGCAACGACATCCAGACCCCGCAGGAGACTTACCACATCGAGCTGGACCGGTGATCTCCCGCGTTCGCGAACGACTGCTGTGACGAGAGCCCGTCCGACGGGACGGTGCGGTGAGGAGCGGTGCCGATGAGCACTACGAGGTCCGGGACGGGCACCGGGCGCACGACGAGTACGACGCCCACGGGGACGGAGCCGGCCGGCTCGGCCACCGCGGCGCTGGTCGCCGCCGTCCTCGGCTTCTTCGTGATCACGCTCGACGTCTCCGGGGTCAACGTCGCGCTGCCCGCGGTCGGCGACGACCTGGGGGGCTCGTTATCGGGGCTCCAGTGGGTGGCCGACAGCTACACCCTGATGTTCGCGGCGCTGATGCTGTCCGCGGGCGCGCTCTCCGACGCGGTCGGCGCGCGCCGCGCCTTCGGCTGGGGGCTGGTCGTGTTCACCGCCGCCTCGCTGGCCTGCGGGGTGGCGCCCTCGCTCGGGGCGCTGACGGCCGCGCGGGTGGTGCAGGGCAGCGCGGCGGCGGTGATGGTGCCCACCTCGCTGGCGCTGATCCGGCACGCCTTCCCCGATCCGGAGGCGCGGGCGCGCGGCATCGCCCTGTGGACGGTGGGCGGCGCCGTCGCCATTGCCGCGGGGCCGGTGCTGGGCGGGCTGCTCACCACGGAGTGGAGCTGGCGGGCGGTGTTCTTCCTCAACGTGCCGGCCGGGCTCGCGGGCTTCCTGACGCTGCTGCGGGCGCCGCACTCGCCGCGCCGCCCGGCGGTCTTCGACTGGCCCGGGCAGGCGCTGGCGGTGGTGGCGCTGGCCGCGCTGACGTTCGCGGTGATCGAGGGCGGGCACCACGGCTTCACCGGGACGGTGTCGGCCGCGGCGGGCGTCGCGGTGCTGGCCGGGGCCGGGTTCGTGGCTGTCGAGGCACGCCGCGAGGCCCCGATGCTGCCGCTGCGGCTGTTCCGGGAGCGGTGCGTCACCGTGCCGGTCGTCGCGGGCTTCGCCTGCAACGCCGCCTTCTACGGAGGGGTCTTCGTGCTGAGCCTGTTCTTCCAGGACCAGCGGGGGCAGTCGGCGTTCTCGGCCGGGCTGATGTTCGTGCCGATGGCGCTGATCACCGCCAACTTCAACTACCTCTCGCCGAAGGCCGTCGCGCGGTACGGCCCGCGCGCGGTGGTCGTCGCCGGGCTGCTGGTCGGCACCGCCGGGTGCTGCGGGCTGGCCGCCGTGGGCGCGGGAACACCGTGGTGGCTGATCGCCCTGCCGATGATCCCGCTGGGCATCGGCGGCTCCCTCGCCATGCCGGCGCTGACGTCCCTGATGCTCGACAGCGTCGCCGCGGAACGGGCCGGCACGGCGGCGGCCCTCCTCAACACCAGCCGCCAGGCGGGCGGCGCCCTGAGCATCGCCGTCTTCGGCGCACTCCTGGCGAAGGACTTCGCCCCGGGCATGCGCGAGAGCCTCCTCCTCGCGGCCGCCCTGCTGGTGGCCAACGCCGTGCTGGCTACGGCTCTGCTGCCTCGGCGGGTGCGGGAGAAGTGAAGTAGGGGGCGGTCGAGCGGGGGCCGCCGGGTCCGGGTGCGCGGGGCGCCTCGAGGGACGGCGGTGTGCGGCCCGGGCCCGGCCGCCCGCGCGGGCCCGGCCGGGCTTCCGCCTGGGCCGGCCCGGGCCCCGGAGCCGTGCCCCCCTGCCTGCCAGGCCCCGGCGACGGCGGTCGCCCGGTGCAGCAACGTGCAGCACAACATGCTGCACCGGGCCGCCATGGCGCCTCCTCCCCCCGCCCGGGCAGGCTGCCCATCGTGCCCCGGACGGCATCGCGGCCCCGGAGCGCTTCCCGACGTAACTGCCTTCCAGTCCAAGGGAATCCGTCATGCCCAGCAGCCTCGCTCTCACCCTGCCCGCCAAGGGCGCCCCGTTCACCGTGACCGCCATCGAGCGGCGCGTCCCGCGCGACGACGACGTCCGCATCGACATCCGGTACTGCGGCATCTGCCACACCGACCTGCACTTCGGCCACGACGACTGGGGCGGGACCATCTTCCCCCTCGTCCCCGGCCACGAGATCACCGGCGTGGTCGCGGAGGTCGGCGCCGCCGTCACCTCGCTGGCACCCGGCGACCGGGTCGGCGTCGGCTGCATGGTCGGCTCCTGCGGCAAGTGCGGCCCCTGCGCGGCGGGCGAGGAGCAGTACTGCGCCGAGGGCTTCGTCAAGACCTGCTCGGCCCGCGACCGCGACGGCACGGTGACCCAGGGCGGCTACAGCCGATCCATCGTCGTCCCGGAACACTTCGTCCTGCGCATCCCGGACCAGCTCGCCCTCGACCGCGCCGCCCCGCTGCTCTGCGCCGGCGTCACCGTCCACTCACCGCTGCGCCGCTGGCAGACCGGCCCGGGCACCCGCGTCGGCGTCCTCGGCATGGGCGGCCTCGGACACCTCGGCGTGCGGATCGCCGCCGTCCTGGGCGCCGAGGTCACCCTGCTGGGCCGCTCGCCGGAGAAGGCGGACGACGCCCGCCGCCTCGGCGCCACCCGCTTCGTCGACCTCCGCGACCACCAGCAGCTCGCCGCGCTCGGCGGCCACTTCGACCTGCTCCTCAACACCATTCCGGCCCCCCTCGACATGGACCTCTGCCTGGGACTGCTCGGCCTGGGCGGCACCCTGGTCAACGTCGGCGCCCCGAGCGACCCCGTCGCCTCGTACAACACCTTCTCGCTGCTCGACGCCCGCCGGGTGATCACCGGATCGTCCATCGGCAGCGTCCGCGAGACACAGCAGACGCTCGACTTCTGCGCCGCGCACGGCATCGGCGCCGAGATCGAGACCATCCCCGCCTCCTGGGTCCCGCAGGCGTGGCAGACGCTCGCCGAGGCCCGCTACCGCTACGTCATCGACATCGCCACCCTCACCGCCCCGTGACGGCGTACCCCCCGACTCCGCACCCCATCGCACCGGAGGTAGATCGCGTGTCAGTCCAGCGAGTTCCCGTCCTCGTCGTCGGCGGGGCGTACACCGGGCTCACCACGGCCCTGAGCCTGGCCGCGCGCGGCGTGCGCCCCCTGCTGGTCGAGCGGCGCCCGGGCGCCGCCACGCTGCCCAAGGCCTGGGGCCTCAACACCCGCTCCCAGGAACTCCTGCACACCCTCCCCGGGGTCACGCAGCGTTTGGAGCGGGCCCTGGGGGAAGTGCGCTGGCCCCGCATGAGCCACGGCGTCAGCCTGGCCGACCCCGACCGGCGCTTCCTCGACCCGGCGGAGGGCCGGCCCGACCCGCTGCCGCTCTCCCCGGTGCCGCCGCTGGCCTGGATATCGCAGGCCCAGGTGGAGGGGATACTCCGGGCCTGCGCGGAGGACGCGGGCGCGGAACTGCGCCACGGCACCGAGGCCGTCTCCCTCACCCAGGACGGCGACAAGGTCACCGTGACGCTCCGCGAGATGCGCTCCGGCCGCCGCTACACCGTCGAGGCGGACTACGTGGTGGCGGCCGACGGCAACACCAGCCCCGTACGGGAGATGCTCGGCGTCCCCGTACGGGGCAGCGGGGTCATCGGGCACATGTACATCATCACGTTCGAGGCCGACCTGACGCGGTACGTCGAGAAGGGCGCGGTCGAGGTGATCGGCATGCCCGGCAGCGGTTCCAGCTTCATCCTGGACGGCTCCGAGCGCCACACCCTGTGGGTCGACTACTTCCCCGAACGCGGCGAGAGCCCGGCGGACTTCACCGAGGAACGGTGCCTGGAGCGGGTCCGCCGCGCCATCGGCGACCCCTCGGTCGACGTCACCTTCGTCAACGCCCGGTTCTTCCCCATCAACCACAAGATGGCCGACCGCTTCCGCGTGGGCCGCGTCTTCCTGGCCGGTGACTCCGCGCACGCCTGCCCGCCCAACGGCGGCCAGGGCGGCAACCTCGCCATCCAGGACGCCTACGACCTGTCCTGGCGGCTGGCCCTGGTGCTCGACGGGCAGGCCGGGCCCGGTCTCCTGGACACCTACGAGGCCGAGCGCCGACCGGTCATCCGGATCACCCTGGAGCGCGAACTAGCGCTGGCGAAGGTCTCCGAGGGCCGGGTGCCGGCCAGCTACAACCCGGCCGACCCCGACGCCCCTGTCCCCACGCCCAGGGAGTTCCTCGGCTTCCGGTACCACTCGGCGGCCGTCCGCACCGAGCCCGATGACGACGGCAGCCTCCAGGAGGACCCGTGGCACCCGACCGGGCGGCCCGGCGGACGGGCGCCGCACGTCGTGCTCACGGCGGGCTCCCGGACGCTGTCCACGCTCGACCTGTTCGGCGGCGCGTTCGTGCTGCTGGCCGGGGCGGAGGCCGCCGACTGGGCCGCCGCCGCGGAACGCGCCGCCGAGCGCCTCGGGGTCGGCCTGGTGGCCCACCGCATCGGCGACCGGCTCACCGACCGCGACGGCGTCTGGGGCGCCCGGTACGGCGTCGGGCCCACGGGCGCGGTGCTGGTCCGGCCCGACGGCGTCATCGCCTGGCGCGGCAGGACGTCGGCGGCCGACCCGGAGGGGGAGCTGACGGCGGCGCTCACCGCCGTACTCGCCCGCTGAGAACGGGACCGGCCCAGGCAGGCTCGGGTCTGCCCGGGCCGGTCAGCCGTCCCCGTGCGCCGTGCCGGCCTGTACGGCGCCCAGCATGCGGTCGCGGACCATCCAGCCGGCCTGGAACCGGCTGTGCGCGCCGAGGTCGTCGAACAGCTCGGCGATGTACTTCCGGCAGGTCCGCACCCCGATGCCCAGCCGCCTGGCCACCACCTCGTCCTTGTAACCGGCGGCCAGCAACTGGACGATCGCGGTCTTCGTCTCCTGGGTGAGGACGGCCGGGATGCGGTTGCCGCCGCCCGACCGGTCGAAGACGGTGCCGGTCGCCCAGGCGCTCACCACCATGTGCACGATGAGGCCGACCAGGGCGCCGTGCCGGACCAGGTGCGCCCGGCCCGCGCCCTCGGCACCGGCCGCCCCGTCCTCGGCCCCGGCCTCGAAGAGGAAGGCGGTCGTACGGTCGAACACCATCAGCGGCGGCAGCGACGCGGCCGTGGTGCGGACCTCGCCGCCCGACGCGACGATCCGCGCGGCGCGGTGCCGTACGTCCGCGTCGTGGCGCGACAGGTGGGGGAGCAGGACCCGCACGTCGACTCCGGGTGGCACGGGCTCGCCCGTGCCGCACACCAGGTCCCGGGCCGGGGCGGGCGTCTCCCGCCCCAGGGGCTGCACGGCGAGGATCTCCTCGGTGCAGCGCCGCGCGGTGACCGCCAGCGCGTCGCGCAGCTCGGCGGCGCCGTCGATCGTGATCACGGGGGCGGGCGATCCGCCCGCCGGGTCCGGCGAGCACATGCCGGACAGCGTGTCGAGCTGCGCGCGCAACCCTTCGAGCTGGGCCTGCCACGCCTCGATGACGCCGGTGAGGGGCTCGGCGTACTGGAGCTTGACCATCTCGGGGTGGACGGCGGTCCAGTCGCCGGGGCCCTCCGGCCGGGGCCGCGCCAGTCTGTTCCGGCTCAGCCGGGACAGCACGCGCTCCGTGCGGCCCGCGCTCCAGCCCAGACTGCTCGCCAGTCTCTCCAGCCGGGCCCCGCCGGTCGCCACGAGGAGCCGGTAGGCGGCCAGCTCCTCGTCTCCCATCAGCGGAACGATCTGGGCGATGTCCATCGTCTTCCCCCTGATCTGCTGCGGCAACGGCGGAACAAGAATAAACACGAGGCCAGTTATGTACGCAAGTACAGATTTTCCCGCTCCACGGTTGGGTGGCCGTCTTGCTGCTTGAGGGGGCGTCAAGAGGGAAAGTTGGTCCCCGGTGTATTTTTGGATCGCCCTCGATAGATTGCTCAGCCGATTGATCACCAGATCGATACATCGGTGCATCGATCGGCCGTCCTCGTCTGTCCAGCCATCGACCTGGAGTCCTCCATGCGCCCGAAGCTGTCCAGCACGACACCCCTCGCCATCGTCGGCATGGCATGCCGGTTCCCCGGGATCGAGAGCACCGACGAGCTGTGGGACGTCCTGGCGTCCGGCGCCGACATGGTGACGCCGGTTCCGCGCGACCGGTTCGACGCCGACGCCTGCCACGCCGCCGCCCCCATGACCCCCGGCCGCACCGTCTCCCGGCACGGCGGGTTCCTCACCGACGCGTTCGGGTTCGACCGGGAGTTCTTCGGCGTGCCGCCCGCCGCCGCCCGCGCCATGGACCCGCAGCAGCGGCTCCTGCTGCACGTCGTCTGGGAGGCCCTGGAAACGGCCGGCATCCCCCCGTCGCGGCTCGCCGGCAGCAGGACCGGCGTCTTCGTGGGGCAGGCGACCGCCGAGTACGCCGACACCGACCCCCGTCCGGACGAGCCCGACGTGCGCGACATGACCGGCAGCCGCCTGCGCGCCGTCACCGCCGGCCGGATCTCCTACGCGCTCGACCTGCGCGGACCGAGCGTCGTCCTGGACACCGCCTGCTCCTCGTCGCTGGTCGCCGTGCACGCCGCCCGGCAGAGCCTGCTCACCGGCGAGAGCGACCTGTGCGTCGCCGGGGGCGTCAACATCGTCCTGTCCGCGCACGACGCCATCGGCTACTCGCAGGGCGGCATGCTCTCGCCCGGGGGCCGCTGCCGGTTCGGCGACGCCCGCGCCGACGGCTTCGTGCGCAGCGAGGGCGTGGGCGCGGTGGTGCTCAAGCGGCTGGACGACGCGGTGCGCGACGGCGACCCCGTGCACGCGGTGCTGCTCGGCAGCGCGGTCACCAACGACGGCGCGGGCGGCGGAGTGCCGCTGCGCCCGTCGGTCGCGGGCCAGGCGGACATGGTGCGCGCGGCGTGCGCCGCCGCGGGCGTTGCCCCCCACGACCTGGACTACGTGGAGGCGCACGGCACCGGCACCGCCGTCGGGGACGCCGTGGAGCTGGAGGCGCTCGCCGAGGCGGCCGGGGCCGGACGGCCCGAGGACCGGCCGCTGCTGACCGGGTCGGTGAAGACCAACATCGGGCACACCGAGGCCGCCGCCGGGATCGCCGGTCTGCTCAAGGCGGTGCTGATCCTCCGGCACGGCGTCGTCCCGGCCTCCCTGCACCTCGGCGAACCGCACCCGCTGCTCACCCGGGACGGCTTCCCGGTCCGCGTGGTCACCCGCGCCCGGCCCCTGGACCCGGCCGGTGACCGCGCCCTGCTCGGCGTCAGCTCCTTCGGCCTGTCCGGCACCAACGCCCACGTGGTCGTCGGCGCGCACCTGCCCGACCCCGCCCCCGCCGACCCCGGGCCCGAGACGGCCGAGACCGGCCCGCACCTGCTGGTGCTGAGCGCCCGCACCCCCGGTTCCCTGCGCCGCCTGGCCACTCGGTACGCCGACTACCTCGACTCGGGCGGAGCCGGCCGCCGCCTCACCCTGCGGAACGTCTGCGCCGCCGCGGCCACGCGACGCGACGCCCACCTCCACCGGCTGTGGGCCGTGGGCGCGGACCACGACGCCCTGGTCCGCGCGTTGCGGACGCTCGCCGCCGGGGAGGCGACCGCCGACGGCGGCACCGGCGACGCGGTGCCGCCGGGCGGGCGGCGCGTGGTGTTCGTCTTCTCCGGCCAGGGCGCGCAGTGGGCCGGCATGGGCCGCGCCCTCTACCGCTCCTCACCCGCCTTCAAGGCGGCGCTGGACGCCTGCGACCGGTCCGTCCGCGCCGAACTCGGCTGGTCGGTCCTGGACCGGCTGCTGTCCGGCCCCGCCGACCTGCCCACCGACGTGGACGTCGTACAGCCCGTCCTGTGGGCCGTGCAGGTGGCGCTGGCCGCCGCCTGGCGCGAGCGGGGCGTACGGCCGGAGCTGTGCATGGGGCACAGCATGGGGGAGGTGGCGGCCGCCCGGACGGCGGGCGCCCTCTCCCTGGACGACGCGGCCGCGGTGATCTGCCGCCGCAGCACGCTGATGCAGCGGACCGCCGGGCGCGGCGCGATGCTCGCCGTCGAACTCCCCGCCGACCGGGCCCGCCGCCGCGCCGGGACGTACGGCGGCACGGTGTCCGTGGCCGTCGAGAACGCCCCCAGCGGCACCGTCCTCGCGGGCGATCCCGCCGCCCTGACCGCCCTGCGCGGCGAACTGGAGCGGGACGGCGTCCTGTGCCGCCCGGTCAAGGTCAACGTGGCCTCCCACTCGCCCTACATGGACTCCGTACGGGAGAAGCTGCTGCGGGCGCTGGACGGGCTCGCCCCGGCGTCCGGCGGCACGGACCTGGTCTCCACCGTGTACGGCCGGAGGGTCGAGGGCGCCGCGCTGACCCCCGCCTACTGGGCCGAGAACGTGCGCCGCCCGGTGCGGTTCGCCGGTACCGTGCGGCGGGTCGCCGAGGAGGCGGAGAGCGTCTTCGTCGAGGTCGGCCCCCACCCCGTGCTGCTCGCCGCCATGGAGGAGACCCTGGGCGCCTGCGAGGCCGGCGGCGCGGCGGTGGCCTCGCTGCACCGCGGCTGCGACGAACCCGGCGAACTGGTCCGGGCCGCCGGGCGCATCTTCGCCCACGGCGGCCGGGTGGACTGGCACCGCTGGTACGGCACCGCCACCCGGCACGTGCCGTCCCTGCCCACCTACCCCTGGGACACCGTCCCGTACCGGCGCGCATCCGCCGACCGCCTGCCGCAGGCCCCCCGGGAGCGGCGGTTCGACCTGGCCGCGTGGGGCGGCACCGCCGACTGGGGCGGCGGCATCGCCGTGCACGGGGTCGCGGGCGTGCCACCCGTCGTCCACCTGGAGGCACTGCGCGAGACGGTACGGGAGGCGGACGGCGACGGTCCCTTCGAACTCCGGGACGTCCGGCTGGGCGGCACCCCGCTGCCCGTCGACGCGGCCGCCGGCACGACCCTGCACGTGACCCTGGAAGGCCCCCGCGACGACCGTGCCGTGACGGTGCGGGCGTCCGTGCCCGGCGCCCCGGAGCCCCTGCTGTGCGTCGCCGGGCGAGCCGTCCGGACGGCGGCCGAGGAGCCCGGCCCCGAGGGCGCCGAGCTGCTCGACGCCGCGCTCGCGCGCTGCTGGAACCACCTCGCCGCCCACGAGGTGTACGCGCTCGCGCAGCGCCACGGCTACGACATCCCGGAGCCGTTCCGGGGCGTGGAGCACCTGTGGCGGCGCGAGGGCGAGGCCGTGGCCCGCGTCCGGCTGCCGAGCCCCCTGCCCCGGGCGGGCTGGGAGGTGGGCCTCCAGACGCTGCTGGCGGCCCGGCCCCGGGCCGCGTCCGGCACGGACGACACCGCCCACGTCCCCGTCTCCTTCACGTCGGTGCGGTTCCACGCGCCGCTGGAGGCCGAGTTCTGGAGCGTGAGCAGGGTGCGGCCGGACCGGAGAGGCAGGGGCGGGGCCCGTGTCACGGCCGACGTCCTGCTGCTCTCGACGGACCACCGGGTCCTGGCCCGCTTCACCGGCATCCGGCTGCGGCGGCTTGGCCCGGCGCGGTCCGCGCGGACGCCGCTGTCGTACCTCACCGCCCTGCGGCGCCTGGCCGGGGACGCGGCACGGGCGGTCGGCCGCGCCCGGACCGCGCCCCCGCCGCGCCCGGTCCGCCCCGTCCCGCACGTCCCGGCCCGCCGCGGCGCCCCGGCCACGGCCCCCGCCGCCCCGGCGGGCGGCGCGGCCGACACCCTCGTCGCGTACGCGGCCGAGCTGCTGGGCATGCCCGCGGCCGACCTCGACCAACGGCTTTCCTTACGCGAACTCGGCCTGGACTCCCTCACGGCCGCGCGGCTCCGCCACCACCTGCGCACCACCCACGGCACGGAGCTGACCGCCGGACGGCTGCTCGGCACCGAGAGCCTCGCCGACCTGCGCGCCGCCCTCGGCGCGGATGACCATCGCACCGGGCATTGCCCCGTGCCGGTGCGGGAGTAAAGTTGCACCCAAGTACAAAAACGTGTCGGGAGTACGACGCGGACCGCCGTGCTGCGCGGCCGGTGAGTTCGGCAGGAACGGGAGTGAACGGAATGGACTCGCGCGCGACAGAGCCGCCGCCGCAGGTCAGCCGTCGGGAGCGGAACAAGCGACGCGTCCGGGAGCGCCTCTACTCGGCCGCGATCGAACTCATCGTCGAGAAGGGGTACGACCACACCTCCATCGAGGAGATCGCGGAACGGGCGGACGTCGCGCGCGGCACCTTCTTCAACTACTTCCAGCGCAAGGAAGACATCATCACCGAGTGGGGGGAGCGCAGGCGCACCGCACTCGTGACGGGACTGGACGAGGAGGGCGTGTTCATGCCCGGCTCGATCGCGCGGCTGCACCGGTGCATGGCGGTCCTGGTCCGCATCAACCAGGAGGAACCCCAGCTCACCACCGCCATGCTGACCGCGTGGGTGCGGGCGGGCCGGCCGATCCTGGAGGACCCCTACGTCGCCGAGGTCTTCGCCGGCATCGTCGACAGCGGCGTACGCCAGGGGGAACTGTCCCCGGGCCTCTCACCGGTCCTCGCCGGCAACGTCCTGCGGGACGTCTACCTCGGCGCCCTCTACCGCTGGGCCAAACAGCCGTCGGACGCCACGGACTCACTGGCCGAGGAACTCCGCCAGATCCTCGGCCTGCTCCTGGGCGGCATGGCCGGCTCCCGCACCACCTGACGACCGCGTACGGTTCTCAGGCCGCCCTGGCCGAGATGTTTCAGGAGGCTCGGGACGGCACGATGCCCCGGCCGGATCCGGATCCGGCCGGGGCAGGACGAGAATGACTCAGTGGGCCGTGTCATCCAAGGCGGCGCACCGTCCTGCGACGCTTCGCGGCTCCATTGCGTGGGGGGGCTGGCGGGACGACGACGGTGGGATCGCGAAGGGCCCACCGTGGCCGCGGTCGACGCCCCGTCGGCCCGGCTGCCGTGGTTCCGCCGCATCGCGTGACCGCGATCGGCTCAGCTCTCCGCCCCCGTCGGCGGAAGGAGGCACGGCACCCTGTCGCAACGGCCGTCCGGGAAGGAGACCTCGACCGAACCGTCCGGAGCGAGCCGCGCGGCGCAGCCGCGCCACAGGGCGTCCTGGTCACCCGAGAGCGCCGGGTCCCCGGTGAGGACGACGAGAGTCACCATCAGGTGGGTACCGCCGGGATGGCGGGCGAGAGCGAGGGTCGGCACGGCCGAGTGGTCGCCGTAGGCGTTGAGGCCGTTGCCGCGGACGACGTCCCCTTCGGGCAGTACGGCGTCCCCGCTCCACCCCAGGAGTCCCCTCAGCACGCTCGTCAGCCCGTCGGCACGGCGCACCAGTGCCCGGCCGGGACCGGTCTCGGCAGCGCAGGGGGAGCCGTCGGCCACGGACCAGCCGCTCTCCCGGATCGTGCTGCCGGCCGCCGCCCGGACGTGGTGCATCCGTACCTCCCACGGTCCGTGCACCACGCTCACGGTCGAGATGCGCCCCGTCGCGTGACCCGACGCGTCCGGGGCCTCGGCTTCGTGCCAGGAGCCGGCCGCTCGGCCCGAGAGGTGCAGCGGGTGGATACGACGGCGCAGTGAGGCTCCGGTGGGCCCCAGGACGGCGATGTGGTGGTCAGCGACGACGGGTGTGTCGTCGGGCGGTGTCTGGGGAGCCGTCGCCGTGGAGTAGGCGAGCCGTGTGTAGTGCGGACTGGTGGGGAGAGTGGCGGGCGGTGGTGGCTGGCGGTCGCTGCCGTGGTTGACCAGGCGGACGATGCCGTCGGCGGCGGTGGAGTGCAGCAGCCATCCGGGGCCGGGCAGGGCGAGCACCCGGTCGGCGGTGTCCACCGGGCCGGGCTCCTCCACGGCCGTCCAGACGGGGTGGTCGGCGGGCAGCAGCAGACCGAGGAACGCCTTGCTCGCCCAGTAGGGGGAGGCCGGCCCGCTGTACGGCTGGGTCGCCGGGAGATAGGTGCCGTACCAGCCCAGCGTCAGCAGTCCCTTGTCGTCGGGGACGCCGTGGTCGGTGAAGTGCTTGAGGGCTCCCGACGCCAGCCGGCGGGTGCGGCCGGGCGGCAGCGGAGTGGCGCCCGTCAGCGCGCCGGCCCACAGGGGTGCGGCGGTGGCGTACCGGTAGGTGAGGGAGCGTCCCTGATGGACGGGAGCGCCGTCGGAGCCGAAGAAGTACTGGTGGGTCTCCAGGAAGGCGCGCAGCCGCTCGCGGTGGGTCGTCACCAGGCCGGGGTCGGCGCGCGGGCCGGCGATGCGCGCCCACAGCGCGGGGTAGAGGTGCAGGGCGAAGGCGTTGTAGTAGTCGAACTTCCGGCCGTCGCCGTCGGTGTACCAGCCGTCCCCGCGGTACCAGTCGTCCAGCCGGGCCAGGCCGGCGTCGATCTCGGAACGCCGGTACGGGGCGCCGACCGAGGCGAGGAACTCCTCGGCGATGACCTGGAAGAGGCGCCAGTTCGAGTCGTTGGCGGTGGCGCCGACGAAACCGCCCAGCCAGGCGGCGGTGTGGTGGCGTACCCGGTCGTCGAGGCGGTCCCAGAGCCAGGGGCGGGTCTCGTGCAGGGCGATGGCGACGGAGGCGGCCTCGACCATGGGCTGGGCGCGGTCGGTGACGGGCGGCCAGTGCTCGGGGTGGTCGGGGTCGGTGCCGGCGGCCAGTCCGGCTGCGTAGCGTTCGAGCAGGCCCGTGACGGTGGTGCTGCCGGGCTGGTCGCGGCCGTCGGCGCCGGCGATGCGGAAGGCGGCCAGCAGGAAGGAGCGGGCGTAGCCCTCGACACCGTCGGACCAGGCGCCGGAGTGGCCGGTGCGGCCGGGCAGCCGGTACTGGGCGAGGCCGGGGGAGGCGTACGGGAGCAGGGCGTCGAGCAGGCGGTCGGCCATGGCCTCCCAGTGGGCGCGGGTGTAGCCGGTGTGGGGCGACAGCACGTGGTCGGTCGCGGGCAGGAGGCGGGTGTCGGCCGCGGGGTGGGGGGTCATACCGGTGTGTGTCCTCCGAGGGGCCGTGCCGGCACCGGCACGGACGTGCTGTCAGGGATGGGCTCCGGTGGGTCGCCGGCCGGGCCTGGTGCGGCGCGGGGCGGTCCGACGCTTTCGCGTACCACGATGTGGGTGCCGAGTACGTGATAGGTCCCGGGTGTCTCGTGGGGGTCGCGCAGGGCCAGGCGTACGGCGGCCCGGCCCAGTTCGGCGGCGGGAGTGTGGACGGTGGTCAGAGGTGTACTGAGGTCCTCGGCCAGCGGGGTGTCGTTGTAGCCGACGAGGGAGACGTCCTCGGGGACGCGCAGGCCCGCGTCGGTCAGCGCCCGCAGTGCTCCGGCGGCGACCATGTCGTCCCCGGCGAAGACCGCGGTGAAGTCGTGCCCTCCTTCGAGCAGTTCGGTCATGGCGCGCTGCCCGGCGTCCCTGCCGAGTCCGCAGTCGACGACGTGTGCCGCCTCGGGTGGCAGGCCGTGCCGGGCCAGCGCCGTGCGGTAGCCGGCCACGCGGGCGTCCAGGGCGGTGTTCCCGGGCAGTCCGCCCAGGAAGACGATGCGGCGGTGCCCGGCCGAGAGCAGGTGGCTGGTGATCGCGCGGGCACCGGCCTCGTTGTCGAAGACGATCACCAGCGCGGGCAGGTTCGGGTCGGGCGACGGCCGGCCGCACAGCACCAGACGCGAGCCCACGGCGTCCAGTGCGTGTGCGTATTGAGTGATGCGGGCACGGTAGGCGTCGTCCTCGACGACGCCGCCGACCAGGACGACGACGCGGGCACCCTCCTCTCTCATGAGCTGTACGAAGTCGAGTTCTCGCTGGGGGTCGCCGCCGGTGGTGCCGACCAGGCACAGCCAGCCGTTCTCCGCGGCCTCCGCTTCGATGCCCTCCGCTACCTGGGCGTAGAAGGGGCTGGTGACCTGACGCAGGACGACGGCGACCATGGCGCGACCGCCGCCGACCAGGGCGCGGGCGTGCGGGTTGGCGACGTAGTCCAGGGCCCGTGCGGCGCGCATGACCTTGGCCCGTGTCGCGGGCGGGACGGGGTACTTGCCGGTCAGCACGCGGGAGACGGTGGCCGGGGAGACACCGGCCCGCTCGGCGACGGTACGGATCGTGACGCGACCCGTGCCCGGTGCCTTCCTCCGCGCAGTCCTCGGCTGACCGTGTGCACCTGGGGCGCTCATGCGTTGGCGGCGTACTCCTTCGCGTACTCCTCCGCGATCTTGTCCCCGCCCCGGGAGCGCCAGTTCTTCAGAGTGGCGTCGAGGTCGGACAGGGGCGCCCGGCCGGCGATGACGGCGGTGATCGTGTCACCGATCATCTGGTCGAGGGTGGCTCCCTGAGTCGCGTCGGTGGCCGACTGCAGTCCGTAGGACGCGTTGCGGATGGCGAGCGGGACCACCTTCTGCTGCCAGGTGTGCAGAGCCTGCACCGCCTCTGGCCGCCCGGGGACGAAGAGGACCTGGGGGCCCTCGGCCAGGTAGCGGAAGGGCAGGTTGGTGATGTTCTCCACCTCGCCGAGCTTGGTGTACTGCGGTGAGCCGTCCTTGCCGCGGGTGAAGTGCGTGCCCTCCACGCCGTAGTGGACCAGTTCGTACTCCTTGGTGCCGAACGGCGCGGCGAGGTAGTCCAGGAGGCGCAGGAGCATCTGGATGCGCTCCTTCTTGGCCTTCTTCAGGATCGTGTATCCGAAGGAGCGGCGGGCGCCGATGATGCCACCGGACTCGCCGTTCACCCCGTACGGCAGGGCGGGGGTGGGTGTCAGGAGGCCCTCGGAGTCGTTGTAGAGGGTGGTGTAGGCGCCGAAGCCGTTCTGCATGGATCCGACGGTGCCGTTGAGCCACAGGGTCTGGAGGTCCGGAGTGGACATCGAGGTGGCGTCGGGGTGGTAGGAGCCCTGCTTGCGCAGCTGTGCCTGGAAGGCGACGGCCGCCTTGTACCGCTCGTCGAGGTACTGCGAGTGGAAGGTGCCGTTCTTGTCCACCGCCCACTCCACGGGGGCGCGGTGGGCGGCGACGTGCCAGCCGTTGCCGAAGCCCGACCCGGCGGACGCGCCCAGCGCGTACTTCTTCCCCCCGGTGGCCGCCTTGGCGACACCGGCGAAGTCGTCGCTGGTCCAGCCGTCCTTCATGCCCGCGTCGGTGAACATCTGCTGGTTGAGCCACAGGGTGGAGCCGGGCAGCGGGCGCTCCAGCGGGATGCCGTAGATACGGCCGCCGATGCGGCCCATGTCGCTCCACGCGTGCGTGGGGATGTTCGCCAGGTTGGGGTAGTCGGCGACCGCGTCGCCCGACAGGAACGGGGACAGGTCCTCGGCCCGGCGCTGCACGAACTGCGTCTCGCGGGGCAGGGCGAAGCCGGAGAAGACGTTGATGATGTCGGGCAGCGAGTCGGGGTCGCCGGCCATCACCGTGGCCATCTTCTTCTGGTAGTCGCCCTGCGGGATGACCGTGTACTCGATCTTGACGCCGAGCGCCTTCTCCACGGCCCGCCAGAACTGGTTCTCGCTGCTGCCCTTGGGCGGAGTGCCGAAGGTGACCGACATGACCTTGACCGTGGAGCCGTCACCGGGCGTGCGGGACACCGACGTGGTGAGGTCAGCGGGGTAGGAGGTGTAGCCGGCCTGGACGCCTTCGTCGGTGGGGGCCAGGTCGGGCTTGACCCCTGTCGCCGGTGTGTAGGCGGGCCACGGGGCTAGCTCCTTGCCCGCGTTGGAGACGTCCCCGTCGTCCGAGCCGGAGGAGCAGGCGGTGAGCAGGCCGGGGACGGACAGGGCGGCCGCGGTGACCGCGGTGGAGCGCAGGAGTGTGCGCCGGGAGATCTTGGGCATGGTGGTTCGACCTCTCTGGTGAGGTGCGTCGAGGAAGAGGGAGGGGTGGAACGTTTCACCGACGGGCGTGGGCTGAGGCGGCTCGCGTTCAGCTCTTGATGGCGCCGGTGAGCACACCCTTGGTGAAGTACTTCTGCAGGAAGGGATAGACGAGCAGGATCGGTACGGTGGCCAGCACCAGGACTGCCATCTGGATGGTCTGCGGTGCGTTCACCGTGCCCTCGCCGGTGGTGGTGTCGGTCAGGCCGAGACCGGAGACGACGTAGGTGCGCAGCACCTGTTGCAGCGGCCAGTGCTCGCTCTCCAGGTAGAGCGAGGCGTAGAACCAGGAGTTCCAGTACGCCACCGCGTAGAAGAGGCCGACGACCGCGAGGGCCGCCTTGGAGAGGGGCAGCACGATCGTCCACAGCACGCGCAGGTCTCCGGCTCCGTCGAGCCGGGCGGCCTCGTACAGCTCCTCCGGGATGCCCTGGAAGAACCCGCGCAGCACGACGAGGTTGAAGACGTTCACGAGTACGGGCAGCACGAGCGAGGAGTAACTGTCCAGCAGGCCCAGCTCCTTGACCAGCAGGAAGCTGGGGATCATGCCGGGCGGGAAGAGGAACGTGAACAGGACGAGCAGCAGCACCGGTGTGCCGCCGAACACGCCGGGGCGGGACAGCGCGTAGGCGAGCGTGACGGTGCACACGAGGCTGAGCAGCGTGCCGACGAGCGTGACGCCGGCGCTGACGGCCAGGGCGTCGGTGACGATACCGCCGTCGAGGATGTCCTGGTACGCCTTCAGCGTCGGCTCGGTCGGCCACAGCACCCAGCCTCCGTTGTCGACCACCTCCTGCTGCGAGGCGAGCGACGTCGACACGATGACGAGGAACGGCACGCACACCAGCGCGACGACCGCGACGAGGGCGAGGGCCTTGGCGACCTGGGTGACGGGCTTCGGCTTCTCCATCCAGCCGGGCCTGATCTGGGCGCTCACCGGTAGACCCCCTGTTCGCCGAGGCGGTGCGCGACCTTGTTCGCCGCGTAGACGAGGACGGCGCCGATGACGCCCTTGAACAGACCGGCCGCGGCGGCGTATCCGTAGTCACCGCCGACGACGCCCTGGTAGTAGACGAAGGTGTCGATGATCTCGGCGGCCTGCGGTCCGACCGCGTCGCGTTGCAGCAGCATCTGCTCGAACCCGACGGAGAGGACGTCCCCGAGCCGCATGATGAGCAGCAGCACGATCACGGGGCGGATCGCGGGCAGGGTGACGTGCCAGAAACGGCGCCAGGGGCCCGCGCCGTCGATGGCCGCGGCCTCGTACTGCTGCTCGTCGACCTGGGAGAGGGCGGCCAGGAAGATGATGGTGCCCCAGCCGGCGTCCTTCCAGACCACCTGGGCGACCACCAGCGGCTTGAAGGCGTCCGGGTTGCCGATGATGTCCACCGTGCTCAGCCCGGCGTCCCCCAGGTAACCGTTCAGCATGCCCGTGTCGCCCAGCACTTGCTGGAACAGGGCGACGACGATCACCCACGAGATGAAGTGCGGCAGGTAGGCCACCGACTGCACGAATCGCCGCACGGTGGACCAGGTCAGACTGTGCAGGAGCAGGGCGAGGGCCAGCGGGACGGGGAAGTAGAAGACGATCTGGAGGACGGCGATCCAGAGGGTGTTGAGGACGGCGTCCCAGAACGCCGTGTCCGAGAACATGCGCCGGAAGTTGTCGAGGCCGACCCAGGGACTGCCCCAGACGCCGTCGAACGGTACGTACTCCTTGAACGCGATGAGGTTGCCGGCCAGCGCCCCGTAGTGGAACACCAGAAAGTACGCGATTCCCGGAACCATCAGCCAGAACAGGGTCCGGCCGCGGCGGGAGGTTGAGCGTCTGTGCTTGGTCGAAGCGCCTGACGGGTGACGGGAAGGGCGGCTTGCCGTCGATTTCCCTGGGCGCTCACGTAGCAGGGCTGCCACGGAGCCTCCTCGGCTGACGTATGAAGCAGTGGGAAGTTAAAACGGTTTCACAGCTGGGTCAATAGTTTGGACACGGATGCGGTCGTGGACGGGGAGCGACCGGCCGCCGGAGGCAGCGGTTCTACGCGCGCAACAGGGCCCCTTCGGCCGTGACGGCGTGCTCGGCGGGGAGGCCCGCCGCGAGCCGCCGGAGCTCGCCGACGGCAAGCCGGCCCAGGGCGCGCCGTTCGCCACTCACCGTCCCCGCCACATGTCCGGTGAGCATGACGTTCGGCAGGGTGTAGAGCGGTGACTCAGGAGCCGGCGGCTCTTCGGCGGTCACGTCGAGGATCGCGAAGAGGTCGGGCCGATCGGCAAGTACCGAGGTCAGTGCCTCCTCGTCGACGATCGCGCCCCGCGCCGTGTTGATGAGGGTCGCCCCGGCCGGCAAGCGGCGCAGCAGATCGGCACCGACCATCTTCTCGGTGCGACCGGGGATCAGCGGCGTGTGCACGCTCAGTACGAGGGAGCGGGCGAAAAGCTCGGTGAGCTCGGTCAGCCGGGTCGCACCGGCCGCCCGGACGGCGTCGTCGCTCTGGTACGGGTCCCAGGTCAGTACCTCGGCGTCCAGCCGGCGCAGTCGCCCGGCCACTTTGCGGGCGACCGAACCGAAGGACACCAGACCGACCGGCCGGTTGTAGATGCCGGGAACCGTTTCCAGGGGAGGCAGCTCATGATGGTCCGTCATGTGCCGGGATCGCCGGTATGTGTCCTTGAGCGCCAGGACCGTCTGCGCATAGACGTATTCGGCCACGGGCTCGTTGTTCGCCTCGGCCGCGGAGATCACGACGATGCCGCGCTGCCAGAGCGATTCGCTCACCAGCTTGCGGACCGATCCGGCGGCGTGCACGACGGTGTGCAGGCGGGGAAGGGCGTCGAGCAGCTCCGCTGTGAGCTGCGGTGCGCCCCAGGAGGTGATGAGCACCTCGACCTCGTCCCGGCGTGGAGCGGTGACCAGGTCCTGACCGTCGCGGCACACGGCGACGACGTCCACGAGCTCGGTCAGTTCCGTCCACACCGAGGGGGCGAACAGCTCCTCGCGCAACTCCGGGGAGAACACGGTCGCGGTCGCCATGCGTCGGGAGGGGGCGGTCGGCGCCGGTTCCGCCGGGGCGCCCCCCACGGAGAACGGCTCTCCGGCGGATGCCGCGGCCCGGCTAGTCAACGCTGACCAGCCGGATCCACGCGGCGGCGAGTTCCGCGTGCCCCGCAGCCGTGAGGTGCACGCCGTCCTCGCTGATCAAGGACGGGTCTCCCGCTTCGCGTGCGGCCTGATTGAGCAGTCCGTCCGCCGCGAGCAGCGCGGCGTCGAACTCGGAGGCCAGCCGTCGAACGACGTGGATGCGGGCGTCGAGGTCCTCACGCCACGACCACTGCTCGTCCCGCACGGGGATGAGGAACGGCTCGACGAGGATGATCCGGGCTCCCGCGTCCTGCGATGCGCGGAGCATCGCGCGGTAGTCGTCCTCGTAGTCCGCGGTGGTGGTGACGACCTGGGAGTCGTAGCGCCGCCAGGTGTCGTTGACGCCCACCATGACGGACAGGAGGTCGGGCTTGAGCGCGACGGCGTCCTCGTGCCAGCGGGACCGCAGTTCGGCGGCGCGGTGCCCGCTGACGCCCCGGTTGAGAATCCGGACGTCCGTACCTCGCGCCGCCAACTCGCGTGCGATCAGGCTGACGTAGCCGTTCCCCAGGCTCCGGTCCTCCTGGAGGTCGCGGCCGGCCGCGGTGATGCTGTCGCCCTGGAAGAGCAGAAGTGCGTCGGTGGATATGTGAACAGGCATGAATCTCCCTGGGGGAAAGTGATGGGGCGAGCATGGCTCGTGATGTGGGCCGTGACCGGTGCTCGGGAAGGGGCTCGGGTGCGCGCCCTCGTTGAGGGATGCGGGTCGGCGGAACGGCCAGGGGCAGTGGGGGAAGGCTGATCGGGATGGACTGAAAACGGTTTACCCGGCAGGCGTTCTGCATTGTGCACGGTGGTCAGGAGGCGCACAACTGTGCCCTGCAACCGTTCGCCGTGTACCGAAGGTGGATGAGCTGTCCGGCGGTTGTGAGCTTGGAGAAGTGTCGGTACGACCTCTGGTCCAGCGGTCCGCAGTGGTGTAAGCATGTGGGCGGCCGGTGACACGGCGGGTCCCTGAGGGACCTGGCACACGCGAAGGGTGGGCGGCACCCGGTTCGCGTGCGGGTGTCGGTCGGCATCCGGCGCGGACCGGCCTGTCCGGAACGGTCCGCTCATCCTCCGAGTGACGTGTGGCGGCGGATGCTTCCCGGCCCGTCGCAGAATCGTTCCGCTCTGCACCGTTCCGCTTTTGCCACGGGCGTAGCCGACCCGCTCGCTCTGTCAGTTCTTCACCTCACCCTTGTCCGAGCGCTGAGCCGCACCCGCGGGGCAAGCGCTTTCTCCTCTCCCGTCAAGGAGCTGAACACCGTGGTTCAGATCAGTCGACGCACCATCCTGGCCTCAGCGGCGGCGACCGGCGCCGCCGCAATGCTGGCGTCGCAGGCCGCGCCGGCCCATGCCGCTCCCGCTGCGGCACCGCAGGCTCTTCCCGACCTCGAGGGCCACGACCCCGTCACCCTTCGGTGGCTGGAGAAGGACGCGCCCGCGGAACTCGCGGCCGGAGTCACCTGGGGCGTGCCGTGGCCGCGCGGGTCCTTCGCGCCGGACCAGGAGTTCGCCCTGACCACCGAGGGCGGCGACCCGGTGGCGGTACAGAGCTGGCCCACCGGGTGGTGGCCGGACGGATCCGTCAAGTGGACCGCCCACGCCGTCGCCGCCGACGTGCCGCGCGCGGACACCTACACGCTGTCGGCCGGATCGGCGCAGGCACCGGCCGCGCCGCTCACCGTCCGCACCACTGGCGGCCAGGTCGTGGTGGACACGGGGGTCGTCCAGGTGGCCTTCGCCCGGTCCGGCAACGAGCTGGTGAAGTCGATCACGCGGGGAGGTGTGGTGATCGCCCGCGGCGGCCGCCTGATCGCCTCCCGCCAGGACAAGCCCAGCAGCGAGGAACCGGCCGGCGTCAAGTCCGAGTCCTTCACCGGCACCGTGGAGTCGGTGCGGGTCGAACACCAGGGACCGGTCCGCGCGGTGATCAAGGTGGAGGGCAAGCACCGCAAGGGGCGCCGGGCCTGGCTGCCCTTCACCGTGCGCTTCTACCTGTACGCGGGTTCCGACGCCATCAGAGTCGTGCACACCTTCGTCTTCGACGGCAACGAGAAGAAGGACTTCATCAACGGCCTCGGTGTCCGCTTCTCCGTGCCGATGCGCGGGGAACTCCACGACCGGCACGTCCGCATCGCGGGCGAGGGCAAGGGCGTGCTCCGAGAAGCGGTCCGCGGCATCAGCGGTCTGCGGCGCGACCCGGGCGCGGCCGTCCGGCAGGCGCAGTACGAGGGCAAGGCCACGCCCGACCCGGCCACCTGGGACCAGCGGGTCACCACTCGGCTGCCGTACATCCCGGCCTTCGGCGACTACAGCCTGCGCCAGCTCAACGCGCACGGCTTCGAGATCCACAAGCGGACCAAGGCCGGCCACGCGTGGATCCGGGTGGACGGGGGCAAGCGCGCCGAGGGCCTGGCCTACATCGGCACCCCCAGCGGCGGACTCGCCTTCGGTATGCGCAACTTCTGGCAGCTGCACCCCACCGAGCTGGAGATCAACGGCGCCGCCGGCGACGAGGCCGAGGCCACCGCGTGGATGTGGTCCCCGCGCGCCGGCTCCATGGACATGCGCTTCTACCACGACGGCATGGGCCAGGACACCTACGCCGAGCAGACCGAGGGCCTGGAGATCACCTACGAGGACTACGAGCCGGAGTGGGGCACGCCCTACGGCATCGCCCGCACCACCGAGCTGACCTTCTGGGCCCTGGACGCCACCCCGACCGCCGAGCGCTTCACCGAACTCGCCGCGGCCAACGCCACCCCGCCGCTGCTCGCCAGCAGTCCCGAACACAACCACGCGGCGGGCGTGTTCGGGTCCTGGACCCCGGTCGACCGTTCCAACGCGGAGAAGGAGGAGCTGGAGGACAAGCTCGCCCTCATGCACAAGTACCACCGGGAACAGGTGGACCAGCGTTCCTGGTACGGCTTCTGGGACTACGGCGACATCATGCACAGCTACGACGGCACCCGGCACACCTGGGCCTACGACATCGGCGGCTACGCCTGGGACAACTCCGAACTCTCCTCCGACCTGTGGCTCTGGTACCACTACCTGCGCACCGGGGATGCCTCCGCCTTCCGCTTCGCCGAGGCGATGACGCGGCACACCGGCGAGGTCGACGTCTACCATCTGGGCAAGTTCAAGGGCTGCGGGACCCGGCACGGCGTCCAGCACTGGGGCGACAGCGCCAAACAGGTCCGTATCAGCAACGCCGGCTACCGCCGCTTCTACTACTTCCTCACCGCCGACGAACGCGTCGGCGACCTGCTGCACGACCTGGTCGACTCCGACAGCAGCTACGCCCGCTTCGACCCCTGGCGCAAGGTCCGCAGCGACGCCTGGAGCAACGACCCGAAGGCGCTGGACCTCGGAACGACCACCGACTGGGGCGCCCTGGGGCTGGCCTGGCTCACCGAGTGGGAGCGCAACGGCGACGCGATCGCCAGGACCAAGCTGCTCAACGGCGCGAAGTCGATCGCCGCGCTGCCCAACGGATGGGTACAGGGCGGCGACATCACGTACGACTCGACCAACGGCGTGTTCACCGGGCCCACCGAACGCAGTGTCGCGGTCGGGGCCCTCAGCTCGGTCTTCGGCCTGATCGAGCTGATGACCGAGCTGCTCGACCTGGTGGACCTGCCCGAGGTGAAGGCCAAGTGGATCGAGTTCTGCCGGCTCTACAACGGCACCAGAGCCGAGCAGACGGCAACCACCGGCTCCTACTGGGGCTCCCTCAACCTCAAGCAGGCGTACTCCCGCGCGACCGCCTACGCGGCGAACCAGACGGACGACGACACGCTCGCCGCACGGGCCTGGACGGAGCTGCGCACGGGGCACGCCGGCTACCCGGACGCGCACCGCTTCACCACCGAGCGCATCGAGGGGCCCGCGGTGCTCAACGACATCGACGAGGCGCCGCTGTCCGCCAACGCGAGCGCCCAGTTCGGCCTGGCCGCCTTCCAGTGCCTGGCTCTGGTGGGGGAGGCGATCTGACCTGAGACACACTCCGTCGCTCACCGGATGAGTGACGGCACATCAGGCGTCCGGCGCGGCAGCGAGATCCCTTCGCTGCCGCGCTGGACGCCTTCTGCGTGTAAACGTTTGCATCTGCCGATTCGCTTCCTGTGAGTTCTCACCAGTTGCATCCCGAACTATTGACGCGTACCTGACCCGGTGGTTCAGTCGCCATGTAAGCGATTTAACTCTGTGGTCACTTGGCTGACACATCCGTTGCGCAGCCGAACCCGGTACTCGTCATGCCCGACCTCTCCGCACCGGTCGGTGACCGCAGGGCTGTCTGCTCCCCTCCGCGCACCCCACACCGCGCCCGCCGACATCACCGTTCGTGCGGGCCCTCGCGCTCGGGAAGCACCCTTCGGCCGGCGGGCATGCGCCGCCCTTCTCTCCTCGGCACATGGCAACAAGGAGAACCCCACATGCACCACACACGACGACGGCGTGCCCGCCGTCTGACCGTCGCCGCGTCCGCCGCGGCGGCGATGGTCCTCTGTCTGACGCAGCTGGACACCTCACCCGCACCCTCACCCGCACCCGCGACTGCCCCGGTGGCCGCGCAGGCCGCCGCCGCACCCCGGCCCATGGAGAACCTGGGCCGGGGCGTGGTGGCCGTACGCTCCAGCAGCACGGAGGTGCTGGTCAGCTGGCGTCTGCTGGGGCTGGACCCCGAGGACATCGGCTTCAACGTCTACCGCTCCACCGACGGGGGCGAGTACCTCAAGATCAACGACGCGGTCCTCACCGACCGCACCAACTTCGTGGACGGCACGGCCGACCTGACCAAGGCCAACAGATACCGGGTCCGCCCGGTGATCGACGGCGCGGAGCGCGCGGCGAGCGGGTCGTTCATCCTCACCGCCGACCACGCTCAGGAACCCGCGGTGCGGGTGCCCCTGCGCGACGGGGGCGCCGTGAAGTTCGTCTGGGTCGGCGACCTCACCGGCGACGGCATCTACGACTTCGTCATCGACCGCCAGACCTCACCGCAGTCGATCGAGGCGTACCGCGGCGACGGCAAGTTCCTGTGGAGCGCCGACCTCGGGGCCAACAGCGAGAACCAGAACAACATCGAGCCCGGCTCGTCGGCCATCGACGTCGGCAACTGGGACGGCGTGACCGTGTACGACTTCGACAGCGACGGCAGAGCCGAGGTCGCCCTGCGCATCGCCGACGGCGTCACCTTCGGCGACGGCACCCAGTTCACCTACAGCGACGACGAGCACCAGTTCATCGCCATCCTCGACGGCCTGACCGGCGCCGCCCGCGCCACCACCCCGGTGCCCGACGACTACCTGTCCGACGGGCCGATGGGCGCCCGCTTCGGCGTCGCCTACCTCGACGGCGTCACGCCCAGCCTGGTGGCGTTCATGAAGAACCGGCAGGACAGCGGCGACTTCAACTGCATGATCACCGCCTACGAGTTCGACGGTTCCACCGTCACCCGGCAGTGGAAGTGGAAGCGCGGCGAGGGCAACGACGGCACCATGCCGGACGGGCACAACACCCGCGCCATCGACGTCGACGGCAACGGAACCGACGAGATCGCCGAGATCGGCTTCGTCCTCGACGGCGACGGCAGCCTCCGCTACAACCTGGCCGGCCAGGGCATCGTCCACGGCGACCGCTTCGACATCGCCAAGATGGACCCGTCACGCAGCGGACTCCAGGGTTACGGCGTCCAGCAGGACAACGCCAGCGGCCTGCGCGAGTACTACTACGACGCCACCGACGGCACCGTCATCTGGAAGCACAGCGGCGACGACGTCGTCGACGTGGGCCGCGGCATGGCCGCCGACATCGACCCCCGCTACTCGGGCATGGAGGTGTGGTCCTTCTCCGGTGTCTACAACGCCCGGACCGACCAGCTCACCGAATCGGACACGACCCTCGCCCCCTGGCCCCAGCTCGGCCTGTGGTGGGACGGCGACGTGACCCGGGAACTCCTCAACGCCGGCAAGATCGAGAAATGGGACCCGGAGAACCCGTCGTCCAGCTCCAGCCTGCCCCGACTGGTCAGCACCTGGAAGTACGGCGCGGTCAACGCCAGCCAGGGAGTCCAGCCCACCTTCGTCGGCGACATCATCGGCGACTGGCGCGAGGAGGCGGTCTACACGAACGCGGACTACAACGAGCTGATCCTCTTCACCACGGACCAGCCGTCCGACACCCGGCTCTACACGCTCGCCCAGAACCCCGCCTACCGCAACGCGATGACCTTCAAGGGCTACATGCAGTCCCACCACGTCGACTACTACCTCGGCGCCGGCATGTCCGACCCGCCGCAGCCGAACATCACCTACGTCGGCGGATGACGAACCGGGGTGCGGACAGCGGGCGGTGGGCTCAGTCGCCGGGTGTCCGCACCCCTCGGTCGTCAGCGGTTCAGCGCACGCAGCGCACGAGCGCGCCGTCGAGCGAACGGTGGCTGGTGATGCCGTCGTTGTAGCTGAGCCACCACCGCTGGGACCGGTCGGCCGCGTAGACGCTCGCCGACCAGTACACGCCCGTACCGGGGGTGTCCGGGAAGGCGGCCCGGTCGATGGCCGGGGTGACCCGGCCGTCGTCGACGAGGGTGGCGAGTTCCTTGACCGTGGGCAGCCGCCACGCGTGGCCGCCCAGGGTGAGGGCGGAGCAGTACGCGTCGGCCTGCGTCACGGACATCGAGCCCCCGGCGGTCCGCTGCCAGGTCAGCCCCGTGGCGGGATCGGTCACCTGCCCGCCGGAGACGCTGTAGGAGGGGCGCGCGGTCCCGGCGCCGCCGCGGACGCACCGCACCTGGTAGGCCCCCGACTGGTCGGCCGCGTTGCTCGTCAGACCCTCGTAGAAGTTGATGATCCAGGCGCGCAGCGGCGTCTTCTCCACCGCCCAGGGAGTGGAGGTCCAGAAGTACTGGGCCGGTGTGCCGGGGAACGCGGAGGTGTCGATGGCGGGGCCGGAGCGGGTGGTGTCCACCAGGGACATCAGCTCGATCCGGGTGGGCAGGTGCCAGCCGCCGCCGTCCAGGCCCAGGTTCTCGCAGTAGGACCGGGCGTCCTCGAAGGTGTACGCCCGGGGTGCGACGGAGCGCTGCCACGTCAGGCAGGTGACGTCGTCGCGTACGGCCTCGTCGCCGAGGACGGTGTAGCTCGCCCGGTGCGGGCCGCTGCCCGACGCGGCGTCGGGCATCGGCCAGTCGGCCCACCGCGAGGCCAGTCGGCTGCCGCACCCGGCCGAAGCGCCGGTCCCGGCCGCCTCGGTGGCGGCGGGAGCGGTCGTCGCCGTCTTCTTCTCGCCCGGCTCCCCGTCGGCCCCGGACTTCTTCGACTTCTTCGGCGAGGGCGAGGCGGACGGGGAGGCGGATGCACTGGCCGAGGGGGAGGCGCTGACGGTCGCCGACGCGGTGGCCGACGGGACCGTGGCGCCGGCCGCCTTCTGCGCCGGTTCGGCGCGATCGGCCGGCAGACTGGCGTAGGTGACGCCGAGGGCGGCGGCCACGACCGCGGCGGCGAGCCCGAGCACGGGCCGGCGCCGGGAGGGGGGCGCGTGCCGGGCCGCCCGGTGCCGGGCGGCGGGCGGGCCCGGGTCCTCGTCCCGGCACGCCGCGGCCACGGAGTCGGCCAGCGACGCCGGTACCGGCACCAGGGCGTTCTCCACCACCAGCAGCTCCGGCGGGATCTGCTCCGGGGGGAGCGACGCCGAGCAGTCGGCGCACTCCCGGACATGGGCGGCGACGCGCTCGCGCCAGTGGGCGTCGAGCCGTCCGTCCCAGCCCGCGGTGCACCAGGCGAGGTCCCCGCACCGGGAGGCCGCGAGGGCGCCCACGACCTCGCGGGCCCGCTCCAGTTGCCCGAGCATGTCCTGGACGCGGTACTCCACGGCGTCCGGCGTCGAGCCGAGGGCGCTCACCAGGTCGCCGCGCGTCAGCTCGCCCGCCGCCTCCAGCCACCACAGGGACCAGACGATCCCGTGCTCCTCGTCCAGCCAGCGCCCCGCCTGCACGAGCCGGCGGAACGGCGCGGACACGCGCGGGCGCAGGGTGGCAGGGTCCTCGAACTCCATGAGGCATTCCTCCGGGCCGACGGTTCGGGCCGGGGGCTGGACGGCCGCTCGCAGGGAGACGCCCGCGGCCCAGGCCCGCAGACCGCTTTCCGGGCCGGGCCCGGACCGGTCACCGATCACTTCCAGCACGGCCTCCCGTACGACATGGTCCAGGTCCGGCCGTCGGCGCGAGGCCCGCCCCACGACGTTGTAGACCAGCGGCAGCAGGTGCTCGGCCAACGCGGCCCGCGCCCCACGCTCCCCTCGTTGTACGGCGGCGACGAGTCCTTCCTCGCCCATGCCCGCGTTGCTCATCCGTGTGCCCCCTCGTCCTGGTGTCCTGCTCGGTTCGTGTCGTCGCCGGTTCCCGGCCGTCGCCCCGGAGCGCCGCCCCGCCGGGCGGACGCCGCGACCCTGGGGTGCGCGGTGTCCGCCCGGCGGGAGTGCGCGGGCCCGGCGGTGCGGTCAGGAGTCCTCGCGCCGACCGTGCTCGTCGTCGTGCCGGCCGCGACCGTGGCCCCCGTTGCCGTTGCCGCGCGAGGGGCCGGCGCTCGCCGAGGGCGAGGCGGTCTCCTCGTCCGTGTCGCCGACGTAGCTGATGTCCGGGCGCTCCGGCTGCTCCATGCCGCTGCCGAGGTAGTAGTCGACCTCGTGCGACTGCAGGTAGCCCTTGACCGTCATGTCATTGCGGTAGGCCGGGTTCTGCGCCAGCGTGTACAGGCGCGTGTCCGTGGCCTGGTCCGTGGTGAAGATGATCAGCTCGTTGTTGTCGGCGTTGCTGTACACCGCCTCCTCGCGCCAGTCACCGAAGAGGTCGGCGACGAGCGAGGGGTTCTTGGCGCTGCCGAAGCCCTTCGCGCCGTACTTCCAGGTCGTCACGAGCCGGGGCAGGCCGTCGCTGGCGCTCGGCGAGTCGGCGTTCCACTTCTCGATCCGGCCGCCGTTGAGCAGCTCCATGCTGGTGTCGCCGTCCCACCACAGGCCCAGGGACGGCCACGGCGCCTTCGTCGTGTCCTTGACGAGCAGGTCGTCGGAGGCGGCGTTGTACACACCGGAGAACGACCACACCTCCATGCCAGGGGCGCTCGGGTCGATGTCGCCGACCAGGCCGCGGCCGATGTCGGCGACGCCCTCGCCGGTGTGTTTCCAGATCATGGTGCCGTCGGTGGCGTCGTAGTAGTACTCGCGCAGGCCGCTCTCGTTGTCCTGCTGGACACCGTAGCCCTGGAGGCCGGGCCGGTCGGGGTCCAGCTTGCCGATGTAGAACCGGTCACCGTGGACGATGCCCTGGTCGGCCAGGTTGTACCGGACGGTTCCGTCGCCGTTGAGGACGAACCCGATCTCGACGACCTCGTCCTTGCCGTCGCCGTCGACGTCGATGACCCGGGTGTTGTGGCCGTCCGACATCGTGCCGTCGTTGCCCTCGCCGCGCTTCCACTTCCACGAGCGCTCCACTGCGGAACCGTCGAAGGTCCAGGCGGTGATCATGAGGTTGAACTTGCCCCGGCCGACGCGGTTCTTCATGAAGGCGACCAGGGAGGGGGTGTGCCCGTCGAGGTACCCCACGGCGAACCGCGCGTACATCGGCCCGTCGGCGATGTAGTCGTCGGGCACGGCGGCCGTGGCGCGGGGGGCTCCGGTCAGACCGTCGAGCATCGCGATGAACTGGTGGTCGTCGTCCTCGCCCTCGGAGAACACCGAGCCGTCGCCGAAGGTGACACCGTCGGCGATGCGGGCGGCGACCTCCGCCTTCCCGTCCCCGTCGAAGTCGGAGACGGTGACGCCGTCCCAGTTGCCGGTGTCCAGACCGGACGAACCGCCCTCGATGTTGTTGAGGTTGAGACTGTTGTCGCCCATGTCCATGGACCACAGGAAGGTGCCGTCGCTGCGGTACGCCTCGATGGCGCGCGGGGTGGACTGCCGGTCGATGACGTAGTCGTACTCGCCGTCCCCGTCGAGGTCGCCGACCCAGGTGAACTTGATCTCCGCGCCGTCGCGCAGGGGGACGCGGACGACGGGTTCCTGCGCGTGGTCGGCGGTGAGGGTGAAGGGACTGCTCGCGGTCTGCTCGTCCCCGTCGACGACCGGCCGGACCTGGTACCGGTTGTCCGCCGTGAGGTCGGCGGTGGTGTCGGTGAAGTTGGTGCCGCCGGTCAGGACGTCCGGGTTGAGCTTGGTGTAGGTGCCGTCGTCGCCGGTGGACCGGTAGACGTTGAAACCGATCCCCTCGGGGTCGAGGCCCAGCAGACGCCAGGAGACGAGGACGTCGGTGTCGCTGCTGCGCACGGCGACGACGCCGCGGCCGAGCTTCTCCATCGGGCGCGCTGTTGCCGAGGACTGGTCGGTGGACGCGTTGCCCAGGGGGGACAGATCGGTGAGCAGGGCGACGGACGCGACCACGGCGGCCGAGCCCATACCGACGGACCACCAGAGTGCCCTACGACGACGGTGCTTGGGGTGCACGGGGAGTTCTCCTGTTTGTGTCACGCGGGAACGACGCGGCGGAGCGCGTCGTGCCGTCCTCCGCGGAACGCTCGGATCGATGCCTTACGCATGGGAGACCTGACGCCGGCGCCGGCCATCGCAGAAATCTCAGAACTTCTTCCAATGTGACGTGCATCACTCACGGTGGACCGTTCCGGCAGGTCCGCGACGACGGCTTCGCCGGTGTGACCCGAAAGATCTGGCACTCCCCGAGCCGATGTGAGATCTGGACACGGCTCTCGCGCGCCGGCCGGCGGTGGCACACTGTCGCACCGTGACGACGGCTCGGGCCGGCAGCGGGCAGGGCGCTGCCCAAGTCACATCACACAAGACGACATGAGGGGACGGTGGCGCGCGTGCGCTCGCGCGATGCTGGGCGACTTGCGGACACGGACGTGGCCCGGGTGACGGCTGCCGCGAACGGTGACCAGCGAGCTGTGGAGAGGCTGGTGGCCGACTACCTGCCGCTCGTCTACAACATCGTGGGGCGGGCGATGGACGGCCATCCCGATGTCGACGACGTCGTGCAGGAGACGATGCTCCGCGCCGTGCGCGGTCTGCCCGCGCTGCGCGATCCGGACCGGTTCCGTTCCTGGTTGGTCGCCATCGCCCTCCGGCAGGTGCGTGACTGGTGGAAAGACCGGCAGAGCGGTCCGCGGACCGGCCTGCCCGAGGACGCCGTCGCGCGGGCCGACCCGCAGGCGGACTTCGCCGACCTCACGATCCTCCGGCTCGACCTGACCGGCCAGCGCCGTGAGGCGGTGGAGGCGACGCGCTGGCTGGAGGAGACCGATCGGGAGACCCTCTCGCTGTGGTGGATGGAGGCCGCCGGACAACTGAACCGCAGTGACTGGGCGGAGGGCGGCGGGCTCAGTCTCCAGCAGGCCGCCGTACGGGTGCAGCGCGTCAAGGAACGGCTGGAGGCGGCCCGCGCCGTGGTGCGCGCCCTGGCGACCACGCCTCGTTGTCCCGAGCTGACACGCACCCTCTCCACCTGGGACGGCCGCCCGGGTTCCCTGTGGCGCAAACGCCTGAGCCGCCACGTCCGTGACTGCCCGGGCTGCGCCGGCACCCGTGGCGCCCTCGTTCCCGCCGAGGGGCTGCTGGGCGGTCTGGCGCTCGTCCCGCTGCCCCTCGGGGTGGGTGCCGCCCTCATCATGAAAGGCGTTGCGGGAGCGAAGGGCGGTGGGGTCGTGGTCGCTGCCGCCACCGGCTCGGGCCACGGCCCCGGCGCGGGCGGCGCGGTGCGTGCGGCCAAGGCGGCGGGCCGGCTCACGCAGGGGCCCGTCATGGTGGCGGCCTCGGGGGCGGCGGTGGTGCTGGCCGGGGCCGGGCTCTGGTACGGGCTCGCCGACCCCGGCACGCCCTCCGGCGCCTCCCGGGCGGAACACCACGCGGCGGCCTCGCCGACCGCGTCCGCCACCCCGTCGGCGTCCGCCCCGTCGCCGTCCCCGCCGACCAGGCCCTCGGCCTCTTCCTCGGCCTCCCCGACCTCGACGTCGTCCGCGCCCACCGGCGCGTCGGCGTCGGCCACCCCCACCGGACTGCTCGGCCCCCACGCCCTGGAGGCGGCCACACGGCCCGGCTTCTACATGGGTGTGCGGGACGGGCGCGTGGTGCTGCTGGAGGCGGCGGACGGAGTGTCGCTCACCGACCAGCGGCTGACCTTCACGGTCGTCCCCGGCCTGATGGGCAGCGGCTGCTACTCCTTCCGGTATTCCGACGGTTCCTACCTGCGCCACGCGGGGGAGGAAGGGACGGTCGAGGTGGGGTCCGACGACGGCAGCGTCGTCTTCCGCGCCGACGCCACCTACTGTGTCCGCGACGGTTCGGAGGAAGGTTCCAAGGCCCTGTTCGCCTTCAACAGCCCCTTCTCCTATCTGCGCTACCGCGACGACGACAAGGTGTGGCTCGACCCGGAGGAGGGGGCCGACGGCGCGTACGCGGACAGCAGGTCGTTCCGGTTCGTGAATCCTTGAGCACCTGCTGCCGCACACCGACTCTCAGGGGCGCGACCGCTCCCCGGGCATGCGGCAAGGCGCACTCGCGCGCTGCCTGAATCAGGTCAGTCCGCCGCCGCACGGGCACGGCGCGGTGCGTTCCGCGACGGCGCCGCGACGGTGTCGCGGACGACGAGCCGCGTCCCCAGCAGGAAGTGCTGGGGCGCGCCGGGCGTGTCGCTCTCCAGCGCCAGGCGTACCGCGGTACGGCCCAGTTCCTTGTGCTGTACGTGCACCGTGGTGAGGCCGATGTCGGCGGCCGGCGGCAGGTCGTCGAAGCCGGTGAGCGACACGTCCTCCGGGATGCGCAGTCCCCGTTCCAGCAGAGCCTGCCGGGCACCCGCCGCGATCTCGTCGTTCGCCGCCATCACGGCGGTGAAGTCCCGCGGACCGGCGGCGAGCCGTTCGCTCATCATCCGGTATCCCTCCTCGCGCTCCATGGTGCCGTCGACCTCCAACTCCGGCTCCAGCGGGAGACCGTGGGCCCTCAGCGCGGCACGGTAGCCCTCGATCCGGCTCTCCGGCGTGGAGTACCCGGCACGCCGGCCCAGGAACAGGACGCGACGGTGCCCGGCGTCGATGAGGTGGTTGGCCATGCCGAAGGCGCCGCTGGTGTTGTCGTACTCCACGACGATGGCCGGCACGTCCGGGCCGAGCGAGGGCCTGCCGCACAGGACCAGGTGGCAGCCGACCAGGGCGAGGGACCGGGCGTAGGAGATCATGCGCTCGCGGTAGGCGTCGTCCACGACGACGTTTCCGACGAGGATCAGCGCCTCGGCGTGCCGCTCGCGCATCAGCCGCACCAGTGCCAGCTCCTGCTCGGGGTCACCGCCGGTGGTGCCGACCAGACACACCCGCCCCGCCTTGGCGGCCTGTTCCTGTACTCCCTGAGCGACGTGAGAGTAATGCGGCGAAGCCACCGAGTTGACCACTATGGCCACGTTCTTCGGCTGCACACCGGCGAGTCCCCTGGCGTGCGGGTTGGCCACGTAATCCAGCTCGCGCACCGCGCGCAGCACCTTGCTGCGGGTCGCGGGAGCGCTGGGGTAGCTGCCGGAGAGGATGCGCGAGACGGTGGCGACGGAGACGCCGGCGTGCTGCGCGACGTCGCGGATCGTCGCCGGGCGGTCTCCGCCTCTCGGGGCGGGGCGGCGGACCATCCACCCTCCTGCCGTCATCGTGGATCGCGTAAGCGTTTCAGTTCGCGATTATGGCATGTCGGCATCTTTTGCCGTACCTGGACGACCGTGGGGAGCCTTTTCGGCCGGGAGCGTCGGCCTGCCAGGTGCGAACGGCGGCCCTTTCGTCGCGTTGTCCCCCCGGGGGGATACGGTCGCCTGTTGTGTAAACGCTTCAATCCTGTGGGGCGTACAGCCTCGCCTCCCGGTGGGCGACCGGCCGGTCCGGGCCGCTGGAGCGCAGTCGGCGACCCGGAGCCCGGCCGACGATCAGCCGAGTGGCGAGGTCACCTCGTAGCGGCCGGAGGGAAGCAGGTAGGAGGCGGTGCCGTCGGCGAAGCCGAGGAACTTCACCTGGTCGAGCCGGGCCAGTGGTGTGCGGCCAGCACGGACACCGTCCGGCTCCGTGGCCGGCAGGCGCAGGGTCGCGGTGGTATTGGCCGGCACCTCGGCCCGGTAGGTCAATGTCCGGTCCGTCACCTCCCACTCGCTGCTGATCTCGCCGTACGGGGACAGGTGGGAGCCGGTCACCCGGGTGATCCGGCCGGTCGGGTCCGGGTGCGGGCTGAGGAAGAAGTGCCGGAAGCCGGGCTCCTCGGGGTCGCCGGCGATGCCCGCCATGCCGGTGTACAGCCACTCCATGATCGCGCCGTAGGCGTAGTGGTTGAAGGAGTTCATCGAGACCGGCCCGAAGCCGTCCTCCGTCGAGTACGAGTTCCAGCGCTCCCAGATGGTGGTGGCGCCGTTGTCGACCGAGAAGAGCCACGACGGCATGGCGTTCTGGTGGAGCAGCGCGTACGCGAGGTCCGCGCGGCCCTCGTCGGTGAGCACGGGCGCGAGGACGTTCACGCCGAGGAAGCCGACGGAGAGGGTGTTCTCGGCGTACTGGACGCGGGTGCTGCCGGGATGGGCCGCCTTGTACGCGGCGTCGTTGCCGATGTTCGCCGCGAGCAGTTCGACCAGTCGGCGGCGCTGGGCCTCGGTGTCGTAGAAGCCGAGCTTGAGGGCCCACAGCAGGGCGGTCTGGCTGTCGTCCTCGGGGGCGGGGCCGTTGATGGGCTTGCCGCCGAGGCTGGAGCGCAGGGTGAGCCCACCGTCCGTGGTGTCGAGGTACTTGGCGAGGAAGGCCCGCTTGATGTTCGCGAACAGGTCGTCGTAGCCGGACGCCTCCGCCGTGCGGCCCGTCGCGCGGGCCATGTGGGCCATGAGCCGGGCGCTGTAGCCGTAGTAGACGTCGCTCATGAGCTGGGTGCCGGTGCTCTGCGGGGCCAGCCAGTCGCCGAAGCGGGAGCCCTGTCCGGCGTACGTCGTCCCGGTCCGGCCCCGGATCCAGTCCAGGTAGCGGGTCATCGCGGCCCAGCTCCGCTCGATGATCGTGGTGTCGCCGCTCATCTGCCAGACCGTCCACGGCACGATCACGCCGCAGTCCGCCCAGCCGCTCACCATGGAGGTGGCGTTGTACGGCTTGCTCGGCGCGAGGGTGGTGAACTGGGCGCCGCCCACGCCGTAGGTGCGCTGGGACTGGACCAGGCTCTCCTGGTAGTGGGAGAGGAAGTTGACCACGTCTGCGTTGTACAGGCCGGTGCGGGAGAAGAGCTGGGTGTCGCCGGTCCAGCCCTGCCGCTCGTCCCGCTGCGGGCAGTCGATGGGCACCCACAGGTAGTTGCCGCGCTGCCCCCAGCGCACGTTGCCGATGAGCTGGTTGACCTTGTCGTCGTCGGTGGTGACGGAGCCGATGTCGCGGATCGCGGAGGTGCCCACCTTGCCGGTCACCCCGGTCAGGGTGACGTCGTGGGAGGTGGTGACGGAGACGTAGCGGAAGCCCGAGAAGGTGAGCGAGTCCTGGTGGGTCTCGCCGTCGGCCGCGCCTGCGAGGACGTAGGTGCTGGTGGCCTCCGCACCGCGCAGGTTGGCCCGGTAGACGGACCCCTCCGGGCCGTCGGCGCCCTCGCTCGCGTCGTTGAGCATCTCGCCGGTGCGGAAGACCACTTCGGCGCCCGCGGGGCCGCGCAGCGCGTACCGCAGGACGCCCACCATGTTCTGGCCCAGGTCGTACACGGCCGTTTCGCCGGGGCGCAGCGCGATCTCGGCGTGGGGCGCCTTCGCCGGGTCGGTGACCGTGCGGTCCGGGTCGGTGACGACGCGGCCCCTGCCGTAGGGACTGTCGGCCTCGCCCGTCACGCCGGTGCAGACGGTCACCGACACCGGCTCGCACGCCCAGTCCGGCATCAGCCGTGCGGTCTCGCCGGGGTAGGCGACCAGCTGCGAGCCGGGGAAGCGGGAGGTGAAGTCGTGTTCGTCGGCCCCCGCCCAGGCCGAGGCGTCGAAACCGCCCGCGGACCATCCCGGTATCTCGGCGCGGGCGTCGTACCGCTGCCCGGCGTAGATGTCGTCCGCCCGGTAGGGGCCGGTGTCGGTGGCCCGCCAATCGGTGCCGGGCGTGGTCACCACCGTCTGCGACGTCCCGTCGGCGTATTCGAGGAGCAGCTTCGCCTTCAGGGCGAGCCGGCTGCCGGAGGCGGAGTAGTAGGCGGCCCCGGCCGAGACCCGGCCGTTGTACCAGCCGTTGCCCAGCACCGCCCCCAGCGTGACCCGCTGCCGGTCGGCGGCCACGAGCCCGGTGACGTCGTAGCTCATGTAGTTGACGACGCTGTCGTAGTTCGTCCAGCCCGGCGTCAGCAGCTCGGGGGTGCGGTGCCCGTCCTGGGGCACGGTGACCCGGCGGCCGTTGACGTACGCCTCGTACACACCGAGCGCGCTGACGTAGAGCCGCGCCCGGCGGACCTTCGCGCGGGCGAGGGGCGTCTCGTGCCGCAGGAGGGGCGCGCCCGCGGAGTTGGCGGCCTTGCCCGCCATGGTGATCCAGCGGGCGCCGTCCCAGCCGCCCACCCCGTCGGTGCTCAGCAGGCCGGTCTCGAAGCGGGCGGTGTTCCGGGCGGTGTGGGCGCCGCCCTTCTCGTCCCACACGGTCACGGTCCAGTGGTACCGGGTGGAGCGGCTCAGCTCGGGACCGTCGTAGAGGACCGCGACCGACGCGGCGGAGTCGACGCGCCCGCTGTCCCAGACGTCCGCGCGGCCGGCGGAGAGGCGGCCGGCGGAGGTGGCGACGAGGATCCGGTACGCCTTCTGGCGTCGGCCGCGGACACGTGACGCGGTGCGCCAGCCGAGCCGGGGCCGGGCGGCGTCCACACCCAGCGGGTTCGTCCGGTGCTCGACCGTCAGCCCGGTCACGGAGGTGTCGCCGCCGCCCGGGGTGTCCGCCACCGGCGCGGCGACGGCGGGGGAGGCCGCCAGAGCCTGGTGGGCCATGAGGACGGGAAGGGTGCCGAGAGTGGAGGCGAGGACCGTTCGGCGTCCCACTTCTCTTCGTCCGGGTGTGCTCTCGTGGTGTCGCATGCCGTCGTCCCTTCGGCTCGCGGATTTTATCGATTCATATCGATCGGCGATGAAGGTAACGAGGAGAAGATTAAGGTGTCTACGCTTCTGACAAGGAATTCTGCGACGTCGAGATGCAGGTGGCCGCCGTGGTGTGGAGGGGCGTTTCCGGTCCTTTGAATCGTTCAATCGCGCCGTCGGCTGGTGCGCGGCGTCGGGCCGGCCCGACGTGCCGGCGCCCGCGGAAACGGCCGGCCCGTCGCCGTGCGCCGTTTCAGTGAACGGCGTGGAGGGCCCCCGGCCGCCGGGGTCCTGTCAGGAGGACCTCGGCGGCCGGGGGCCGGTCGTCAGCCGCGGTCGGCGGCCGGAGCGCTGAACCACCAGGCCGCGGTGTTCGCGGGAACTACGCCGGGCTCCACGGGACCACTGGCGAAGTCGGGTGTGCCGGGCAGCGGGGCGGCGGTCGGCCGGTCGGTGCAGTTCACCACGCAGGTGAAGCCGTCACCGCGGGTGAAGGCGAGGACGCCCTCGTCGCTGGGCAGCCACGCGAGGGGCGCGGTCGCCGGGATGTGCTGCTCGCGCAGCTCCATCGCCCGCTGGTACAGGTGCCAGACCGAGTCGGGGTCGGCCTCGTTGCGCTCCACGGTGTGCGGGGCGAAGTAGTCCGGCTGCGGCAGCCAGGTGTCGGCTGTCTCGGAGAAGCCGTACGGCGCCTGGTCGCCGGACCACGGGATCGGCACCCGGCAGCCGTCGCGGCCCAGGCGCTTGCCCTCCGAGCGACGGTAGATCGGGTCCGTGATGCGGTGCAGCGGCAGGTCGACGACCTCCGGGAGTCCCAGCTCCTCGCCCTGGTAGACGTAGACCGAACCGGGCAGGCCCAGCGTGAGCAGGGCACCGGCGCGGGCCCGGCGGGTGCCCAGCTCGAAGTCGCCGGGGCCGCGGCCGGCCTCGCCGCCGCCGTACCGGGTGGCGACGCGGACGCGGTCGTGGTTGCCCAGGACCCAGGTGACCGTGGAGCCGGTGACGGACGCGCCGTCCAGGCCCTGGTCGATGATGGCCCGCAGGCCCTTGCCGTCCCAGGCGGCGCCCAGGAAGTCGAAGAAGAAGCCCTGGTGCAGCTCGTCGGGGCGGACGTAGTCGGGCAGGCTGCGCTGCCCGATCCCGGTGATCTCACCGACGAGGAGGCGCACCTTGCCGTCGCGGGCCTCGTACTCGTCGCAGATGCTCCGCCAGGAGCGGTAGACCTCGTGCACCTCGGGCTGGTCCCAGGCGAGCGGGTTGGCGGCGTCGCCCACCCGCTCCTCCTCGAACGGGTCGGCCGCGTCCGGGAGGTCGGCGTGCTTGAACAGGCCCTGGGCCACGTCGATGCGGAAGCCGTCGACACCGCGGTCGAGCCAGAACCGCAGCACGTCCTGCATGAACTCCGCCACCCGAGGGTTGCGCCAGTTGAAGTCCGGCTGCTCCGGGGTGAACAGGTGCAGGAACCACTGCCCGTCGGGGCAGGAGTCCGGCACCCGCTGCCAGGCCGAGCCACCGAACATCGTCCGCCAGTTGTTCGGCGGCAGCTCGCCGTTCTCACCGCGGCCGTCGGCGAAGTGGAACATCTCCCGCTCGGGGCTGCCCGGCCCGGCGGCGAGCGCGGCCTCGAACAGCGGGTGCTCGATGGAGCAGTGGTTGGGCACCAGGTCGACCACGACGCGGATGCCGTGCTCGTGCGCGTCGGCGAGCAGCGCGTCGAAGTCGGCGAGGGTGCCGTAGACGGGGTCGACGCCGGTGTAGTCGGCGACGTCGTAGCCGTGGTCGTACTGAGGGGAGGGGTAGAAGGGGTTCAGCCAGATCCCGTCGACGCCCAGGCGCTTCAGGTACGGCAGGGCAGTGCGGACGCCGGGCAGGTCGCCGATGCCGTCGCCGTCGCTGTCGCGGAAGCTGCGGACGTAGATCTGGTAGATGACGGCGTCACGCCACCATGCTGCGGACACGTGCTATCCCTTCGTGGCGCCGGCGGTGAGACCGGCGACGATACGGCGCTGGAAGATCAGGACGAGGACGATGAGGGGGACGGTGACCACGACGGAGGCGGCCATCTGGGAGGGGAAGGGGGACTGGTGGCTGACGGCGCCGGTGAAGTTGGCGATGGCCACCGGCGCGGTGAACATCTCCTGCTGGTTGGTCATGGTCAGCGCGATGATGAACTCGTTCCACGCGGTGATGAAGACCAGGATGCCGGTGGTGAAGATGGCGGGTGTCATCAGCGGGACGAGGACGAGGCGGACGGCCTGGCGGCGGGTGCAGCCGTCCAGGAGGGCGGCCTCCTCCAGGTCCCAGGGCATCTGCCGGAAGAAGTTCGTCAGCGTCCACACCGCCAGCGGCAGCGAGATGCTGATGTTGGGCACGACGAGGGCCTGGTAGCTGTCGATCCACCCGAGCTGGGTGAACAGGTTGAACAGCGGGCTCAACACGGCGACCAGCGGGAACATCGACGTCGTCAGGACGGCGGCGAGGACCAGGTTGCGGCCGCGGAAGGTGAGCCGGGCCAGCGCGTAGGCGCAGGTCAGACCGATCAGCAGGGCCAGGACCGTGGTCGTGCCGGCCACGACGAAGCTGTTGAGCAGCGCGCGCAGGAACGCGTTCTTCTCCGACAACGCCGCCGTGTAGTTGTCCAGGCTCGGCGCCTTCGGGATCAGGGCGTTGCTGCTGAGCACCTCGGGCTCGACGGTGAAGCTGGTGCGCAGCATCCAGAGGAAGGGCGCCAGACACCACAGGACGATCAGCGCCACCAGCAGGCCGCGCAGCACACCACGGAGCGAGGGGCGCCGCGTACGCAGGACGGCGGTGCCGCTGGGCGGCGGCGCGTCGACGGACGCGGGACGCGCGAGGGTGGAGGCAGTCATGACGGCTCCTGTACGGGGTGGTGCTGGGAGGCTCGCGCCGCCTTCTTCGCCTGCTGGCGGGCCTCCTTGGCCTCACGGGTGCCGAGGGCGTCGGCGCCGAGCAGCCGGATGAACAGGTAGGCGATCACCCCGATGAAGACCAGGGTCAGCAGGGACACCGCGGAACCGGCGCCCGAATCGCCCTGCTGGATCGCGTACTTGTAGCCCAGCATCGACAGCGTGACCAGGTCCTGGTTGTCGGCGCTGCCCGCGAAGAGGTACGGCAGGTCGAAGACGCGCAGCGCGTCGAGCATGCGCATCAGAACGGCCACCAGCAGCGCCCCGTGGATCATCGGGAGCGTGATCCGGGTGAACCGCTGCCAGGCGGTGGCGCCGTCGACCCGGGCGGCCTCGTACATCTCGTTCGGGATGGTCTGGAGGCCGGCGAGGATCAGCAGGCCCATGAAGGGGGCCGACTTCCACACATCGGCGACGATGATGGCGGTCTTCGCGGCCCAGGGCTCGGTCGCCCAGATGATGTCGGTGCCCAGCACGGCGTTGACGATGCCGTGCGGGGTGAACATCCACTTCCACACCAGCGCGCTCATTGCGGTGGGGATGGCCCACGGGACCAGGATCGAGGCACGGAGCAGGCCGCGGCCGCGGATGACGTGGTGCATGGCCAGTGCCATGCCCAGGCCGATCACCGTCTCGAGAATCACCGAGATGAAGGTGAAGACGCTGGTGTTGGTGACGGCCCGCCAGAACTGCTCGGAGTGTGGGCCGGTGAGGAAGTCGGCGTAGTTGCCGAATCCCCGGTAGAACACGTTGAAGTTGATGTCCTGGCCGTACAGGGACAGCCGCACCGCCTGGAAGACGGGGTAGGCGACCACGACGGCCAGGGTGGCGATGGTCGGCAGCACCAGGGTGGCCGCGGACCGGGTCTGGGGTTGCGAGGTGGACATGACTCACTTACCGAGGAGCGGAACGAGCGCGGCCTGGAGGTCCTTGGCGGCCTCAGCAGGGGTCTTGGTGCCCTTCTCGACGGCGAGTCCGGCTTCCTGGATGGCGGCGGTCACCTGCTGGTAGGGGACGGCAGCGGGACGCGGAACGGCCTTGTCGAGGGCGGTCTTCATGGTCGACAGGTACGGGATCTCGGACACGACGTCCTTGTCCTCGTAGACCGCGCTCCGGGTGGGGGCGTACGAGCCCACCAGGAGGTTCTGCTTCTGGTTGTCCTCCTGGGTGAAGAACTTGATGAAGTCCAGCGCCGTGGCCTTGTTCTTCGCGTACGTGGATATCGCCAGGTTGTGACCGCCCAGCGTCGCCGAGCCGGCGCCGTCGGCCCCCGGGAGCGGGGCGATGTCGAACTTGCCGGCGGCCTTGTTGCCCTCGCCCTTGGCGTTGGCCAGCGCGTACATGTACGGCCAGTTGCGCTGGAAGAGCAGCTCGCCGCTCTGGAACCGGGCGCGCCCGGCCTCCTCGTCGTAGGTGAGGGCCTCGGGCGCGGCCCAGCCCTTCTTGAAGGCGTCGGCCAGGAACGTCAGGCCCTTGATGGCCTCAGGAGTGTCGGCGGTGGGCTTGCCGTCGGTGACGAGGGAGCCGCCGGCGGAGTTCACGGCCTCCGACACGTTGACCGTCAGGCCCTCGGTCTGACCGTGCTGCCCGGCGTAACAGTCGATCCCCTCCGGCTCGGCGACCTTCTCGCACGCCTCGGCCAGCTCCGCCCAGGTGGTGGGCGCCTTGAGGCCGTACTTGTCGAGGAGGTCCTTGCGGTAGTAGAGGATGCCGGTGTCGGTCTTCCACGGCACGCCGTACAGCTTGCCGTCGTACGTCGCGGTCTCCACCGGCCCGGACAGGAACTCCGAGGTGTCCACGGCGTCGTCGGGCAGCGGCACTACGTAGCCGCGCTTGGCGAACTCGCCGGTCCACACCACGTCCATGCTGATCACGGAGAACGTGTCGCTCTTGGCCTGGGCCGCCTGCGCCGCCTTCGCCCGGAACTGGTCGGCGTCGAAGGTGGGCTCCTCGAAGGTGACCTTCTCCTTCGGGTGGTCGGCGTTCCAGCGGTCGACGATCTTCTGCATGCTGCCGGAGGTGTCCTTGCCCGCCACGAAGGTGATGGGACCGCGGCCCTCCAGCTTGCCGTCGGTGTCGGTGGAGGCGTTGGGCGACTCGGGCGCGCCGCAGGCGCCGAGCAAGGTCAGCGCAGCCGCCGCGGAGACGACGTTCGTGGCCGCTCGCGTGATTCTCTTCATGGTTCTGTGCCTTTCGCATACGACGCCTCGCGGGCGTCGCGGAACGAGCCGGGCGGCGATCGTCTGCGCGCCGGACGGCTCCCGGTGGTGGTGTACTGCCGTGTGATGCCTGGTGACGAGGTGGGGGATCTCGTCCTGGGACGTGGAGGATCAGGGACCGGAGGAGCCCGGTCGTGGTGCGTCGATCGTGGGGGCGGCCGGCAGGCGCCGGCCGGTGGGCTCGGTGAGCGAGGACAGGACGCAGGCCGCGGCACCGCGCGCCCAGGCCCGGTCGTCCCAGTCGTCCTGGACGAGGGAGACCTGCCGGGCGCTGCCCAGCCGACCGCGGCGCAGCTGGTCCTGTGCCGCGTCCCGCAGGTGACGCCACCAGCGCACGCCTTCGCCGGAGACGATGACCACGGCGGGGTCGAGGACGTTGACGACGAGCTGCAGGGCCTGCCCGAGCCGGACACCGGCGGACTCGAAGAGCCGGCGCGCCTTCGGGTCGCTCTCGGTCCGGGCGAGGAGCTGCTCGAAGTCGTCGGCGACACCGGACGCCGCGGCCTCCCGCGCGAGGGCGTACTCGGAGACGTACGCCTCAAGGCAGCCGTTCGCGCCGCAGCCGCACAGGGGGCCTGTCGGATCGACGGTGAAGTGGCCGATCTCGCCGGCCATGCCTCGTGCGCCGCGGTGGACCTGTCCGCCGGTGACGACCGCCGACCCCAGACCCGTTCCGAGAGTCACGATCATGAAGCAGTCGTGCTCGCGACCCGCTCCGTACAGGGCGTGGGCCCGGGCCAGGGCCATCACGTCGTTGTCGACGCGGACATGGGTGCCGAGCCGGTCGCCGAGCTCCTCGGCGAGCCGCAGGTCGCTCCATCCGGCGCGAGCCGCGTCGACCACCCGGCCCGACTCGGAGTCCACTATGCCGCTCACGCCGATGCCGACGCCCAGCAGACCCTTGCGGCCGTGCTCCTCGATCCACGCTTCCAGCAGATCGGCGAGCTGCCCGGTCGCCCGGGAGTGGTGGGAGTCGAACGGGGCCTCCATGGAAGCCGTCACCTCGCCGCGGTAGTTGACCCGGACCGCGACCACGCGGTCGGCCATCACCTTGACGCCGATGGCGTGCACGGTGGAGGCGGACGGGCCGAACCGTTCGCGGGGGCGTCCGTTGGTCTGGACGACGTCCACGACCTCCACGAGTCCCTGGCCCACGAGTTCGCGGATGGCGCTGGTGATCGTCGCTGGGGACAGGTTTAGCGCCTGCGCCAGGTCGAGCCGGGCGACCGGGCACAGACGCACGACGTGTCCGAGTACCAGTGACCGGTTGTCGGCGCGCATCCTGCGGAGCGAACCAGGCATTACATCCCCAAGCGACTTGATTCAGAGTTTGAATGAAGCGAAGCAAGCGACATCTAACATCGCGTTTGCCGTGCCGTAAAGAGGTGCGGCGAAAATTTCGGCGGCTGTGTCCAGCCTGTGTCCGGAGCGGGGCGGCCGGGCGTGCCCGGCCGCCCCGTGCGAGCCGTCGGCGGAGGGCGGTCACCGCAGGTCGGACGCCTGACGGAACGCGGGCCTCAGGGCATGTCCGGGGGCGACTGGAGCCGCAGTCCTGCGTCGAAGACTTCCTCGTCGATGAGGTCCAGGGCTGTGCGGACGGCCCCGAGGGCCACCGACTCGTCGCCGAGAACGGACATTTCGATTCTCGGTGTGGTCAGACAGGTTTCGGCCAAGTGCCGGCGCAGGGGCCCGAGTAGTCGGTCCCCGGCCTGCGACAGACCGCCGCCGATGACGATCAGGTCCGGATCGAGGGTCAGGACGAGCGCCGCGATGCCGTTGGACAGGGCCGCCGCGTAGGCGAGGACGGCCTGCTGGGCCCGGGGGTCGGCGGGCGCCGCGTCGAAGACGGCCTCCGCGTCGGCGCCGTGCCCCTCCAGATCGCCGGGCGCGTCCCACCAGCCCAGCATCCGCAGCGCGCCCAGCTCCCCGGCGGCCCCGTTCGGGCCCCGGTGCAGCCGCCCTCCGATGATCATGCCGGCGCCGGTGCGCCGGCCCGCCAGGACGTAGACCACGTCGTCGACATGCTGGGCACAGCCGTGCCAGTGCTCCGCGAGGGTGGCGAGGTTCGCGTCGTTCTCGGCCCGCACCCGGCAGCCGAACCGGTCGGCGAAGTAGCCGGACAGGTTCACGCCGGTCAGCCCGGGCAGGACCGTCGAACGCGTCATGCGCCCCGTGCGGTCCATCAGGCCCGGGAGGCCAACGGTCAACGCCCAAAGAGACGGCGATGCGATCCCCGCCTGCCGCAGGCATTCGTCCACCAGGTCGCCGGCGAGCGTCAGCCGGTTCGGTCCTGACAGGCCGTCGCTGAGCGTGCGGCGCGTACTGCCGACGACCCGGCCGTCGAGGTCGGTGACGATCGCCAGGGCCTTGCCCATGCCGATGTCCAGACCCACGGCGTGACCGGCGGCGGCGTCGAACCGGAAACGGCGTGCCGGCCGCCCCATCACCCCGTCGTCCGGCGGCAGTTCCACCACCCAGCCGCGGGCGGTGAGATCGGCCAGCACGGACTCGACCGTGGGGCGCGACAGCCCTGCCGTCCTGGCCAGTTGGGTCAGGGTGACCGGAGTGCCGGTGTGACGCAGGATGCGAAGGGCCGCCTGAGCGTTGTGCGCCCTGATGAATGCCTGATCGGCGCCGCTGCCGCGAGGTGAAGGCATCCCGTCCCCGTGAGTCCGCTGTGCGCCGGCCGTGCGGCCGACGCCTCTCCTGTGGAAGGCATCTTCAGATTACCTCCGTGTGAACTCTTGACGGCCTTTGTTACTGCCGTTTCACTGAGGGACGCCGACATACGAAAACGACCTTCGTATGTGCCGCCGGGTATCCCGCCCCGGCGGTCACGGCCTCCCCCTCATGCCTGGAGCCGCACCATGCACCGACGGCAGACGACGCCATCCTGAGCGTCGCCCCCTGCACGACTTCCTGACTTTCTGTCAGTACGTTCTCATCCGCGGACGATCCGGCCCACCCGGTCGGCGTGGACCGAGGACCACCCTGCCGCGCGCCGGCACAGCGCGACGCATGTGCGCGCTGCCAGGACGCCGCGCTCATCGCGCCCCTCCCAGCCCCCGCTTGCCTTCCGTCGAAGGAGTACCACCTGTGAAGCGCCGTTCCTTCAATGCCCTGTTGGGCGCCTCGCTGCTGTCCGCCGCCTCGATGCAGCTGACCCGCCCGGCCTTCGCCGCCACGACGTCGGACTTCCCTGCCAACTCGACCACGAAGTCCGGCTACACGCTGGACTTCCAGGAGGAGTTCGAGAGTTCGTCCCTCGACACGGACAAGTGGCTGCCGTACTACCTGCCCCACTGGAGCACCCGCGAGCTGTCCGCGCCCCGGTACAGCATCAGCGACAGCGCGCTGGCCCTGCGCATCGACGAGGACCAGCCGGCCTGGGACCCGGTCAACGACGGCATCGTCAAGTGCTCCAGCATCCAGACCTACGAGCGTAACTACCTGCACCAGTTCAACGGCTGGGACGGGCAGATGGAGATCAACCACAGCGAGCCGGACTTCAACGGCTACACCACCCAGTTCGGCTACTTCGAGATGCGGGCCAAGGGCCCCAACTGCGGGGGCGGCGGACACACGGCCTGGTGGCTCGTCGGTGACCAGGCCGACCAGGCATCCGACGGCACCGGCACCCTCCGGTCCGGCGAGATCGACATCGTGGAGAACGCCTTCTCGAACCTCGGCTCGTGGACACCCACGCTCCACAAGTGGACCGACCCGTCGTACAACAAGACGAACACGACCATGACGATCGACGGCGACCCCGCCAACGAATACCACGTCTACGGCATGGAGTGGACCCCGACCGGGCTCGAGTTCTACTACGACAACGAGTACAAGGGACGCATCGCCGGCTCGCCGCTGTACCCGATGGGCATGATGCTCGGCCTGTACACCGACGCCTCGTGGAGCGGGTCCGCCAACGACACCTGGCCCAAGACCTGGTACGTCGACTACGTGCGCGTCTTCAAGCCCGACGCCGGCTACTCCGTCTACCGGCTGAAGAACCGCAGCACCGGGCAGTACATGCATCTCCAGGACAAGACCGGCCAGGTCCAGCTCGCCACCAGCGTGCCCAGCACGTACTGGTCCGGCCACTGGTACACCCGGACCGACAGCTCGGGCTACACCCGCATCCGCAACCGCTGGACCGGCGACTTCCTCAACAACCAGACCCCCAGCGGGGCCGTGCAGTACAGCCACATCGCGGACAAGTGGTGGAGCGCCGACTGGGTCCTGGAGACCAACGGCAGCTACGTGCGCATCCGCAACCGCAACACCGGCGACTACCTGCACGCCGAGAACAAGCTCGGCTACGTCGAGGAGAGCGCCGCCCCCACCACCTGGTGGAGCGCCGACTGGTCCCTGGAGGCGACCAGCTGACATCACCGCGGCGGCAGCCGCTCCGGGCGGAGGCCCGCCGGCCGGACACGCTCCGGCCGGCGGGCCTCCGCGCCGCCATGACGGGACGGGCGCGCACCGCCCGTCCCGCCCGCAGGAATCCCAGCTCCTCCTCGACCGCACCGCTCCGGCCGATCCGACGCGTCCCTCCCGGACCACCCGAACGTCGCATCCACCGCACCGCACCGCACCGAAAGGACCTGCTGTGATCCTCTCGACCGGAACCCCGCCCTGCCGCAGTACCTGACCTTCACCTGGGCCGACGGGACGGACGCCGACCAGATCGGCATCCACACCAACTACGGCCAGGGACAGGGGATCACCTCAGCCGCCGTCGAGGTCACGACGGACGGCGCCACCTGGACCGAGGTGGCCGACAGCGGGGCCCGCACCTACCTCACCAACGACGCCACCGTGGAGGCGCAGCTCGTCGACCTCCCGCAGCAGGAGAACCTGCGAGGTCTGCGGATCAGGGTCAATGGGGCGAACCTGACCTGGAAACACTACGCGCTCGCCGAGATCGAGATCTTCGACAACTGACCCGTCCCCGGCCGCGGGACGTCCGGCAGCAGGTCCGGACGTCCCGCACGGCACCGGTTCCGTCCCGCCATGCCGGGCCGGAGCGGACCGTGCGCCGTCCGACGGCTCAGCGCGACGACAGGAGGTGCCGGCCGGCGGCCACCCGGAACCGTGATCCGCCGGGAAGCGGCACTTCGACGGACACGCCGTCCGGCACGAGGACCTCGACCTCGGACCTGTCCCCGTCACATCGCCAGGCCGACTCGGCCGAGCACGGCGGAACGCGGCCTGAGCGGATCCGGGTGGTGGCCGGCCCGGCCGCGGCCGCGGGGAAACCGGCGGGCGACGCGGTGACACCGCCGAAGGCGCCGTCACCGGGCACGGATGACGGTCTCTCTCCGTGCCCTCCCGGGGTGCTCGGCAGTCCTCGCGGCGAACCGGACCGGGAGGTCAGATCACTCCCTGCGCCGTCATCGCCTCCGCGACACGCAGGAAGCCCGCGGTGTTGGCGCCGAGCACGTAGTCGTCGGCGTCACCGCCGTAGGTCTCGGCCGTGGCACGGCACTGCGCGTGCACCTGCCGCATGATGTCCGCGAGCCTGCTCTCGGTCCGCTCGAAGGTCCAGGCGTCGCGGGAGGCGTTCTGCTGCATCTCCAGGGCGGAGGTCGCCACCCCGCCCGCGTTGGCCGCCTTGCCGGGGCCGAACAGCACCCGGGCGTCCCGGAAGACCTCGACGGCTTCGGGGGTGCACGGCATGTTGGCGCCCTCGGCGACGGCCAGCACGCCGTTCTTCACCAGGGCCACGGCGTCCTGCTGACGCAGCTCGTTCTGGGTGGCACACGGCAGGGCGATGTCGCACGGCACGTCGAACACCGATCCCCGCGCGGAGAAGCGGGCGGTGGGCTTCGCCTCGGCGTAGGCGGCGACGCGGGCGCGGCGCACCTCCTTGACCTCCTTCAGCAGGGCGAGATCGAGGCCGTCCTCGTCGACGACGTAGCCGGAGGAGTCGGAACAGGCCACCACCCGTCCGCCCAGGCTGTGCACCTTCTCGACCGCGTAGAGGGCGACGTTCCCCGATCCGGAGACCACCACACGGCGGCCGTCGAAGTCCTGGCCCCGGGTGGCGAGCATCTCCTGGGCGAAGTACACGGTGCCGTAGCCGGTCGCCTCGGTGCGGGCCTGCGAACCGCCCCAGCCCACCGGCTTGCCCGTCAGGACGCCGCTCTCGTAGCGGTTGGTGATCCGCTTGTACTGGCCGAAGAGGTAGCCGATCTCGCGGCCGCCCACGCCGATGTCCCCGGCGGGCACGTCGGTGTGTTCTCCCAGGTGACGGTGGAGCTCGGTCATGAAGGACTGGCAGAACCGCATCACCTCCGCCTCGGACCGCCCCTTGGGGTCGAAGTCGGACCCGCCCTTGCCACCGCCGATCGCCATCCCGGTCAGCGCGTTCTTGAAGATCTGCTCGAATCCGAGGAACTTGACGATGCCGAGATCGACGCTCGGGTGGAACCGCAGACCGCCCTTGTAGGGTCCGAGCGCGCTGTTGAACTCCACCCGGAAGCCGCGGTTCACCTGTACCGTGCCGTGGTCGTCCACCCATGGCACGCGGAACATGAGCTGTCGTTCCGGCTCGCACAGCCGCTCCACGACACGGTTCTCCGCGTACTCGGGGTGCGCCCGGAGCACGGGGCCTATCGCCTGCAGGACCTCCCGCGCGGCCTGGTGGAACTCCGCCTCCCCCGGATCGCGCCGGCACAACCCGGCGTAAACGGTCTCGACATAGGCGCTGACGTCCATGGAAGTGCTGTCTCCCTGTTCATGTGCGGGCATTCGGAGGTGCGCATCAGAGGTGCCGGGTGGACCAGCCGATCAAGGCGCCGCGCAGGGCCGCCAGGAGGCGGGTGGCGGTCTCCTCCTCGCTGCGCCCACTCGTGATGAGGTCGAGGATGTCGCGGGGGTCGAACAGCGCGTTCCACAGATACAGGGCCTCGTCGCCGAGGTCGCCCAGGCCGAGTTCCTCTGTCGTCTGCCGCAGCGGCTCGGCGAGTGCTTCGGCCTGCGGGACGAGGTAACCGGTGTTCTCGCGCAGCCGCTCCAGGTAGCCGCGGTGCGAACGCATCTGTGCCATGGCGCCACCGTGCTCCAGCACCAGCGACACCCAGTACCGGGACACCGCCTCGAGCCTGGCCATGCCCCGTACGGTCTGACGTGCACTGAACTCCTGCAGTTCGGAGCCCACTTGGGCGCGGAACGCGTGCAGTACCTCCTCGACCGAGGAGAAATGGCGGTAGGCCGTCGCGGTGGACACCTCGGCGTGCCGGGCGATCTCCGCCAGGCTGACGGGCCCCGGCGACTTCTCGAACAGGCGCGCGGCGGCCTTGATGAGGTGCCTGCGGTTGCGCTCGGTGTCACTGCGCATGGGCGACTTTCTCCTCGCGTCGGGGGCGGCGTTCACCGCAAGGCGGCGAAGCCCAGGGCGAGTCGGCGGACGCCCTCGGTGATGGACTGCGGGCTGGCAGCGTACGACAGGCGCAGGTGCCCCTCGCCGCAGGCGCCGAACTCACTGCCGGGCCGGACGGCCACACCCTGCGCGCGCAGGGCGGCGACGACCTCCACGGACGGCAGGTCCAGGTCGTAGCGCGGGAACTGGTAGAACGCCCCCTCCGGCGAACTGAGCGTCAGGCCGGGAACGTCCGCGAGCGCGTCGCGCATGAGGTCGCGCCGCTGGAGGTACGCCTGGCGCATACGGTCCACGTCCGCCTCGCAGCGCTCCACCGCGACCAGCGCCGCGTCCTGGATGAAGGTGTTGACGGAGCCGTTGAAGGTGTTGTGGATGCGGGCCGACGCCCGGATCAGCTCCGACGGGCCCCACAGGTATCCCACGCGCCAGCCGGTCATCGCGTAGCTCTTGGAGAAGGTCTGGCAGTACACGGTGCGCTCGCGCAGGCCGTCGAGCGAGATCGCCGAGGTGAAGGGGCGGCCGGTGAAGTCCAGCGCGGAGTACGCCTCGTCGGAGATGACGATGGTGGAGGTGCCGTCGAGCAGCTTGGCGAGCGTGTCGAGTTCCTCGCGGCTGTGCACGATGCCGGTGGGGTTGCAGGGGTTGCAGAAGACGAAGAGCCGGGCGTCGACGAGGGCGTCGGCGAGCCGGTCGAGGTCCCAGTGCAGGTCCGGCGCGAGCGGGACGGGCACGACGACCCCGCCGGCCATGCTGACGAGGTCGGCGTAGAGGGAGTAGGTGGGGTCCGGGACGACGACCCGGTCGCCCGGGTTGACGACGGCGAGGATCGAGGCGGCGAGACCCGCGGTGCCGCCCTGGGTGATCAGGATGTCGCCGGCGCTCGCCGGTACCCCGGCCAGGCCGGTCAGCTGCTCGGCGAGTGCCTCGCGCAGGGCCGGTTCGCCGAGCAGGGGCGAGTAGTGCGTGCGGCCCGCGCGCAGCGCGCCGAGGGCGGCTTCGGTCACTGCCTCCGGGGTGTCGAAGTCGGGCTCTCCCATGGCGAGGGAGACGAGGTCGCCACGGGACTGCGGCTGCTGCGTCCGGCGGGAGGCGGCGGCGATCCGGGCGACGGCCTCGGCCGTGCCGAAGACGGGGGACGGTGCGGTGAGGGAGGGAGGCATCGAACTCTCCTGGTGGCGTTCCTGGTGGCGGGTGTTCAGAGCTGCGGCTCGGCGTCGGCGGGAGCGCCCGCCCAACGGCTGACCTCCAGGTCGCCGGAGGTGTCGCGTTGCCGGGTGGGGGCGACGACCATCTCCTGGAGGACGACCCGCTGAGGAAGGGTGACGGCGAGTCGGATGGCCTCGGCGACGTCCACGGGCTGCACCATGCCGGCGCGCTCCTCGGGGGCCGGCGGGCGTGCCCGGTTGTCGAGGATCGGGGTGTCCGCCTCGCCGGGCAGCACGGTGATGGCGCGCAGGCCCTGGTTGCGGAAGGTGTTGTGCAGGAAGGTCATGAAGTTGCGGACGCCGGCCTTGGCGGCGCCGTAGGCCGCGCCGCCGAGCAGGTTGGGGTTGACGGCGGCGAGCGAGGAGACGGTCACGATGGTGCCCGTGCCGCGTCCGAGCATGTCCGGCAGGACGGCCTGGGTGAGCTGGAAGACGGCCGTGAGGTTGACGTCGAGCACCTGGCGCCACTCCTCGTGCGGCAGCCACTGCGGGTTGAGCACCGAGGACGCGCTGCCCGCGTTGTTCACCAGGATGTCGACGGGGCCGAACTCGGTGCGGACCCGGTCCAGGACGCGGGTGACGTCCTCGGTGCGGGTGATGTCGGCGGCGAGGGCCAGGGCCGTGCCGCCTTCCGCGCGGATGGTGTCCGCGACCTCGTCGAGGGCCTGCTGCCGACGGCCGAGCAGGACGACGGTGATGCCGTCCCGGGCCAGCAGCCGTGCGGTCTCCAGGCCCATCCCGCTGCCTGCTCCCGTGATGAGCGCGGTCTTGGCCGACGTCGTCATCGAGCCACCTCCTTGGTCGGTCGGGGCGCTTTGATATGCGATTCGTACTTCAATTGAGAATATCTTCTCGTTTTATGCGCGACAAGGGTGCGGAGAAACCGAGGGCGCCGAACGCTTCGGCGGCAGCCCGTCCCAGCGTCCGCACCTCGGCCGCACGCTGCGTGAACCGACGCAGCGAGGTCTCCCGGTCGGTCCACCGGAACCGCAGCCGGCGTCCCGGACCCGCCTGCCCGAGCAGAGGAAGACAGGCCCGCGAGGCGACGCCGACGATCGGGTAGCCCGCCGTCAGGCTCCGGTAGCGGCCGAGCACGATGAGCTCGTCCGCGTGCGGGATCTGGAGCGCCCCGACGGGCACGCCGTGCGAGACGATCTCGGTGTCGCCGTCCGGGTGGAGTACCGGTCCGTCGAGCCGGAGCCCCACGTGGTTGGAGCGGGGCGTGACGGTGTAGACCGAGTCCTCGATCAGCTCCCGGACGCCGGGAATGGTGTGGATGCCGTGGCTCGCGACGACGTCGACGGTCCAGGTCCCCTCGTCGAAGCGGGGGACGGGCACGGGAAGCCGGAACAGCAACGGCTCGAACGGCCGGCGGCCGAAACCACCGAACTCCGTCTCCAGCAGCACCCGATCGCCCCGCGACACGGCCTGCCCGAAGCCCATCCGGGCGTCCGGGGCGGTGCTGCCCAGCAGCCGTTTCGCGGCGAGTGCGCCGTTGACCGCCAGGTAGGTGCGCGTTCCGCGGCTGATGTCCGGGCGGACACGGATCTCCTGGCCGGCCGGCACCAGCAGGGGAGTCCAGGCGGTCGCGGGCGCGCCTGCCACGGTCACCTCGGCGGGGGCACCGGTCACGGCCAGGAGCACGTCGGCGTCCGGCACCAGGGCCAGTTCGCCGCCGAGGCTCTCCAGGAGCGTCGCGTGCGCGGGGTTGCCCGCGAGCAGGTTGGCGACGGCCGCCGCGTGCTGGTCGGCGGCCCCTCCGGTGGGCACGCCGCGCTGTTCGGAGCCGTGCCGGCCGAGGTCCTGGAACGTCGTGATCCAGCCGGTGTGCGTGATGTCGAGTGCCACGGTCGTCATACGGAGTCCTCCACCGGCAGCAGGAACCCGCCGTCCGCAGCGGCCGCCTCGGTCTGTGTCACGGGGACGAAGCGCACGACGTCACCGGCGGCGAAGGAGACGGGTTCCGGGCGGGAGATGTCGACGATCGTGTAGGGGGTGCGGCCGACGACACGCCATCCGGTGGGCCCGGGGAACGGCTGGATGATCGCGTTGGTGCCCGCGATCATGATCGAGCCGGGGACGACGTCGGTACGCGGTTCGGCCCGCCTGCGTACCGGCCGGGGCACCTTGAGCCCGTCCATCATGGGCGCCATCGCGGCGCCCAGCAGGGAGATCGTGAACGTGGAGTCCGCGATGGCCTCGACGACCTCGGCGGCGGTGCAGCCGAGTTCCCCCGCCACCGAGGCCAGGTCGGGACCCGTCTCGTCGTCGAAGACGACCGGAATGGCGAAGGTGCGCGCCGCACGCACGCCGGACGCGTCCGCGGCGGGCACGGGCGCCCACTCCGCCACCAGACGAGCCGCGTACTCCACGTGCTGCGGAGCCGTCAGCAACGGGTCGAACTCGATGAGCAGCGATTCCAGGCCGGAGACGACATCGAAAACGCCGTGCGGCCGGTGGGCCAGGAACCGGTCCCGGAAGGCGACGATGGCGGCCCTGCGGATCGTCCGGTCGGGGTGCGGGATGGTCACCATGACCGCCGAGTCCCCGAAGGGCTCGACGGTGATGGCGCCGTACGGTGCTGTGGTCATTGCCTGGTGCGCGCGGCCTCAGCGAGCCGACGCGGCCTCCGCCTTCTTCGCCTTCTCCGCCAGGACGTCCCGCAGTCCGGTGACGCGGATGCCCTCGGCATCCAGCGCGGCACGCAGCGCGGTGCCGTTCGCCAGGACGGTGGGGTGGTCGCCGTGCAGCAGCAGGATGTCGGCGTCGTGCCCGAGCGGGACCACGTTGCCGTTGACGGAACGGACCGTGCCCTCGCGCACGACCTGCCGGGCACGCTCGCCGATGAGCTGCGGGTCGTGGATGAGGCCGCCCTCGTGCGAGCGCGGGACCGGCATGCCGTCGTCACCGTAGCCGCGGTCCGCCAGGAAGACGTAGCCCACCTCCAGGCCGCGCTTGCGTGACTCCTCGGCCAGCAGACCGCGCTGACAGATGACGATGTAGTCCTTGTTGTACGCGGCGATGGCGTCGGTGATGGCACGGGCGTGCTTGGCGTCGGTCTGCGCGATCGAGCCCATGCGCCCGTGCGGCGCGACGTGGCTGATGGTGCCGCCGTGCACCCGGGCGAAGCCGTCCAGCGCGCCGAGCTGGTAGAGCACGTCGGTGCGGATCTCCTCCTCGGTCGCCTCGATGAGGCGGCGGCCGAAGCCCACGAGGTCGGGGTAGCCCGGGTGGGCACCCAGCTCGATGCCGCGCTCGACGCACTCGGCGACGGTCCGGTCCATGATGCGCGGGTCACCGGCGTGGAAGCCGCAGGCGATGTTGGAGGAGGTGACGAGGCCGAGCAGGGCGGCGTCATCACCGATCGTGTAGTTGCCGAAGCTCTCGCCGAGGTCGGCGACGACGGCTACGGAGTTGATGCCCATGTGGTTCTCCTGGTGCGGGTTCTACGGTTTTACGGTTCGGCGTGTTCGGCGTGTTCGGCGTGGGTTCGGGGACCGGGGCCCGTCCTGAGGAAGGCCGCGGGCGGGACGAGGGCGACGGGGTACTCGCCCCGTTCGAGGGCCCGCTCGACATACTCGGCGACGGCCCAGTTGGTGCGGACCGTGTCCATGGCCCGCGGACGGCGCGGGTTCTGCCCCTCGGGGCCGGGTGCGCGGATGCGTCCCATGGCGTCTCCCTTGTGCGGACGGTGGTTCAGCGGGCGGCGAGCGGCCGGCCTTTGGTCTCGCGCACGAAGGCGAGGGCGACCAGGGTGATCAGGGCGGTGAGGATGGAGGCGAAGGCGGGCACCAGCTGGGATCCGGTCGACTCGATCAGCTCGGTCATCACCAGCGGAGCGCTGCCGCCGAAGATGATGGTCGAGAGGGAGAAGCCGATGCTGTAGGCGGAGTAGCGCACGGTGGTCGGGAACATCTCGGCGAGCACCGTGTGGATGACCGCGGCGTGGCCGGAGAAGGCGACGGCCAGGACGACGGTGCCGATGCAGGCGAGTCCGACCTCGCCCGTGGTGATGAGCTTGAACATCGGGTACGAGACGGCGGCCATGGCGATCGCGGAGCCGGCGAGGACGGGTTTACGGCCGATCCGGTCCGACAGCCGGGCCATCAGCGGGATACAGACGGCGATGGCCACCAGGCTGACCGCGGTGACCATGAGCGCCCGCAGCATCGAGAAGTTGTGCTCGCCGAGCGAGGTCTTGAGGTAGGTCGGCATGTAGACGAACAGGAGGTAGTAGCCGGGGCCGTTGAGCGCGGGCAGGAAGATCGTGAGCACGATGGCCTTGAGGTGCCGGGGGGAGCCGAGCGCCTCGCGCAGCGGGTTGCGCGCGACGGTGTTCTGCTCGCGCAGCGACTCGAAGTGCGGCGTCTCCTCCAGCCGGCGGCGGATGTAGAAGCCCACGTAGCCGAGCGGGACGGCGAGCAGGAAGGGCACCCGCCAGGCCCAGGAGGTCATCGTGTCGTCACCGAACGCCGTGATGAGGAGCGCGGACAGGGAGCTGCCGACCATGAGGGCGATGAACGACCCGACCGCGATGAAGCTCATCATGAAGTTCCGGCGGCTGTCCGGGGCGTATTCGCCGACGAAGGACATCGCACCGGCCACCTCGCCGCCCGCGGAGAAGCCCTGGAGCACCCGCAGCAGGACCAGCAGGACGGGGGCGGCGACACCTATGACGTTGGAGGACGGGATCAGCCCGATGGCCGCGGTCGCGGCCGATATGAGCACCAGCAGGGCGGCGAGCAGGCTCTTGCGGCCGATCCTGTCCCCGAAATAGCCGCAGATGACGCTGCCGAACGGCCGTGCGACGAAGCTGACCAGGAAGCCGACGTTGGTGAGGAAGAGGTTGCCGGCGTCCGCCTCACCCATGATGTTGACGGCGAGGTAGGTGACCAGCAGGCCGTAGATGCCGTAGTCGTACCACTCGACGAAGGAGCCGATCGCACCGGCGACGGTGGCCTTGCGGACGACCTTGTCATCGGCGGAGACGGCGTCGACGGCCGAGGCGTCGGTGCCGTTCGACGCCGCTTCGAGACGATCTGACGGGGTGCTGAGCCGATCTGACGTTGCCATACGCGTTCACTTTCGGTGTCGCGGACCCCTGCGCGGTGTCCTGACGGGGTCGGGGTACGACTGCTCGTCCCCGCGATGACGGGAACGGAGGAGGAACCCCAGGAGAGGGAGTGACGTGTTTCGGGGCCGCCGGCCTGCAGACCACAACGCCGGAGCCGAGATGCGACTGGAATTTCGAATGAGAATAGATTCGCATTCTGGGTGGGTCAAGGACTCGTATTGCCCCGAAGTTAACCTTCCGCTTCGACTGTGTCTCCGAGCCCGAAACGGGGGCCGGGACGCGGTCCGGCGCCGCCCACCCTTGTGCTGTGGCCTGGATGGATGCAGACTGACTCACGCGAAACGCGAAAGTTTTCGCACTTTCGGGCGGCGGCGTACGCCCCCGTGTCCCGTGCCCTCGCGGCGCCGGCGCCACCTCGGCGACCGCAGCCACCACCGCGATCCCGTTCCCCCGAGGAGTTCTTCGATGACCCAGGACAACGTGCGCGTCCACACCCAGTGGAACCGTGTCGACGAGAAACTGCTGGACCGGTTCCGTGCCCACTCGGTGGCCAACCTCGGGGACGCCCTGGACCGGCTGAACATCGCGGACGGCGGCATCGTGCCCGTCTGGAACGGCGCGAAGGCCGTCGGCACAGCGCTGCCGGTCCTCTCCGTGGCGGGCGACAACAAGGCCGTGATCGCGGCGGTGGACCACGTCCGTCCCGGCGACATGCTGGTCATCAACGCGTTCGGCTACGACGGCAGGGCCATCATGGGCGACAACCTCGCCCAGCGCTTCGCCGTCTACGGGGCGGCCGGCGCGGTCGTGGACGGCTACGTACGCGACGCCGCCATCATCGAGGACCTCGCCTTCCCGGTCTTCGCCCGCGGTCTCACCCCCGCCGGTCCGTTCAAGAACGGCCCCGGCTCGATCGGTGAGGCGGTCGCCATCGGCGGCGTCGTGGTCAACCCCGGCGACATCGTCGCCGCCGACGGCGACGGCGTCATCGTCATCCCGCCGCACCGCGCCGAGGAGGCACTCGAAGCGGTCGAGGCCATCGTCGCCCGGGAGGCGGCCCTGGACGCCGAGGTCGAGACCCTGCGCGCCGAGGCCGCGAGGTGACCGCCGTGCCCAGGACGCCGGGACGTCTGCGTGTCGCGGTCGCCGCCCCGCTGTCCGAGGAGAACCGCGCCCGCATCCGGGAGCTGGAACCGCGGATCGACCTCGTCGTCGACCACTCGCTGCTGCCTCCGATGCGCTGGCCCGCCGACTTCGCAGGCGACCCGGACTGGCGCCGCAGCCCCGAACAGCAGCGCGCCTACGAAGCGGCCGTCGACTCCGCCGACGCGCTGTACGGCATCCCCGACGTCGACCCCGCGGCCCTGGCACGCACCGTGCGCGCCAACCCGCGGCTGCGCTGGGTGCACACGATGGCCGCCGGCGGCGGCGGACAGGTCAGGGCCGCCGGACTCGACGCCGGCGAACTCGACCGGGTCGTCTTCACCACCTCCGCCGGCGTGCACGGCCGCCCGCTGGCCGAGTTCGCCGTCTTCGGCGTGCTCGCCGGCGCCAAGCACCTGCCCCGCCTCCAGCGGCAGCAGCGCGACCGCGAGTGGAGCGGGCGCTGGACGATGGGCCAGGTGAGCCGGCAGACGGTCCTCGTCCTCGGCCTCGGCGGCATCGGCCGGGTCGTCGCGGCGTCGCTCCACGCGCTGGGCGCCACGGTCGTCGGCACCAGCCGCAGGGACGTCACCGTCCCCGGCGTCTCCCACGTCGTCCACCCCGACCGGATCGCGGAGCTGGCCCCCACCGTGGACGCCGTCGTCAACACGCTGCCCGGCACCGACGCGACCCACCACCTGCTCGGCAAGCGGTTCTTCGACGCCCTCGAGCCGGGCGCCACCGTCGTCAACGTCGGCCGCGGGACCGTCGTCGACGAGGCCGCGCTGGTCGACGCGCTCGAATCCGGACGGGTCGGCTTCGCCGCCCTGGACGTCTTCGAGACCGAACCGCTGCCCGCTCACAGCCCGTTGTGGGACGACGGCCGGGTGCTGGTGAGTCCGCACACCGCGGCACTCGACGCGGGGGAGGACCGGCTCATCGCAGAACTCTTCGCCGCCAACGCCACCCGGCTCCTCGACGGCGAGCCCCTCCTCAACCGTGTCAACACCGTCGAGTTCTACTGAACCGCACCGAACGACCAGGAAGACCCTCACGCATGACCTCCCCCTTCGACCTCACCGGCAAGGTCGCCCTGATCACCGGATCGAGCCGCGGCATCGGACTCGGCATCGCCACCGGCCTGGCGGACGCCGGAGCCACCATCGTCCTCAACGGAGTCGACGCCGCGCGCCTGGAGGCCACCCGCGCGTCCCTCGCCGAGCGGTTCGGGAAGGACCGCGTCGCGGCCCGGTCCTTCGACATCGTCGACGAGGACGCCGTCGCCTCGGCCCTCGCGTCCGTGGAGTCCGAAGTCGGGCCGGTGGACGTCCTGGTGAACAACGCCGGCGTCCAGCACCGCGAACCCCTTCTCGACGTGCGCCGCGAGGACTGGCAGCGGGTGGTCGACACCAACCTCACCGGCGCCTTCGTCGTGGGCCGGCAGGTCGCCCGCCGGATGCTGCCGCGCCACGCCGGGAAGATCATCAACATCTGCTCGGTACAGACCGACCTCGCCCGCCCCACCATCGGCCCCTACACCGCGGCCAAGGGAGCCCTGCGCAACCTGACCCGGGCCATGACGGCGGAGTGGGCCGGCGAGGGACTCCAGATCAACGGCATCGCCCCCGGCTACATCCACACCGAGATGACCCAGAACCTCGTCGACGACGAGAAGTTCAACTCCTGGATCCTCGGCCGCACCCCCGCCCGGCGCTGGGGGACGGTCGCCGACATCGTCGGCCCCGCCGTATGGCTCGCCTCCAGCGCCTCCGACTACGTCAACGGCCAGGTCGTCTTCGTCGACGGCGGCATGACGGTCGTCGTCTGAGACATGACGGTCGTCGTCTGAGAAGGGAACCGCCCGTGTCCACCCAGTTCACCCACACCACCACCGCGGTCGTCGCCCACGGCGCCGACGACGTCCGGATCGAGGACATCGACCTGCGCGCCCCGCAGCCGCACGAGGCGGTCGTCGCCGTGGCCTACGGCGGCATCTGCGGTTCCGACCTGCACTACTGGAAGCACGGCGCCGTCGGCGAGTCCGTGCTGCGGGCCCCGATGGTCCTCGGCCACGAGGTCGTCGGAACCGTCCTGCGGGCGGCGTCCGACGGCAGCGGTCCGGCGGCGGGCACCCGCGTCGCGGTCCACCCCTCACGGCGCGAACCCACCGGCGTCCGCTTTCCCCACGACCGGCCCAACCTCTCGCCGGGCGTGCGCTACCTCGGCTCCGCCGCCCGCTTCCCCCACACCGAGGGGGCCTTCGCCGCCGAGGTCGTGCTGCCCGGGGCCATGCTGCGGGAGCTGCCCGAGGGCGTCGACCTCCGCGTCGCCGCCCTGGCCGAACCGGCCGCCGTCGCCTGGCACGCCGTCTCGCGGGCGGGCGACGTGAGCGGCAAGCGGGTCCTCGTCGTCGGCAGCGGTCCCATCGGCGCCCTCGCCGTCGCGGTCGCCAAGCGGGCCGGCGCCGCCGAGATCGTGGCGGTCGACCTGCACGACACGCCCCGCAGGATCGCGACCGAGGTCGGGGCGACACGAACCCTCGACGCGGGCGACGCCGAGGCGATCGCCGCCGTCGACGCGGACGTGGTGATCGAGTCCTCCGGCAACCACCGGGGCCTCGCCTCCGCGATCCGCGGCGCGACCCGGGGCGGCACGGTGGTCATGGTGGGCCTGCTGCCCCAGGGCGACCAGCCGGTGCCGGTCGCGCACGCCATCACCCGGGAGCTGAACCTGGTCGGCTCCTTCCGCTTCAACGACGAGATCGACGAGGTCATCGCAGCACTCGCCGACGGATCCCTCGCCATCGGACCGGTCGTCACCCACTGCTTCCCCGCCGCCGAGGCACTGCGGGCGCTCGCCGTCGCCGCCGACGCCTCGGTCTCGGGCAAGGTCCTCCTCGCGTTCTGACCCGACCGTCCCCACCGAACGGAAGAGAAACACATGAGTACCCGCGCAACGGCCAACATCGGTGTCATCGGACTGGCGGTGATGGGCTCCAACCTCGCCCGCAACCTCGCCTCCCGCGACGGCAACACCGTGGCCGTGTACAACCGCACCCACGCCCGCACCGCCGAACTGGTCGCGGCGCACCCCGAGGCGGGGTTCGTCGCCGCCGAGACCGTCGACGACTTCGTCGCGTCGCTGGCCCGGCCGCGCACCGCGATCATCATGGTGCAGGCCGGCGCGGGCACGGACGCGGTGATCGAGCAGCTCACCGAGCGGTTCGAGCCCGGTGACATCATCGTGGACGGCGGCAACGCCAACTTCCAGGACACCATCGCCCGCGAGAAGCGCATCGCTCCCACCGGCATCCACTTCGTCGGCGTGGGCATCTCCGGCGGCGAGGAAGGCGCCCTCAAGGGCCCCTCGATCATGCCCGGCGGCTCCGCCGAGTCCTACGAGACCCTCGGCCCGATCCTCTCCTCCATCGCCGCGGTCGCCGACGGCGAACCCTGTGTCACACACGTCGGCACCGACGGCGCCGGGCACTTCGTCAAGATGATCCACAACGGCATCGAGTACGCCGACATGCAGCTCATCGGCGAGGCGTACGACCTGCTGCGCACGGTGGGCGGCCTCGAACCGCACGCCGTCGCGGACATCTTCGCCCACTGGAACAAGGGCCCGCTGGAGTCCTACCTGATCGAGATCACCGCCGAGATCCTGCGGCAGGTCGACCCCGACACCGGCCGGCCGTTCGTCGACATCGTCCTCGACCAGGCCGGCTCCAAGGGGACCGGCGTGTGGACCGTGCAGAACGCCCTGGACCTCGGCGTCCCGGTCGGCGGCATCGCGGAGGCCGTCTTCGCCCGCGCCGTCTCCGCCAGGCCGGCGCAGCGCGCGGCCGTACGGAGGCTCGGCGCGGCCCGCCCCGCACAGCAGGTGGCCGGCCCGGACTTCGCAGAGGACGTCGCCAAGGCCCTCTACGCCTCGAAGGTCGTCGCCTACGCGCAGGGCTTCGACGCCGTCATCGCCGGCGCCGACAAGTACGGCTGGGACATCCGCAAGGACCGCGTGGCCAGGATCTGGCGCGGCGGCTGCATCATCCGCGCCCGCTTCCTCGACCGCATCGCCGAGGCGTACACGGAGAATCCCGGCATCACCACGCTGTTGGAGGCCCCGTACTTCGCGCGGGCCGTCACCGAGGGGCAGGACGCCTGGCGCCGCATCGTCGCCACCGCCGCGCTCTCCGGCGTTCCGGTGCCCGGGTTCAGCTCCGCGCTGAGCTACTACGACTCGCTTGCCGCGGACCGTCTCCCCGCCGCGCTCGTCCAGGGTCAGCGCGACTTCTTCGGCGCCCACACCTACCGGCGCACCGACAAGGAGGGAACGTTCCACACCCTCTGGTCCGGCGACCGCGGTGAGGTCCGGGTGGACGCCGGCTCGCACTGACCACCGTCCGGCCAGGCGGGGGGTCGGCTGTCTGTCCGGGACCCTCCCCGCCACGACCGGAGCGGACGCATGCGCCCCGCGCATGCGTCCGCGGAGCACCACGGTTCGCGAGGGGAGCACGTCAGCTTGCGAACGTGTTGCCGGACCGGAGTCGCATCGGCGATGGGCCCCAGTACTGTGGCTTCGCATGACCGACTCCGAGACCGAGATCACCGCAGACCTGGTCCACAACCTGCTACCTGCTGCAGGAGCAGCATCCGGACCTCGCAGGGCCGGCCATCCGCAAGGTGGCGGGCGGGTGGGACAACCAGCAGTGGCGCCTTGGGGACGAGTTGGCCGTGCGCATGCCCCGTACAGAACGTGCCCCGGACCTCCAGCGCAAGGAGTGCCGGTGGCTGCCTGTCCTGGCTCCGCGCCTGCCGCTTCCGGTCCCGACCCCCGTGCGGATCGGTGAACCGTCCGCGCGCTTCCCGAAGCCCTGGCCTTCCTGGCGGCAAGCCGACATGGGGACCCGCGGGCCGGGTGGCAGCGCTCGCAAACACGGCTGATGAGGTGTCGGACCGCGCCCAGGGCTACGGGTGGTGGCCGGCGCCGCGGCGAACAGTTTCCGGTGACGGCGAAGGTCCCGCCGGGGACTCGCGGGCGCCGACGAGCGGCCGGCCGCCTGTGTTCCGGCCCCGGCCGGACGTCCGCCGTCCGACCGGGGGGAGCGGGCGGCGCCAGGGAGCAGCCGGCCTCGGCCCGCCGTCGCCCGCAGACGGGTCAGGGGAGTACGACGGCCCGGTCGACGGAGACGTGGGTGCCGACGGAGCCGAAGCGCGCCCCGCTCTTGTCGTTCCACTCGGTGGGTTCGCCGAGCACGGTGACCCTCAGCAGATAGTCGCCCGGAGGAAGGACCGGGCTGACGTAGCGGTACCCGTCGTCGGGGACCTTGCTGTAGAAGGTGACGTAGAGGGAGGAGAGCACCGTTCCGCCGGCGTCGGTCAGCTCCACCCGTGCGTAGGAGCCGTCGGGCCGTGACGAGCCCACGAGGACGATGCACGTGCCGGTGAAGGGGATCTCCACGCTGTCGCCCGCGGTGGTGGAGGAGAAGCCGATGGCCGTCTCCTTGCCGGTGTACTCGCCCGGACGGCCGGTGAGCGGGTCCCAGGCGCCCTGGTACCGGTCGATGGAGAGGGTGTCGCCGTGGATCCGGAGCGGCTGCCACACGTAGGTGGCCGCGGACGCCTGGTGCGGGAAGGACCAGCGGTCGCCCATGTAGACCGGGAGGTCCCCGTCGGCGGTGGGCAGGGTGAAGGCGTAGGTGCACTGCGAGTTGCAGGTCAGGCTGCCGTCGGGGGCGAAGAAACCGCGGTAGGTCCACGGCCCCTCGACGGCCGGGGCGGACAGGTGCACGTTCTCGTTGCTCTCCCAGCTGGTCTTGTGCGAGACCATCAGGAAGTAGGTGCCGTCGTGCTTGAGCATGGCGGGTGACTCGCCGCCGCGGGCGACCTCGTGGGCGACGCGTTCCTCGGCGGTGAGGTAGTCCGGGCTCAGACGGTAGATGTCGCCCTCGTGGATCAGGAGGTAACCGGTTCCGTCGTCGTCCTGGAACGTGCCCATGTCCCACCTGCGAAGAGGTTCGCCCCGGTAGGTCAGCGCACCGACGAAGGAGTACTCGCCGTCGATGGTGTCGCTGACCGCCACACAGATGTGCGGGTCCATGTACCCCAGGTCGTCGGAGTGCATGTACATCACGAAGCGGCCGGTGGTGGGGCACTCCATGACCTTGACGCGCTCGCCGATGCGGCCGGGGCCCATCAGTCCGTCGGGCTGCACCGGCAGGGCCATCCGCTCGAAGCGCCAGTCGACCAGGTCGGCGGAGGAGTAACAGCTGAAGCCGGCGAACTGGTTGAGGTCATCGGTCTTGTACTCGCCGAACAGGTACCAGCGCCCGTTCCGGCGCAGCAGACAGGCGCCGTGGGCGTTCACCGTCTGTCCGCGGTCGTCGAACCACGGGACTCCGCTCGTCACCAGTCTCTCGTTCATACGTCCCCTTGCTCACTGCGGGGGACCGCCCTCGGGCAGGGCGGTCCGGTCATGGTCGTCCACGGGTTCCGTCGGTCCTCTTGCCGGACGGGAGGCCGTCCGATCGCCGGACGGGAGGCGGTCCGACTCCTTTCAGGCGTCGCCGAGTCGCTCGAACCGCGGGATGCGCGCGAGGGCGCACGGTACGTCGATGCGTGCGGGGCCGTCGAAGACCGCGCCGTCGTCCGCCCGCCAGCGGCCCGCCGGGAGGACGACGCTCCGCGTGGTCGCGCCCTGTTCCGTCACCGGGGCGACGATCAGGTCCGGACCGAGGAAGAACTGGTCGGTGACGTCGTCCGCCCCGCTCGCGTGGTACGCCATGGGCCGCAGGACCGGCTCGCCGGTGCGCGCCGCCTCGTCCACCAGTTCCAGCAGACGCGGCAGCAGCGCCGCACGGACGGCGAGTGCCTCACGGACCGCGGCGAGGTGGACCTCGTCCAGGACACGGGAAGGTGCCACGGAGAACTGCATCATGGGGCTGAGGGCGGCGACCTGCGCGTAGCGGACGAAGAACTCCTGGTCCGTGGAGTCGCCCTGGGCGTTCATGGCCGTGATCTCACCGCCGCCGATCATGTCGGGGCAGATGAACGGATAGCCGGTCATGCTCTGGGCGAGCATCTCGGGCAGCAGGGACCGGATGCCGGCCGGACCCCACAGCGGGCCCTTGTCCTGAAGCCGCTGCCCGAGCGGCCGGCCGCCCATGCGCCAGCTGGCCCGGTACTCGTTGAAGGGGTACTCCAGACCCACCCGCGACCAGGCCTCGCACAGGTCGACCGGCTCGGCGGGCCGGAACGTCAGGTCGTCGGCGCGGTAGTCGCGCACGTCGCCGCCGTCGAACTTGAACCCGTCCACGCCCATCTCGTCACGCAGGGCGTCCAGGTGGCGGGTCAGCCAGGCGATCGCGTCAGGGTTGGTCAGGTCCAGCAGCGCGCTCAGCCCGTTCCACCATCGGCGCACCGCCGTGTCGCCGGAGCGGTCGCGGACGAGCAGGCCCCGGCCCTCCAGTTCGCGGAAGGCCGCGGAGTCGGGGCTGACGAAGGGAACGACCCAGAGCATGACCGTGAAGCCCCACGCATGGAGCTGCCGGGTCATCGCCGCCGGGTCGGGGAACCGGCCCCGGTCGAACCACCAGGAGCCGTAGTCGGGCGACCAGCAGTCGTCGATCATCAGTACCCCGGGGGGCATTCCCGCCTCCAGGATGCCGGCGGCGAACTCCAGCACCGACTGCTGCGTGGGCGTGTAGGGGGACTCGATCCAGGTGTTGTACTGCGGGGCCTCGAAGAGCTCCCGTGCCGGTGCCCGCCCCGACGGCGGGAAGAACCGCCGTGAGGCGGTCAGATAGGCATCCCGCAGCGTCGACCCGCCCCGGCACACCAGCACCTGCCGGCCCGAGATCCGCAACGTGTCCTCCTCGAAGGAGAAGGCGAAGGGCCTGTCCGACCACACCACCCGGCCCCGGGTCGACACCAGCAACGGACTGCTCTGGTTGGACGGTGCCGCCGCACCGTCGGCCCCCGACACCGTGCCGCCCAGGTCGCGGGCGAAGGGCCGGTCGCCGAACGGCATCAGCAGGCCGTCGGACACGGCCCCGCCCCACCACCGTTCGCCCGCTTCGAGCGTCAGCTCCACCTCGTCCGCCGACTGTCCCACGAGGGTGCCGACGGACTGGGCGGCGACGGAATGGGCGGCGACGGACTGGGCGGATTCAAGGCGGGGGGACATCATCACTTCCTTCACCGGAAAACGGCAGATCAGGACGAATGCCTGACGAAATGGTCTGCGATACGTATCGACGCTACCGCAGATGGCTGCCCCACGACATCCCCTGTCGCCGCACATCTCGTTCCGCTCTGCCCGGGGCGCGGAGGGTCGGATACGGTACGCCACATGGAACAGGACGATCGGTCGCCGGCGGAACATCGCGGCGGCAGAACGGCGCCGACCAGCAAGGATGTCGCCGCCCTGGCCGGCGTGGCGCAGAGCACGGTGTCGGCGGTGATGAGCGGTAAGCGTGCGGTCTCGGCGGAGACCCGCCGCCGGGTGGAGGCGGCGATGCGGCAGCTGCGCTACCAGCCCAACGCCGGTGCGCGGACACTGCGGACGGCGAAGACCAACGTCATCGCGCTGGTCATGCACCTCAGCGCGAAGGTCGACGCCGCCGAGTCCGTTCCCTACCTCGACACGATCATCGAGCAGGCGCGGCAACACGACTACGACGTGCTGGTCAGCACCGAGCGTGAAGCACCCGAGGGCATCAGGCGCCTGGCCGGCCGGTCGATCTGCGACGCGTTCGTCCTGATGGACATCCAGCCGGACGACGAACGCATCGACGCCGCCCACGACCTGGGACTGCCCGTGGTCCTGGTCGGACGGCCGAAGGACCCGCGGGGCCTGGACGTGGTCGACTTCGACATCCGGCGCTCCGCGGAACTGATGGTGGACGAGCTGGCTCTCACCGGCCACCGGCACATCGCCGTCCTGGGGGATCTGCCGGCCGAGCGCCGGCGGTTCCAGTTCATGTTCGACTTCTACGACGGGCTCCGGGACCGGGCGGCGGCCCACGGTGTCGAGCTGACCGTGGTGCCCCGCAGGCTGGAGGGCTGGGAGGGCGTGGTGGACAGCGCCGACCGGCTGCTGGCCCACGCCGACGACCGTCTCGGCCTGATCTGCCGCGCCCCGCAGGTCACCGAGTGGCTGGTCCGACTGGTGCACGAGCGGCATCTGCTCCTCGGCGAGGACCTGTCGCTGGTCAGCCTCTGCACGGACGAGACCGCACTGTCCTTCGCCCGTCCGGTCACCAACGTGTCGCCCCTGCCGCGTACCGTCTCCAGCCTGGCGATGAGGCTGCTGCTGGAGCGCCTCGAAGGCTCCCGCGCGCCGGCCCGTCTGGAACTCGTCGAGCCCCGCGGTCTGACGCGCCGGGCCACGACCACCTTGTTCAACGCGCCTGGCTGAGAGGTACGGGCGGTACGCGGGAACCGCCGGGCGGCGGCCGGCCCGCGCGCCGACGTGGACGGTTGGCCGGCGTGCGGGCCGGGCCCTCATGCCGCTCGCCGTGCGGCGGCTCACCGTGTGCGTTCACCATGGTCAGCCCCTTCGGACGCGTCGGCGTCAGATGTCGTCACGACTATTGCGATACGTATCGCTGCGTGCTTCCATCATGACCTCGAACCGCCGAGCCGGGGCGCAGTTTCCGCGCCGCACCCCCCGTACGAAGCAACGGAGCGCTTGGCCTCATCGCATTCCTCATCAAGGGAGATAGCAATGCGAAGGAAACTCGCGTTCCCGTCCGCAGCCGCGGGCGTACTGGCTCTCGTCCTCTCCGGATGCGGCGGATCCGGCTCGGACGAGAGCTCCGACGGCGTCGTGCACCTGACGTACTACGCCTGGGGCGACGCCAACAAGAAGATCGTGGACGCCTGGAACAAGACCCACCCGAAGATCCAGGTCAAGCAAATCGCTCCGACCGGCAACAGCTCGGTCCCGGCGAAGCTGCTCACCCAGCACCGGGCCGGCAACAGCGGCCCCGACATGGCCTCGGTCGAGTACCAGTCGCTTCCGGCCGTGGTCACCAGCGGCGTCGCGATCGACATCACGAAGCACATCGACAGTGAACTGAAGAGCGACTTCACCGACTCGATGTGGAACCTGACGACCTACGACGGCAAGACCTTCGCGGTCCCCAACGACGCCGGCCCCCAGGTGCTGCTCTACAACACCAAGCGGTTCGAGGAACTCGGCGTCGAGGTCCCCACCACGTGGGCCGAGTACGCGGAGGCCGCCAAGAAGATCCACGAGAAGGACCCGGACAGCTACATCGCCACCTTCAACCCCACCGAGTTCGGCAACTTCGCCGGCCTCGCACAGCAGGCCGGCGCCGCCATGTGGGCCACCGAGGGCGACACCTGGAAGGTCGGCATCGACAGCGAGCCGGCGCTGAAGGTGGCGGACTACTGGCAGGGACTCATCGACAAGGGCTACGTCAAGGTCGAGGGCATCCAGACGCCGCAGTGGAACCAGGAGCTGAACCAGGGCAAGATCCTCACCTGGCCGTCCGCGATCTGGGCGCCCAGCGTGATCGAGGCCGACGCACCCGACACCGCCGGACAGTGGGCGATGGCGAAGCTGCCGACGTGGACCGAGGGGGACGACAAGGTCGGCTTCCAGGGCGGTTCCTCCACCATCGTGACCGCGGACAGCAAGCACCCCGAGCAGGCCGCCGAGTTCATCAAGTGGCTGTCGACGTCGAAGGAGGCGCGCCGGATCGGCATCGCGGCCGGAACCTACCCGGGCAACATCTCCGGACAGGAACTCGCCGCGACCGCCGAGCCGCCGACACTGATGCCGCAGCAGACCGACTTCTGGAAACTCGCCGCCGAGATAGCCGGCGACACGCTTCCCGCCATCCAGTGGGGACCCAACACCGACGTGGGGCAGTCGGCGTACCAGGACGAGACGGCGAAGGCGATGAAGAACGGCTCGACGCTGTCGTCTGCGGTCAAGGCGGTGCAGGACACCGTCGTCAGTGACATGAAGAAGACCGGCTTCAAGGTCTCGGAGTAGCGCAACCGATGTGGCCCTGACCGCTGCGGTCAGGGCCGCGCCCAGGAGTCGAACCATGGCAACAGCAGCGCCCCGTCCCCTCACGGCTTCGGACGTCAAGCGATCCCGGCGCCGCCGGAGGGCACCCCGAGCCCCCTACTTCTTCGTCGCCCCCGCGGCGCTTCTCTACGTCGCGTTCATGCTTGTCCCGATCGTCTACGCATTGTGGCTGAGCTTCCGGGGCTACCGGGTGCAGGGCGGCGGAATCCTCGCCGCCCGCCGACAGGTGTTCGTCGGCCTGTCGAACTACACCGACGCGGTGACCGACCCGGACTTTCTCGCCGGCTTCGGCCGACTCGCCCTGTACGGGCTGATCGCGATCCCGCTCACCCTCGGTCTGGCGCTCGTATTCGCACTGCTGCTGGACACGTACCGGGTGCGCGCACGCCGTTTCTCCCGCGTCGCGATCTTCATCCCGTACGCCGTCCCCGGCGTGGTCGCCAGCCTCATGTGGGGCTTCCTCTATCTGCCGGGCACCAGCCCCTTCTCACACATCACACGCGCCCTCGGCCTGGGAACGATCCCGTTCCTGGACGATCCGCAGGTCTTCTTCTCCATCGCGAACATCGCGATCTGGGGCGGGATCGGCTTCAACATGGTGGTCATCTACACGGCCCTGCGCGGTCTGCCCGCCGAGGTCTACGAAGCGGCCCGCCTCGACGGCGCCAGTGAGTGGCAGATCGCCTGGCGGATCAAGATCCCACTGGTCGCCCCCGCGCTCGTGCTCACCGGCCTGTTCAGCCTGATCGGAACGCTGCAGGTCTATGGCGAGCCGACCACGCTGCAGCCCATGACCACCAGCATCTCCGCCACGTGGGTGCCGCTGATGACCGTCTACCGGGACGGCTTCACCCGGGACAACCTCCCCCTGGCGTCGGCCGAATCCGTGCTGCTCGCCCTCTTCACCGTCGTGTTGTCCGTCGCGTTGCTGCGCAGCACTCAGCGCAAGGCATTCCAGGAGGAGCAGTGAGCACCATCGCCACGCCGCCCCGCACCCGCCGAGGCGTCTACGCCCTCTCCACCGGTGTGCTGCTCATCGGTGCCCTCTACTGTCTCGTCCCGGTCGCCTGGGTGGTCGTCGCCTCGACCAAGTCACCCGGCCAGCTGTTCAGCACGTTCACCTTCACACCCGGCACCGGACTGATGGCGAACATCCGGTCGCTCATGACGCACAACAGCGGCGAGTTCGGGCGTTGGGCGCTCAACAGCTTCCTCTACGCCGGCATCGGCTCGGTCCTGTCGGTCCTGGTCTCCGTCGCCGCCGGGTACGGACTGGCGAAGTTCGACTTCCCCGGCCGACGGATCATCTTCTACGCCATCCTCGCCGGAGTCCTGGTCCCCGGGATCGTCATCGCGATCCCGCAGTACATGCTCATGTCCCTCATCGGACTCGGGAACACCTACTGGTCGGTCCTGCTACCGGTGATCATCTCGCCGTTCGGCATCTACCTGTGCCGCGTGTTCGCCGCTTCCTCCGTCCCGTCGGACACACTCGAATCGGCCCGCATGGACGGGGCCGGAGAGTTCCGGATCTTCGTCTCGATCGCACTGCCCATGATGGTCCCGGCCATGGTCACCGTCTTCATGCTGCAGTTCGTCGGCGTGTGGAACAACTTCCTGCTGCCGTACATCATGCTGTCCGACACCGACAAGTTCCCCCTCACCCTCGGCCTGTACAGCCTGCTCTCGCAGAGTTCCGGCGAGCCCTCCCTGTACTCGCTGGCCATCAGCGGAGCGATGTTGTCGATCATCCCCTGCGTCCTGCTGCTGCTGTTCCTGCAACGGTACTGGCGGCTGGACCTCATCAGCGGCGCCCTCAAGGGCTGACCGGCGTCCCACGCGCACGCGCACCGGAGGCCGCACGAGCCCGCCGGCGCGCGTCCCGTCCAGAAAGTGCTCCCATGTCTGATCCCATGCCCGACGCTGTCCGGTTCGACGGCGGCACCGTCGTGATGACTCCGGACGGCGCGCCCGCGCAGTTCGTCTGCGACGCCGATCCCGAGAGGCGGTACCTGCTCGACGACTCCATCTCCTGGCAGTTCGCGGAGCACGCGTGGGGCAGTGGCCACCTCGTCACCGACCGGGGTGCCGGACGGTGGAACGTCCCGGACGAACGGGTGGTGACGGATGCGGCGATCCGGGTGACCTTCGACGTCACCGCCGACGTGCGACTGACCGTCGAGCGAGCCGGCGGCCCGGCCTTCACCGAGACGTACTCCTTCGAGAACGTCGGCGAGGCACCGGTGCGCATCACCGGCATCGGCATCAACACCCCGTTCGCCGACCTGTACGAGAACGCCCGCTCGGCCGTGCACCGCTCGGTGCACGCCCATGTGATGACCGGCGGCAAGTGGGCATGGGTGCTCGCGCAGCCGATGTCCGGCGTGGGCCGCTCCCTCGGTCTGATCGTCCGCGACGGCGCGCTGCACGGCTACTCCGTCGAGTCCCGCAACCACAACTCCTCCTCGAACGTGCGCGGACACGTGGTCCTGCACCCGACGGACCACGCCCGCAACCCCGACGCGTTCGGCGGGCAGCCGCAGTTCACCCTGGCACCCGGGGAGACCTACCGGCTCGGGTGGGAACTGCGCTGGTACGACACCGTCGAGTCGTTCCTCGCCGACACCGGTGCCCCGGCCGAGTTCGACCGGCTCGCCGCGCAGACCGGTGAGGAGATACTGGTCCGCACCGCCGAGACGGTGCGGGTCGACCACCCGGACGTGTCCGTACGAGAAGTACCCGGCGGCTACGCCGTCAGCGGCACCCGGCACGGCGATGTGACCGTGTCCATCGGGGACCACAGCCACACCCAGATCCTCTTCCACGACCCGCTCCCCACCATGGTGCGCAAGCGGGCGGACTACATCATGCGCTACCAACGGGCCACCGAACGGGCGGGCTCGCTCGCCTACGGTCTGGTGAGCACGGACGTCCGCACCCGGCTCACCCTTCCCGCCGGGGGGTGGCAGGACTGGTCGGACGGTGCGGAGCGCACCGGGATGGCGATCATGCTGCAACTGGCACGCCGTCTCGGCTGGCTGTCGGCGGAGGTCGACGAGGAGCTGGACGGGTGGGCGCTCTTCGCCCGTGAGCACCTGCTGGAGGCCGACTACACACCGCGCCGCGGATCGAACGTCACGGACCCGCCGCGCCTCTACGACATGCCGTGGCTGTCGCGCTTCTACCTGGAGCGGTACCTGTGGAACCGGGACGAGACGATGCTCGGACACGCCGCGGGCATTCTCGAACGCGCCTTCCACATGGGCATCGAGCGGTTCCTCGCGATCGGGCTGGCCGCCGTCACCGTTCGTACGGCCACCGAACTCGAAGCCGCCGGGCACGAGCAGCGGGCGACGGAACTCCGTGACCGCCTTGTCGCCAGTGCCCGGCACTTCCTCGCACAGGGCGACGACCTGCCCGCGCACGAGGTCGCCTACGAGCAGTCGATCATCGCGCCCCTGATCAATCTCTACAGTGAGGCGTACCGGCTGACCGCAGACGAGGCCTTCCTCGACGCGAACCGCGCCGCCCTGCCCAAGCTGCTCGCTTTCGGGGGCCCGCAGCAGCATGTGCGGCTGAACGGCATCGCCATCCGGCACTGGGACGGATTCTGGTTCGGGCTGCGACGGCAGTGGGGTGATGTGTTCCCCCACCACTGGAGCGCCCTGACGGCCGACGCGGTGGCGAACCTGCCCGGCGAACTGCGCACGCCCGCACTGCGGGAGCTGGCCGACCGGATCCTCCGCGCCAACATGTGCAACTACTTCGACGACGGCGGCGCCACCTGCGCGTTCGTGTTCCCCACCGCGGTGGACGGGGAGCCGGCGCATGTGGCCGACCCGCTCGCCAACGACCAGGACTGGCACCTCATCGCATGGATCGACGACTGGATCCGTTGCGGCGTTCCGACGGAGCAGGGGATTCCGACGGAGCGGGAGAGTCCGGCGGAGCGGGAGAGTCCGGTGGAGCGGACGATCCCGGCGGAGCGAGCGGTGTCCCGGGCCTCCGAGCCGGCTCGCCAGGCGTAGCCGTCGCGGACGGCCCGGGACCGCGGCCCCGGGCCGGCCGCTCACGCCCCGGACGGCGGACGCCCGGGCACCTGTCCGTGCCACCACCGGCCTCCCCCGCCCGAACGCCGACGGCGCACCACCGCCGGCACGTCACGCACCCCCGGCACGCCGGTGAGCCGGCCCCGGACGTAACCTGCGGCCCATGAGCGACGACACCCCTGAGACCCCCACCACCCCGCGCGAAGCCCTCGACCTGCTCCTGGCCGGCAACCGGCGCTTCACCGGCGGCACACCCCGGCACCCCAACCAGGACGCCGGTCGCCGCGCCGACACGGCGTCCGCCCAGCACCCGCACGCCGTGCTGCTCGGATGCTCCGACTCCCGTCTGGCCGCCGAGATCATCTTCGACCAAGGACTGGGAGACCTGTTCGTCGTACGCACCGCGGGGCACACGGCCGGACCGGAGATCCTCGGCAGCATCGAGTACGGAGTGAGCGTGCTGGGCTGTCCACTGGTCGTCGTCCTCGGCCATGACGCCTGCGGGGCCGTCGCGGCCACCCGCGCGGCCGTGGAGAACGGCACGACCGCCCACGGGTACGTGCGGGACGTGATCGAGCGGGTGACCCCCAGTGTGCTGGCCGCTCAGGCCGCCGGGGTGAGCGAGGACGACGGCTTCATCGCCACGCACGTCCGCAACACCGTCGACCTCGTCATGGACCGCTCCCGGGACCTGGCCGAGCAGGTCGCCTCCGGACGCACGGCAGTCGTCGGCCTGACCTACCGCCTGGCCGAGGGCAGCGTGCGGCCGGTCGTCTCGCACGGTCTGGATCTCCCACTGGACCCCGCCACGGGCCCCGGCACCACCTCGGCCTCGAACAGCCGATGACCCCACCGCCTCCGCCCGCCGGAGCCGGCCTGACCGTCGACGGCACCGGCCTGCTCTGCGTCACCCTCCTGCTCCGCCTCCGCCAGCGGATCGACGGCGCGCCGCCGGGCACCGTGGTCCACGTCATCGCCACCGACCCCGCCGCACCGCTCGACCTCCCCGCCTGGTGCCACATGACCGGCCACACCTACCTCGGCCCCGTCCCCGGCGACCGCCCGGTCTACGCCCTCGAACTGACCGCCGGCGCCCGCCCCACCCGCTCGGACGCGCCCTGGCATCCACTCCGGCGGGACGCGGAGACGCCTCGGGAGCGGTGAGGTGTCCGGCCCCGTCGGCGGCGGTGTCGACGCATCCGTCCCACGGCAGGCGGAACCGCATCGGGCGGCCGGCCGTCAGGGCGTGCGGAAGCCTCGGAACGTCACCCGTCCGCGGGTCTTGAAGCCGAGGCGCTCGTACAGCGCGATCGCGCCGGTGTTCGTCTCGGCCACATGCAGGAAGGGACGTTCGCCGCGCGCCGCGATGCGTGCGGCGAGCGCACCCACCAGTCGGGCGGCGGGACGGCCGGTGAGCTGAACACGTCGGCGAAGGCGCCCGGCCCGAGCAGCGCGGCCAGGTCGGACCAGTCCGCCGCGTCCGGCGCGGTGGGCACCGCGGAGAAGGTCGCCACTTCCGTCAGGTAGGTGGCGGCCCGGCCGCGCCGCCGGGCGAGAGATGCGTGCCGGCCGCTGAGCGACTGGCCCACCGGGTCGTCCAGTGCCAAGTCGTCGTTCACCATCGTGCTGTTCCTTTACCTGGTGGGCGAGGACGTCGCGCCCTGCATGACGGACGCAGCGCGCGCGAAAGGCCGGTGCCGCGTCCGAGGACACGGCACCAGCCCGTCCGGCGAGCCGGCTGTCACCTCACACGCTCCTACGGTTCCCGGCGGCCGCAAGGCCTGCTGATGACCGGTGCGTGAGCCGACCGTACGGCCTGTTCCCGGCCGGCGGTTCGAGCGACCGTGATCAGCGCGAACACGCACGTCTGCGGCGTCGCTCCCAGACCGGACACCGCAGGAGCCGCGGCGGCCGTGTCGGCCAGGAGTGCGGCGCCGGGTGTCGCGGGTCGCCCCGGCGTCGCACTCCCGCGTTGGCATCCGTCAGCCGTCAGCACCCGTGGCGCCGATGCCGCTGCCGATCGCCAGCGTTCCGCTCAGGGTCCTCCCGTTGGTGACATTGGCCATGGCGACCGTGTAGCTGCCGTCGGTGAGTTCGTCCGCCGTCGTGAAGACCACGGACTTCGCGTTCTCGGCCCACTCGAAGTACGAGATGTCCAGCGGCGATCCGTCCTTCACGATCGAGAACGACGCGGCCGCGGCGTCCAGGGCCCGGTCGAACGTCGCGGTGAGCTCGTTCGCGCCGGTCTGTGTGACCGTCATCGTGGGGTGGCCGCCGGGGTCGGTCGCCGGGATCCTGATCCACAGGGCGGGACGTACGCCGCCGAGCGGGTTGGTCACGAGGCGCCCGTACGAGGCGACGAAGCCCGCCGAGTTCGCGAAGGCGGCGTAGCGCTGGTCGACGCCGGGCGTCCGGAGCCACCACCAGTCCGAAGCGTCGGGGTTAAGGGCGCTGACCAGCGCCTGATCGGTGCCGATGTAGGTCTCGTATTCCCGCTGCGACAGCACGAAGACGTTGTCCGTAGTGTCGCTTCCGGCCAGCGTCTTGTAGTCGGTGTTCGGCGTGTTGCCGATCCTTGTGCTGATGATCTCCGACTGCTCGTCCGCGCTGAAGGTGTCGTAGAACGTTCCGTTCAGGTAGGAACGGAGTTCGCTGTTCTCCCAGGTGGTGTAGAGCGCCTGGCCCGTGGTCGGGTTGTACGCGCTGTTGTACGCGGCGCCGGTGAGGTCGTCCTTGGCGACGATCAGCTGACGGTCGTCCTTCTGGGCGAGCACGATCCACTCGCGTCCGCCGAAGGTGACGACGGCGTTGTCGCCGTCGTCGAAGTCGGAGCTGACCGCCGGCGCGGCGGGGTCGCTCAGCGTAACCGTGTCGACCGCGGCGTCGTAGCTCGTGTCGAGCCCGATGGTCCTGGCCGTGAACAGGAGCGGAACGAACAGTTCACCGTCGACGACCTGCGCGGAGGCGTCCATCTTGACGTCCGTGTGCACGACGACCGCACGGTCGCTTCCCGCGGTGAGCTGGAGCGTCGTCTCTGCGTTCGTGGCGGTCAGTGTCCGCGACGCCTCGTCGTACTCCGTCGTCAGGCCGAGCGAGTTCAGCACGGTCGACGGGACCAGGACCTCGCCGTCCCGCACGATCGCGGGGCGGTCGAGGGTGATGGGCGCGCCGTTGTGGACGACGGCGGTCGTCCCGCCGTCGGCGATCGCCGCGAGCTTCGCCTCGACCCTGGCGACGGCGTCCACGTACGTCCGCGTGCCGGGGTAGTACGCCGGGCTGAGCATCTCGTCGTACACCGCGAGCGCCTGTTCGAGATCCGCCGTGGTCGGCACGCCGGACTGCTCGTTCGCGCCGGTCTCGTAGAGCTCGGCGAGCTTCTCGAGCGCTTCCTGCATCTTGCGGATGGTGCCGTGGTCGGCGATGTCCTCGGCCCGGGTGAAGTACTTCAGCGCCATCGACACCTTCGTCTCGCCCGACGGGACGGGCAGGTCCGGACCGGTGCCGCTCTCGTTGAGGTACCAGAAACCCAGATAGGCGTTGGCGGTGGCGTCGTTCTTCAGATAGTCCACGGAGTCGTAGCCGGTTGCGGCCTTCTCCATGTACTCCAGCGCCTCCTCGCCGGCGGTCTTCCCGCTGTCGGGAGCGATACGACCGAACCAGTAGAGCTCGGCCACGTACCGCCAGCCCTTGAAGTCGCCCTCCGATTGCGCGGCTGCCAGGTAGTACGGCAGCGATGCCTTGTAGTCGATCATGTCGGGGTAGACGGCCTTCATCTCGTCGTTCGCATACGACTCGGCGAGGGCGTGGTAGATGTCGGACTGCGCGGTGCCGCTGTTGTCGAGGCTGTTCAGGTCGGCCAGGTGCGCATGGACCGCCATGAGCCCGAAGCGGCGGATGACGGACCAGCCCGGCTCGCCCTCGATGTTGTTGCCCATGTTCGCGCCGTAGTACGGCGTGTAGATGTTGGATTCGTCGTCCCGCACGAATCCGCCGCGCTCGTAGTAGGTGTAGTTGACGATCGCGTCCATGGCGCCGATGTCGCCGAGCTTGGCCGACCGGTACCAGTACGTCATGGCCTTCAGGTTGTTCCGGGCCGTGGTGGAGCTCAGGAACTTGCCGTCCTGGTCCGGGTCGCCGGAAGTGGTCGTCGTCCAGAGGAGGTTGCCCCGCTGGAACAGATCGGTCGCCTTCTCGTCCGCCTTGAAGTAGACCGAGACGGTCGTCGAGTTGTCGGCGGCGACGGTCGCCGACTCGACGGTGGTGTGCCTCTTGTCCAGCGCGTAGCCGTCGGGGGCGTCGAGGTCGTCGCCGGTGAGTTGGATCTTCCTGCCCACCGTGCCGGTGCGCGTCTCGCTGGTGATGGCCTTCGCCGGGTACTTTCCGGACTCGGTACCTCGGAACCACTGGATCTTGTACGTGGCTTTCGGGGCATCCGCGGCGGATGCCTGCACGCTGGTCAGCATCACGGCCGCGGCCAGTGCGAGCGTGGTGAACAGGGCCGGGCACGTTCGTACGCTTCGTCCGGTTCGAGCCATTCCATTAGTTCTGCGCATTTCCTGCCTCTCGGGTGAGCGGAAAGCGGCGGGCCGGCTTCATCCGCGGTGGAGCTGTCCGGTGCGGGTGCTCGCCTCCATCGCCGCGTGACGCTTGGCGCGGGCGTGTCGGGGGTGGTCGGAAGGTGCGCGGTGCACACGGGGTCACCGAGGATCCGGCGGACCGGCCTTCGCTCGAATCGTTACATCGTGAGCTATCGGTGACCAACGTGAACCATGGCTTGCGGGGGGAGAAGAGAGCGTTGTGCACGCTTAGGTTTCGGGCGGCGCATGAGTCCGGCGAGCCGACACGGCAGCCGTAAGAGGTGTTTCATCCTGCTCAGGCGCAGATGATCCCGTCTCGGAACGATCGTCGGCGCTCGGTGGCGGAGCCTGTGAGGCTCGCCTGCGGGCGTCGGCCTCGGCGGCGCGAGGGGCGGCGGGCTGCGTCTCCGCGGGGTGGGGACTGTTGCGCGAGATTGGGTGCGGCAAGAGGCTGGACATTACGTTGACCTATCACTAACGGTCGTTATCGACCGCAAGGGTGCGTCGCCGACCGATGGGCTGAGCGGAGCCGCCTCGGGAGTCGATCACCGTCGCACCCTTGCGTCATCACACAAGGTGACAGGTCAGGCGTGCAGGGAGGCGCGGAACGCGATCCGTTTCATCCGGGCGACTTGCGGTCCAGTCGTGAGAGGCGAAGCAACTTCGCCTGTCCTCAAGCGAGTCAGTCACAGACCTATCGTGATAGGAAAGCTATGGTTGCGCCGCCAGGCTCGAGGAAGGTTCGTCGGCACTCTGGACAGGCCTCGTCCCGGGTTGTCACTGTTTGCGGCGTCCCGGCCACCTCCCTTGCACCATCCGCATCTTCCGCCCTCCGCGGAGCCAGGGGTCCGCCGCGGCATCGGCCGCCGGCGCACCGTCGACCGAGCCGCTCCGCACCCATGGTCACCGCGGGCGATGACATCTCGAATGCCCTCACTTTCAGACACCGCCGTCTTCGAGAGGTACGAAATGATCCGGAACAGACGAGTTCTCACTGTGGCCGCCGGCTGCTGCGCCGCGCTTCTGCTCGCGGCATGCTCGTCAGCGAACGACACGGGCGGCGCCGCGGGTGGCGCGCAGTCTTCCGGAAAGCCCGTCCAGGGCGGCACTCTTCGTGCCATCGAGATCAGCGAGCCGCGCAACCTCGATCCGGCCCTCCTCCAGAACTCCCTCCAGGGAACGGCGTTCCTGGGCAACGCGCTGTACGGCAACCTGATGGTCACCCAGGAGAAGACCGGCGCCCTCGAGTACCGGATGGCCACCGATTTCTCCAGCGCGGACGGCGGCAGCACGTACACGCTGACGTTGAAGGCCGGGCTGACGTTCTCCGACGGCTCCGCGCTGGACGCGGCCGCGGTGAAGTACAACTGGGACCGCCTGCGGGACGCGAAGCTGGGCTCGGACTCGCTGCCGTACGCGTCGGTGGTGAAGTCCACCACCGTCGTCGACGCGACCACCCTGAAGGTCACGCTGACCCGGCCGACCGCCCTGTACGGCGAGCAGGTCGCCGGCACCGCGATGAACTGGATAGCGTCGCCGGCCGCGTTGAAGAAGGGCGAGAGCTCCTTCGACAAGGCGCCGATCGGCGCCGGCCCCTTCACCCTGAAGACGTGGACCCGCGGCGGCGCCATCTCCCTGGTCAAGAACGCCTCGTACTACGACGCCCCGAAGCCCTACCTGGACGGCATCACGCTGACCACGTCGGCCGATCCGCAGCAGCGCGTCAACACGCTGTCCAGCGGCGGCGCCGACCTCGGGGTCGAGGTCGACTGGAAGGCCGTGGCCAAGGCGAAGGCGGCCGGTCTGACGGCCGAGTCGGTCCCCTCGGGCGGCGGCCGCTTCCTGACCCTGAACGCCTCGCAGGCGCCCTTCGACGACCTGAAGGCCCGCCAGGCGGTCAGCGAGGCGATCGACGTCGACGCGCTGAACGCGGCGGTGTACGACGGCAAGGCGGTCGTCGCGGACAACCTCTTCCCCAAGGAGAGCCCGTACTACAACGACGTCGCCCTGCACACCTACGACAAGGCCGGCGCGCAGAAGCTCTTCGACGAGCTGGCCGCCGAGGGCAAGCCGGTCTCCTTCACGTTCACCGCGTTCCCGACCGACAAGGCCCTGGCCGAGGCGGTGCAGTCCCAGCTCAGCGCGTACCAGAACGTCACGGTCGAGATCGACACCGTCGACTGGTCGGAGTCCGGCAAGGTCTACGGCCAGAAGCAGTACGACATGCTCACCTCCACCGCGTTCTTCCTGGACCCGGAGCCGGCCCTGTCCTCGGCCTTCTCCAGCACGTCACCGCGCAACGCCACGCTCCTCGCCGACGACCAGCTGGACGCCGCCCTCGCCAAGGGGGCCTCCGCCCCGTCCGACACGGAGCGCGCGGCTGCCTACAAGACGGTCTCCGAGCGGCTCGCGGCGCTCGACCCGGCCGTCTTCATCGCCCGTACGTCGCAGACCGCCCTCTCCAAGGGCGTCGGCGGCGTGGTGCTCGACGGGTCCGGCTCGCCGCTTCCCGCTGAACTGTGGCTCGACAAGTGAGCGAGGAACGATGAGTGCATTGCCCTCACCGGGAAGCTCCGTCGCGGGCGGCACCTTCCGTGCCGCCTTGCCGGGCGCCCCGGCACACCCACCGGGCGACCGGGGCCGCAGGCTTCCCCGACCCGGGCAGGCCGGCATGGTGAAGCGAAGCCGGACGGCGCTGTCCGTCATGCGGAAGCTGGGCCGAGGCGTCCTCGTGATGCTCCTGGTCACCTTCGCGCTCGTCCTCCTGATGGCGAGCGCCCCCGGCTCGGTCGCCGAGGTCATCCTCGGCCAGAACGCCACCGACGAGAACGTGGCCGCGCTCAACGAGCAACTCGGCCTCGACCGGCCGGTCCTGGAGCAGTACGCCGAGTGGCTGGGCCATGCCGTGCGGGGCGACCTCGGCACCTCGCCGCTGACCAACCAGTCGGTGGGCAGCGCCATCGCCGAACGCCTCCCGGTCACCCTCGAACTCGCCACGCTGTCCATCCTGATCTCGCTGCTGCTCGCGGTGGTCTTCGCGGTGCTGTGCGCCTCCTGGCCGGGCAGCCCGCTCGACCGCGCGCTCACCGCGGCGTCGTCGGTGTTCCTGTCGGTGCCGGCGTTCATCGCCGGTCCCGTGCTGATCTACTTCCTGTCCGTGCAGTTCGGCTGGTTCCCCGTCATGGGCTGGACACCGGTCGGCGACGGCTTCGGCGCGAACCTCCGGAGCGCGATCATGCCGGCGGTGTCTATCGCGCTGGTCGAGGTCGCCGCCTTCCACCGGCTGCTGCGCAGCGACCTGATGAGCACCTTGGGCGAGGACTTCGTCAGCGCCGCGAGGGCCCGCGGCATGAGCAGGGCGTACGTCATGTTCCGGCACGCGTTCCGGCCCTCGTCGCTGTCACTGGTCACGATGACCGGACTGAGCATCGGCCGGCTCGTCGGCGCGACCGCGGTGGCCGAGACACTGTTCTCGCTGCCCGGCCTCGGACAGCTCCTGGTCACCTCGATCGGTACCCGAGACGTCATCATGGTCCAGGGCATGGTCGCCTTCACCGGCATCGTCTGCGTCGCGGCCAACACGCTGGCCGACATCAGTCACAGCGTGGTCGACCCCAGAGTGAGGCGGGTGGGCACGGCATGACCACCACCGAAACCCCGTCCATGGAGAAGGGGACGACGGCCGGCGTCACCGGGGGCGCCGCGGTCCTGCCGAACGTGACGCCGCTGGTACGGCGGAAGGGGACGCTGGTCCGGCTCAGCGAAGGGTGGATCGTCCTGATCATCGGACTCGCCGTCCTGGCCCCCCTGCTCCCGCTGGCGGACTACGCGATCCCGATCGGATCGCCGCACGCGACACCCGACTTCGGCTCCTTCTCGACCTTCCTCGGGACCGACAGCCTCGGCCGCTCGATGGTCTCGCGGCTCATCCACGGCGCCAGGGTCTCCCTGGTCGTCGGCGCCGCGGCGACTCTCATCGCCTTCGTCGTCGGGACCGTACTCGGCCTGCTCGCAGGGTACTTCGGCAAGTGGTTCGACAGCGGGGTGGTGCTGATCTCCGACGTCATGCTGGCCTTCCCCGGCCTGGTGCTGCTGCTCGCCCTCGCCTCGATCTTCAGCCCCAGCGTGAAGACGTTGATCATCGGCATGGGCGTGATGGGCGTCCCGCAGTTCGTCCGGCTCGCCCGCGCCCACACCCTGGCGTGGTCCTCCCGCGAGTTCGTCCGGGCGGCCAAGGGCCTCGGAGCGGGGCCGTTCCGGCTCCTGTTCAAGGAGATCCTGCCGAACGTCCTGCCCCCGCTCGTCGCCTACCTGCCGATCGTGCTCAGCCATGTCGTCGTGGCGGAAGGCTCACTCAGCTTCCTCGGACTGGGCATCCCGCCGCCGCGCCCGTCCTGGGGCGGAATGATCAACGCGGCCAAGGACAACATCGCCGACCAGCCGCTGCTGGTCTTCGTGCCCTCGATCGCGATCTTCTTCACCGTCTTCGCCCTGAACCAGATCGGCGACGACCTTCGTACCCGGTTCGACAAGACGATCGAGCACTGAGAGGAGGAACAGGAAGCCGTGAACACCGAACCACTGCTCCAAGTCACCAACCTCCGGGCGTACCTCGCCTCGCGGCGCGGCGTGGTCAAGGCCGTGGACGACGTCTCGTTCAGCCTCGGCCACGGCGAGGCCATGGGCCTCGTCGGCGAGTCGGGCTCCGGCAAGTCCGTCATGTCCCGCGCCATCATGGGCCTGCTGCCCCGCCGTGCCGACCGCACGGGCTCCGTCCGCTTCAAAGGCCGGGAACTCGTCGGCCTTTCCCGCAAAGAGATGAGCGAGATCTGGGGACCCCAGATGTCCATGGTGTTCCAGGACCCGAGCCGTTCGCTCAACCCGGTCGTGACCGTGGAACGCCAGCTCACCGAGGGCATGCGCAAACACCTCGGATTCGGCAGGTCCCAGGCGCGCACCCGGGCGGCGGAACTGCTCGCCGAGGCCGGTGTCTCCGACCCGGAACGCCGGCTGCGCAACTACCCGCACGAGATGTCGGGAGGCATGTGCCAGCGCGTGATGATCGCCGTGGCGCTCGCCTGCGAACCGGAGCTGCTGATCGCCGACGAGCCGACCACCGCACTCGACGTGACGATCCAGCGGCAGATCCTCGACCTGCTCCGTCGCGTGCAGCGGGAGCGGAACATGTCGATGATCCTGATCAGCCACAACCTGCCGCTGGTCGCCGGCCGTACCGACCGCGTCTCGGTCATGTACGCCGGCCGCCTGGCCGAGACCGGCTCGACCCGCCAGGTCTTCGACGCCCCCCGCCACCGCTACACCCACGCCCTGCTCGCCGCCACGCCGACCATCGCGCACCAGCGGCACAGCCTGTTCCAGCTCATCCCGGGCACCCTGCCCAACCCCGTCCAGCCGCCGTCCGGCTGCCGGTTCGCGGCCCGCTGCACCCACGCCTCCGGCCCGTGCCACGAACCGGGCCCCGCCATGACCATGATCGCGGAAGGACATCACGTGGCCTGCGCCAACCCGGTGGCGGCCCCACCGGCCGCCACCGCCACCGCCACCGCCGGTACGCCGGGAGGTGACTCCGGTGGCCGGTAGCGGAACCGCTCACCTGCGCGGTGACGAGGCGCTGCTCAGCGTCCGGAACCTGGTCGTCGAGCACCGGACCCGGGGCGGCACGGTCCAGGCCGTCTCCGACGTCAGCTTCGACGTCCTGCCCGGCGAGACGCTGGGCATCGTCGGCGAGTCCGGATGCGGCAAGTCGAGCATGGGCCGGGCGGTCCTGAAGCTCGGCACCCTCACCTCCGGCGAGATCAGCTGCGCCGGCGAACGCATCGACCGAGCCGACGAGAAGACGATGCGGTCGCTGCGCCGCGACATCCAGATGATCTTCCAGAACTCGGTCGGGTCGCTCAACCCCCGCCGACACGTCAAGGAGATCGTCGGCGAGGGTCTGGCGATCACCGGTGTGGCCAAGGCCGAGCGTGAACAGGCCGCCACCGACATGCTCACCGAGGTCGGCCTGCCCCCCGAGCGGTTCTCCGACCTGCTGCCCCGGCAGCTCTCCGGCGGACAGGCCCAACGCGTCTCCATCGCCCGCGCCCTGGCCCTCAAGCCGAAGCTGCTGATCTGCGACGAACCGGTCTCCGCCCTCGACGTCTCCGTCCAGGCCCAGATCCTCAACCTGCTGGAACGGCTCAAGCCCGAATTCCACCTGACGATCGTCTTCATCGCCCACGACCTGGCGGTGGTGCGCTCGGTCAGCGACCGCGTGATGGTCATGTACCTGGGCAAGGTGTGCGAGTTCGGCGACTCGGCCGAGGTCTACGACCGCCCTGCCCACCCCTACACCCGGGCGCTGCTGGAGTCGGTGCCGCTGCCCGACCCCGACCAGCCCTTCGCCGGCTCCCCGCTCGAAGGAGACGTACCCTCCCCGCTGTCACCGCCCAGCGGCTGCCGCTTCCGCGGCAGATGCCCCTCCGCCCAGGACCTCTGCGCACAGCAGGAACCGGAGATCCGCGAAGTGCGCCCCGATCAGTTCGCGGCCTGCCACTTCCCGCTCACCGCGCCCGGCCCGGCGCCTGACCAGCACACCCGTGACACCACCGCCCACGGGCGTGAAGACCGAGGCAGGAACCATGAGAAGACCGGGCGAGCCCCCGAAGACACCTGAGCCCGGGGACATCGGGGCCGGCGACCGCGACACCACCGCGGGCGCCGGCCCCCGCGCCGACGAGATCCCGGCGGACGCCCCGTCGGGGGGCCCGCGGGACGCCGTGCCGGAGGCATCGCCCGGCGCGGTCGGCGGACCGGAGGCCACGCCCCCGCCCGGCCGGACCCGGATGTTCGCGGCGCTGCGCGCCAGGCCCTTCCGGCGGTTCTTCACCGGCCAGGCGATCAGCCTCCCCGGCACCTGGATGCAGTCCGTCGGGCAGGGCTGGCTGATCGTCGAACTGACCCACTCGGGCACCGCGCTCGGCTGGCTCACCGCACTCCAGTTCCTGCCCGGACTGCTGCTCGCGCCGTGGGCCGGGCTGCTGGCGGACCGGTTCCCCAAGCGGAACCTCATGCTGATCACCCAGTCGGCGATGGCCGGTTCCGCCCTGACGCTCGGCCTGCTGACCGTCACCCACCACGTCGGAATCCCGGCGATCCTGGTGTGCGCCCTGGTCCTCGGTGCGTCGCAGGCCGTCGACAACCCGGTCCGCCAGGCCTACCTGATCGAGCTGACCGGCCCGCAGCTGATCCGCAACGCGGTCTCCCTGAACGGTGTCCTCATCAACGCGGCCCGCGCGGTCGGCCCGGCCGTCGCCGGTGTCCTGATCGTCGCCGTGGGGACCGGATGGTGCTTCCTGCTGAACGCCCTGTCCTTCACCGGAATCATCCTTGCCCTCGGGACGCTGCCGAGGGGAACGGTTCGCCGCGACAAGAGCCCGCCGCTGCGCGAACTGCGCGAGGGGTTCGGCTACGTCCGCTCCCACCGTGAGCTGCTCTGGCCGCTCCTGGTGGTGTTCCTGGTCGGCACCTTCGCCGCGGAGTTCCCCATCACCCTCCCCCTGCTGGCCAGGACCACCTTCGGCGGCGACGGCGGCACCTATGGCTGGATGACGTCCGCCATGGGCGTGGGCGCGGTCACCAGCGGGTTCTTCATCGCCCGCCGCGACAGCACCGGCCACGTCCCGATCGCCTGGGCCTCCGCTCTGTACGGCGGTGCGATCACGGCGCTGGCGCTGAGCCCGGTCCTCCCCGTGGCCCTGGTCGCGCTGTTCTTCGTGGGCGTGGGCAGCTCCGCCTTCATGGCGATCAGCAACGCGACCCTCCAGACGACGAGCGACTCCCGCTACCGCGGCCGGGTGATGGCCCTGTGGTCCGTCGGCTTCGCCGGCAGCACCCCCATCGGCGGCCCTGTCGTCGGCGCCGTCGGGGAACATCTCTCGCCCCGGTGGGCGCTCGGCGTCGGCGCCCTCGCGTGCGCGGCGTCGGCCGGACTGCTGTTCAGTCTGAGCCCGCGGCGCCGGGACGCCGGGGAGCCGGCCGCGCCGGCCGTCGCCGGGGACGTCCGGCCGGCCGAGTCCGGCGGCACCCCGGGAACCCGCGGCCACTGACGTTCCGCCGGCTCCGGCAGCCCCGCGCGCCCTCCCCGTACACCGTCCGGTGCCCCGTCTCGGCGTGGAGGCGGGGCACCGGGGGCACGGCGGGTACGGCGGCGGGGGCCGTCCCGCGAGGCGGTGCCGGACGAACCGCCGATGCCGGCATCGACGGGGGCGTCGCCCGCGTCCTGGGCGCCGACGCCTGCGAGGCCGGTCACCGCCGATGCGGAAACGACCGGACTTGTGTTTCCACGGGCGGCAGAGGGCCGTCGCCGCTCGTGTTCCCATGAGCGGTGGGAGAGGACGGCAGAGGGGAGGGGGGCTACTGGTCCATCAGGATGCGGTAGATGATCTGCCGTGCGTTCCGGACGGCGGCGAGCGCCTCCTGGGTCTGCTCGGGGGTCGCCCCCGACGACGTCAGCTGCCGGGCGGCGGCCTTCAGCCGCTCCATCTCGATCCGCAGCGGTCCGGAGTTGTGCTCGTCGTCCGGATCCGGTTCGACTTCGACGCCTGTGCCGTCCCGTCGCTCGAGAGCGCGCTCGCGACCCGCGTCGGTCAGTGAGAAGACCTTGCGTCCGTGGTCCTCGCTGCCCTTGACCAGGCCGCTGTCCACGAAGGACTGGAGCAGCGGGTACACGGACCCGGGGCTCGGCCGCCAGGTGCCGCCGCTGGCCGCCTCCAGGCGGTCCATCAGCTCGTAACCGTGGGCTGGTCCGTCCAGCAGGGCCGACAGAAGGAGGCTCGGTACTCTGCCCCGGCGCATACGGCGACCCTCACCGCGGTCGTGACTTCCCCTGGCCATTCCACCCGTCGCCTTCCGGGGGAGAGCTCTCGGCTCACCCACTCGTCATCCCGCTCGCAAGGTCCCGCGCGCGGATCCTGCTCACAGATATATCGACATGATATCAGCAGCACTCTGAACAGCTCCGTCGCGGTCATGGAGTCATGGCCGGGGAGATGCCGTCGCCCTGCCCCTCCGGCGCGGTGGGCGATCCGCCGGCGCGGCCCGCGGGAGGACGTCGCGGGGAATCGCGCGCACCACAACCCGCTTCCTCCGCCCGGGAATGCGACGTGCTCGGACTCCCGGGCGTCACCCCGCAGGGGCGGCCGCCCCATCGGGGAACCGTCGGCCAGGTGGACCAGTAGCGATACGTAGTGATATAACGCGGTAGGGGGTCGCTTTCGCTGCGAGGCCCTCACCGGCGTCCGTGCCGCGCTCTCCCGGGGGTGCGGCCGACGGCACGTGAGGTGCGGGCGCCCGGCCTGCGGAGGACCGCTCCACCGGACGGTCCGTCGCGTGTCCCCTGTCTCCAGCCCCGGCTGACGCCCTCCCGGCGGTCCGTCGGACACCCCGGCCCGTGACCGGAGGATCGATGATCACCACCCTGCACGACACGCTCGACCCCCGCGCCCTGCGGGACGCCTACGGCTGCTTCCCCAGCGGTGTGGCCGCCGTGTGCGGCCTCGTCGGGGGCGAGCCCGCCGGCCTCGCCGTCAGTTCCTTCACCCCGGTGTCGCTGGCCCCCGCGCTGGTCGCCGTCTGCCTGCGGAACTCCTCCGGGAGCTGGGCCGCGCTGCGCGGGCTGCCGCGCCTCGGCGTCAGTGTCCTGGCGGAACATCAGGGCCGCGTCGGACGGCAGCTGTCACGGGGGACCCAGGCCGAGCGGTTCCAGGGCGTGGACTGGGAAGCCGGCGGGGCCGGCGCGGTCTTCGTGCACGGTTGCGCCGGCTGGTTCGAGTGCTCGGTCGCCACACTGGTGCCGGGCGGCGACCATACCGTCGCCCTGCTCCGGGTGCACGGCCTCGCCCGGCCCGAGGGGCGCGCGCCCCTGGTGTTCCACGGCGGACGCTTCCACGGACTCGCGCCTTCGCGGGACGATGGCGAGACCCGCTGACGGGCCGGCGCTCGCGGCACCTGAAGTGCGCCGGCGACTACGGCCACGTGTGCCCGACGGCTTGCCGCGCTCTCGGCGTAGGGGCTTCGTGATGCATCGGGAATGCTCGCGTGCGCTTGGACCGCCACCCCTCACGACCGCCGCCCCTTGTGGCCTACGGACAACCTCTGATTATCGATTGTCTTGACAGCGATTGTTAGCGATATATCATCGACATAGTGGAGAAGGGAGATGACGTGTACAACGAAGACTTCCCACCCTTGTACGACGCCTACGGCGTGGGCCGTGGCGGTCGCCGCGGCCGGGGTCGGGGCTGGAAGCGCGGCGGGCGGTTCGCGTACGCCGGCTACGGGCCGGCCGCGGGGCCGCCGGCCGGCTACGGCTACGGCTACGGACGGCGTTTCGGTGCCGGCAGATGGGTGCTGCTGACTCTGCTCAAGGCGGAGAGCCCGCGCAGCGGGGCCCAGTTGCTCCAGGCACTGGAGGCCCGCGGCTTCGGGCAGCGCTTCCCCGGCCCGGCCTTCGTCCACGGCACTCTGCGGCAGCTGGAGGTCGAGGGCCTGGTCAGCGGTACGGACGGAGAGAGCGAGTCCGGCCGTACGTATGAACTGACCGCGGCCGGCGCGGCGTACGTCGAGCGCCTGAACGCCTCGTCCGGCGCGCTCGCGCTGCCGTCGGACGGTGCCCTCGGTCTGCGCCGGGCGGTCCACGCGACGTCGGTGGCCGCCCGCCAGGTGGCCTTCACCGGGAGCGGCGACGCCACCGAGGAGGCCACCCGGCTGCTGGACGAGACCCGCAAGAAGCTCTACCGCCTGCTGGCGGACGACGGCCGGCAGACCGGTGCCGGCCCGGATCGCGCCTAGGCGTCCCCGGCCGCGGCACACAGTTCCCCTTCCATCCCGTCTCACCCACCCGGCCCGGCACCGGTGCCGCGCGGCGTCCCCGCGCGCCACCGGACCGGCCCGACGGACACTCACCCAGGGAGCCCCATGGCAGGCAAGCCCGCCGACGCGGTCGACAGGCCCGCGGAGAAGATCGACCTCACCGGCCACATCGCCGCCTCGCTCAACACCGCGATGGAGCGTGAACGCCCGGCGGTGGTCGGCGTGGTGGCCGTGGACGGAACGCCGTCCATCTCCTACCGCGGCAGCGTCCACGTCCACTCGCAGGACCAGGTCGCGATCTGGGTCCGCAAGCAGGACACGGGCCTGGCGGCGGACGTGACCGCGAACCCCGCGGTCTCGATCCTCTACTACGACCCCGCGCAGGGCCCCGACCCCGCGGTCGGCGCCCGCCGTATCGTGATCAAGGGCCGTGCCCGTGTCGACGCGTCGCTCGACGACGTCGTCTACGCCGGCATCCCCGAGGTGGAGCGCGAGCGCGACGCGGAGCGGCGCGGTGTCGCCGTCATCGTCGACGTCGACTCCGTGATCGGTTTCGGTGGCACCGGCCCCATCAAGATGGCCCGCGACGCCGGATGAGGAACGGCTCGCCGATTCAGGTGAGCATCCGGCGACACCCCCTCGCGGCGGACTCCGGGCCTCCGAGCCCTGAGCTGCCTCCACCGGCGCGCGCCGGCCCCCTGCGGCGGGCTGCCCGTCGACAGTGCAGGTCAGCGGGGGTGCAAGTCCCCGCGCAACGGGTCCGCCCGGAGGGTTGACGCCTCTCTCGGACCCTCACTACGCTCGATAACGATAGGTCACGATACAACGGCTGGTGGGCCGGCCGGCGCGGACGACGTCCGGCTGCGGCGCCCCGGACGTGCACCTTCCCCCATCCCCGCCCCGAGGCTCGTGCGGCCGGTGGGCAGCGAAAGGACATACTGTGCCCGATCTCGACGACAAGAGCACCGACGCTCACGCGATCCACCACGTCAACTTCCCCATCACCGATGTGGCGCGGACCGAGGAGTGGTACTCCAAGGTCTTCAACATGCGGCGCATCATCCCCAAGGGCCGCTCCGGCTCGGCGAACGCGCCGCAGATCCAGGCGCTGCTGATGACGCACGGCAACTTCGACCTGCACTTCTCGCCCATCGACGACATCGACCCGAAGACGCACTACCACTTCGCGGTCGAGGTGGAGGACTTCGAGGCCTTCCTGGGCCACCTGGACAGGCTCGGCGTCCCCTACGACGAGCCCTACAGCCGGCCGCAGAACAACTCCAGGACCACCACCATCCACGACCCCGACGGCCACCACGTCGAGATCACCCACCACGCCGACCGGAACTGGTGACCGGATGCCCTACGCAAGCACCGGGGACGGCCAGGTCTACTACGAGGTCAACGGCGAGGGACCCGCGCTCGTCCTGCTCCACGGCGGCGGGGGCAACCACGCCGCCTGGTACCAGCAGGTACCGCACTTCAAGAAGAAGTACCAGGTCATCACCATCGACTTGCCGGGCTTCGGTCTCTCCCGGATCGAGTCCGGCCGGTTCGACACCGGGACCCACCCGGAGGCGATCCAGGCGGTCCTCGACCACGCCGAGATCGACCTGGCCTTCCTGATCACCCAGTCGCTCGGCGGTTACAGCGGTCTGTCGTACACGGTGAACAACACCGACCGCATCGCGGGTCTCATCATGACCTCGACCCTCGGCCCGGTCGGCGACGAGATCTCCGAGCTGAACGCCAAGGGACGCGAGCAGGTCAAGCACCTGTCGGTCGCCGACTTCCTGCTCACCAAGGAGTTCCAGGCCGAGGAGGAGGAGCGGGTCCACCTCTTCTTCCAGGTCGGCAGCTTCAACCAGACCGGCCCCGGCCGGCCGAACCGCCTCCGCAACTCCCTCCAGGGTTCGGTGCCGGTCCAGCGGATACGCGACGCCATCAAGTCCGGCGTGCACATCACGGTCCTGGAGGGCGGCGCCGACGTCATGGTCTACGCGCCCGCCTACGCCCGGCTGCGGGAGCTCCTCCCCGAGGCGAACGTCCAGCTCGTCGAGGGCGCTCCGCACTCGGACTACTGGGAGAACCCCCAGCGGTTCAACGCGGTCGTGGACGAGATCCTCGACCGCGAGTACCCGGCCGGCTGAAGAGTCCGCCTCCCCGCGGAGGCCACCCGGGGGCGGCCGGAGCAGGCTCCCGGCCGCCCCCGGATCCGCAGGACCGGATGACCGGTACCGCGCATCCGGTGTCCGGGACCCGTGCGCCGGGTGCCCGGTGCCGGGATCCCCAGTATCGAGCCCGCGCACCACCGAGCCACAGAAAGCACCGAGGTGAAGGCGTTGCCCACCGAGAACCCGACATCCCAGGTCGTCACCGGCTGCCATGTGCTCGGCACGGACGACCTCGGCGACCCCGTGTGGGGCCATGTCTCGCAACGCGACCCCGGGGGCCGGGGCGTGTGGCTGAAGTCCGGGGGCCGCGGCTTCGACGAGGTGTCCGAGGAGGACGTCATCCTCGTCGACCACGACGGCGCCCCCCTTGCGGGCACCGGCACCCCGCCGAAGGAGTTCCCGCTGCACACCGAGGTCCTGCGGGCCCGCGGCGACGTCCACAGCGTGGTGCACGTCCACTCGCCCCACGCCATCGCGCTCGCCGCGACCGGGGCCCCGCTCCATTCCTTCTCCAACGGCGCCGGCCCCTTCGCCGACGGCGTCCCCCGCTTCGACGAACCCGTCGGCCTGATCCAGACGCCCGGACTCGGCGCGGCCGTGGCCGACTGCCTCGGCGACGCGCGGGGCCTCTTCCTCGTCGGCCACGGCATCATCGCCGTCGGCTCCAGCGTGGCCACCGCCGTCACCACCGCGATCCTGCTGGAGCGCGCCTGCCGGCTCCAGCTCCTCGCGAACTCCGCCGGCGGTGTCCTGCCCCGGCTGCGCAACCCCGGCAAGCGCTATGCGCACGCCGAGACCGACTACTACCTCCTGCGGACCTGGGACTACCTGGTCCGCCAGGTGGCGGCCCGGCGACTCCGGCACACGTGAGGACGCGCCCCGTACCGCGCGCCACGCTCCCCGTCCCAGGAACCGCGGCGCCCCGCCGCCCCACCGGCGGGCGCCGCGGGCGGCTCGTCCGCACCGGCACCGGACCACCCCATGAGCCCGCTGCCCCCACCCCTTCCACACCGCATCTCAGGAGCCGATCATGACCAGCCCTCAGCCCTCCGGAGCACCCCGGGGCCGCGGCGGAAGGCAGCGACTGCCCCGGCGCCGGGTGACCGTCGCCGAGGTCACCTCGGTGACCCCCCGCCTGGTCCGGGTCCGGGCCGAAGGCGACCTGACCGGCTGGACCGCCGACGGTCCCGGCGCCCACCTCAAGGTGTTCGTGCCCGGTCCCGACGGCGGCAACGTCATGCGGACCTACACGGTCCGGCACTTCGACGCGGACGGCGGCGAACTGACCGTCGAGTTCGGCATCCACGCCGACGGCCCGGCCACCCGCTGGGCCTCCGCCGCCGCGCCCGGCGACACGCTGGAGATCTCCGGCCAGGCCCGGGGCGGGTTCTTCCCCCGCCCCGGCACGTCGAGGATCGTGATCCTCGGCGACCACTGCGCCCTGCCCGCCGTCGCGACGATCCTGGAGTCCCTGCCCGACGGGACACGGGCCGAGGCCGTGATCGAGATCGTCGGCCTCGAAGACCGTATCGACCTGGACGGCCCCGTCGGCGCGGACATCACCTGGACCGCCGAGTCCGGCCGCCCCGGAGGACAACTGGTCGCCTGCGCCCAGGACGTGACCTTCTCCGACGAGCCCACCGAGGTCTGGGTCGGCTGCGAGGCCGGAGCGATGCGGGAGATCCGCCGCCACCTGCTGGCCGACGGAGCACAGCTGCCCACGGCCCCGCCCGTCGCCGGCGCGCCCGTCCTGCACACCCGCGCGTACTGGAAGCTCAACACCGCGAACCACTCGGATCACGACACCGGCGAGGACGACTGACGCGCTGACGCGTGCGATCGAGTATGCGGCGACCCGGCCTCATGGCACCGTGCCGCCGCGCACTCCCAGGCTGAAGCGGCACGTGGGGAGCGGAGGTGGTCTTCCGGGCCTCGGCGGTCACTTCGCCCCGAGCGTGGGTGGGGGAACATCGCCTACTGTCCCGAGCCGACGGTCCACCCCGATGAGCCGCTGCCAGTGGTCGTCGAGCGGGTGCTCCGTTCGTCGGTCCCGCCCGATGAGGTCCCTGCGCCGACCTGCCGTGTATGCGGAAACCGGAACAACACCAGCGCCTGGCACGACGGTTTCCACCGGATCCATCAGCTGTGCGGGACATGTGGGGTCAGCCTCGCGGTGCAGCGGGCCGATGCGCCCGACCCGCTGTTGGCGGCCGATCACGCCCGGCACTGGAAGGACATCTGGAGGCTGCGCAACGAAGGAGCTTGATCTGCCGACGCGCCCCTCGACCACGCCGGAGCTGTAGGACAGGGTGGGTCCGGCGGTGACGGCATCGATCGCCGGCACCGACACCCCGTCGCCCTCCTGCGGGCCGTGACCGTGTACCTGGTCGGTCCTGCGCCGCTGCCCGGTGGCGGAGGCCGAGGCGTACCACATGATCGCGCGCAACGCGGAACGCATGAGCCTGCTCGTCGACGACCTCCAGCTCCTCGCCCGCCTCGACCGCGAACCGTCGTACGACAGCGAGCCGGTGGACCTGCTGTCCCTGGCTGCGGACGCCGTACGCGCCGCCGCCCCGCACCGGGCGAGCCACCCGGTCGACCTGGGGCCGCTCGAGATCCCCGGAGGCAGCGACGAACTGGAGGTGGTCGAGGCCGACGGCGACGCCCACCGGCTGGGCCAGGTCCTGGAGAACCTCCTGTCCAACGCTCGCGTCCACACCCCTGCCGGTACGCCCGTCCACGTAACGCATGGGCGGGACCCGGGCGAGCGCCGCCACCGGCGGAGCCGACCGCCCGGGGCGCGCCGGCGCGTCGCCGCCCCTGCCGCCCGGCACGCCGGTCGGTGTCATCGAGGTGGCGGACGAGGGGCCGGGCCTCACGGCGCAGGCCGCCGAGCACGTCTTCGAGCGCTTCTACCGTGTCGACCCCTCCCGCTCCCGCGTGCACGGCGGCAGCGGCCTCGGCCTGTCCATCGCCGCCGCGATCGCCGAGGGCCATGGCGGACGCCTCGAACTGGACACCGCACCCGGGCAGGGCTGCACGTTCCGCCTCGTACTGCCCGCCCGGCCGACGGGTCAGGAACCCGGTGACCGACGGGTGGGGAGCGGGCGCGGGTGAAGCCGTGCTGCGCGACTTCCGTCATCAGCGCGGACCGTCACCCGACCGGCCCGACGGCGCCGTAAGCGGACGGGTCCCTCGTGACGGACCGGTCCTGGTCGTGCCGCTTCACAGTCCGACGACGACCAGGGCGATGTCGTCACGGGCCCCGTGCCGGACGCCCAGGTTCTCCAGCAAGGCGTCGGCCAGGCGCTCGGGGTGCAGCCCGAGGCACTGGCGCAAGGTGTCGGTCAGGCGCTCCAGACCGGTGTCGATGTCCTCGTCACGGCGCTCGATCAGGCCGTCGGTGTAGAGGACAAGGGTGTCGCCGGGGTGGTAGGGGATACCGGCCTGGGGGCGCGGGACGTGCGTGGGGCGGGCCCCGAGGGGCGGGTCGACGGCCTGGTCCAGCAGGTGGCAGGTGCCGTCGACGTGCATCAGGACGGGTGGGGGATGCCCCGCGCTGGAGTAGATGATCAACCGCGAGCGGGTGTCGACCAGGGCGGTGACGGCGGTGGCGGCCAGTGCGCCCTCGACGGAACGGGCGTACAGACCCAGCACTTCCAGCGCCTGGGCGGGGCCGGGGACGGTACGGCTGGCCGCCGACAGCGCGCTGCGCAGCATCCCCATGACGGTGGCCGCCTCCAGACCGTGGCCCACCACGTCGCCCACGGCGACGAAGAAGCGCCCGTCAGCCAGGTCCACGGCGTCGTACCAGTCCCCGCACACGTTCAGGGAACCGATGGCCGGTAGGTAGCGAACCGCCACATCGGAGTGTCGTGCGAGGTCGGGCGAGCGCAGCATCGCCTCCTGCAAGGTGATCGCCACCTGCCGCTCCCGCGCGTGCGCCCGCCGCAGTTCTTCGTTCAGGCGCTCCAGTTCCTTGGCCCGGGCATAGAACTCGGCCTCCATGCCTGCCCCCACCCGGCCCGGAGTGTGCACGGGGTTCCGCTGCCACCGTCGTCGGTCGTGCACGAAGGCGGTCACGTCCTCGACCCGGTGGATGATCCAGGCGACCTCGCCGTCGGGGCCGAGAACGGGGGCGTTCACCGGAGACCACCAGCGTTCCTCGAAACTCCCGGGTTGCCCGGCGCGGGGGATGTCGTACCGCTGGATGGCCATGGTCTCCGCTTGTCCGGTGGCCAGGACCCGTTGCAGGGAGGCCGAGACGTTCCGCACCCCGTCCGCCTCCGGATGGGCGGGGTTGTCGGGGAACGCGTCGAAGAGGTGCTGCCCGAGCAGGTCCTGGCTCGTCCGGCCGGTCACTCGGCAGTACGCCGCATTGACGCCAACGATCACCAGGTCAGGACCGACGACCAGATACGGACTGGGAGTAGCGGCGAACAGTGCGGCGTAGTCGACATGGCTCGCGTCGGCTGGCTCCCCGGTAAGGGCCACTTCTCCAATGTACTGACAAGGTCACTGCACCGCACACGGTGGGCGGTCGGGTGGCTCGGGTTCCCGAGTATCTCGTGAGCAGAGGTACGGTACGGGGCCTCTCAAGGCGTCGGCGGGGGGAACGGCCGCCGGTTCGGCGGTGTTCCTCCCGGTGAGGGATCCGGCGGTGCTCACCGGGAGGAACGGGGCGGGGCTGGGCAGAGATCTCCGGGTGAGGCACGACGCACCCCGTTCCACCGGCCCCGAACTGGATCTCAGGAGTCTCCACCGCATCCCGACCGGTGCGGCGCTGACCACCGGCGACCGGCATCGGCTGATCGAGTGCAACAAGGCCTTCCGGGAGCTGTTCGGCGGATGGACGCCGGGCCTGGACATGGGCGACGCTCTCCCCGGCTCCCGGTTCGCACCGCTGAGAGGGGCGCTGGACCGGGCCCGGCACGAGGAACGGCCCACCGTGCCGGCCGATCCACTGATCACTACGGCGGAGCCGGGGTCCGAGGGTCGGTCCGGTCGCGCCTGCGTGGTGAGCTGCACCCCGGTGGTGGCACGGCAGGGGCCCGCGGTGCTGATCCTGGCCACGCCCCTGCCGGACACCCGCACGGACACCCGCACGGACACCGGGACTGACACGGCGGGCAGGGAAGCGCGTCAGGCACTGCGTCGCTATGAGACGCTGCTCGCCGCCTCCCGGCAGATCGTGTGGCGGATGTCCCCCGACGGTGAGCTCAGCCTGCTGGCGCTCGACCCCGCCGACCCGACCGGACGGCTGTGGTACCCCGGATCCCGGCAGACCTGGCTGGACGCCGTACACCCGAAGGACCGGCCCTGGCTGGCCAGGGAATGGCAGGCGGCCGTCTCCGGTCCGGCGCTCTTCGAAGCCCTCGTCCGAGTACGGGAGCAGGACCCACCCGACCGCTACCGGCATGTGCAGATCACCGCCGCGCCGGTCCTGCGCGAGGGAGCCCTGCTGGAATGGATCGGCACCACCCGCGACGCCGAGGAGCAGTGGTGGGCCCGCACGCGGGAATGCATGCTGGCGCGGATGGCTCAGGTCCCGACGGCCCACGACCTGTCCGAGGTGTTCGCGGCGGCGGCGGCCGCGGTCGTACCGGAACTGGCCGACGCCTTCGCGGTCTTCCGGCTGCGCCGGCCCGACGAGCTGCCGTCCGGGGCCCCTCCCGGCGCCGGATACGCCACCACCAGCGGACGCACCTCACTCGCCCCCGGCCTGCCCCCGATCCCCCCGCTGAAGGACGGGTTCGAGCTGGGCCCGCTGGCACAGAGCGCGATCGGCGCGGGACGGGCCAGGCGGCTGGTCTTCCCCGAAGGCCGGCCGCCCGACGACCTGGTGTCCGGGCTGTCCGGTGAGTGGATGCGGCAGGCCAGGGCCACGAGCCTCACACTGATCCCGGTCGTGATCGACGGTGAACCGGTCGCGCTCGCCTCCGCCGCCACCTGCAACGGCAACCCGCCGCCCAGCGAATCCGAACTCGCCCTCCTGGAAGAGGTGCTGGACCGGATGGCCGGTCCGCTGCGCCGCACCATGGAGCACCAGTCCGTACGCGCCACCGCGCTGGCGCTCCAACGCGCCCTGCTGATCGCTCCGCCCACCGTCACAGGCGCCGAACTCGCCGCCTCCTACCGGCCGGCGAACTCCACCGCCGAGATCGGCGGTGACTGGTACGACGCGCTCGGTCTGGCCGACGGGGCCGTCACCCTCACCATCGGAGACATCGCCGGTCATGACCTGGCGGCCGCGACCGCCATGAGTCAACTGCACAGCATGCTCCGCGGCATCATCTTCGACTGTACCGCCCAGGAGAGCCCGGCCCGGAGCCTCAGCAGGCTGGACTCCGTGGCCCAAGGGCTCGACATCGCCCCTCTGGTCACCGCCGTACACGCAACACTCCGCCGGGGCAGGACAGGTGGCTGGAACGCGGTCCTCTCCAACGCCGGTCATCCGCCGCCCCTGCTCGTGCCGGCCTCGTCCCCTCCCCGGTACCTGTACACCCCGAACGACGCGGACCCGCCCCTCTGCGTCGCGCCGGGCCTGGCCCGAACCGACTGGAACGTGAGGCTCGCTCCCGGCGACACGCTCCTGCTCTACACCGACGGGCTCGTGGAGGTACCCGGTCAGGACATCAGCGACGGCCTCCGGCAGCTCGCCCGGCACACCGACGCCGCCCCCGCCCGCGTCCTGCCGCTGGCCGACCTCATCGACGACCTGGTCACCCGCGTCGAAGACCAGCGGGACGACATCGCGGTCATCGGATTCCGGGCCACCGCCCCCTGACGGGCCACACATCCGGGAAGCGGCCGGCTTCGCACCCGTAGCAGTGGCGGGGGCGGGCGACGTCGTCACGGGCCGCCGCGTCAGGGACGGAAGGCCGAATCACCTCCGGGTCACCCAGCCCCGCTCGTACGCACGCCAGCCCAGTTGCAGCCGGGTCGTCACCCCGGCCAGCTCCATCAGCCGCTTCACCCGGCGCTGTACGGTCCTGAGCCCCAGACCGAGCTGTTCGGCGACGCTCGCGTCGGTCATCCCGGCGAGCAGCAGGGACAGCACCTCCAGGTCGGGGCCGTCGGGCTCCTCCCCGGCGATCCCGCGTGTGCCGAGGCGGAGCGGCAGCGCGTCCCGCCACACCGACTCGAACAGGCCCGTCAGCAGTTCCAGCAGCCCGCCGGCGTGCACGACCAGCGCCGCCGGTTCCGCGGTGGGCGAGGTCAGCGGCACCAGGGCCTGGGACCGGTCGGCGACGACGAGCTTGGTCGGCACCCGGTCCACCACCCGCACCTCCTCGTCGCGGCCCAGCGCGGCGGACAGTTCCGTGATGCCGTTCGGCAGGTCGAGGACGGACCGCTCGACGACCACCCGGTAGCGCACCCCGCGGTCGGCGGCCTGCTCCTCGGCATCGTTGTCCGTGCCGGAGACCACGGTCGGCCTGCCGGTGACCAGTGCGCACACCTCGTCGCCCGCCCCGAGCTGCAACCGGAGGAAACGCCGGGAGACCGCGCGTGCCCCGATCACCACCTCGACCAGATCGTGCACGGCCGGTTCGGTGGTCGCCGCCCGGTACTCCTCGGCGAGCAGCGCCGCCGCCAGCTCGGCCTTGTCCAGCTCGTGCCGCTGCCGGACGAGCAGCGCGCCCAGGGCCACACCCGGGGGAGCGGCGACCCAGCGGCCGGGGCCGGCCGTCGACCGGGCCGCGAGCCCGTGCCGCTCCAGGAGGCGCAGGGCGCGCTCGGTGTCGTGCTCACCGAGCGTCAGCCGCCGCGCGAGGTCGGGCACCTCGGCCACGCCCACGGACACCAGCGTCCGGTACGCCGCCTCGTGCGTCTCGTCCAGCCCCAGCACACCCAGCATCGAAAGCCGCCCCTCCCGAAGACCCCGGCCGGCAGAGCCCGGACGCCCGTCCACGAGCCGGGCCGGAAGACCCTGTGACCCCCGCCATCGGCCGTGGCCTGAACCGGCCACGGCGCAAACCCGCCGCGCACATCATCCCCGTACCACCCGCCCCTCTGCCATCGTGGCGCCACCGCAGTATCAACCACCGTCCGTTCAGCCCGACTTGGGCCGATGCGGCCTGGGCTTCCGTGCCCGCGGGCAGGCGGCGACACGGCAGAGGAGCGATCTTGGTGAGAGCGATATGCCGTACGGCCCTGGGGGCGGCGACCGCCGCTGTCCTGGCCGTCACGACAGCGGCGCCCACGCACGCGGCCGAGGATCCGAGACCGCTGACCGGCAGCCGGGCGACCTCCGGCGCCGGTTCCGTCGTCACCCTCGTCACCGGCGACCGGGTCCTCGTCACCGGGGACGGGGCCGTCGCCCTGCCCGGCGAGGACGGCACGACCCCCTTCACCCAGACCCGCCGGGTCGGCGAGGACCTGTACGTCTATCCCGAGAGCGCGATCGAGGCGCTCGCCGCCGGACGGGTCGACGAGGAACTCTTCAACGTCACCGGGCTGGTCCGGCAGGGCTACGACGACGCGCACACCGACGCGCTGCCGCTGATCGCGACCTACGACCGCGCCGTCACCGCCCGCAGCGTCCCGAAGACCCCGCGCGGCGCCGAACGCGAGCTCGTGCTCGACTCCATCGACGGGGTCGCCCTCGACGCGGAGAAGGAGCAGGCCGACGACTTCTGGGCCGACGTGACCCGGGGCCCCGTCGAGAAGCTCTGGCTCGACGCCAAGGTGGAGGCCACCCTGGACCGCTCCACCCGGCAGGTGCACGCGCCGGAGGCCTGGGCCGCCGGCTACGACGGCAAGGGCACGAAGGTCGCCGTCCTGGACACCGGCGCCGACGCCGACCACCCCGACCTCAGGGGCCGGATCACCGCCTCGCGGAACTTCACCGACTCCGCGGACGCCGACGACCACCAGGGTCACGGCACCCACACCGCCTCCACCGTCGGCGGCACCGGCGCCGCGAGCGACGGGAAGAAGAAGGGCGTGGCGCCCGGGGCCGGCCTCCTCAACGGCAAGGTCCTCGACGACTACGGCTCCGGCGAGACCTCCTGGATCATCGCCGGTATGCAGTGGGCCGTCGACCAGGGCGCCGACGTCGTCTCCATGAGCCTCGGCAACCCGTCCCGGACGGACTGCACCGACCCGATGGCCCAGGCCACGGAGGAACTCGCGCGGACGAACAAGGACACCCTCTTCGTCATCGCCGCCGGCAACACCGGCCCCGCCGGCAACACGGTCTCCTCGCCCGGCTGCGCCCCCAGCGTCCTCACCGTCGGCGCCGTCGACCGCGACGACTCCACGGCCTCCTTCTCCAGCCGCGGCCCGGTCTACGGCTCGCACACCCTCAAGCCCGAGATCACCGCCCCCGGCGTCGACATCTCCGCCGCCAACGCGGGCGGCCGGGGCGTGTACGCCTACCGGTCCATGAGCGGTACGTCGATGGCGACCCCGCATGTCGCCGGTGCCGCCGCGATCGTGAAGCAGCGCCACCCCGACTGGAGCGCCGCACAGATCAAGGCCGCCCTGGTCTCCTCCGCCGAGACGGACATCCCCGGCGACGTCCGCGAGACCGGCGGCGGACGTCTCGACGTGAAGGGCGCCGTCGGCCAGACGGTGCTGGGCGCTCCGGCCGTCCAGGCGGGCACCTTCACCTGGCCGCAGGACGCCGGTGACCGTACGACGGTCTCCGTCCCCTACACCAACACCTCCGACCGGGCGGTGAAGTTGAAGCTGTCGGTGACGGGGGTCACCGGCAACGACGGCTCCGCCGTCCGCTCGTCGGTCGTCCACCCGGCCGCCGGTTCGGTGACCGTCCCGGCCGGGGGGACGGTCCAGGTGCCCCTGGAGGTCGACCCGACGGCGCGCCTCGAGCGTGCCCAGTACGGCGACATCACCGGCCGTGTGATCGCCGTCTCGGACGGCGTCACCGTCTCCACCCCCTTCGCGCTGTACGTCCAGCCGGAGACCGTCACCGTGCGCGTCGAGCTGATCGACCGCCTCGGCAACCCGGCGACGGGCGCCTCCTCCGTCGACCTCATCGGTACCGACGACGCCAGCGGCGAACGCCGCTTCAACGACGGCGCCGCCGACCAGACGTACGCGGTCCGTCCGGGCAGCTACTTCCTCTCCAGCTTCATCACCACCCCGGAGACCGCCGGCACGCTCTACAACTCCCTTTCCTATCTGGCCCGTCCGCAGCTGGAGATCCGCGGGGACACCACGATCGTCCTCGACGCCCGCACGGCCCACCGGCTGAGCGTGCGCACGGACAAGCCGTCCGAACTGCGCGGCGCCACCCTCGGGTTCGCCCGTGCGTGGGACGACATCTGGCTGCACGCCGGGACCGCGAACGGCGGGCGGTCCCTGCGCGGCTACTACGCCTCCGTCCAGGGCCGGGCCACCGACGGCACCTTCGAGTTCGACAGCTTCTGGAGCACCGCCGCCCCGCAGATCGGTGAACTCGCCGTGGTGGGCGGCCAGAAGCTCCACCCGGTCACCGCGTCCACCAGCTCCGTCAACCTCGACGGCAGGGGAGAGGCGGCGCTCTTCGACGCGGGGTCCGGAACGGCGGACGAACTCTCCGGCGCCCAGGGAAAGATCGCGCTCGTCAGGCTGCCCGACAGCGGCTCCGCCTCCGAGGTCGCCAACCGCGCCAAGGCGGCCGGCGCCCTCGCCGTCCTCGGCTACCGCGAGGCGCCGGGCCGCTGGTACCCGTCGGCCGGGTTCACCGGCGGCGCGCTGCCGATCCTCGCGATCCCGACCGAGGAGGCCGAGGCCCTGCTCGCGGCCGGGGACGTGACCCTGCGGTGGACGGCCACGGCGAAGAGCCCGTACGTCTACCACCTCGCGTACCCGGAGACGGGCCCCGTCGAGAGCGACCGCGCCTACCGCGCCCGTGACAAGGACCTGGCGGCGACCACGGCCACGTACCACTCCATGGCGGGCACCGCCACCGACCACATCGACACCCGCACGATGACCCGCCCGAACGGTCTGTCCGCCTACTTCGGCGGCATCGAGACGGTCCCGGCGCCGTTCCGGCGCACCGAGTACCTCACCCCCGGCACGACCGGCTGGGGCCAGTACGTGTCCAGCAGCTTCCCGTTCGGGGAGGCCATGGTCAGCCCCGTGCGGACGTACGCGAAGGGGGAGAAGCGGACCGAGGAGTGGTACGGCGGCGTCCTCGCCCCGACCACCCCGCTCGACGGCAGCGGCGACGACACGCTCGCCGCCGAACGGCAGGGCAACCTCATCGGTGTCGCACCCGGCTTCTGGGGCGACACCGAACACCAGGGACTCCAGGGCAGTTTCGGTGACATCGGCAACATGGTGCTGAAGCGGGACGGGGAGACGATCGGCGACAGCCCGTACCCGTTCGGTGTGTTCACCGTCCCGGCCGAGGAGTCGTCCTACGAACTCACGCTGAACACGGCCAAGTTCGGCATCCCGGCGCGGGTCTGGAAGCGTTCCGTGCAGTCGTCGACCACCTGGTCCTTCCGGTCCGCCCTCGACGAGGACGTCTACTCCCAGGGCATCCCGCTGCTCTTCCCGCACTACGACCTCCCCGAGGACGGTCTCAAGACCCTCCCCGCGCAGGCCGGTCAGCGGATCGCCCTCACGGCGACGGGCCACGCGGGTTACCGGCCCGGCACGTTGACCGCGGTGAAGCTCGCCTACTCCTACGACGGCGGCGAGACCTGGACCGAGGCGCGCACCGAACGCAGGGGCGGGGTGTGGAACGCGGTGGTCGACCACAGCGGAGCCACGGGGAAGTCGGTCACGCTCAGGGCCGACATGACCGACGCCAACGGCAACTCGGTCTCCCAGACGGTGACCCGGGCCTACGACGTGCGGTAACGCACGGGCCGGTCAACCCACCCGGACGTCGCCGGGCGGTTCTCCCCTGCGGGAACCGCCCGGCGGCCTGTTCTGGCGCGTCCTGCTGACCCACCCGCGGTGGCAACAGGGATCCCGGTCGCACCGCTTCCTTATCGGTCTCCGATCCCTCCCTTAAGCGCGCCCTAAGATCCACATCGACGGCACGGATCATCTGTTTCGCCCGAATCCCGAGCGCTAGCGTGATCAAGCACCCCGCCTTCCGGGGCTGACGCACCAGCCCGCACCACCACGCCGTCTGTCCTCCGGAAGCGCTTATGGCAGGTGCATGGCAATCCGGCGATCCGGCATTCCCTCAGGTCTTCCCATAGCTCCCGGCCCATCCCAAGGAGTCGTCCCCCGATGCTGCCCAGAAGATCCGTCTCCGTCTCCGTCTCCGCCGCCGGCGCCTGTACGGCGCTGCTCCTGGCCGTGGTTCCGGCCTCGTCGGCCGTCGCCGACGAGGCCGCCCCGCTCGGCACCGTCCGAGGGGCCGACAACCCCCTCGCCATCGACGGCTCGTACATCGTCGTGCTGAAGCACGGCGCCCCCAGCGCGAAGAGCGGCGAAGCCAGGAAGCTCAGTGCCGAGTTCGGTGGCTCGGTGCGCCGCACCTTCGGCGCGGCCCTCAACGGCTTCACCATCGAGGCCACCGCCACCGAGGCCCGCCGGATCGCCGCGGACCCCTCCGTGGCCTTCGTCGAGCAGAACAGCGTCGAACGCGCGGACGCGACCCAGTCCTCGCCCACCTGGGGACTGGACCGGATCGACCAGGCGAGCCTCCCGCTCAGCGGCACCTACTCCTACTCGACCACGGCGAGCAACGTCACCGCCTACATCGTCGACAGCGGAATCCGTATCACCCACAGCGACTTCGGCGGCCGCGCGTCCTACGGCTACGACTTCGTCGACGGGGACACCGTCGCCTCCGACTGCAACGGCCACGGAACCCACACCGCGGGCACGGTCGGCAGTGCCACCTACGGAGTCGCCAAGGGCGTGAGCCTGGTCGCGGTCCGTGTCCTCAACTGCAGCGGCAGCGGCACCACCGCGAACGTCATCGCCGGATACGACTGGGTCGCCGCCAACGCCCGACTGCCCGCCGTCGCCAACGTCTCCATAGGCGGCAGCGTGAGCGACGCCAAGGACGCCGCGGTGGCCGGCATGGTCGACGCCGGGGTCACCGTCGCCGTCTCCGCCGGCAACGACGCCGTGGAGGCCTGCGACCAGTCACCCGCCCGGGAGCCCTCGGTGATCACCGTCGCCTCCACCACCAGCACCGACGCCCGCTCCAGCTTCTCCAATTACGGCACCTGCGTGGACATCTTCGCCCCAGGCTCCTCCATCACCTCCCTCGGCTACTCCTCCGACACCGCCACCGCCGTCAAGAGCGGCACCTCCATGGCGACCCCGCACGTCACCGGCGCCGCCGCGCTCTACCTGGCCGAGCACCCCTCGGCGAGCCCGGCGACGGTCACCGCCGCGATCGAGGCGGCCGCCACCACGGGCGCGGTGACCAACGCCGGCACCGGCAGCCCCGACCTCCTCCTCAACACCACGGGCCTCTGACCGCACCGGGCAACGGAGCACGAAAAAGCACGGGAGGAAGTCATGTCCGGCTCGACAGGCGGGTTCGGCTACGGGACGGTGACCCCCGTGGCGGCCTTTCTGGTGGCGTGTCTCGGCGCCGCACTGGGCCTGCGCTGTGTGGTGCGCACGATGCACCACCAGGGCTGGAAGCCCGGCTGGCTGGCCCTGGGCGCCGCCTCCCTGGGCTGCGGCATATGGACCATGCACTTCATCGGCATGCTGGGCTTCAGCGTGGACGGCGGCTCGCTCACCTACGACGCGCCGACCACGCTGCTCAGCCTGCTGGTCGCCGTCGTCGTGGTCAGCGTCGGCATGTTCATCGTCGGCTACCGGGGCGTGGCCCCGGTGACCCTGGGCACCGCCGGCGCGATCACCGGTCTCGGCGTCGCGGTGATGCACTACCTGGGCATGTCGGCCATGCAGGTCAACGGCGAGATCACCTACGACACCACCATGGTCGCCCTCTCCGCGGTGATCGCCGTGGTCGCCGCCACCGCCGCGCTCTGGGCGGCCGTCTCCATCCGGGGCTTCCTGCCCTCGCTGGGGGCCAGCGTGGTCATGGGGCTCGCGGTCTGCGGCATGCACTACACCGGCATCGCCGCGGTCCACGTCCATCTGCACTCCGGGGCCGCGACCGGCCAGGGCGGCTCGCCCGCCGCCCTGTTGCTGCCGATGCTGGCCGGACCGGGCATGTTCCTGATACTCGCCACGGTGGTCGTGATGTTCGACCCGCTCCTGGTGACCGGCGGCGACTGGAAGGACCGGGGCACCACGCCCCATGGGTCGGCCCGAACCCCCACCCCCGCCCGCACATCCGCCACGACGGAGAACGACTGGGCCTTTACGCACAGGACATGACGCATCGCGTCATCGCCGTGTACGTGGCCCGATGTCCTGGAACAGCCCGGCGGCCCGCTCCTCCTCACCGGGGGGGGCGGGCTGTCGGGTGACTCCCGCGTCGGCATCCCACTCTTGTGCGCGCCGACGGCGCTCCCTGCCCGATGGGCCGGCGCCCGGACGTCGTGGTGCTCAGGTCACCGGGGGCGGGAGATCAGAGCCATGAACGCCTCGAGGTGACCGGCCATGTCGATGGACTCGTCGTAGAGCCAGGCGGCCTGGATCCCCTCGATGAGCGAGGTGATCTGACGGGCGAGGACGCGCACGTCGAGGCCCGGCTTGAGCCGGCCTTCCGCGAGTTCGTGTTCGAGTTCCGCGCGGACCGAGTCGACGAACTCGGCGTCCCGGCGGCGGATGAACTCGTGCGCCGGGTGATCCGGGCTGTCGGCCTCCGCGCGCAGCGTCACATCGAGCCGGATGACGCCACGGATCGCCTCGTGGTGGCGCATGACCTCGGGTACGGCACGCAGGAGGCCCTGCTTCTCGATGAGCGTGTGGCGCCACGGCCGCTCGATCTCCTCGCGGCGCATGAGCACGGCCTCGAGCAGCGCTTCCTTGTTCCCGAAGTGGTGCAGCAGGAGGCTGTGGCTGGTGCCGACGCTCTCCGCGATCTGCCGGATCGAGAGCCCTTGGTAGCCCTTCTCCGCGAAAGCCCGGAAGGCGGCGTCCACCAGTTCGGCCCGCTTGCGCTCACCGTTCGCATACGGTGCGCGCTTGCCCCTGCGGGCGGGGACCTGCGTCCCGTGGGTCATCCGGCCCTCCCCTCGTGGCGTGTCCAGACGATAGCGCACCGATTCCTTTGCCACAACGGTCAAGAAAAACCGTTCAACATGTTCCATTGTGGTGAACTTTCGTTTACGGTCCTGCTCCGAGGCAGGCGCCTCAGCGGTCACCTCGAGCCAACGGCGGCTCCGGTCCAAAGGAGGATCCACATGAGTGACCCCACCCTCGCAACGAAGGCCGACGACCCCACGAACCACGGGTCGGCGCCCCGGACCGCGGAGGATCCCGCAGCCGCTTCGGCACCGACGGTCACGGGGTCGCCCCGCAGGACCATGGCCCTGGTCATGGTGGCGGCGGTCGGGATGTACATCATGTCCCTCACCTTGAGCACCGCGTTGTCGCTGCGCCTGGCGAGCATCGACCCGGCGTCGAAGGACGCCAGCTACAGCACGGCCGTCTCGATCAGCGCCTTCGGGCTGCTCATCGCCGCGCCGCTGGCCGGCGCCCTGTCGGACCGGACCACCAGCCGCTTCGGCCGCCGGCGCCCCTGGATCGTCGGCTGTCTCCTCCTCGCGCTGCTGGGCTGCGCCGTGATCGGCCTGGTGTCCTCCGCTCCCGTGGTCGTCGTGGCGTACCTGGTCGCCATCCTCGGCGCACAGATCGGTTTCAACGCCTACGCCGTGATCCCCGTCGAGGGACTGCCCGAGGACAAGCGCGGCCGGGTCATGGGCGTGATGGGCATGTTCGGCGCGCTCGCCCTGTCGGCCGGCTCCTACCTGGCCGCCGCGCTGGTCGGCACCCCGCTGCTGCTGATGACGGTCCCGGTGCTGCTCGCCATCGTGCTCAGCCTGCCGCTGCTGTTCCTCTACCAGGACCCGGTCAAGGTCCGCAGCGAGCTGCCCCCGCTGGACGTCAAGGCCATCGCGCGCGCCTTCGTGGTCAACCCGCGCCGGCACCCGAACTTCGCCTGGGTGTGGCTCTCGCGGTTCCTCGCGGGCATCGCCATGACGGCCATGTTCTCGTACTTCATCTACTTCATGATGGACGGCCTGCACATGCCGATCGCGGAGGCGGGCGCGAACGCGGGCACGCTCTCCCTCATCTCGGCCCCGGTCAGCGTGCTGTTCTTCACCGGCTCGGGCTGGCTGGCCGACAAGACCGGCCGCCGCAAGCCGCTGGTCGCGGTCGCCGCCGTGCTGATGGCGCTCGCCCTCGTCATCGGCGCCACGTCGACCACGTTCGCGCAGTTCATCGTCGCGTGGGTGGTCTTCGCGATCGGCCAGGCCACGTACCTGACCGCCGACCTCGCCCTCTGCGCGGCGGTCCTGCCCGACGCCCGCGACACCGGCAAGGACATGGCCGTCTTCGGCCTCGCCCTCAACATCCCCAACATCATCGTCCCCGCCGTCGCGCCGGCCGTCCTCGCGCTCGGCGCGGGCCACAACTACCGGCTCCTGTGGTTCGGGGCGGCCGCCCTGTGCCTGGCCGGAAGCATCACCGTCACCTTCGTCAAGGGCGTCCGCTGAGCGGGCACCGAGAGGACACCATGAACGCCACCCCCCACGCCCCCTTCCCCGACGGCTTCCACTGGGGCGTCGCCACCGCCGCCCACCAGGTCGAGGGCAACAACGTCAACAGCGACACCTGGCTCCTGGAGAACCTGCCCGGCACGATCTTCGCCGAGCCCTCCGGGGACGCGATCGACCACTACCACCGCTACCGCGAGGACATCGCGCTGCTCGCCTCCCTCGGCCTCACCAGCTACCGCTTCTCCCTGGAGTGGGCGCGGATCGAGCCCGAGGAGGGGCAGTTCTCGGCGGCGGCCCTCGCCCACTACCGCCGGGTCCTGGAGACGTGCCGGGAACACGGTCTGCGGACCGTCGTCACCTACCACCACTTCACCTCGCCCCGCTGGCTGCTCGCGGCCGGCGGCTGGGAGGACGCCGAGACGCCTGCGCGGTTCGCCCGCTACTGCAAGGTGGTGACCGAGCACCTCGGCGACCTCGTCGACGTCGCCTGCACCCTCAACGAGCCCAACCTCCCCTCGCTCCTCGCCGCGATCGGCATCGGCGGCGAGGCCCCCGAGCACCGGGCGTCGGTGCCGGTGTGGGCGGCGGCCGCCGAACGGCTCGGCATCGAGGCGCGGCGGGTGGCGCCGTTCCAGTTCACGGCCTCCGAGGCCGGCTTCGAGGTGAAGCTCGCGGCCCACCGCGCGGCCGTGGCCGCGATCAAGTCGTACCGCCCGGATCTCATGGTCGGCTGGACGCTCGCGAACTCCGACATCCACGCGGCCCCCGGCGGCGAGGAGCGGGCCGAGACGGTGCGCCGCGAGGTCAACGAGCGGTATCTGCTGGCCTCCCGCGGCGACGACTTCGTCGGCATCCAGACCTACGGCCGCCATGTCTTCGACGCCGACGGGCTCGCCCCCGTCCCGGCCGGCACGCCCGTGAACCAGCTCGGCGAGGAGATCTACCCGCAGGGACTGGAGGCCACGGTCCGGGAGGCGGCGGCCGTCGCCGGCGTCCCGGTCCTGGTCACCGAGAACGGCCTCGCCACCGAGGACGACACCCAGCGCCTGGACTACCTGCGCACCGCGGTCGCCGGCGTCGCGGCGTGCCTGGCCGACGGGATCGACGTCCGCGGCTACATCGCCTGGACCGCGTTCGACAACTACGAGTGGATCTTCGGCTACCGTCCGAAGTTCGGCCTCGTCGCCGTCGACCGCGACACCCAGGTCCGCACGCCGAAGCCGAGCGCCCACTGGCTCGGCGACACCGCGCGGACGAACGGCGCCGGGATCGTCTCGGCCACCCGGTCGGCGTAAAGCCGCTCCGTGCCGGGGACCGGCGCTCCGGGAACCCGCCTGACCGGGTCCCGGAGCGCCGCACGGACGTGCTCCAGGCGGTGGGCGGGCTGGGCGATCCCGGTGCCGCCGCCCACGCGTCCCGGCTCACCGGACGTCTTGCGGACGCAGATGCGCCGCTGCGTGAGAGGCCCTGCGGGGCGGGCTCCTCCGAGGCGGGTGCCGGCTCGGATCTCAGTGCCCCCGCGCGATCCACTCCGCCAGGAACGGTGCCTCCGCGCCGATGGTGGTGCCGTCACCGTGCCCGGTGTGGACCTTGGTGTCCTCCGGCAGCGTGAGCAGCCGGTCCCTGATCGATCCGATGATGGTGGGGAAGTCGGAGAAGGACCGGCCGGTGGCTCCGGGGCCGCCCGCGAACAGCGTGTCGCCCGTGAACAGCGCTTCGGCTTCGGGCAGGTACAGGCAGACGGAGCCGGGCGAGTGCCCGGGCGTGTGGATCACCTCCACCGTCGTCCCCGCCACACCGATGCGCTGCGCGTCCGTCGCGCGATGGAAGGGCTGCCCGGGGTGGGTCATCTCCCACAGCTCCCGGTCCCCCGGGTGCAGCAGCACCGGCGCCTGCACCTCGCGGGACAGCTGTGGGGCGACGGTGACATGGTCGTTGTGACCGTGGGTGCACAGCACTGCCACGACGTTCCGGTCCGACACGGCCTTGACGATCGACTGTGCGTCGTGTGCCGCGTCGATGACCACCACCTCGGTGTCGTCGCCGACCAGCCATACGTTGTTGTCGACGTCCCAGGTGCCGCCGTCGAGGGCGAAGACGCCGGAGGTGACCACCCGTTCGATGCGCAGACCCGTCACAGGACGACCACCGAGCGCAGCACCTCACCGGCGTGCATGGTGTGAAAGGCCGTCTCGACGTCTTCGAGCGCGATGCGTTCGGAGACGAACCTCTCCAGCGGCAGTCTGCCCTGGAGGTGGAGGTCGACGAGCATCGGGAAGTCGCGCTCGGGCAGGCAGTCGCCGTACCAGGAGGACTTCAGCGCACCGCCGCGGGAGAAGAAGTCGAGCAGCGGCATGTCCAGGGTCATGTCGGGAGTCGGCACACCCACCAGGACCACGGTGCCCGCGAGGTCGCGTGCGTAGAACGCCTGCTTCCAGGTCTCGGGGCGGCCGACCGCGTCGATGACGACGTCGGCGCCGAAACCGCCCGTGAGCTCCGTGATCGAGGCGACGGCGTCGGTCTCACCGGCGTTGACCGTGTGGGTGGCGCCCAGGTCCGCCGCCCAGGCCAGCTTCTTGTCGTCCCGGTCCACCGCGATGATGGTCGAGGCGCCTGCCAGGCGTGCGCCGACGATCGCGGCGTCGCCGACGCCACCGCAGCCGATGACGGCCACCGAGTCGCCCCGGCTCACCCCGCCCGTGTTGACGGCGGCACCGAGGCCGGCCATGACGCCGCAGCCGAGCAGACCGGCGACGGCGGGGTCCACGGCGGGATCCACCTTGGTGCACTGCCCGGCGTGGACCAGGGTCTTGTCGGCGAAGGCGCCGATGCCGAGGGCGGGCGTGAGCTCCGTGCCATCGGTCAGGGTCATCTTCTGGCCGGCGTTGAACGTGCTGAAGCAGTACTGGGGGCGCCCGCGCTTACAGGACCGGCACCGCCCGCACACGGCACGCCAGTTCAGGACGACGAAGTCGCCCGGCTGCACCGACTCCACGCCGTCGCCGACGCTCTCCACGGTGCCGGCGGCCTCGTGGCCGAGCAGGAACGGGAACTCGTCGTTGATACCGCCCTCGCGATAGGTCAGGTCGGTGTGGCACACGCCGCACGCGGCGATGTCGACGACGACCTCCCCCGGCCCCGGATCGGGGATGACGATGTCGGTGAGCTCGACCGGAGCTCCCTGGGAACGGGCGATCACACCGCGCACCTGCTGAGGCATCTGAACTGGTTCCTTCATCCATGGATCGGGCACGGCACGCGCGCCGCGCATGCCACCTGCGACGTTAGCCCTGGACCGGCGGCCGGCCACCTGGCCGACCGACCAGTGCGAACTCGACTTCCGGCCAGTCGGCGCACCGGCTAGGGTGCGAAGAATGCCCGCCATGGAGACACCGCCGTCGGAGGCGGACCTGCTCGCGCTGCGCGAGGTCATCGAGGGTCCGCTGCACGAGATCGCGCTCAGGTTCTCCCGTTGCCTCGCGGACCGCTGGCCGCACACGGCGCTGGTCGTCTTCACGCGCGAGTGCACCGGCCGGCCGCGGAAGGTCGCGGGGGCGACGGACATGATCAACAAGGTCACGATCGCCGAGCTCGAGGAACTGAAGGCGCACCTCCGGCCAGGAGGAGCGGTCAGCACCACCGCGGCGGTCGGAGGGATGAACCGCACCGTCTGGGCCGTCCGCGATCCGGTCGACACCCTGCTCGTCCTCGTACCTCGGGCAGGGCGGACCCGCCTTCCCGAGCCGAGCACTCTCGCCGCGCTCTTCGGCATCGTCGCGACCTCGATCCGGCAGCAGGTCTCCCAGGCCAGTCCGGACTACCTCGCCGAATCACGGGCTGCCTCCAGCGAGCGGGCACGCACCATCGCCGAGATGGCAGCCGCCCAGGAAAGCGCGCTGCTGTCCGTCCTGAACACCCTGCGCAGCACGGCGCTCGACGACCGCCGTGCCCGTACCGCCGCCACCGAGTCGGCGTCCCTCGCGCTCGTGGCCCTGCGGTCGGCGCAGAAGACGGACCTGGCGCTGACCGAGGAACCCGCGCAGGCGGCGTTCACGAAGCTGCGCAGGGACATGCGGCAGTTGCTGAGGCATCACGGGGCGAGCGTGGAGTTCGTACCGCCGGCCAAGGCGGCCCGGACACTGCCCGGGGAGGTCGCCCATGCCGCTCGGGCCATGACCAGAACCGCCGTGCTGGCCTTCATCGCCCAGCCGTGCCTCTCCCGGCTGCGCATCGCATGGACGTGCGACGGCACGATGTTGCGGATCGACGTGCGGGACCAGGAGGCCGGGGGCCTCGATGTGAACGCGCTCTCCAGCCAACTGGAAGGACGGGCCAGGACCTTGGGCGCCACGGTTCAGCTGGACTGTGCGCCTGGCTGGGGAAGCCGGGTGGGCGTCGCTCTTCCCATCGACCCGCCGGCCGTTCGGCCGCGTGAGACCAAGCTGTCGAGCCTCAACGGACGGGAGCGGGAGGTACTGCGGCTCCTCGCGCAGGGCAGACGGAACAAGGCCATAGCGGACGAGCTGGGCGTGACCGAGAGCACGGTCAAGTTCCACGTCACCGGCGTGCTGAGGAAACTGGAGGTGAGCACGCGGGGCGAGGCCGCGGCGGTGGCGCTGAACGAGGGGTGACCGCACCGGAAGCGGGCTATTTCTTCGACTCCGGCGAACCAACCTTGTTTTCCGCTCGCATTGTTCTCCTGGTCGAATTCGAGTTCGATGAACGTATGTCCAGTGTCGAGAAATGCTCCCCGCCCGGTGGCGACGCGCCAGGGGAAGGTGCACGTTGGCCGGATGTGTAGGTCGACGTAGCTGTTCGGTCGGTCAGTTGTGGGAGAGGGTGGCGGTTTTCCGTCGGATCGGTGGGTGGGGTCGGCACGCACTCACCTCAGGGTCTTCACATTCCATGAGTGAATTTCCCTTCCGGTTGCAACCGACTTCCCTTCCGCCCCTCGGGGATCTTCCGCTTTCTCGGCGAGAATTCAGGCAAGTAGAAATCGCGTCACCAAGTCCTCTCGGCATTTTCAGGACTTTGTCTTCCGGGTGGGCCGATAAATCGTTTCGGCATATCTACGATCGCAGGCTATGACCGACACTCCACGGGACAACTCCGCCACCCGTGCCCGCTGGCAGACCTGTCTCAGGCTCGCCCGTGAACTCCTCCTCGTCGGACCCGACGGAAAAGACCTCAAGCTCGAATACCTGCACGCTCTGATAGACACGGGCCGCCTCGGTACCACCCGCCACCCGCGCAAGAAGGTCCTCGTCATAGGCGCCGGCATCACCGGCCTCGTCGTCGGCCGGCTGCTCAAGGACGCCGGGCACGACGTCACCATCCTCGAGGCGAACGCCAACCGCGTCGGCGGACGCATCAAGACCTTCCGCACCACCAAGCACCACCAGCCGTTCGCCGACCCGGCCCAGTACGCCGAGGCCGGGGCCATGCGGCTGCCCGACTTCCACCCGCTCGTCCTCGCCCTGGTCGACAAACTGGGCCTCGGCCGGCGCCAGTTCTACAACGTGGACATCGACCCCCACACGGGAAGCGGCCCCGACGTGCCCGTCCCTCCGGTGACGTACACCTCCTTCACCGGCCGGACGTGGACGTACGGCGACGACAGCCCGGACTTCGCCGAACCCGACAAGCGCGGCAACTCCTGGATCCGCGCCAACCGCGTCCAGGTGCGGCGCGCCGACTACGCCGCCGGACCCGAGCGGATCAACGAGGGCTTCCACCTCACCGACGACGAGGTCCGCGCCCCTGTCGCGCGGATGGTGGACGAGGCGCTGGAGAGCGTGCGCGACTACTACTCCGACGTCGTCGACGGCAAGCGGGTCGACAAGCCGTTCGACGAGTGGGTCGAGGGCTGGGCGCGGGTGATCCGCGACTTCGACGGCTACTCGATGGGCTCCTTCCTGCGCGACCGCGCCGGGCTCAGCGACGAGGCCGTCGAGGCCGTGGGAACCCTGGAGAACATGTCCTCGCGGCTCTACCTCTCCTTCTTCCACAGCTTCCTGAGCCGCAGCGACATCAACCCGGGCGTCCGCTACTGGGAGATCCCCGGCGGCAGCTGGCGCCTGCCGCACGCCCTGTACGAGGGCCTGCGCGACGAGGTGCGGCTCGGCCGGCGCGTGATCCGCCTCGAATACCACGACCCCAGCCGCGACACCGACCCCGAAGGCACCGGGGCTGTCGGGCCCGACGGGTGGGGCGTCGCCGTCCAGACCGTGGACGAGGAGGACCCGAAGGAACTGCCCCGTCTGTGGACGGCGGACCTGGCGGTCGTCACCATCCCGTTCTCCGCGCTGCGCTTCGTGGAGATCGTCCCCTCGATGTCGTACAAGAAGCGCCGCGCCGTCATCGAGACCCACTACGACCAGGCCACCAAGGTGCTGCTCGAATTCAGCCACCGCTGGTGGGAGTTCACCGAGGACGACTGGCGCGACACGCTGGACGGCATCGCGCCCGGCCTGTACGCGTACTACCGGCGGGGGCACGAGGCGGACACCGGGACCGTGGCCGTGCCCACGCTGCCCGAGCCCGGGGCCGGGCTGCTCGGCGCCGCCGTCAAGGACAGCCTCGTCACCGAGGAGATGCGGCGGATCGACGGGAGTCTGCCGCTGCGCGGCCCCGCCGTCAGGCCCGCCACCCACTGCTTCGGCGGGGGCTCCGCCACCGACAACCCCAACCGGTTCGTGTACTACCCCTCGCACCCGGTCGCGGACAGCACGGGCGGCGGCGTCGTCCTCGCCTCGTACTCCTGGTCCGACGACGCCGCACGCTGGGACTCCATGCCGAAGGCGGAGCGCTACCTCTACGCCCTGCGCAACCTCCAGGCCGTGCACGGCCGTCGCATCGAGGTGTTCTTCACCGGCCGGGGCGCCACCCAGAGCTGGGCCCGCGACCCGTACGCCTTCGGCGAGGCCGCCATCTACACCGCGCACCAGATGACCAGCTTCCACCTGGACGTCTCCCGGCCCGAGGGCCCGGTGCACTTCGCCGGCGAGCACACGTCCCTCAAGCACGCCTGGATCGAGGGCGCCCTGGAGAGCGCCGTCCGCGCCGCCCTCGCCGTCCACCAGGCCCCGCCGGTCACCGACCGGAAAGGCCCGGACCAGGACGTCCCGGGCGCGGACCGGGAAGGGGAGTCCTCGTGAGCGCGCCCGCCCCCGCCTGCACGGTGGCCCGCTATCTCGCCCTGCGGCTGGCCGAGCTGGGCATCACCCATCTGTTCGGCGTCCCCGGCAACCACCTCGGCCCGTTCCTCACCGCCGTGCGGGCCGAGGGCGACATCGACTGGGTCGGCACTCCGACCGAGGGCGGCGCCGGCCAGGCCGCCGACGCCTACGCCCGCATCCACGGCGTGGGCGCCGCGGCGGTGACGTACAGCGTGGGCGCGTTCAATCTGCTCAACGCCTGCGGTGGCGCGTACGTCGAGCAGGTCCCGCTCATCGCCGTCAACGCCTGCCCGCCGTACGAACAGTGGCAGAACTTCCGCGCGGTCGGGCTGCTCACCTCGCACATGAGCCCCCGCGCCGAGAGCAACCTGGACGTCTACCGGCAGGTCACCGTGGACGCACAGGTCATCTCCCACCCGGGCCTGGCACCCGCCCAGATCGACGCCGCGCTCACCGCCTGCGTCTCCGAGCGCCGGCCGGTCTACCTGGAGGTCATGGAAGACCTGTGGGACCAGCCCTGCCCCGAGCCGACGGGGTCGATCGTCCGCCGCGAACGGCCCTTCGGCGAGCGCCACCAGAGCATGCTGGACCAGGCCGTGCACGCGATCCTCGCCCTGATCGAGGAGCACCCCGGCCCGGACGGCAGGCCCCGCCCGATCGTGTGGGCCGGCGAGGAGATCGACCGGTACCGGCTCGGCGGGGAACTCACCGACCTGGTGGAGGCCACCGGCGTCCCGTTCTGCACGACCGTCGGTGCCAAGGCCGTCGTGGGAGAGGACCTGCCGCAGTTCCACGGCGTCTACAACGGCAAGGCCAGCCACCCGGACGTGTACGGGGTCTTCAAGGACTGGGCCACCTGCCGGATCGGGCTCGGGGCCTGGTCCACGTCGAAGAACCTCGGCGGTGAGCAGAGCGTCGGCACCGACTGGGTGATGGCGGCGCACGGCGGCGTCAGCGTCGGCACCTCCTACTTCCCCGACGTCCAGCTCGCCCGGTTGCTGCCCGCCGTCCAGGACGCGCTGGTGAAGGCCTACGGCTCCGAGGGCCTGTCCGCCGACTACTACGCCGAGTCCTACAGCTACCGGGGAGCGCGGGACGACCGCCCCGCCGGCCTGGCACAGCACCGCGCCTCGCTGAGCGTCAGCCGCGCGCGCTCCCAGGACGCCGAACGGCTCACCTACGACGGGGTGTTCGACCGGGTCAACCACTTCCTGGGCCAGGAGACCACGGACGACTGGACGGTCGTGTCCGACGCCGCGTTCTCCCTCATCGGCTCGATGAACCTGTCCCGGCCCGCGGGCGGCTTCCTGTCCCAGATCAGCTGGCTGTCCATCGGCTGGTCGGTCGGCGCGGCCACCGGCGCCGCGCTCGCCCCGGAACGCGAGGGCGCCCGCCCGATGGTGTTCGTCGGCGACGGCGCCTTCCAGGAGACCTGCCAGGAGATCTCCACGCACACCCGGCTCGGGCTGCGCTCGGTGGTGTTCGTCCTGGACAACGGGTCCTTCTACGGCATCGAGCAGATGCTGGTGCACCCGGCCTACTACGCCGGACAGGACCCCGCCGAGCCGGACTTCTACAACGTCCTCCACCCCTGGCACTACGACCGCCTCGCGGCCGTCTTCGCCGGCCGGGACACCCCGGCGAGCGGCCTCGGCGTCGCCCGCCCCACGGAGCTGGACGACCTGCTGGCCCGACTCGGCGACCCGCGCGACCCGGTCAACGCCGGACCCCTCCTGGTCCGCGTCCGACTGCACCGGCACGACTATCCGCGGGCCATGGCGTACAAGGTGCCGAAAACCTCGTGACCGGAATCCTCGTGACCGAAACGCTCGCAACGGAAACGCTCGCAACGGAAACGCTCGCGACAGGAACTCCCGCAACAGGAAATCTCGAATCCCCAGGGGGCAAGAAATGGCGGACCTGAACGTACTGATCGCGTTCGACGCGGCCACGATCGTCGAGCAGAACCCCGACGCGTCACGGAATCCCGACGCGCCGACCTACGTCGACCAGAGCCTGATCTACATGACGACGCGGCACGACCACATCGTCGGCACGTCGGGCGCCGAGCTGAACCTGCGGGCCGAGCCGGGGGACACCATCCGGTGGCGGGAGACGACGGTGTCGCTGGGCAGCGACTACAAGGCGCTGCTGTACCGGTACGTGAGCAGCGACCGCGATCACACACTCATCAGGACGCCGGAGATCGAGGTGGTCGACGGCGTCTATCCGCTGCCGCGGGAGGGCAGCGAGGGCAGTCCGGACTTCGTGACGCAGAGGTACCAGGACCACTACTGGCGCACCACGGTGAAGAGCGTCGGCAAGGTCGTGTACCACTTCTCCTTCCAGATCCTCGACCGGCACCGGCAGTTGAAGGGGTACTTCCAGTGGGACCCGTTCATCACCATCGAGGACTCCTGACGGTCCGGCCGTGACGGGCGGAGGCGGTCACCACCGCCGCCGCCCGTCACGGCTGTCGCCTCGATGCCGCTGGTGCGCCGGGCTCCGTGGCGGTCCAGACGATGTCCGTGCAGGCGCACATGCCACCCCTGAAGTCCGATAGCCCGGCTCCTGCCAGGTCATGCGCTGCTTACACCTGGCATGTGCGGCAGTATGCTGAGCGTATGCACGCCTACCGGACCGGTGAGGCAGCCGCACGAGGAGGAGCAGATCCGTGACAACCCGTTCCGTGTGCCGGACCCGCCGCACCCGCCGGATGATGCGGGCGACCGGTGCGAGCGCCGCCGCACTGCTGGCCCTGGGCGCCTGCTCCTCCTCCTCCTCCTCCGACGACTCGTCGTCCGCCACGTCCGGTTCCTCCGCTTCGGCGTCCTCCTCGGACCAGCTGTCGGGCACGGTGACCGTGTTCGCCGCCGCCTCGCTGAAGGAGAGCTTCACGACCCTGGGTGAGGAGTTCGAGAAGGCCCACCCGGGCACGAAGGTCACCTTCAGCTTCGGCGGCAGCGACACGCTCGCGGCGAGCATCACCGGCGGCGCGCCGGCGGACGTCTTCGCCTCGGCCAGCTCCAAGACCATGGCGATCGTGACGGACGCGAAGGACAACGCCACCGAGCCGGTCACCTTCGTCCGCAACCAGCTGGAGATCGCCACCCTGCCCGGCAACCCGGACGAGATCGCATCCCTGAAGGACCTCACGGACTCCGATCTGAAGGTCGTGCTGTGCGACGAGGCGGTGCCGTGCGGCGCCGCCGCCCAGAAGGCCCTGGACGCCAGCGAGCTGAAGCTCACCCCCGTCTCCTACGAGGAGGACGTCAAGGCCGCCCTCAACAAGGTGGTGCTGAAGGAGGCCGACGCCGCCGTCGTCTACAAGACCGATGTGCAGGCGGCCGGTGACAAGGTGGAGGGCGTGGACTTCCCCGAGTCGGCCGACGCCGTCAACGACTACCCCATCGCCCTGCTCAAGGACGCCCCGAACGCCGAGGCCGCCGAGGCGTTCATCGCCCTGGTGCGGTCCGCCGAGGGCCAGAAGGTCCTGACCGAGGCCGGGTTCCTCCAGCCGTGACCTCCCCGCACGACAAGTCCACGGCCGTGGCCGACCCCCTCGTGGGCGGGCCACGGCGCGGACGTGACCGCGCCGGCGCCGGACGGGGGGTACCGCTGCCGCTGCTGGTCCCCGCACTCGTGGGGCTGGCGTTCCTGGTCCTGCCGCTGATCGCCCTGCTCGTCCGCACCCCCTGGCACAGTCTGCCGCGGCAGCTGACCAGCCCGGAGGTCTGGCAGGCCCTGCGGCTCTCCCTGCTGTGCGCCACGGCGGCCACCGCGGTGAGCCTGGTCCTCGGTGTGCCGCTGGCCTGGCTGCTGGCCCGCGTGGACTTCCCCGGACGCGGCTTCGTCCGGGCCCTGGTCACCCTGCCGCTCGTCCTGCCGCCGGTGGTCGGGGGTGTGGCGCTGCTGCTCGCGCTCGGCCGCAACGGCGTCGTCGGACAGTGGCTCGACGCCTGGTTCGGCGTCACCCTGCCCTTCACCACCGCCGGGGTCGTGGTCGCCGAGGCGTTCGTCGCCATGCCGTTCCTCGTCATCAGCGTCGAGGGCACCCTGCGCGCCGCCGACCCGCGCTACGAGGAGGCCGCGGCCACCCTGGGCGCCTCCCGGTTCACCGCGTTCCGCCGCGTCACGCTCCCCCTGATCGCCCCGGGCATCGCGGCGGGGGCGGTGCTGGCCTGGGCGCGGGCGCTGGGCGAGTTCGGCGCGACGATCACCTTCGCCGGCAACTTCCCCGGCCGCACCCAGACCATGCCGCTGGCCGTGTACCTGGCCCTCCAGAGCGAACCGGAGGCGGCCATCGCCCTCAGCCTCGTCCTGCTGGCCGTGTCGATCGCGGTCCTCGCGGGACTGCGCGACCGCTGGATGACCGCATCATGACCGGCCTCGACGACACCGCGCACGACACCGGCACCCTGCCCCGTCCCGCCGACGAGGGGCTGGACGCCCGTCTCGTGGTCGACCGCGGCCGTTTCCGCCTCGACGTCACCCTCACGGCCACCCCTGGTGACGTGGTCGCCCTGCTCGGCCCCAACGGCGCCGGCAAGACCACCGCCCTGCGCGCGCTGGCCGGTCTCGTCCCCCTCACGGACGGGCACCTCCGGCTCGACGGCGCCCCGCTGCACCGCACACCGCCCGAGTCCCGCCCGGTCGGCGTCGTCTTCCAGGACTACCTGCTCTTCCCTCATCTCACCGCCCTCGACAACGTGGCCTTCGGCCCCCGCTGCCACGGCGCCGGCAAAGCGGAGGCGCGGGCCCGGGCCGCCGAGTGGCTGCGGCGGATGGGCCTTGCCGAACACGCCGGCGCCAAGCCCCGCAGGCTCTCCGGCGGGCAGGCCCAGCGCGTCGCCCTCGCCCGCGCCCTCGCCACGCACCCCCGGCTGCTCCTCCTCGACGAGCCCCTCGCCGCGCTCGACGCCCGCACCCGCCTCGACGTCCGCGCCCAGCTCCGCCGCCACCTCGCCGACTTCGAGGCCGTCGCCGTACTCGTCACCCACGACCCGTTGGACGCGATGGTCCTGGCCGACCGCCTGGTCGTCGTCGAGGACGGGCACGTGGTGCAGGAAGGCACCCCGCAGGACATCGCCCGCCACCCGCGCACCGACTACATCGCCCACCTCGTCGGCCTGAACCTCCACAAGGGGGAGGCCGAGGGCCACACCGTACGGCTCGACGCCGGGCCCGCCATCACCACCAGCGAGGACCTCACCGGGCCGGTCTTCGTCACCTTCCCGCCGAGCGCGGTCACCCTGCACCGCGACCGCCCCACCGGCTCCAGCGCCCGCAACCTGTGGCACTGCGAGATCGCGGGCCTGGAGACCCACGGCGACCGGATCCGAGCCGCCCTCACCGGCGATCTCCCTCTCGCCGCCGACCTCACCACCGCCGCCGCCGCCGAACTCGGCCTGCACCCGGGCGCACCGGTCTGGGCCACGGTCAAGGCGACACAGACCCACGCCTACCCGGCCTGAGTCCCGGCGACGCGCCCCGACCGGCTCCCGCGGCGGAGGGGGCCGGGACCTGGACACCGGCGACCATGGAGGTGGCACCTAGGGCCTGTTGCGAAAGTCCCGTCGTCCGCCCGGAGGGCGGGCCTGGCGGCGTCAGGTGCGTGCTCTCGGCGTGCCGGCCCCTGGCCCTCGTACTGGATGTACTTGGGTCAGGGGCCGGTGCGGCGAGAGTGCGTGCATGGCGTCGTCGGGCAGGCGGGACTTTCGCAACAGGCCCTAGGGCGCTTCTGACGGATCTCCGCGGCGTCGCGACGCCGCGGAGATCCGTCAGAAGCGCCCTAGACTGCTGTGGTGCCTTCACCTTCCGAGCAGTCGACCGCGCCCGGTGGTTTCCGCGCGCCCAAGCAGGAGCGGAGCCAGCGCTCGTTCGAGCTGGTCCTGGACACCACGCTGGAGCTGCTGGCCGAGAAGGGGTACGCCGGCTTCGCCCTCACCGAGGTCAGCAAGCGTTCCGGGGTGTCCATCGGTTCGATCTACACGCGGGTGGACGGCAAGGACGACCTGCTGCGGGCGGCACAGGGGCATTTCCTGACCGGGATGCTCGCGGAACACCGGGCGCTGACCGACCCCGACCGGTGGACCGGAGCCTCCCTGGCGGAGCTGCTGCCCCGGCTGATCGAGGGGTTCGCCGCCCTGCTGGAGCGTCAGGGGCGGGTGCTCGGAGCGTTCCAGCAGCGCGGGGCGGTCGACCCCGAGGTGGCCAAGGTGGGCAAGGCCGCGTACTTCGACATGCGGGAGCGCTTCGTCGGTCTGCTGCTGGCGCGGCACGACGAGATGCGGCATGCCGATCCGGTCCGCGCGGTGGGGTCGTGCTTCACCGTCGTCTACGCCGCGTTGGCCCGTGGCCTGGCGCTCGATGTGCCTGCCGCTGCGGCGGAGGGGACGGATCTGGACACGCTGCTGGAGGATCTCGGTGTGATGGCCCTGGCGTTCCTGTGCGCCGACGGCGAGGCCGGGCCGCTCTCGGGTTGATCGGCGGCACGTCGGGGCGCGGGGCGGTGACCTGCGCCCCGACGTGCCGCCCGCCGCGGACCGTGTCAGGGAGGTCCGCGGGGTCAGGCGGCCGGGTGGTCGCCGGGTTCAGGCCGCGCGCACGCCGGCAGCCGGTGCGCCGAAGCGGACCGCGAACTCGTGGACCTGGCCGCCGAGCAGGTCGAGCTGGGCGCCGACGGCGGCGTCGGCGCACTCCCCGTCCGCGGTGAACAGCGGCCCGGCCCCGGAGTTGAGGGTGACGCCGAGTGGCGTGGGCCAGCCACGCATGGCGTGCACGACGTTGCGCAGGGCGGTCAGGGTGGTGCCGCAGGCCTGCCAGCCGGCCGCCGTGACGACGAGGCCGACCGCGCGTCCGTCGAAGTAGACGCGGGTGTCGTCCCGCAGGTCTTCGAGCAGGTCGACGGCGTTCTTGACCAGCCCGGAGATGCCTCCGTGGTAGCCGGGCGAGCCGATGATCAGGCCGTCGGCGCGGCGCACCGCGTCGACGAGCTGCCGCTGCTGTGCGGAGCGCTCAGGACGTTCCGGCGCGTAGTGGGGGAGGGACGCGAGGAAGTCCCCGCCGAAGTGGAGTGTCCGGGCGCCGCGCTTCTCGGCCGCGGTCAAGGCGGTGCGGACGGCGAGTTCGCTGCTGGATCCGGGGCGGGTCGTGCCGCCGATACCGACGATCAGGTGACTCACAGGCTGGTTCCGTTCTGGCCGGGGCGCGGAAGCGCGGCGGTGGGGCCGCGGAAGCGCGGCGGTGGGGCCGCGGGGCCCCGTGGAGCAGTTGTATCAGAATGATGATTCTGAAAACTAGGTTCCACGGGGCGCTGCCGTCAAGGCGTCCGCCGGTGCCGTGTGCGTCGCGGTTCCGAAGCGGGGCGAGTCGGGTGGTGCCCTGTCCGTCGCGGCGCCGCCCTGATTAGAATGAGGATTCTAAATATGTGAAGCTGGGCCGTCCGCACCGCGCAGGCCCGGCGGCCGAGCCGCACGAGGCTCCGCCCCCTGGACAGGAGGATCGCCTCATGACCGACCTGGCACCGCAGGCGCGCGACCGGGACGCGGTCCCGGCTTCCGGGCGTGACGGCCTGCCGCCCCCGGACGCGGTGGACCCCGCCGCGCGCGCCCGGCTCACCGCCGGATCCTCCGGCTGGGCCACACTCGCCGAGCCGGACCTCGGACTGCGGCCGGTGGTGCTGGTGGACGGACCGCTCGGCCTGGTCAGTCCGACCTTCGACGAACGTGACACCTCTCTGCTCCTGCCCAGCGGCATCGCCCTCGGCGCGACCTGGGACCCCTCCACGGTCCGGGCCGTCGCCGCGGCCGAGGCGTCGGAGGCCCGCCGCCGCGGCATCGACGCGGTCTACGCCCCCAACCTCAACCTCGCCCGCACCGGCCTGTCCGGCCGCACCTTCGAGATGCTCTCCGAGGACCCGCTGCTGGCCGGCCTGCTGGGAGCCGCCTTCGTCCAGGGACTCCAGGGACAGGGGGTGGCCGCCGTCCCGAAACACCTGGTGGCCAACGACACCGAGACCGAACGCCGGCGCATGAACAGCACGGTGGACGACGCCTCGCTGCGCGAGGTCTATCTGCGGCCCTTCGAACTCGCCGTCCGGGCCGGGGCCTGGGCCCTGATGACCGCCTACAACCGGCTCAACGGCGTTCCCTGCGCGGCCAGCACCGAACTGCTGGACATCGTCAAGGGCGAGTGGGGCTTCGACGGGCTCGTCATCTCCGACTACTTCGCCCTGCACGAGACCGTGGGCCCGGCTCTCGCCGGCTGTGACCTGGAGATGCCGGGACCCGCCCTCCACTTCGGCCGACGCCTCGCCGAGGCCGTCGAGCGCGGGCAGGTGCCGCAGGAGCGCGTCGACGACGCCACGACCCGACTGCTGCGGCTGGCCCGGCGGGTCGGCCGTCTCGACGGCGCCGACCACGTCCCGGCCCGTCCCGACGAGTACGTGCCCGCCGACCGCGCCCACGAGATCCTGGTGCGGGCCGCCGCGGCCTCGTTCGTCCTGGTGCGCAACGGAAACGGGCTGCTGCCCCTGGAACCGGACCGCCTCACCCGGCTCGCCGTCATCGGCCCCAACGCCGACCGGCCCTGTCACCAGGGAGCCACGTTCGGCCGGGTCCGTCCCGCCGACAGCGCCGTCACCCCGATCGAGGCACTGCGCGCACGCTACGGCTCCTCCTGCGAGATCGTCCACGAACGAGGCGTGGACAGCACGCCCGCGGCACCCCTGGGGGCCTTCGACGTCACCACGCCGGACGGGCACCGCGGTGTTCTGCTGGAGCACTTCCGCGACGACACCCGCGTCGTGGCCGAGACCCGCGGCGACAGCTCCTTCGTCTGGTTCGGCACGGTCCCGGGCGTCGGGCCGACCACCGAGCCGGGCCGGCTGCGCCTGACCGCCGTCCTCACGCCCGACCGGGACGGCCTGTGGACGATCGGCGCGGGCGGATCCGGTGACACCGTGCTCACGGTCGACGGCCGGCGCCTCGCGCACCGGCCCGCACCCGCCCCCGGCGACCTCATGGGCCAGGTCGCCCGTGCGGAGACCAGCACGGGCGCCGTCGCACTGCGGGCGGGCGAGCCGGTGCGCGTCGTCGCCGACATGACCACCGGGGGCGGGCGGGTCCAGGCCCTCACCGTGAGCGCCGCACCTCCCGCCACACCGGACGCCGTCGAACGGGCGGTTCGCGCCGCCGCGGACGCCGACGCCGTCGTGCTGGTCGTCGGCGACGAACTGCGGACCGCCCGCGAGAGCCGCGACCTGCCCCACTCCGCACTCCCCGCGGAACAGCGGGAGCTGATCCGGCGCGTGGCGGACGCCAACGCGCACACCGTCGTCGTCGTCAACGCCGGGCGTCCGGTCGACGCGCCCTGGGCGGACGACGTCCCCGCCGTGCTCCAGACCTGGTACGCGGGCCAGGGATACGGTGAGGCGCTCGCCCGCGTGCTGGCGGGCGACGACGAACCGGGCGGCCGTATGCCGGTGACCGTTCCGCGTACCGACGCCGACCGCTCCACCCACGGGGAGACTCTCGACGCCGACCTCACCCGGCACTACACGGCGGCCGAACCGACCGGCTACCGCCACCTGCTCGGCACGGGCACCCCAGCCCGTTTCGCCTTCGGCGCCGGGCAGGGCTACACCACCTGGCGGTACGGACGCGCCGAACTCGTCCGGGACGGTGCCGGCGGTCCTGAGCGGCCGGAGACGTGGTCGGTGCGGCTGACCGTGACGAACACCGGTGACCGGCCCGGCCGTGACGTCGTACAGGTGTACCTGGCGGCGCCCGGTGAGAAGGACGCACGGCTGGGCGGCTTCGCCGGGGTCACCCTGGGCGTGGGGGAGTCGGCCGAGGTGCGGGTCCGTCTCGACGAGCGCGCCTGGTCCCGATGGGACGCGGCGTCGGCCGCCTGGCGGGTTCCGGCGGGCGCCCACCGCGTGCTGGTCTGCCGGTCCGCCGAGGACGTCGCGTACGAACTCGTCCGGGAGGTACCGGAGCGCTCTTGACCGGTGCCCGCCGCACGATCCCCAGGCAGGCCGTGGGGGGCCCCCCCCCCCCGGGGGGGGGCGGGGGGGGGGGCGGGCGGGGGGGGGGCGGGGAGCCGCGCACCACCGGGGGCTGGGCGGCCACGCGGGGCGGCGCCGCGCCGGG
>NZ_JBVHDT010000008.1:0-168530 GCF_055563235.1 Streptomyces sp. NPDC003248 | reverse complement strand
GGGCCGCGGGGGGGGGGGCGCCCCCCGGGGGGGGGGGGGGGGGGGGGGGGGGGGGGGGCCCCCCCCCCGCCCCCCCCGGGGGGGGGGGGGGGCCGCCCCCCGGGGGGGGGCGCCCCCCCCGGGCCTGCCGGTCGCGGGGAGCCGAGGACAGCGGCTCGCACCGGCGCGGTCGACGGCCTCGCGAAGCTCCGGCCGGCTGCGACGGTCGCTTCAGTTCGCTGCCGTGGCGTCGCGCACACGCCCGTGCGGGGCCGGCCCTCAGAGGGCCGGCCCCGCACGGGCGTTTCCCGCGTTTCGGGCGGACGCGTCCGGTCAGCCGGACGGTTCCGCGGCGGAGGCGTGCTTGCGCGCGACGGCATCCGCCGCGCCGCTGGGGGGTGCGTCGGTGGCGAAGGCGGCGTCGATCTCATCGATCGTGGAGCCGGTGGTGCGGGGCTGGAACGCGAATCCGAGTCCCATCGCCACGGCGGTGGCGACCAGCAGCAGGGTGAGGACGAACTTGGGGTCGTTGTTCAGGAGCGTCGGGGTGACCAGGGCGAAGAGGGCGGCTCCGATGCGTGCGACGCCGAAGCTGATGCCCTGTGCCGTGCCGCGCAGCGAGGTGGGGAAGATCTCCTGGGACCAGACCTTGTAGTTGCCCTCGCCGGCGAAGCTGGCGCCCGCGATCATGGCCATGAAGCAGATGACGAAGACGGTGGGGTCGAGCGGCAGGACCACCAGGAGGAGCAGGGCGATCACCTGGACGACGGCACCGACGGCGAACATCGCGGAGCGCGCCGGGCGGCGGTCGACCAGACGCATGAAGACGATGCTGCACACCAGACCGACGGGGCCGATCATCGTCATGACGGACGTCACCGTGGGCAGGTCGAAGTGGAACAGGCCGATCATCGCGTAGGCGCCGAAACTGGCGAAGAAGTTCGTCATCGAGGCGCTCAGCAGGTAGAACACGGTGGTGAACAACAGGCCGCCGACGATCGGACGGCTCAGCAACCGGACCCAGGAGCGGCCGTCCCGGGCCTCTCGCCGCTCCCGGTCGGCGACCCAGACCTCGGACTCGGGCAGTCGCCGGCGCAGGAACCAGGTGACCACGGTGACCAGGAAGAGCTGACCGAACAGCAGGCGCGGCATGAGCGTGCCGCTGAACGCGGTCAGCTTGGCGACGATCTGGACCACGATGATGCCGATGCCCCACATGAGCTGCGCGTAGGAGATCAGCCGCCCCCTCTTGTCCGCCGGGGCGATCTCCCCGATCAGGGCCAGGGAGGCGGGCATGTCGGCGCCGGCCGCCAGCCCGGCCAGGACGACACCGACGTAGAGCATGGGCTCGTTGACCGCGAAGATCAGCCACAGGAGACCGAACGCGAACACGATCAGGTCCGCGGAGTAGACCCGCTTGCGGCCGAAGCGGTCTCCGATGCGCCCGCCGAAGAGCGAACCGGCGCCGATGGACAGGCCCAGGACCGCGCTGACCGCGCCGACCGACCACGCACTCAGGCCGAACTGGCTCTGCCAGAGGGAGATGGACAGCGCGGTCGCGAACAGCACACCGCTGTCGAGGTAGGAGGCGAGCCCGCCGAGTGTGGCCAGATACCAAGGGCGTCGGGCCAGGGCAGGGGAGGGCGAGTGGGGCATCGAGGCGGCTCCTCGTCGAGCGCGAAGGCTGGCGTCCCCCACATGGTGGCAGGTCGAAATCCAGCCAAACGACAATCAGAATTTTGATTCTGGCTGTTCGGATGATGCATGGAGTCCCGCTCCTTGGCTAGGGGTGGGGTGCGAGCAAATATCAGAATTAAGATTCTGATACGGCCGGTGCGACCGAGCGGACCGGTGCGTTGACCTGGTCGGCTTCCGGCCATAATCTAGAATCAGAGTTCAGATTCTGGAATGAGGTACCGGCTCGCCATGGAAGCTCCCCCGACCGGGTCGATCGCACCCGCCGAGTTCCGCAGGGCGCTCGCGCACTACCCGACGGGCGTGGCCCTGGTCGCCGCCCGCGAGGCGGACGGCACACCCGTCGGGATGGTCGTGGGCACCTTCACCTCCGTCTCGCTCGAACCGCCCCTCGTCTGCTTCCTCCCCGACCGCACCAGCACCTCCTGGCCGCGTATCCGGAAGACCGGCCGGTTCTGCGTGAGCGTCCTCGGCGCCGGCCAGGAGCAGGTGTGCCGGTCGTTCTTCACGAAGGAGGCCGGACGGTTCCAGCACCACTGCGGCAGTGACGCTCCCTCCGGGAGCCCCCGCGTGGACCAGGCCGTCCTGTGGGTCGACTGCGACATCGAGTCGGTCGTCGAAGCCGGTGACCACGACATCGTCCTGGGCCGCGTCCGGAACATCGAGGTACCGGCGTCGCCCGTGCTGCCCCTGCTGTTCCTGCGGGGTGGGTACGGCGCGCCCGCGCCCCTGTCGCTCCAGGCCCGGTCGCCCGAACCGGGCGTTCGGCTGCGGCTCGCCGACGCCGTCCGCCCCGAGGCCGAGGCCATCGCCCGCGAACTCGACCTCGAATGCCTGGTCAGCGCGGCCGTGGACGACCATGTCGTCTCCCTGGTGGCCGCCGGTGTCGGAGCCTCGCCCCAGGGGAGCCCCACACGCGTCGGCGCCGCCTTCCCGCTGGCCGCCCCGTTCGGGCCGCTGTTCGTCGCCTGGGCCTCACCGGCCGAACAGGACGCCTGGATCACCAGAAGCCGGCACCTGACGGGCGAGCAGGGCGCGCGGGCGGCACGTGAGGATCTCGCCGCGGTGCGCGCCCTGGGCTACCAGGTGACCACCGGGCACGCGACCGCGGACCGCTTCGAACGGCTGGTGGAGAACGGAGCGCTCGACACCGGCGACGCCAAGGACCTTCTGCGCCGGCTCGCCGACCGGGGGCCCGAACCCGGTCTGCGCACACCGCTGCACGAACTGACCGACGTCACCTCCCTCGCCGTCCCCGTCCGTACCGCCGACGGGACCGTCGCGCTCTCCCTCCACCTCATCGGCTTCACGGGCGACGAGACCCCGGACCGGCTGCCGGCCTGCCGTGACCGTCTGCTCGCCGGCGCCGAACGGGCCCGCGAACTCATCAGCTCCTGAGCCGGGCGACCTCACCGGTCACCCGTCCCTCCTGTTTCCCATCCACGCCCCCCAACGGGCCGACCTGGAGGCCACCGTGCGTTTCTCCGCGTTCCTCACCACCCGTTCATCCGGCCCCGACGAGGACCGCCGCATCACGCAGGCGCTCGTCGACCACGCCGTCGACGTCGAACGCCTCGGCTTCGACGCGGTCTTCCTGCCCGACCACCACTTCACCGGCTACTGTCCGCCCGCCAGCGACCCGATGATGTTCGCCTCGTTCCTGGCGGCCCGCCTGCCCCGGCTGCACTACGGGTTCTCCGTGCAGACCATCGCCCTGCACCACCCCGTGCGGTTCGCCGAGCGCCTCAACCTCCTCGACCAGCTCACCGACGGCAAGCTCCTGGTCGGCACCGGCAGCGGCACCACGCCCGAGGAGATGATCGGCCTCGGCATCAACTTCAAGGACACGCCGGAACTGTCCAAGTCCCACCTGGCCCTGGTGCGACAGCTGTGGGACAAGAAGGCCGAGGACGCGCCGTTCGTCTTCGACAACGGCCACTACAAGGGCGCGGTCGTCTCCCGGATCGTGCCCGCCGCCCACACCCGGGGCGGCCCGCAGCTCATGTCCGTCGCCCTGCGCCCCTCCAGCGTCGAACGCGCCGCCGCCGAGGCCCAGCCCGCCTTCATCCCGGCCTTCACCCCGCCGGCCCTGGACGACGGCGAGCCGCTGAAGCACCTGCGCACCCACTTCACCGCCTACCGCACGGCCCTCGAAGCCGCCGGACACCCGCAGGAGAAGGTGGCGCGGGCACTGGAGTGGACCACGCACACCTACCAGCACGTCCACGTCGCCGAGACCGACGAGCAGGCCGAGGAGGAGTTCCAGCTCCTCATGGCCCAGTACCAGGCCGCCGTCGAGCGCGAGCACGAGGCCAACCTGGAGGCCGAGAAGCTCTCCGGCGTCGCGCTCAACCCGCCGCCGAACGCCCTCACCCCCGGCTGGCAGAAGACCTGGTGCGTCTGGGGCAGCCCGTCCACCGTCGCCGAGCACCTGCACGAGGTCTCCGAGATCGGCATCGGCAACGTCCTCGGCGGCTTCCTCGGCGGCCCGCTCACCCCCGAGCGCGCCGAGTACGGCAAGAAGTCGCTCGAACTGTTCGCCACCGAGGTCATGCCCACCTTCCGCACGAACTGACCTCACCCCACGGCTCCCGCCACTGCCGGCCCCGCGGCGGGGGCGGTGGCCCACCCGCCACCTCCACACAGCCACACGCAGAACGGATGCCACGTTGAGCGCTCCCACCCGGCTTCGGGTCGAACACCTGGACCACGCACTCGGCATCACACAGTCCCGGCCCAGGCTGTCCTGGCAGCTGCCGGCCGGGTGCCGTATCCAACGCGCCTACCAGGTGCGGATGGGGCAGTGGGACTCAGGGCGTGTGGAGTCGGGGGAGAGCGTGCTGGTCGACGTCGGAGCACCGCCGCTCAGCTCGCGTGAACACCGCGCCTGGCAGGTACGGGTGTGGACGGACGCCGGGCTCAGCGACTGGTCGGCGCCGTCCTGGCTGGAGGCGGGTCTCCTGCACCCGGACGACTGGCGGGCCGACTGGATCCGCCCCGCGGAAGACGTCGTCGCCGCGCCGGGGGAGCGTCCCGCTCATCTCCTGCGCGGGACGCTCACCCTGCCGGACGCGGTGACGTCGGCGCGTGTCCACGTCACCGCCGAGGGCCTCTACGAACTCTTCGTCAACGGCGTCCGGGTCGGCGACGACGAACTCACCCCCGGCTTCACCGACTACCGCCGCACGGTGCAGGTCCAGACCTACGATGTCGGCGCTCTCCTGCGCCCCGGCGGCAACACCGTCGGCGCGGTCCTCTCCGACGGCTGGTTCCGCGGCGTCAACGGGATGTTCCGGGACTCCGACTGCTTCGGCGACCGCACCGCCCTGCTCCTCCAGATGCATCTGACGCTGCCGGACGGCACGGAAGAGGTCTTCTGCACCGACGGGACCTGGCGCAGCACCACGGGTCCGGTCACCCGCGCGGACCTCCTGGGCGGTGTCACCGCGGACCTGCGCGCGGAACCGGCCGAACGAGCGGCCGCCGACGCGCTCGACGGGGCCGGCTGGGCGCCGGTGACCGTGGCGGACCTCGGGTTCGACCGCCTGGTGGCCTCCCCCGCGCCCGCGGTGCGCCGCACCGAGCACCGCCGCCCGCTCACCGTCCACCGTGCCCCGTCCGGCGCCCAGGTCGCCGACTTCGGGGAGAACATCGTCGGCTGGGTGCGCCTCGCCGAACTCGGCCCGGAGGGCACCCGGCTGGTCCTCACCCACGGGGAAGCGCTGTCCCCGGACGGGGAGGTCAGCCGGCGCAATCTGCTCCCGGACCACATGCCGCCCGCGTGGGAGGAACAGCTGACACCCGGACAGGTGGACGTCGTCGTCTCCGCGGGACGCCCGGGCGACGTGTTCGAACCCCGCCACTCCACCAAGGGATTCCGGTACGTGGCCGTGGACGGTGCGGGCCTGCGCGACCTCACTCCGGACGACATCACCGGGGTCGTCGTCCACACCGACCTGCGCCCCACCGGGTCCTTCCGGTGCAGCGACGAGCGACTGAACCGGCTGCACGAGGTCGCCGTACGCAGTTTCCTCGGCAACGCCGTCGACATCCCCACCGACTGCCCGACCCGCGAACGATCCGGCTGGACCGGGGACTGGGCCCTCTTCGTGCCGACGGCCGCCTTCCTCTTCGACGTCGCGGGGTTCTCCCAGAAGTGGCTGCGCGACCTGGCAACCCAGCAGTTCGAGGACGGCGTCGTCCCCAACTGGGTGCCCGACCAGCTCGGCGCCGCCACGCGGGATCACCCCCTCCTCGGGGAGAACCTGGGGTCGGCGGGCTGGGGGGACGCCACCGTGATCGTGCCGTGGGAGATCTACCGGGCCTACGGCGATCAGGGCCTGCTGGAGCGTCAGTGGCCGTCGATGGTGGCCTGGGTCGAGCGGGCGATCCGCATGGCGCGCGACGGGCGGCACCCGCGACGCGCCGCCGGGCGACCCGAGCCCGCACCGCACGAGGAGTACCTGTGGGACACCGGCTTCCACTTCGGTGAGTGGCTGGAACCCGGGGAGCAGCCCGGCTGGGAGGAACTGCGCGCCCAGGACCAGTCCGCGGTCGCCACCGCCTACCTGCGCCACTCCACCCGCCTGCTGGCGCGCGTCGCCGCCGTACTCGGCCGCACCGCCGAGGCGGAGCGCTACCGGCGGATCAGCGAACACGCCCGGCACGCCTGGCAGACCGAGTTCGTCGACGACACCGGCCAGGTGCGCCCCGAGACCCAGGCGACCCTGGTGCGGGCGCTCGCCTTCGACCTCGTCGAGCCCGGACTGCGCGCCACGGTGGCCGGCCGGCTGGCCGAGCTGGTGCAGGCCGCGGGCAGCCGCCTGGGAACCGGCTTCCTCGCCACCCCCCACCTCCTTCCCGTCCTCGCCGGGACGGGCCGTGCGGACCTCGCCTACGAGGTGCTCCTCCAGGACGCGCCGCCGTCGTGGATGCACATGCTCGACCAGGGCGCCACCACCGTGTGGGAGCTGTGGGAGGCCGTGGACGCCGAGGGCGTGGCGCACGAATCGCTCAACCACTACAGCAAGGGCGCGGTGATCGACTTCCTGCACCGGTTCGCCGCGGGACTGCGCCTCGTCGACGAGGGGCCCGGGTACCGGCGCTTCCGGGTCGAGCCCTGCCCGGGGGGAGGACTGACCTGGGCGGAGGTCACCCACGACAGTCCGTACGGCCGGATCGAAGTGGCCTGGCGGAAGCACGGCCGGACCACCCGGCTGAGGGTGACCGTGCCCCCCGGCACCGAGGCCCATGTCGTGCTGCCCGACGGGCGGTGCGCGGACGTCGGCCCCGGCACCGCCCTCTTCGACTACCCGGACGCGGCGGCGCCGGCGGTGCCGCTCGCGCCGGTCACTTCCGCTCCAGCGCGGCCAGCCGCAGCTCCAGTTGGTCGACCCGGTGCTGTAGCAGGGTGACCTGGGCTTCCAGGCTGACCTCCCGTTCCGCCCTGCGCTGGATGCGCGGTGACGCGGCGGCACGCTCGATCACCGCGTCCAGCGGGACCAGGCGCTGCGGCCCGTTCGGGCCGTCCACCAGCCGGGACCGGATCTCGCCGTTGCGGTACCAGGACCGCAGGGCCGAGCGGGAAACGCCGGTCTCGGCTTCCGCCTTGGCCAGCGTGACCCAGGGTGTCTCGTCCAGCTGCTCGAACAGCTCCAGCTCGTTCTGCCAGCGCGCGAGCCGGCCCTCCCAGTCCGACGGCGTCTCCATCGCAGACCCTCTCTTCAGCACGGTGACCCTGTCAATGGCAGTGTGTTGACAGGGTTGGGAGCATGGAACCATGCCATTTGAACGGTTCACGGTGGAAGCCCGCAAGGTGGTCGTCACGGCTCAAGAGGAGGCGAGGCGGCTGAAGCACAGCTACATCGGCACGGAGCACCTCCTGTTGGGGCTGCTCGACGCGCCGGACAGCAAGGCGGCGAAAGTCCTGCACCAGCTCGGGTACGACAAGGCGACGGCACAGGCCGACATCGCCGCGACGGCCGGGCCCGGCACGGAGGAGCTGAGCGGCCACATCCCGTTCGCGCCGGGCGCGAAGAAGACGCTGGACCTCGCCCTGCGCGAGGCGCGGCAACTGCGCCACACCTCCATCGGCACGGAACACCTCCTGCTCGCCCTGGTCACCGGGGAAGGCGAGGGCCTCGGCGCACAGGTGCTCGCCGAGCGGATCCACCCGGTCAGCAAGGTCCGTGCCGCGGTGCTGGCATCGCTGGACGGGGCGCGGGACGTCGCGGCCGGACCGTGGCCGGCCGGCACACCCGCCACCGAGGACACCGTGTCCGTCGCCGGCGCGCTGGCCGGTGGGGCACCGGTCGGCAGCCATCACCTGCTCGAGGCGATGCTGCGGGCGGAGAACAGCATGGCGGCCAGGGTGCTGCGCGAACTCGGGGTCGACCCGGACGCGGTCGCCGCCAAGATCGACGAACTGGATCCGGAGACGACGACGGACGCGAACCCCGAGGAGACCGCCGCGCGCAGGATGGAGATCCGGCTGGTCGACGACGAGGTGCACCTGATCCTGCGGGACCCGGCGACGGTCACCGCCGCCCAGAAGGTCACCGAGCTGTCCGGCGGCCCGATCCAGGGCGTCGGGCCGGTCGCCGGCATGTTCGTCCCGCTCTGGCGGTCGACCAACCAACTGCTGCTCCGGTTCCAGCACATGCTGGAACCGGAACCCGACGAACAGGGCGGATCCGCCGCGAGCCACGTGGCCAAGGTCGTGCGCACGGTGCTCGCGCCCCGGCTCCGCCGGTGAACCGGCTGATCGGCGGGCCGGAAACCGAAGGTGGGACAGGCGCGGGGCGCGGGTGCGGCGAGCGCGACGTGCCGGCGCCGTTCTCGCTGGCGACCGGGACGCGGTGCACCGGCGCGTCCACCGCGCCCGCCGAGGCGCAGCGCGGCGCCTGGCAGGCCGTCACCACCGGTCAGCACGCGGGGGCGGTGTCCGGCCGAGGCGATCGGCGAGTCCGGGACCGTGTCCGGCGCCCCGCCGTCGGTGGCCCGCGCATACCACGGGGCGATCTCCCACGACCAGGCAGTACGGCGCATCGGAGGCGACCATGACCATCACCATCGTCGGAGCCGGGCTGGGCGGACTGGCCCTTGCCCGTGTGCTGCACGTGCACGGCATCGACGCCGTCGTGTACGAACGGGAGCCGTCGCGCGGCGCGCGCGGTCAGGGCGGCATGCTGGACCTGCACTCCGGGACCGGGCAGCGCGCGTTGCGCGAGGCCGGCCTGATCGACCGGTTCCACGCGATCGCCCGTCGTGAAGGCCAGGACCTCCGGCTTCTCGAACCGGACGGCACCCTGCTGTTACAGGAGGACACACCCGACGACGCCCCGCTCGAACGACCTGAGGTCGACCGTGCCGAGCTGCGCGACCTGCTGCTGGACTCGCTCCCCGAGCACACGGTGCGCTGGGGGCACACGTTCGCATCCGCCGACGACGGCCTGCTGCACTTCGCCGACGGCAGCAGTGCGACGTACGACCTGCTGGTCGGCGCCGACGGCGCGAACTCCCGGGTCCGCGCGCTGCTCACCGACGCCCGGCCGGCGCACACCGGCCACAACGCCGTCGAGCTCGGCATCCCCGACATCGACCGCACCCACCCCGACCTCGCGGCGATGGTCGGGCGCGGCAACTACTGGGTGCTCGGCGACGGACAGTCCCTGTCGGCGCAGCGCAACGGCGACGGCCGCGTACGCGTCTACCTCAGCTTCTACGACACCGCCGAGGACTGGTTCGCGACCAGTGGGATCCCGTTCGGTGACCCGGCCGCCGCCCGGGTGCGGCTGATCGACCTGTTCACCGGCTGGGACCCACGGTTCACCGCACTGATCGCGGCCTGCGACGACACCGTCCTGCCGCGGTCGATCAGCGCTCTCCCGGTCGGCCTGACCTGGCCGTCGGCGCCGGACGTCACACTGCTCGGCGATGCCGCGCACCTGATGCCGCCGGTGGGGCAGGGCGCCAACATGGCGCTGCTCGACGGTGCCCTGCTCGGCCTCGCGCTGGCCGCGCACCCGGACGACGTGCCCGTCGCCGTCGCAGAGTACGAACGCGAGATGTTCGAACGTACCAGCGCTGCCGGCCGGCAGTCCGCGTACGTCCAGGACATCCTGACGTCGCCGGACGCCGGCCGGAGAATGCTCGCGTTCTTCCAGCCCCCGGCTCCCACCGCACCGGATTCCGGCGGCGGTGCCGGACGCGTATGAGCTGGTCCAGCACCTGACGCACGGGGTGGGGCCGGGCCGGCCACCGTCTCCGGGCATACCTGCCCCGGGCGCGGAAGGTGCTCGACGGCCCCGGAGCCGTCCGGGGCCGTCGAGCACCTGGGCACCGCCGCCGGGTCACCGCAGTGCGGCCACCACGACGAGGTCCCGCTTCCGCGTCAGGGGCACGGCCTGCCCGGCGACGGTGGCGCTGCGCGCCCAGGGAGCCGCCAGGTAGAGGTCCGCGCCGCCGGCCGCGGCGGCGGTGCCGGACACCTCGATGGTCTTGTCCCTCGTGTTCAGCCGCACCGCCAGAGTGCCGTTCAGCGCCTGGTCGGCGGTGAGCAGGTCGTTCTTGCCCTGCTGGAGCGCGGTGCCACCGGTGAGCAGGATGCGCAGCACGCTCTGGTCCTGGTCGACGTAGGCCAGGGGGCCGTCGTACCGGTACGGCCCGAAGCCGCGTGAGGTCCCGTCGTCCGCCGCCCGCAGGTAGTACCCCTTGAGCGAGTCGGCCCGCAGTTCCAGCACCCGCGCGCTGTCCGAGCCTGTCACCAGGCTCAGGCTCGCCTTGGCACGGGTGTGCTCGAGTACCGGCAGCAGCAGCGTGTCCAGCTTCACCGTGCCCGCCGAGGCCAGCGAGTAGGACACGTAGGCGGCGGGGGCCACCTGGTAGGTGACGGGGGAGTAGTAACCGTCCTTGAGCGCGGGAGTGGCCGCGTCCGGGTCGGCGGGGATGATGTGCAGCTGGGTGCCGCTGCCGAACGCGGTCCGCGCCGTCGCGCCGTCGAGGGTGGGGGCGGCGTCGGGCAGCAGATGCCAGTTCTGCTCGTAGGAATGCTCCGCGGAGTCGGCGGGGGTCAGGGCGTCGGAGACGATCCAGCCCAGGTCGTGCAGGAACAGGACGGAGCGTTCGTGGCGCACTCCGGCCGTGGCGTCGGTGTAGCCGTCGGCGAGGTCGGCCCACGGCGTGGCGACGTTGCCGACCGACCCGGCGGCGGTCGGGTCCTGCGCGGCCCCGTCGACGGTGACGGTGTTGTGCGACTGGGTGGTCTTGCGCAGCCAGTCGGCCGTGGGGTCGGTGACGTAGGCGTAGGCGCCCATGGCGGGCAGCAGCGGCCGGTCGTGGGCGTAGACCTGGACGGCGAGTTCGTCGGGGTGGCCGTGGTTGCCGCGGTCGGCGCCGATCCGCAGGTACCAGTCCGTGTCGGTCCAGCCGGTGCGCTGTACGGCGACCCGGGTGTCCGGGTAGGTGACCGAGGTGTGGTCGGGCTCGGTGCCCTCGGCGCCCGCGGTGGCCACGTACTTCAGCTGGTCGTCGCCGAGCAGGTCGGCGAGCTTGGCCAGGGAGGAGCGCTGGTTTGTGTAGCTGGAGTCGCCGTAGGCGGGGTCGTAGCCGTTGGGGTAGGTCTGGTCGGCGAGGAACCAGGACAGGCCGCTCAGCGGGGCGATGGTGCCGACGTCGTAAGCGTTGGCGACCAGCACGTTCGAGGTGCCGACGAACGTGTTCGCGACGCCCATGGCGTAGGTGGAGGACGCCTCGGTGTAGCCGCCGTCGGCGTAGAGCGAGCTGCCGAGCTGCTGTACCAGATAGGCCAGCGCGTCCTTGCGCCACTGGGCCGCCGAGGCGAACTCGGGGAAGCACACGCCGAGGTAGACCAGCGCGCTCTTGATGGTGATCATCCAGTTGGCGGTGGCGGAGGTGGTGGTGGAGAAGAAGGGCCCGGCGGCGTAGAGGGCCTTGAGCAGCGTGGTGTTGGTGTCGGCCGTCAGCGACGGGCTGGAGCGCAGGATCTCGTACACGTAGCACCAGTTCTGGACGCGCCACGCCGCGTCCAGGTTCCGGGGGTAGCTCGCGGCACCGGCCGCCGATCCGTAGGCGCTGGTGTTGGTGTCGGCGATGAAGTCGGTCATCAGACCGATGAGTCCGGTGGCGATCTCCTCGTCGCCCGCGGCGGCGTAGGCGTCGGCGAGCGGGCCGGCGAAGTAGAACCGGGGCAGCTGGTAGTAGAACTCGCTGTCGACGTTGGCGCCCGTGATCTTCTTCCAGTCGAAGCCCTTCGCGTCCCCCTGCCAGGAGAAGGTGTTCTGGACGGTGTTGTTCCAGGTACGGGTCGACTCGTCGAAACCGACCTGGACCTGGTAGAGCATGACGTCCTGCGCGGTGCCGCTGGTGCGGCCGGTCAGGCCGAGGGCGGCGGTCTGCGGTGAGGTCACGCCGGACAGGTCGAACCACAGATAGCCCTTGCGGCTGGTGGAGCTGAAAGCTCCCGTGCCCTCGTCGTGCACCTCGATCGTCTCGGCGGAACCGAAGACGGTGTCCGCGGCGGTGCCCGCCGCGATGTGACAGCTCTGGTCCGCGGCGAGGGTGAGGACGGTGCCGTCCTCGTAGGTGAGCGTCAGCTCCGGAGCGCCGTCGGCCGCGTGCCGACTCGCGAACTCGGCACGGGCGGACTCCTTGTTGCGGGCCATGAGCATGAACCCCACCCCACCGGCGCTGATCGCGCCCTGCACCGCCGAGGTGACATCGGGGGCCGACGTCGTCCAGTCGGTGCCGACGGTGAGGGTGGTCTGGTAGATCTCCCCCTTGCCCAGGGTCCATATGTGGTCGAGGAACAGCGGGACGAGCGCCGTGCTGTACACGCCGTTGTACGCCCAGGCGGGCGGGACGCGCTCGTCGCGGCCCTTCATGTACTGGAGGAGGGCGGTGCGGGCCGTCTGGTAGTCGCCCGCGCGTGCGGCGTCGGCGACGGACGTCATCCCGGGGTGACCGTCGTAGTCGAACACCGGGCTGGTGCTCCAGGTGCCGGTGGTGGAGTTCCAGGCACCGAAGAACGCGGCGTCGGAGATCTCGGTGGTGACGGTCGCGGCTGCCGCGCCGGTGGCCGCGACGACGCTGAGCAGGGGCGTCGCCGCCACGCCGGCCAGGATCGCCTGGAGGATGTGTCTGCGGGTGAGGGACATGCTGGTCTCCTGGAAAGGGCGGGGTGGGTGGGGCTCAGGTGGTGGGATCGACGTCGTCGAAGCCGCTGGCGGAGTCGGCGGCGGCGGCGACGTCGTCGTGCCAGACGACGCGTTCGGTGACGGCGGTCGCCCCGTCCCGCCAGGCGGGCTTGTAGATGCCCCACTTGAGGTAGCCGTAGGTGCCGGCTGCGTCGTTGTAGGTGTTGGCCACGTCCTCGGCGTCCAGGACCTGGGTCCAGCCGGTGGCCTTGCTGGTCTGGTACCAGGCCTTGATCGAACCGGTCTGCGTGTACTGCCAGTTCACCTGGAAGACGAAGTCGTGCCAGACGCCGGTCGTCAGTGTGGCCAGGTCGTAGCTGGTCTTGCTGAGGGCGGCGCTCGCGTTGTCCTGGTAGTCGCACAGCACCGGATCGGAGTTGACCCGCAGCCGCAGCCGGGAGGCGGCCGTCGAGGTGGCCGGCAGCACCTCCAGGAACATGGAGGGGGAGCGGTTCGGGTCGTCACACGAGGACTTGGTGTGGTGCCACTGGAAGACGATGTCCTCGGCGGTGTCGGCCTGCCAGGTGGAGGGGATGTAGACGCTGAAGCCGTACCAGTACGTCTGGCCCGGCTGGAAGCGGGTGGCCGTGATGCTCTCGGCGTCGCTCTCCGCCCGCGGCCCGCCGGCGGAGGTGTCCCCGTACTTCAGGTCGGAGCGCAGGGAGCCGCCTCCGGTGCGGGCCAGGGAGCTGTCGACGGTCAGGGAGTACGTGCAGCAGCCCGCCAGGCCGATGCCCGAGATCCCGGAGGAGGTGTCCCCGGTCTCGTAGGTCGCGCGGATGACCGCGTCCGCGGAGGCGGAGGTGGCGAAGCCGACGAGCAGGGCCTGAAGGGTGAGGAGGATGATCAGTAGGGGTCGACAGGAACCTTTCTTTCCACTGTCCGGCATTACTTTTCCTGCCTTTCTGGACGTGTCGCCCGTCTCGGGTCAGGCGGAGCGGGCGAGCTGGGCGCGGTGGACGGGGCGGGCGAAGGGCTGTCCCGCGGCGAAGCGGGCCAGTTCCGCGAGCGCGTGTTCGGTGAGCCGCTCCAGTTCCCCGCCGATCGAGCCGGCGATGTGCGGGGTCAGCAGCACTCCGGGCAGTTCGTACAGGGCGGAGGAGGCCGGCAGGGGCTCCGGGTCCGCCACGTCGAGCACGGCGTGGATACGCCCGGAGACCAGTTCGCGGGTGAGGGCGTCGGTGTCCACGAGCGCCCCTCGCGCGGTGTTGATCAGCGTGGCTCCGTCGCGGAGCAGCGCCAGCCGCCCGCGGTCCATCATGTGATGGGTCTCCGGCAGGCTGGGGGCGTGCAGGGAGACGGTGTCGGACGCGGCGACCAGGGTGTCGAGGTCGACCAGGCGGGCTCCGAGCGACCGCGCCTCGGGCTCGTCCAGGTAGGGGTCGGTCACCAGGACGTCGAAGTCGAACGGCCTCAGCAGCTCCAGCACCCGGCGGCCGATGAGCGAGGCGCCGACGATTCCCACGGTCCGGCGGTAGTTGCCGACGGCCGGAAAGTGGTCGGTCCACGGCAGGAACGTGCGGTGCTCGCGGTAGAGGTTGCCGATCTGCCAGACGCGCTTGTGGGCGAAGAGGATGGCCGCCAGGGTGAACTCGGCCACCGGTACGGCGTTGGCCTCGGCACCCGAGGAGACCGCGAGGCCGCGCTCCCAGCAGGCCTCGGTGATGTGGTGCTTGACCGAACCGGCGATGTGGATGACCGCTCGCAGACGCGGTGCCCGGTCCAGGACGTCCCGCTCCAGCGGCGGGCAGCCCCAGCTGGTGACGAGCACCTCCACGGCGCCGAGATCGGCCGCCTCGCCGAAGTCCTCCACCACGTCGGCGGGGTCGATGTCGGCGAGCTGGACCAGACGGGCCGTCAGGTCCGGGGTGAACAGGGAGTCCCGTACGGACCGGCGCATGGCGAGCCTGGCCACGGGGCGGCGGCCGGGGGCGGTCCCCGTCGTGGCGGTGGTTCCTTCCGGGTGAGCGCTCACTTGACGGCTCCGGCCGTCATACCCGAGCGCCAGGACCGCTGGACGGCGAGGAACAGGGCGATCAGCGGGATCACGGCCACGAGCGAGCCGGTGATGGCGAGCAGGTAGTCGTCCGGGTGTCCCTGGCTGAGCGCGCTCGCGTTCCAGGCGTACAGGCCGAGGTTGACGGGGTACAGCTGCTGGTTCGACAGCATCACCAGGGGCAGGAAGAAGTTGTTCCAGATCGCGGTGAACTGGAAGAGCCCGATGGTGACGACGCCGGAGCGCATCATGGGCAGGGCGACCGACCAGAACGCCCGCAGTTCTCCGGCGCCGTCCATGCGGGCCGCCTCGATGACCTCGTCGGGGACGTAGGAAGCGCTGAAGATCCGCGCCAGGTAGACCCCGAAGGGGAAGACCAGGCCGGGCAGGAACACCCCCCAGAAGGTGTTGACCAGGCCGACTTCGGCGGCGAGCAGATAGGTCGGCAGGACCAGGGCGGCGGAGGGGACCATCACGCCCAGCAGCACCAGCCCGTAGGCGGCGCCTTGGCCGGGAAAGGTGAACTTGTCGAAGGCGTAGCCGGCCATCGCGCAGATCAGGGCGGCGAGCACGGCCCCGCCGCCGGCGTAGAGCAGGGTGTTCCACAGCCAGCGGACGTAGATGCCGTTGTCCGCGGCGAACAGGTGGCGGAGGTTCTCGACGAGGTGGAACTGACGGCCGGGAGCGAACCCGTTGGTCCCGAAGAGGTCGGTCAGGTTCTTGGTCGACGCCATCAGCAGCCAGACGGGAGGCGCGAGGGTGTAGACGACGACCAGCAGCAGGATCGCGTTCACCCCGAAGCGGGAGAGCGATCCGGGGGTGCGCGCCCCGCGCCGCCGGCGGGCGGGCCCGGCCGTGGGCCCGGCGCCCGGCGCCGCCGTGGGCGGGTGGTGCGCGGCGGAGTCGTCGCTCGCGGCCGGGCCCGTGCGGGGAGGTCCGAGGGTCTTGTTCATGCGGTGCTCCGTCGGTTGGCCAGCCGCGTGACGACGAAGGACAGTACGGCCGCGAAGCCCGCGATCAGCAGCGAGGCGGCGGCAGCGGTCCCGTAGTCGTTGCGGTTGAAGGCCGCGTCCTGGGTGTAGAGGTTCGGCGTCCAGGTCCTGGTGATCGAGGAGGAGGCCTGGAGGAGGATCTTCGGCTCGTTGAACAACTGGATGCCGCCGATGACGGTGAAGAGGGCCGCCATGGCCACGGCGGGGCGGATCAGCGGCGCCTTGATCCGCACGGCGAGTTGCAGCCGGTTGACGCCGTCCAGGGTGGCCGCCTCGACCACCTCCTGGGGAACGGCCTGGAGGGCCGCGTAGAAGATGACGACGTTGTAGCCCAGCCATTCCCACATGGCGACGTTGACGACGGACAGCAGGGGATGGGTGCTGGCCACGCTCGCGGCGTCCGACGACTGCCCGAGCCAGTCGGTGACCGGGCTGAGCCCCGGTGTGTAGAGGTAGAGCCAGATGAGGGCCGCCACCAGTCCGGGGACCGCGTGCGGAATGAACACGATCACCTGGGTGACGCGCCTGGCCGCGGCCAGACCGGAGTCCAGCAGCAGCGCCACGGCCAGGGCACTGAGCGTCAGCACCGGGACGTAGACGGCCACGTAGGCGGCGATGGTGAGGAAACCGTGCAGGAACTCGGCGTCTCCGAGCACCCTGGCGTAGTTGCCGATGCCGGTGAACTGCTTTTCCACTCCGCCGAGTCCGAGACCGGAGGACTGCTCGCTGAACAGGCTCAGCCAGGCCGCGTAGCACAGCGGCGCCAGGGTGACGAGGGAGAAGAGGATCAGGAACGGTGAGAGGAACAGGACGGCGCCGCGCAGCTGCCGTTGTCTCATGGGGATCGCCATGGGGGTTACTCCTGGGATTGTCTGCCGGCCGGCCGGACACGCCGGGTCCCGCGCGGTCCGGCCGGCGGCCGGATCACTGGGCGACGGTCAGACCGCGGTCCTTCGTCGCCTTCACCGTGGCGTCCTGGACCTGCCGGTAGACGTCGGGGAGACGGGCCGAACCGCTGGTCACCTTGCCCAGCCGGTCGGCGAAGGCCGACTCCGTGGTGGCCATCGTCGGGCCCCACCGCCAGTCCGGCACGACGGAGTCGTAGGAGTCGGTGAGCACCGAGAAGATGTCCTGGCCGCCGTAGTAGTCGGTGGTGAACTTGCTCTTGGCGGTCGTCACCAGCGCCTTCTTCGCCGGGTACATGCTGGTGGCGTCATTGGCGTACCAGGCTTCGACGCCCTTGGCGTCCGTGGTGATCCACTTGATGAACTCCAGGGCGGCGGCGGAGTTCTCGGCGCCCTTGGGGATGACGAAGGAGGATCCGCCCCACATCGCCGAGCTGCTGGTGCCGTCCCAGCTGGGAAGCTCGGCCACGGCCCAGTCGCCGCTCTGGTCCGGGACCGTCGCCTTCAGGTTGCCGGCGCACCAGGAGGCGCAGAAGTAGCCGACGAGCTTCTCCTTCTGCACGTCCGTCCAGAACTGGTCGGTGTAGTCCGGCAGGGTGCTGACGAGGCCGTCGCTCACCAGGTCCTGCCAGTACGAGGCGACCTTCAGGGACGCCGCGTCATCGATGCCGATCTTCCAGGAGTCGCCCTCGGTGCCGAACCACTTGCCGCCGGCCTGCCAGGACAGTGCGGTGAGCAGGTTGTAGTTGTTGGTGAGATAGGCGCCGGCCCGCTTGTCGCCGTCGACCGACTTGACCTTGGCCGCGAGCTCCTTGTATTCCGCCCAGGTGGTGGGCGCGGTCAGGTGGTGCGCGTCGAAGAAGTCCTTGCGGTAGAAGTACACCATCGGGGACGCGTCCCGCGGCACGGCCCAGGTCTTGCCACCGAGCTGGACCAGGTCCTGGATGGGATCCGGGAAGGTCTTGTCCACCAGCGACCCCGCCTGGTCGCTGAGGTCGGTGGCACCGCCGAGGCTGACGATCTCGGGAAGCCTGGTGTACTCCGCCACCGCCACGTCCGGCACATCGCCGGACTTGATGGCGTTGGACAGCTTGTTGTAGTAGTCCGTGGTGCTGGCAGGCTGTGTCACGAACTTGACCTTGATGTCCGGGTGTGACGCGTTGAAGGCGGCGGCCACGGTGTCCGAACCACGGAGGAAGGACCAGAAGGTGACTTCCTGCACCTTGCTCTCCGCGCCCTGTGTGCTGTCCCCGGACGAACACGCCGCCGTCACCGACAGCAGCAGGGCCGCCGCGAGGGCGACCACAGATCTCCGACTGCGCATCTCCATGCACCTTTCGTTTGATGTCAGCCGACTGTCTGATATCGAACCCTGCCTGTCAAGCGGTGGTGCGGTGTCGTTTTCGCCGGAGTGGGCGAGCAAGTGATATCGTTTACGTCCAAGTGATCGAGGGGAAAGAAGAGAAGCGTGCATGCGGAAGACCGGCACCGAGCGATCATCGAGACGACCAGAGCCCGGGGATCCATTACGATCCGTGAACTCGCCGAGGAACTCGGGGCCTCGGCCGTCACCATCCGTGGCGATGTGCGAGAACTGGCGCGGCAGGGCACCGTGCGGCGCGTGCACGGAGGGGTGATGTGGCCCGCACAGGAGGAGCAGCCTCCGAGGCCGTCCTCGCCGGCCGCGTATCCGGCGGAGCCCTCGGTGCCCGAGCGCTCACCGTACGAGGCGGCTCCGGTATACAACCTGGGCATGGTCGTGCCGCACTCGTCGTACTACTACCCGGAAGTGGTCAACGGTGCGCGCGCCGCCGCGGAGGCCCTGGGGGTGAAGCTGGTCCTCGGTGTGTCGCACAACGCCGTCGCCGAGGAGCAGGCCCTGGTCGCGCGGATGCTGCAACCACCGTCGGGGATCGACGGTCTGGTGCTGACCACGGTGGAGGACCCGCGCACCTCGCCCGGCACCGAGGCCTGGCTGCGGGACCTCCCCGTCCCCGTCGTCCTCGCCGAGCGCCGGATCGGGCCGGCCGCCGGCTTCGTCGAGGACGTGGCCACCGATCACGAGTACGGCGCCTATCTCGCGGTACGCCATCTGGCCGGACAAGGGCGCAGCCGTATCGCGCTGCTCCAGATCGACACCCTCACCGCGCCCATGCTCCAGGTCGGCTACCAGGACGCGACGGCCGCCCTGGAACTGCGGCCCTGCTCTCCCGAGGTCCCGGGCCTGCTCATGGAGAACGATCTCGCGGACCTGGACGAGAAGTGCGCGCGGCTGGTGCGCGCCGTGAAGGAGGGCCAGGTCGACGCCGTCCTGGTCCACAACGACTCGATCGCCCTCCCCCTGGTGAGCCGCCTCCAGGCGGCGGGCGTCGAGATCCCCGCGGACCTCGCGGTCGTCACCTACGACGACGAACTCGCCGCTCTCGCCTCCCCGCCCCTGACCGGCGTGGCGCCGCCCCGGCACGCGGTGGGCGCGGAGGCCGTCCGACTGCTGGTCAGAAGACTCCAGGACCCGGACCGTCCGGCTCACTCCCTCAGGCTGCGCCCGTTCCTCAACGTCCGGGACTGAACATCCGGGACCGGGAGACTGCCGCACTCGCGGTTCTGGCCCCGGCTCGGTGGAGCCGGGGCCGGTCGTGCAGGCGTGCGGGGTGAACGGTCCGGTCGCGTCCTCGCCGGGGACACGGCCGCGCGCCTGGGCGACGCCGGCCGGCCCGTGGGGCCGGGTGACGGCACCCGGCCCCACGGGCTCGTGCCCGCCGGTCACTTCAGGACGCGGCCGAGGAACCCGCGGATGTATCCGCTGATGGTGTCGAGGTGGCTCTCCAGGGCGAAGTGGCCCGACTCCAGCAGGTGGATCTCGGCCTCGGGCAGGTCCCGCCGGAAGGCGCGGGCGCCGTCGGGGCCGAAGATCTCGTCGCCCCGGCCCCAGACGGCCAGCAGCGGCACCTGGCTGGTGCGGAAGTACTCGTGCACCTTCGGGTACAGCGCCACGTTGGCCGGGTAGTCCCGGAAGAGCTGGAGCTGGATCTCGTCGTTGCCCGGCCGGTCGAGCAGCGCCTGGTCGTGACTCCAGGTGTCGGGGCTGATCAGCGTCGGGTCGGCGACGCCGTTCTCGTACTGCCAGCGGGTGCTGTCCAGGGTGAGGGCGCCCCGCACGGTCGGTTCGGTGTCCGGGCCCGGTGCCTCGGCGTAGGCGAAGAGACCGTCCCAGAACGCTCGCACGAAGCCGTCCTCGTAGGCGTTGCCGTTCTGCGTGATGACCGCCGTCACCCGGTTCGGCCTGCGGGTGGCCAGGCGCCAGCCGATGGGGGCGCCGTAGTCCTGGACGTACATCGCGAACCTGTCGACGCCGACGCGCTCCAGGAAGGACTCCGTGACGTCGGCCAGCGCGTCGAAGGTGTACGGGAAGTCGCCGAGTGGCGGCATCGACGACCGGCCGAAGCCGATGTGGTCGGGGGCGATCACGTGGTAGCGGTCGGCCAGGGCGGGGATGAGGTGGCGGAACATGTGCGAGCTGGTCGGGAAGCCGTGCAGGAGCAGGACGACCGGCGCCTCGCTCGGTCCGGCTTCCCGGTAGAAGACGTTCAGTCCGTCGATCTCGACGGTGCGGTGGTGCACGACCGGAGTCATGGCTGATCTCCCAGTTTCGAGGGGTGGTGGGTGGGGTGTCACTGACGGTTCCGCCCGGTCGAGCCGGTGCGGGCCGTCGCGGCCGGTCCCTTCCGGGACGGGACACCGTCGGCGGACGGTGTCGGGTGACGAGGGTCAGCCGGTGATCCCGGTGCGGGCCTGGACACCCCGGCGGGCCAGCCAGCCCAGCGTGTGGTCGGCGACCGCGGGCCAGCCGCCGTCGACGGTCAGGGAGTGACCGCGGTCGGCGAACTGCTTGAGGTCGGTGACCGCCGTCGAGTCGCCGTACAGCTTGTACGCGGCCCGCGTCACCACGTCCGGGACGGTGTGGTCCTCCTGGCCGGAGACCAGCAGCAGCGGGCCCCGGCTGGGGTTGGCGGTGTCCACGGCCGCCGGCGAGTTCGTGGCGAAGTTCGCGAAGGCGGCCTCGAAGAGCGGGCGCCCCGGGGACGGGATCGTGTACTTCTCGAACAGCTGGTCGGACTCGTCCCGGGAGATCGCGTTGCCGAAGCCGTAGCGGAACTGCTTCGCGGTGAGGGAGACGGCCTTCTTCTTGTTGCCCGGGTTGCCGAGGACGGGGAAGCCGGAGCGCAGCTGCGCGAAGGGGAGCGGCTTGACGCCCTTGATCTGCGCCGGGTCGATGGCGACGCCCGCGCGGCCCAGCCCCATGCCCAGGAGCTTCTGCGTGATCAGGCCGCCGAAGGAGTGGCCCACGATCACGGGCTCCCGGTCGAAGGAGCGGACGATCCCGGCGTAGTGGTCGGTGACGTCGTCGATGCCGAGGCCGGCGACCGCCTCGGGCTGCCGGCGGGCCTCCTCGACCGTGGGCGCCTCGCCCGGCCAGCCCGGGGCGACCGGCTCGAAGCCCTGCGAGGCGAACAGCTCCATCCAGGGGCGCCACGAGGACGCGTGCAGCCAGAGGCCGTGGATGAAGACGACGGGGGTGCGGTTCGTGGCCATGATGTCCTCCTTGAGGGTTCGGGCTCCGCGGTGGGCGGTGCCCGGCGATGTCCCAAGGCTGCTGCGACAGTCATGGCCGCCGAATCTGTCGAACGACTCAAGTCGTCGGCATAGGGCGTCGGGCCGGACGTGTCAGCGGCCGCTCCCGTCCTCCCCCTCGCCCTCCCGGGCGAGCGCGTCGCGCAGCGAGGCCCTGGAGGCGATGCCGAGCTTGGGGAAGATCTTGTACAGGTGGGCGCCCACGGTCCGGGGGGAGAGGAACAGCTTGGCGCCGATCTCCTTGTTGCTGAGGCCGCCGGCCGCCAGCTCGGCGATCCGCCGTTCCTGCGCCGTGAGAGCGGCGACGCCGCCGCCGGGCTCGCGGACGGGCAGACCCGCGGCGCGCAGTTCCAGCCTGGCGCGTTGTTCCCATGCCACAGCGCCCAGCCGCTCGAAGAGGTCGGCGGCGCGCGTGAAGGCCTCGCGGGACGCCTTCGGCCGGCGCGCGCGACGCAGCCACATGCCGTGGGCCAACCGGACGCGCGCCAGGTCGAAGGGGAAGGACGGGCCGGCGGGGTGGGCGACGGCCTGCTCGAACAGCTTCTCCGCGTCGGCGTCGTCGCCGGTCATGGCCAGGGCGGCGGTGGTGAGCAGACCGAGCCGCGGCGAGACCGCCGGCAGCCCCGCGTCGCGGGCCGCGAGGGCGTGGATCCGGGCCTGCTCGGTCCGTCCCGTGTGCAGCGCCGCCTCCACCAGGTCGAGCAGCGTACGGGCCGCCTGCTGGGAGTACGGGGTGAACTCGCCCGGCACCGTGATGCCGGAGGCGTGGACGTACGCCGCCTCGTAGTCACCGGCGCTCAGGGCGGCCAGCGCGCCGATCGACTCCGCGTACTGCGTCAGGAACCCGATGCCCCGCGGCCTGGCCCAGGTGTCGATCGTCGACTGTAGTTCACGGGCCCGGTCGAGCTGCCCGCGGCAGGCGGCCACGAGGCCGAGGAACGCCCGGAACTGATGGGCGAACAGCTCGTAGCCGTGCGAGGTGGTCAGCTCCAGCCCGCGACGGCCGCCGGCCTCGGCGTCGTCCCAGGCGCCGGAGGAGATCTGGTCGAGCATGACCAGGTGCACCATGGTCATGACGTTGGTGACCGCGCCCGCGTCCTTCTCCCGCTCGACCATGCGCTGGAGGTAGGGCCGGAAGTCGCCCAGCGCGTCCACGTAGAAGGCCGACACCGCCAGGCGCATCACGTCCCACGGCTCGCCGCCCGCCATCCGCGCGAAGGCGTCGTCCAGGCGCTCGCGCACCCCGGCGCCCCGGCGGACCACGTCACCCCAGGAGTCCCGGTAGACCAGTGTGAGCGGGTCCGCGGCGTCCCCGACGGAGTCGATGACGGCGTCGGTGCGGGACCAGACGGCGGGATCGGCGGAGAACTGGCTGATGGCCAGGAGCAGATTGAGCAGCCGCGTCACGGTCTCGGCATCCGCCCCGGAGCGCCGCGCCTCCTCGACGGCCGACACCACGCGGCGGTGTGTCGAGCGCACGTCACCGTCCTTGTACAGGGCGACGTAGGCCGAGGTGACCACGGCTCCCGTGTTCGCCGGCTCCCCGGACACCTGACCTGACGCGTCGACCAGACGTTCCGCCTGGTCGAGCAGGGCGGACTGGCCCGCGACGAACGCCGCGTCCCCCAGGCGCCGGGACCGGTCGGCCGCGGTGACGCTCAGTTCCGCGGCACGCGTCAGCCATGCGACGGCCGTCGCCGCGCCGCCCCTGCGCGTCGCCGAGTGCGCGGCACGCTCCAGGACGTCCGCCACCTCCGCGTCGGGGTCGACGGTGGCGGCCGCGAGGTGCACGGCACGCCGCTCGAGGTCGCCCCGGTGCAGTTCGGCCAGGGCGGCATGGGCGGCGCGGCGCTCGTTCGGCGTGGCCAGCTGCACGAGCGCGGAGCGGACCAGCGGGTGACGGAAGGTGAAGTCCCCCGTCGACGGGTCGACGGTCAGCAGGCCCCGGGCCACGGCGCCGTCCACCTGACGCATCCGGTAGCGGGCACCGGTGACCCGGCGGGGCACCGAACCCGCCTCGATGCCGTCCAGCGCGCCGCGGACCAGCTCGGCGCGCTCGGCCGGTGCCAGGCCGTGGACCCGGCGGGCGTACATGCGCTCCAGACGCCGGGTCAGGGGGACGCCCCGCCTGCCTCCTGACAGGTCGTCGGCGATCGTGTGCGCCACGCCGGGCGTCACGCTGCGCGGCAGTTCCACCAGGGCGAGCGGATTGCCGGCCGCGTTGTCCAGCACGATCCTGCGGACCTCGTCGGCCAGCCCGGGGTACCGCTGGTCCAGGAGCCGGCCCGCGGCCTCCTCCGTCAGCGGCTCCAGCGGTACCTCGGGCAGGCCCGCGGCGTCGAACGCGGACCCGGCGTCCGTGCGCAGCCCGACGAGGATCTTGACGTGGTACCCGGACAGCCGTCTGGCCACGAACGCGCACACGTCCGCGCTGGGCCCGTCGAACCAGTGGCCGTCGTCGATCACCAGCAGCAACGGTTCTTCCGAGGACGCCAGCGCCAGGACGTCCAGGACGGCGATGCCGAGTGCCATGACCGAGGGCGCGGCCTCGGCGGTCCTGCCGAAGACGACGTCCAGTACGGCCCGCTGGTCGTGGTCCAGGGAGGCGTCACGGGGGAGCAGCGGGTGCAGCACCTGGTGGAGACCGGCGAACGGCAGGCCCGACTCGGTCTCCACACCCAGTGCCCGCACCACGCGGTGCCCGGCCCCGGCCGCCCGTTCCGCCACCTCGTCGAGGAGCGCGCTCTTGCCGACCCCGGCTTCCCCGCGCAGGACGAGCGCCCGCCCGTCGCGGGCCTCGGTGAACGCCGCGATCCGCGCCCGCTCCTCGTCGCGTCCGATGATCGGGTCCCGCTCGTCGCTCACGCGTCCTCACTCGTCTCCGAAGCCACAGCGCACTTTAAGCCAGGCCGGGAGATTCCGCTCGACCGCCCGACGGCTCGACCGCCCGACGGCTCGACCGCCCGACGGCTCGACCGCCCGACGGCTCGACCGCCCGACGGCTCGACCGCTCGACCGCTCGACGGCTCGACCGCTCGACGGCCCGACGGCCCGACCGCTCGACCGCCCGACCGCCGTCCCGGGCCTGCGCGTTCACCGCGCCGGCCCCGTCGCCGAGGCGGTGAGGAGGTATGGCTGACCGCCGGCGGCACCGCTACCGGGAGCCGGGTGGATCAGGACGAACGGCGGTGCCACGCCTCGTCGTTCGGTGCGGCGGCGGCCGCCTGCGCCGAGCACCGTCCGGACCACGCGCGGTCCGCGGTGCGCTGGGCGCTCGACCCCGCGCCCGGCCCGCGCGTGCCCGACCTCGGTGCCGGAACCGGCAAGCTGACCGCCACGCCGGTCGCGCTGGGCGCCGACGTCCTCGCGGTCGAGCCCGGTCCGGCGATGCTGACCGATCCCCGCCGCACCGCCGACGCTCTCGTCGCGACCCTCGCCACACGCGCGGGGACGCTGGTCGTGCCGGAACAGGAACGAACGGCCCCACTGGGCCGGATCCGTGCGTTCCTCGCGAGCGGACCGGAGAACCGCGGGCGGCGAGTTCACCCGCCCGATGCCGACCTGCGTGCTGCGCATCCGCCCCCACGTCGACGGGCCGCTGCTGTGCTCGCTGCACGCCGACGACCCCCTGCTGGCCATGACGGACCGGCTCGGGCTGCCCGCCGTCTTCGGCGGCCGGCCGGTGGCCGGACCGGCCGAACGGTCCCGCGGCTGCCTCTACGTGGACGCGGACGACCGGCGCGGCGCCCGTCAGGCGGTGCGCCATCCCGTCGGGCTGGGCCGGCGGCGCGTCGGGACGGTCACCGGACCGCTGCACCAGGCCGCCGCGGTGGACCGGCTGGACGGCTACCGCGACGTGCTCCCGGACGCCCCGCCGCACCTGGTCGTCGAGGGCGACTTCACCCGGGCGGGAGGCGCCGGGGCGATGCGCCGGCTGCTGGACGGGCGCCCCCGGCTGGACGCCGTGTCCGTCGCCTCCGACCTCATGGCGGCCGGAGCGCTGCATGTCCTGCGGGAGAGCGGACGGCGGGTGCCCGAGGACGTGGCCGTCGTCGGCTTCGACGACCTCCCCGCCATCGCACCGACCACCGATCCGCCGCCGACCACGGTGCACCAGGACGTCGAGGGGACGGGACGGCTGATGGCCCGGCTGCTGCTCACCCGCTCCTTACGGCGGGAACGGCTCACCGGGCGCCGCCGACGCCCCCGCCTCCCCGGTGGTCAGGCCGACCCGCCTCGTGGTGCACGGATCGGCCTGACCAGGGGCCGTCCGGCCGACCGGGGCGGCCGGACGGGGTCCGGTCAGCCGCCGGCGGCCGGCGCGAGGCGTCCCAGCGGGGCCAGCGCGTCGAGTTCGGCCCGGATCTCCTCCGGCAGCTCCAGGGCGATCCCGTCCAGCGCCTCGTCCAGCTGGGCCACGCTGCTCACGCCCAGCACCGGCATGACCGGCACCGGGCCGCCCGTCATCCACGCCAGCGCGAGCTGGTTCGCGGTGACCCCCAGCCGGGCGGCCAGCTCCCGCAGCAGCGCCACCCGCCGCTCGTTCTCCGGGGACCGGTACTCGGGGCCCAGCTCCCGGTCGGCGCGGGTCAACGCGCCCTGGAGCAGTGGCGAGTAGCCCTGGAGCAGCGCGCCGTGCTCGGCGGCGTACCCGGCCAGGGCGTGGTCCAGCGGCAGCTGGGGGCGGATGTCGTGCGCCGGGTCCGGCCACAGGTAGGAGTGGCGCACCTGGACGACGCGGGGCAGCGCGGTCGCGTCGTCCGAGGACGCCAGGCGGGCCGCCTCCCGCAGCCGGGCCGCGTCCGGGTTGCTCGCGCCGACGACGGCGACGCGCTGGGAGGCGACCAGCTCGGAGAGGGCGCCCAGGGTGTCGGCGAGCGGGGTCGCCGGGTCGTCGGCGTGGGTGAAGTACAGATCGACCGAGGCGCAGCCCAGCCGCTCCGAGCTGCGCTCGAACTGCTTGAGCACGACCTCAGGGCGTAACCCCTCCGCGGACTCCGGGAAGGGGCCGTCCAGCGGATCGGGCAGACAGCCCACCTTGGTGGCGATCAGCGTCTCGTCGCGGGCACCGGTGGCGGCCAGCCAGCCCCCGATGACCCGCTCCGACTCCTCACCGGTGCCGCCGGGGGCCCAGAAGGAGTAGCAGTTGGCGGTGTCCAGCAGCCGGCCGCCGCGCTCGACGAACCGGTCCAGGAGCGCCCGGGAGGTCGGCTCGTCGATGGTGGTGCCGAAGTACATGGTGCCGAGGGCGACTTCGGTGGTACGGAGCCGGTCCATGACCGATTCTCCGTATGCCGTCGTCAGCATGTGCGGGTCCTTTCGCGGAGGGAACGGGCCGAACGCCGTGTCGGACGGAGATGACAGGGGTTCAGGTCGATGGGATATCAGGTGGGACGGGTGCGGCGGAAGCGTGCGCCGTGACCCGGCCCCCGGCCGGGTCCGCGGACCCGGCCGGCGGACCGGCCCGGCGCGCCGCCAGGCTGCCGTACCCGAAGGCGAGCACGTCCGCCGCGGCGAGCACCAGCCGGCTGGCCGCCGCCACGACGGCCGCCTCGGCCGGGGGGAGCACGGACGTCAGGGACACCGCGAGCAGCGCCTCGCGCACCCCCAGTCCGTCCGGGACGACCACCACCAGGCTGCTCAGCGAGGTGGCCACCGCGAACCCGCAGACACAGGGCAGCAGCGAGCCGAGCGGATCGGCGCCCAGCGCCACGGCGAACAGCCACAGATGGCCGCCGGTCACCGCCCAGGACAGCGCGCAGAGCCACACCGAGCGCCGCAGCACCGAGGACGGGACCGGCGCGAGCCTGCGGTCCAGCGCCCTGACCGTCCTGAGCAGCCGCACCGCCGTGACCAGCAGCCGGGGCAGCACGACCAGCGCCGCCGGGACCAGCGCCGCCGCCACCACCGCGGCCCCGGCGCCGTGGGCGTACCCGGCGAGGGCGGGCAGTCCGAGCGCGGCGCCGGTGCCGAGGGACACGGCGGCGTAGAGGCCGAACGCGGCGGTGAACTGGAACACGGTGATCCCGGAGCCCGCGGCGAGACGGGTCTGGAGCACGATCGACCACATCACCCCGGGGACGTACTTGCCCAGCGCGCCGGCCGCGAAGAGCCGCACCGCGAACGTGCCGCGCATCGGGACCGACAGGGCCTGGAGCGGTTCGCGCCAGGACAGCGCGGTCAGCCACAGTCCGGCGACCGCCAGGACCAGAGCCGGCGGGAACAGCGGTCCCAACTGCCCCAGGGCCTCGCCGGTGGCCGCCCGGTCCCGGGCGAGCGACCGCAGCAGGAAACCGGCGCACAGCGCCAGCACCGTCACGGTGAGCGTGCTCCGTACCCAGGGGCGCCGGGCGAAGGACAGCGGGCCGGCCCACCACCGCGGGGGCGGACCCGGCCGGCCCGGCGCCCGGCCGGCCGGGGCCCGTTCCGGGCCGCCCCCGGCGGGCGGGCGGGCGCCCCGCCCGCCGGGGGGAGGAGCGTCCGGAGGCCTAGTCATGCCTGGATGCTCCCGCCGCGGTGCCGCCCGCCCCGGCGACGGCCGGCGCACCGCCGTAGCGGCGCCGGAAGGACGCCGAGCCCAGCCAGCGGACGGCTCCCACCGCCGCGGCGACGCCGGTGGTGGCCGTCATCAGCAGGTGCAGTCCCGCCATCAACGGCAGCGCGCGCGTGCCCGCGGCGGTGCGCAGGAACCGCAGCAGCCCGCGTTCCTCCGCGGCGAACGCGCCCAGACCGGCCACGGCCGCCGCCGTGCCGGCCACCGGCCACAGGGGGGCGGCGGCGAGCCCGGCCAGCACCAGGGACACACCGGCCACGGCCGTCGGCCGGTAGGCGGTGTCCGACAGCTGCGGACGGCCCCGGCCCCGGCTGCGGTCGGCGAAGAGCGACACCAGGGGCACCGAGCGCCGGTACTGCTTGCTCAGCAGCACCCGGAGGCGGTCGTCGTCGTCATGGCGCCCCACGATCCGGGGGTCGAGCAGCACCGACGACACGGCCGCGAGCCGCGCGCCGTACTCCACGTCCTCGGTGTCCCGCAGGGACTCGTCCAGCGGGCCCACCCGTTCGTAGGCGGTGCGGGGCATCGCGCCCAGCGAGAAGTACGCGGCCTTGATGGGCCCCGCGGTGCGCCGGCGCCAGTAGTGCCCGTGGAGCACCTTGTAGCGCTCGACGGCACCGTCGTCGATGAGCGGCACGGAGTCGTAGATGCCGCAGACGAACCCGATCCGGGCATCGGATTGCAGGACGTCCACCGCGATGCGGACGGCGTCCGGGCGCAGCGCGATGTCGGAGTCGAGGAAGAACAGGATCTCGCCGGTGCTGCTGCGGACCCCGGTGTTGCGGGCGGCGGACACCCCGCCGTTCGCGGTGCGCACCAGCCGGACCGGGTACTCCTCGGCGATGCGCGGGGATTCGTCGGTGCTGCCGTCGTCGACGACGACGATCTCGACGTGCGGATACGTCTGGGCCACCACGGACTCCAGGCACTGCCGCAGTGTCCGCGCGTAGTTGTAGTTGGGGATGATGACGGAGACGGTGGGCGGTCGCATCGGTGCACCTCACAGAAGTCGGCCGACGGCCAGGGCGGCCAGCCACAGAACGGCGTTGATCACGAGGGGGGTGTCCGTGAGCACGTCCCGCCCCGGTTCCCCGCCGCTGCGCAGCATCGCCACCAACTGCACGTAGCGGCACGAGGCGAAGACGGCGAAGGGCGTGGTGACGACGGCCAGCGCGGCGGCGTGCGGATGCGGTGCCGACAGGGTGAACAGCACGTAGCTGATCAGCGTGGCGGCCAGCAGCACGGCCACGAGCTGGTCGAGCAGCGCCACCGAGTACCCGGCGAGGGCGGGCCGTTGTTCGGCCGCGTCCCCGCGCAGGCTCGCGGCCTCCAGCTCGTGCCGCCGCTTGCCGAGCGACAGCAGCAGGCAGGTGCAGTACACGCAGATGATCAGTGCGGGGTTGAGGGGCGCCGCCACCGCCGCGCAGCCGGCGACCGCCCTGAGGACGAAGCCGACCGCCACCAGGCTGACGTCGACCAGTGAGTAGTGTTTCAGCGCCAGGCAGTACGCCAGGTTCAGCACCAGGTATCCGGCGACGGCGGCCGTCACCTCGGGGGGCAGCAGTGCCGCCCCGGCCGCCGGCACGGCCAGACAGCCCGCGCCCAGCACCAGGGCGCCGAGCGGACCGATCCGGCCGCTCGCCAGCGGCCGGTGCCGTTTGACCGGGTGCAGCCGGTCCCGCTCCCGGTCCAGCCAGTCGTTGAGGACGTAGACCGCCGCGGAGGCGGCCGTGAAGGCGGCCACGGTGAGCAGTGCCCGTCCCAGGTGGTGCAGCAGGGCCGCCGGTTCCACGGCCAGCGGGACGAGCAGGACGAAGACGTTCTTCACCCACTGGCGGGGGCGCAGCAGCACCAGCCAGGCCGGGAGCCGCGAACGGCGGGGGACCCGACGGGGGGTGACGGCCTGCCGGAGCGGGCCGTGCGCGTCGCCGGTGGTGCGCGGCTGCTCGCGCGGGGGCGTGGCGGTCGTCGGAGAGGGCGTGGCGCCCTGGGGGCCGGACAGCGCGGTCACGGCCGGGAGGTCCCTGTCGTCCAGAATCTCTTCTCCGCCCAGCGGTTTCACGGCTGGGCACCCGTCAGGACCCGCCGGAACGCCTCTTCGTGGGCGTCGAGGAAGGCCTCGCCGCCGAAGAGCTTGGTCGCCGTCTCCGCGCCGGCCCGCCGGTCCTCCTCGGGCAGCGCGGCCAGGTCCAGCAGCGCCTCGCGCAGCGCGGCCGGGTCCCGGGGCGGGACCAGCCGCCCGAAGCCGGTGGCCTCCACGGGGTACCGGGAGCCGGACAGGTTCGTGGACACCGGCGGGATGCCCGCCATCATGGCCTCGACCTGGACGATGCCGAAGGACTCCGAGATCGAGGGCAGCGCGAAGACGTCGATGGACGCGTAGAAGTCGCGTACGGCGTCACCGCGCAGCAGGCCGGTGAACCGGATCCGCGGATCACCGGCGGCCTCCCGGCGCAGCTCGTCGATGTTGCTGCCGCCGGCCACGGTCGTGTAGTCCCCGGCGATCAGCAGGCGGGCCCGCGGGTCGTCGAGGGACCTGAAGGCCCGTATGAGGTACTCGATGCCCTTGTCCACGGTGATCCGGCCCATGAAGCCGATGTGCAGCCCGTCCCCGTCGCGCAGCCGGGGCGCGCCCCCGTTGCGGTCGACGCACGGGGAGGGGATGGGCGCCAGCCGGCGGCGCCGGATCGTGGGCCAGATGCGGGAGCCGCGCGCCTGGTCCTCGCTGTTGGTGATGACCAGGTCGGCCCGGCGTACGGCCGCCTTGCACACCTCGTCGACGGCCCGCATCCCGAAGCGGTTGACCGGGCTGTCGGGCAGGAACACGTCGATGTGGTACGTCACCACCAGCCGGGCGTGTCCCTTGAGGGCGGCGATCAGCGCGGCCTCGGGGTTGGGCAGGTGCATGTGGACGATGTCCGAGCGCGCCGCCAGGCGCCGCGCCAGCAGGGGCAGGGCCGGGGCGACGAAGCCCCGGCTGATCCGGGCGAGCACGGGTGCCCGGAAGACGTGGACACCGTTGAGGACCTCGTGGCGGGGCAGTGCGGGGTCGTGCTGGGCGCAGACCACCGCGATGCGCCAGCCGCGGGCGGCCAGCCCCTCGGCGGTCAGTCGCGCGGCCTCGGTGAGGCCGCTGACGTACGGGGCGTAGTAGTCGAGCATCACCGTCACGTCGAACCTGTCGGGTTGCAGCACGTTGCGTCCCTTCTCACGTCTCTTCGGGGGTGTGCTTCGTTTCTCCACGGGGGTGACGCGGGCGTTCCGGGCGTCCCGGACGTCGTCCTCGGCGTCCCCGGCGTGCTCCGGCTCGGGGCGGGCCGGGCCGGGTGTGCTCCGGGGCGGGCCGGGTCAGTCCGTGGCGTCCGGGACCACCACGCGGATCTCCTGCGCCGCGTGGTCGGAGAAGTCCTCTCCGCCGCCGAACCGGTAGCCGGGCACGGCCAGGCCGCCGTCGGTGAACAGCCAGTCCAGCCGCCACAGCCGGGGCAGCGGGTAGTCCGAGACCGGCCAGGAGCGGGCGGGCAGCAGGGAGGCGTCCGGACTGTGCAGCCGGGTGCCGGCTCCGAGCGGGGTCAGTTCCATCCAGGGGGAGTTGAAGTCGCCGGCCACCACGGCCGGGTGGGGGTTGTCCGTCAGGTCCGCGCGCAGCTTGCGCAGTTCGCTGTTCCGCCAGTCGGACTGGTCCTTCGTGAAGTCCCAGAAACGACCGCTCAGGGGGTTGTCGCCGACCCGGAACGGCACCGCGAGGTGCACGTTGTAGAAGGAGACGACGCTCCCGCCGACCCGGATGTCCGTGCGCTGGGCCTTGGTTCCCTTCCAGTACCAGTCCGTACCGCCGGCGGCCACGGGGTCGTGGTGCTCCCTGACGACGGGCAGCCGGGACAGGGTGAGCAGTTCGCCCTCGACGGAGAGGTGGTAGCCGGGGAACTCGGCGCGCAGCCGCGCCGAGTCGTCGATGCGGACCGGCTGGTCCCCCTCCCAGTACAGGTACTCCTGGAGGAGGTACACGTCGGCGTCCTGCCGGCGCAGGAACGCGTAGAAGGCGTCCTTGTCGTCGGTCATCTGCCAGTAGTCCGTGGACCAGGAGAAGACCTTGACCTCGGTGCCCGGCGGGGCGTCGGTGGTGCGGCCCCATCCGGGCCCGTAGCCGGCCAGGTGGGCCCCGGCCAGGAGGAGGACCACCTGGACCGCGGACAGCCAGCGGCGTACCGGCCGGGCCAGTGGGACGAGGGCGAGCAGCAGCAGCGGCACCGCCACCAGGGTCAGCGGCGGGGTGGCCTCGACGACGACCCACAGCCACCAGCGGCCGGCGAGCAGCAGGTGCAGGGCGAGGAGCAGGGCCCACACCGCCGTGGCCGCCACCAGCAGCCGGGTGCCCAGGCACCAGCGCCGGGCGGCCCCGGTGTCCTGCCCGTCCGGGGCGTCGCGTTCGTCCCGGGCGTCCGTCCGGGGCGTCCCGTCGGCGCCGGGCGGCCGGGACGGCCCGCCGCCCGGGGGTACGTCCGCCGACGGGCCGCCGTCCACCGTCTCTTCTGTCGAGGGCATGTCAGAAGAAGACCTTCGCGAGCCCCAGGACTCCCTGCCGCCAGGGGTCCCGGCTGGTCTGACCGCCGCCCTTGCCCGCCGTGACGGGCGCCGCCGTCGCACGCTGCGCGCGCCACCACTCGTACGTCCCGAGGATGGCCTCCTGGTTGGACAGCCGGGGGCGGAAGCCCAGCCGTTCCCGCGCCTTGTCGACGCTGACGTAGGAGTCGGCGAGCAGCTTGGACAGCAGCCTGCCGTACACGGGGGACAGCCGGGTCCGCTCCAGCGCGCGCAGCACCGCCACCGCGGGCCGCCCCGGCACCGAGACCACGCGCCGGCCGTGACCGGCCGCGTCCAGCACCGCCTGGAAGTCCTGCCGCAGGGTGCCGAACTCGGCGGCGCCGATGTTGTACGTGTCGCAGGCCACCTCGTCCGGGGCGCGCAGCACGGTCGCCACGGCCTCCACGAGGTCCTCCAGCGCCAGCATCTGGATGCGGACGTCTCCACGGCCGAGCACGGGGAAGTGGCGGCCCTCCTCCGCCCACTGGAAGAGCATGTCGAACAGCCCCATCCGGCGCGGTCCGAGGAACGTCTTGGGCCGCAGCACCGGCAGACACATCCCCGCCGCCCGGAACCGCTCGGCGACCTTCTCCGCCTCCGCCTTCGCCGAGCTGTACGGATCCACCGGCACGTGCGGGTGCTCCTCGGGCGTCGGCACCAGCCGGGGCAGCCCGTAGACGGCGGTGGAGGAGATGTGCACCACCCGGGGCACGGCGGTGGCACGGGCCGCCTCCAGCACGGTCGTCGTGCCCTCGACGACGATCGACCGGATGTCGGCCACGGGGTAGCTGGGCAGCGCGGACGCGCAGTGCACCACGGCGTCGGCGCCCTGGAGCGCCTCGGTCACGGCGCGCAGGTCCCGTATGTCCCCGGTGAACGGCGTCAGCCCGGGGGCCGCGGGCACCGGGCGCAGATCGAACGCGCTGACCCGGCTGCCCGACCGCAGCAGGTGGTCCACCAGGTGCGAGCCGAGCACCCCGGCGGCACCGGTCACGGCGACCCGGGCGGGCAGCCGCGGCCGGTCCTCCCGCCGTGTGAGCCGCTCGGTCCCGTGCGCGCTGTCGTCGCGCGGCGTGTGCGAGGCGTCGGTCACCACAGCGAGCTCACCCGCTCCCGCACGAACCGGCCGAGCAGGCGCTTCATGCCCTCGGCGAGCGTGGCGTCCAGGGCGGTGAGGAACCGCTCGACTTCTTCCGGACCCGCCACCAACGGGGGACTCACCACCAGCGGACTGCGGCCGTTGAGCGTGTTGTACGTGTAGACGTCGTGCTTGCGGTACAGCGTGTCGATGACCGCGGCGGTGATGATCTTCGTGCGGATCAGCGGGTCCTTGGCCGGGCCGGTCGCCGGCAGCTTGCCGATGAGGTCCAGGATCTTGGGCCCGCCGGAGAGGAAGATCCCGAAGAGGGCGCCGGAGCCGCGCACGTCGTCGATCACGTCCGGGTAGGTCTTGCGGATGCGCTCCAGCCCCGGCTTGAGCACCGCCTCGATGGCCCGGGCCCGCGCCGGGTAGTCGTCCTCGACCGCGACGGAGATCGCCTCGATGGCCGTCGCGGTCTCCTCGCCGAAGCCGTAGTACGTCGTACTCGTGCTCTGCATCATCGCGTCCGTCATGTTGTCGTACGCCTTGCGGAAGACCGGTTCGCGCGCCACGTACGCGGAGACGGACGACTTGCCGCCGCCGAAGGACTTCGAGGTCGTCACCACGTCCGGCACGAGCCCCTCGTACCGGGTGAAGTGGAACATGCTGCCGGTCTTGCCCCAGCCGGTGTAGATCTCGTCGAAGATCAGCACGATGTCCTCGGCGGTGCACAGCTCGCGCAGGCCGCGCAGGAACTCCTCGGAGCACCAGCGCATCGTGGACGCGCTGAACGGTTCGATGAGCAGCGCGTACACGTCGCTGTGCCCCCGCGCGTCCCGTGCCTCGGCGAGGACCCGGCGGACGGAGTCGAGGTCGTCGTAGGCGAAGGTGCGGATTCCGGGGATCGTCGGGAACTCGAAGTGGTTCTGCGCGCCCCCGGTGAGTCCGCCGGAGCCGAGCAGCTTGCCGTGGAAGCTGATGTCCGCCCGCAGGATCTGCCGCCGCCGGCCGCCGTGGTACTTGTACGCCAGCTTGACCGCGCCCTCGACCGCCTCGGCCCCGGAGTTGGGGAGGAACGAGCGGTTCAGGTCGCCGGGCAGCACCGCCGCCAGGTTGTGGCCCAGGGCGGCCAGGTAGGGCGAGAAGTAGGTCTTGTGCACCTCCATCCGCCGCTGCTCCTGGAAGCGTTGGCGGGCCGCGACGATCCGTGGATGGTTGTGCCCGTGGTTGAGCACGCCGATCCCGCCGGTGAAGTCCAGGATCCTGCGGCCGTCCCGCGTGTGGACGTAGGCCCCCTCGGCGTGGTCGACGAGCTCCTGGCCGAAGCCGAAGGAGGTCATCAACCGGACCTGGCTCTTGTTGATGTACGTGCGGTAGAGCTCGTGTACTTCCTCGACGTCCAGCTTCTCGGCCTCTTCGAGGCTGATGAGATGTGCCATTGCCCTCTCCCATGCGACATCGATGTCGGTCAGCCGTCCGCCAAGGTCGCACGGGAGAGAGGGCGGGCACGAGGCATGCCCGGTGGCAGGTGCTGGCACGGCTACTTCTGGACAGCGCTTTCCGGGGCCGTCTCCGCGGCGGCCGGTACGGCGGCTGTTCCGGTGGCCGGTCCGGTGGTCGTTCCGGTGCTCGGGCCGGTTCGGGGCGGGGCTTCCGGCGCGGCCTGCCGGCGGCCGATGATCACCCCGGCCTGGAACCGGCTCATGGCGCCGAGTTCGTCCATGAGCGCCGAGATGTGACGGCGGCAGGTCCGGGTCGCCATGCCGAGGCGGCGCGCGATCACCTCGTCCTTCAGCCCCAGGGACATCAGCCGCAGGATCGAGGCCCGCAGATCCGCGTTCACCTGCTGGTCGTCGGTCGGCTCCGTGCCGCTGCCGAAGGGGCTGCCGGTCTGCCAGGCCGCCTCGAAGGAGCGGCACAGATAGGCCACCAGGGTCGGGTCGGTGACGACGGCCGCGCCGGGCGGTTCGTCCCCCCTCCGTTCCGTGGGAACAAAGGCAATTGTCCGGTCATAAATGATGAGGCGCTCGGAGAGTTCCTCCGCGGTGCGGACTTCCGCACCTTCTTCGGAGATATGTCCGACATAGGTCCGCGTGGTGAGGCTCGACCGGGCCGTGTGCTGATAGAGAGTGCGGATCCGGACACCGCGCCTCAACAATTCCGTCGTCTGGACGAGATCTTGCTGGAGAAGGTCCGCCGAGCGGCCGCCGCCCGGCTGGAGGCTCATCCGTTCCGTGGTGCACCGGCGTCTCGCCAGATCAATCTCCCGGCGCACGTCGTCGGCGTTGTCAAGAACGCGGATCGGGACATCCGCCGAGCGTGATCTTTCAGCGGTCCGATAAGGCCCGACGAGCGAGTGGAGTTGCCGGTGTATTCCCGCTATCCGCCGCCGCTGGCTGGCGATCATCGTCTCCAGCGGGGTCACCAGCTCGGCCTCCACCACCGCCGGGTCGAGGGGCACGACGGGGCTGTCGTGATCGTCCGGGCTGAGCAGGCGCAGATCCTGCAAGGCCTTGCGGGCCTCCACGACCCGCACGGGAGACACCCCCAGCTCGGCGGCGACCTCCTCGTCGTCGAACACGCCGACGCGCAGCGCGGCCCGGTACGCGTCGACGGCCAGCTCGCTCAACAGGGGCCGGGCCGGCTCGTCTAACAAGGGTCGGTTCTCCACAGGACACCTTCCGGTCGACGTCCGCCGCTATCCACTTGTGGCCAAGCCATCATAGGACAGTGATCGAGTCTCGACCCGAGTCCATTTGTCGACCAAGCTTCGACGGGTCCGGAAACGGGCGTGACATTGAGTCGAATCCAGAATCGACGGAGTCATGATGGCGAAAAACCGGTGGGTCCCGGCCCGCCTTTCCGTAGCTCTCATCCGCTCCGCCGGAATTACCGGTTCCATGGACTCGGTGATCTCCGGCGCCCTCATCGGCGGCGCGGGGCAGGCCGACTTCGCGGCCGCCGACGACAAATGGGATCTGGTGGGGGAGTGTCTTTCGCGCGGCCCGGTTCTGTGACCATGGTCTGAGAAAGCGACGGGTGGGCCTGATCACCAGGCCCACCCGCTCCCCCCGCTCCCCGCCCCGCGCCGCCTCAGCGCAGACGGGCACCCGCACCCGGCCGCCGTCGCGCCGACGCCGCCTCCGCGATCTGGAGAAGGTTCAGCGCGGCTCCGGCACGCAGGTTGTCCACGATCAGCCACAGCCAGAAGGCCCGCGGGTTGTGCGGGACCACCCTGATCCGCCCGACGTGGATGCGGTCCGGGTCGCCTGCCGTCAACGGCGTGGGGAAGGCGCCCGGACGGTCTCCGTGGACCACCACCCGGGGCAGCCCGGCCAGCAGCGCGGCCAGCTCCGCGCGCTCCACGGGGAGCGCCGCCTCCACGAACACCGCGGCGGCGTGGCCGTTCACCACGGGCACCTGGACGCAGGTCGCGCTGATGTCCAGGTGCGGCAGGGAGAGGACGCGGCGCGTCTCCTGCTCGATCCTGTGCTCCTCGGCGCTGGCGCCGCTCTCCAGCATCCGCCCGGCGACCGGCACCACGTTGAAGGCGAGTGCGGGGCGGAACAGGTCCGCGGGCAGCTCGGCGTCGGGGTCCCGGAGCGCGAGTTCGCTGCCTTCGAGCAGTTCCTCGATGCCCTGCCGGCCCCGCGCCGAGGCCGCCTGATAGCTGCTCATCACCACTTGACGCACGCCCCGGTACTGCTCGACGCGGTGCAGCAGCCGCACGAGCGGCACCGTCAGGGCGCCCGGGCCGGCGAGGACGCCGAACGGGGGGCGGTCGAGCAGATGGCCGTTGACCGGCGGGACGAGCAACAGGGTGTCGGGGTCGGTGCGGAAGGCGCCGGAGCTGTCGACGACCAGCGCGCCCTGCTCCCTGGCGACCGGGACGTAGCGGCGGCTGACCGCCTCCGCGGTGCAGAACAGCACGAGATCGGCGCCCGCGAAATCGAAGTCGGCGAGGCTGTGCACCGTCTCCAGCCGGCCGTCGACCGGGATCTCGCGACCGGCGGAGCGCTCCGAGGCCACGAGCCGGATCTCACGGTGGCGTATCCCGAGTTCCTCGATCAGTTCGATGATGGCGGTCCCGAGGACGCCGGTCGCACCGACCAGGACGATGCGCGGAGCTGCGGAATCCATGACGTGCACCATCGAGTTCTCCGATCTGGTCGGACCGGCCGCTCTGCCGGACCCCGGAAGTGGCCTCGTCCGCCGGGACCGCCCGAGGCGTCACGCAGCGGCCCACCGGCCGGATCGACCGGTCCGAGGCTGGAGTTGTCATCCAAGCCCCTGGCGCGGGCCGCTGACATCCCCTCCGTGATGTCAGTAAGCGGACAGGCGACAGGCGGACACCGGAGCCGACCCCTGCACACCTGAGCGCCCCGCACCCCCGCGGGCGGCGCGCCGGGAGACGCGCACCTCGGGGTTTCCGGGGCCGTGCCGGACCGTCGTGTGCGGGGCGCGCGGCGGGGCCGGACCGTCGTGTGCGCGGCGCGCGGCGGGGCAGGTCCGTCGTCTGCGCGGCGCGCGGGCCGGTTCCGGTCGGCCGGGCGGGGGCCGCCGGTCCGGTGGGCCGCGGCGCGGGAACCGCTTCCCGCGTCTTTCCCGTTTGCCGCAGGTGCCCCTCCGGCGCATCGTGGAAAGCGGGAAGGGCCCGATGTGCGCGGCCTCCCGTCCACCCGGCGCTCGCCCCACCGTGTCCGTCCCCGCGGCACCCCACGGTCATGTGAGGTGCGAGGAGGGAGGAGTTCACCATGCCCGACCCATGGATGCCCCAAGCCATCGAGGCGGACATCGGCGACCACGCACCGTGCGACCCCCGGTTCCCCGCCAGGGCGATCGCGCACATCACGGCGGACAGGACGGCCACCGCCGAGCGGCCCCTCGATCTGGTGCCCTTCGCCGCTCTCAAGAGCTTCTTCACCGGCAGCGGCAGAGACCGGGCTCCGCACATCCTCTGGGACCCTTTCACCGGGGCGTTCGCCCAGTTCTTCCCCGCCACTTCCCGGAGCAAGGCCTTGTTCGACGCGGCCGGTGGTGTCCGTACCAACCGGACCGGCACGGTCGTCATCCAGATCGAGGCCCTGTTCTTCCCGCACTGCCGCGTCGGCGGCAAGGTGTTCCCACGGCTGGTCGACACTCCGTGCGAGGGCTGGGGCGACCTCAACGCGTGGATCAACTCCTGGGGCGTGCCGGACGTCTGGCCCATGGGCCGTCCGGCGTCCCTGTCCAGCAATACGTGCCCGACCGCCATGTGGACGTCGCGGGGCGGGTGGTACGCCCATGCCCAGGTCCCGGAGAACGACCACGTCGACCCCGGTTCCTGGCCGGTGTTCGTGTCACCACCACCCGGACCGACCCCGGTGACGCCCCGGTTCGAACCGTTCCCCGGTGCGTCGTTCTTCCGGCCGGGACGCACATCGCCCGTCATCGCCGGCATGCACACCCGGCTCGTCGCCGAGGACTGCGACCGCTACACCTCCGGCACCGGTACCGACGTGTGGGGACCGGGCGATGTCAGGTCCTACACCGCCTGGCAGCAGAAGCTGGGCTTCGAGGGCAGCGCGGCCGACGGCGTTCCCGGCCGGTTCAGCTGGGACAGGCTGGAGGTCCCCGAAGTCTGAGCCTCGCCATGAGCGGGGATCCCGAAGCCGCCGGGTTTGCGCCCGACTTGCATCGGGCGCATGGTGGAAGCAGGGCGATGGTGAGGTGAGCGACGCACGGGCGGGGCGGGTGCGCGCCACTGGACAGCAGCGCTGCCGCGCCGACCAGCAGGCCCACTCCCGACCGGACCGTGCGTGACCGATGCGCGGACGGCCGGACGAGCGATCCGGTGGCGAGCATCGCGGGGCAGCGAACCACCGTGCCTGAAAGGAGGCAGGGCCATGCCTGCGCTGGCACCGTTCCCAGGAGCGGCATTCTTCCACGAGGGACAACACAGTCCCGTGATCGCCGCGATGGGCAGACGCCTGGTCGCGGAGGAGTGCGGGAAGTACCGTACGGGTCCCGGTCCCGCGTGGACCGACGCCGATCAAGAGTCGTACGCCGCCTGGCAGCGCAAGCTCGGGTTCAAGGGAGCCGAGGCCAACGGCATTCCGGGCAGGACCTCCTGGGACCGACTCCGCGTCCCGACGCCCACGACGCCCACGACGCCGACGACTCCCGGGGCCCGCGTCACGTCTCCCGTGCCGGGACACGGGGTCACGACCCCTCACCGCAGGAAGGGGCGTCACTGGGTCCTCGGCTATCACACCGGCGCGGACTACGCCGCTCCGCAGGGCAGGGCCTGTGTGGCGGTGCTCAACGGCTCCATAGCCCGCACCGGGCACGACCCGAGTTTCGGCACCTTCCTCGTGCTGCGCGCGGGCCCGTTCGACTTCTGGTACTGCCACCTCTCCGAGCGGACCGTGACCGGGGGTTCGGTCCGGGCCGGCCAGAAGATCGGAGAGGTCGGCTCCACCGGGAAGTCCACCGGACCCCATCTCCACTTCGAGAAGCGACCGGCCGGGGGCGGCTTCGGATCCGACGTGCCCCCCAACTGGTAGCCGGGACCTTCCTGCCGGACGGGCACGGCGCCCCTCGCCCCGGGCCGGTGCGCTCCGCCGTGTCCTTCCGGGCCCTCGAAGGACGGTGAAGGGCATGGAAGACGGTGAAGGCCATGGAAGTCGTGGACAGAACCCGCGATGAGCGGGAACACCAGGTGGCGGCGGCCGCGGTCCGGTACGACGAGGCCGGCGAGCAGCGTCGCGAGGTCGAGCGGCAGCAGGACGCCGGGGTCAGCTTCCCCGATTCACCGGAGGCACTGGCGGCGCGGGCGGCCCGCCTGCTCGAACGGCAGGCCGTGCCGACCGCCATGGTGATGGAGGCCGTCCGCGCCGAACCGCTGACGGCGTCCTCCGCCTTCGAGCGGATCCTCGGCGTGTCCAAGGAGCTCCAGGCCTGGAGCTTCCTGCCGCGCGGCGCCCGGGCCGCACGCTGCGTCGCCCGGATCTCGGCGCGGGAGAACGGCCGCGAACTGCCGATCGGCACCGGCTTCCTGGTGTCGCCGACCCTGCTGATGACCAACCATCACGTCCTCCCCGACGCGGACGCCGCCCGGCGCTGCTTCGCGGAGTTCGACGCCCAGGTCGACGTCGACAACACACCGCAGCCCCCGACACGGCTGGAGTTCGACCCGAACGGGTTCTTCGTGGCGGACAAACGCCTCGACTTCGCCCTGGTCCCGGTCGCCCCCGGCCCCGGCCGGAGGCCGCCGGGCGAGACCTTCGGCTGGCACCGGCTCAGCGCCCAGCTGGGCAAGCTGGTGATCGGTGAGCCGGTCAACATCATCGGCCACCCGAGGGGACGCCTGAAGGAGATCGCCGTACGCGACAACGCCCTGCAAGTGCGCCTGGACGACTTCCTGCACTACCGCACGGACACCGAGCCCGGGAACTCGGGCTCCCCGGTCTTCAACGACCAGTGGGAGGTCATCGCCCTCCACCACAGCGGCGTGCCCCGGACCGACGAACAGGGCCGCATCCTGCGCCGCGACGGCCGGGTCCGGCAGCCCGGCGACGGCGACGACGCCACCGACTGGGTGTCCAACGAGGGGGTGCGCATCAGCTCCATCCTGAAGCACGTCGCGTCGCTGCCGCTCACCGCCGGGCAGCGGGAGCTGCTGGCCGGCATGGGGCCGGAGTCGGGGCTGGACGGGCCCCTGGCGGCCGCCGGGACCACCGCTGCCGCCGCCGGTCCGGCCCCGTCCACTTCGGGTGTCGCTGTCGGGCTGGCTCCCGCCACTTCGGGTGCCGCTGTCGGGCTGGCTCCCGCCACTTCGGGTGCCGCTGTCGGGCTGGCTCCCGCCACTCCGGGTGCCGCTGTCGGTCCGGCTCCCGCCACTCCGGGTGTGGCCGTCGGGCCGGCCCCCGCCACTCCCGCTGCCGCCGCCGGTCCCGCCGGCCCTTCCGCTTCCCCCGGGCGGGCGTCCGTCGAGGCGGTGGCCCCGCTCGCGAGGGGACTTCGCGCTCGGGACGGCGCGTTCGGCGGCGGGCGGCATCTGGTCTTCCTGCACGGGCGTGCCCAGCAGGGCAAGGACCCCGAGACCCTGCGCCGCGAATGGGCCGCCGGGCTCAACCAGGGGCTCGTCCGTGCCGGACTGCCGACAGCCGACCCGGCGGACATCTGGTTCCCGTTCTACGGCGACCGGCTGGTGCGGGCCCTCGCACCGCACGAGTCCGTTGCCCTGACCACCGAGTCCGTTCCCCCGGCCGTCGAGGCGCCGACGGCCGTCGCACCCGAGGCCCCCACCACCCGCGCGGTGTACGAGGAGATCCTCGGCGAGGCGGCCGCCAAGTGGTACGTGCCGCTCGAGACGCAGCAGACCGCCGAGATCACCGAAGCACTGGGCCTGGACCCCGTGGTCGGCGCCGTGTGGCGGCGGCTGGGCTGGCTGGCCGCCAGAAGCGATCTCGACGCGTGGGCCATCTCCCTCGTCTTCCGTGACGTGGCCGCGTACCTCGACGACCGGCAGATCCGCGAGGAGGTCCTGAGCTGTGTGCTGGAGACCGTGCCGGACGCGGGCGAGATGGTCCTCGTCAGCCACAGTCTGGGCACGGTCGTCGGCATGGACCTCCTCACGCGGCTCTCTCCCGCCGTGGCGGTCGTCCACCTGACCACGGCGGGCAGCCCTCTCGGCATGGACGGCGTGTACCGCCGGCTGCTGGCCGGCGGGCCGAGAACCCCGGAGAACGTGGCGGACTGGCTCAACGCGTGGTGCCCGACCGACCCGGTGGCCATCGGATGCCCGCTCGCCCCCGACTGGACGGACGGCCCGACCGACCTCGCCGTGGTCAACGCCCGCGACCGGGCCCACAGCATCGTGGAATACCTCGCCCACGCCGATGTAGCCCGCTCGATCGGCAGCCGCCTCGCCGGCTGAACGGCGCAGGGTGCGAGCGTGCCGACGCCCGCACCCCCCGCCCGACCGGGGCAATCACCGGCATCCGATCAGGCGACAACGTCGTGTACGGCCCTCGCCCGGGCCGCCGACGGCCCGAAGGTGGGGACCCCGGCCCCCACCTTCGAGGAACACCATGACGGACCCGGCTGACGACACGACCCCCGCGTTCATCCAGCAGGCCGCGGAACCGGTCCGCGCCCACCTGGCCACCTCGACACCGTTGCGCAGCTTCCTCGACGACGCGGGCACCCTGACGCTGGAGGAGCGCCGTCTCATCGTCGATCAGGCACTCGTCCTGCTGGACCAGAACTACGTCCACCTGCCGTTCAAGACCGCGATGCACGCCGTGAACCCGGTCCAGCGCCTGCGCGTGCTGCGCCGGCGCCTGGAGCGGCAGACCCAGGAGACCATGCCCGCGGAGTGGCTCTTCCACGCCGAGGTCTCGGAGATCTTCCACTCGGTCAGGGACCTGCACACCAACTACCTGCTCCCCGCCCCCTTCGCGGGCAAGATCGCCTTCCTGCCGTTCCTCGTCGAGCCGTACACGGACGCGCAGGGCACCACCCACTTCATGGTCACCCACGTGGCCCAGGGCTTCGAGGCCGACGGCTTCAGGCCCGGCGCCGAGATCACGCACTGGAGCGGCATCCCCGTCTCCGCGGCCGTCGACCTGAACGCGGCCCGGTTCGCCGGCAGCAACGCACCCGCCCGGCGCAGCCGGGGCGTCCAGTCGCTGACCGTGCGGCCGCTGCGCATCCACCTGCCTCCCTTCGAGGAATGGGTGACCGTCAGCTACACCGACGAGAGCGGCACTCAGCGGGAGCTGCGCGAGAACTGGCGGATCGTGGAGAACCTGCCCCCCATGGTGGACGCGGACGCGATCAGCACCGCCGCGCTGGCCCAGGGGCTGGACCTCGACGCGGACGAAACCGGCCGCGCGAAGGTGCTGCTGTTCGCCCCCCGGGTCGTCGCCCAGGAACGGGCCGTCCAGGCCGACGAGCAGGCGCCCGGGCTGCGCCCGGGCGAGATCGCCACGTCGATGCCCAAGGTGTTCACGGCCCGGACCGTGGAGACGTCCTCCGGGCGGTTCGGCCACATCCGTGTCTTCACCTTCAACGTGACCGACCCGGTCGCCTTCGTCCGGGAGTTCGTCCGCCTCATCGGACAGCTGCCGCAGAACGGGCTCATCGTGGATGTCCGGGACAACGGCGGCGGCCACATCCACGCCGCCGAGTTCGCCCTCCAGGTCCTCACCCCCCGCCGGATCGCCCCCGAGCCGGTGCAGTTCATCAACACCCCGCTCAACCTGCGCATCTGCCGCCGGCACCAGGACGCCTCCTCCGGCATCGACCTGGGCGCCTGGGTCCCCTCCATGGAGCAGGCCGTCGAGATCGGCGCCGCCTTCTCCAGCGCCTTCCCGATCACCCCCGAGGACGGTGCCAACGCCATCGGGCAGCAGTACTTCGGGCCGGTGGTCCTCATCACCAACGCCCGCTGCTACTCGGCCACCGACATCTTCGCCGCCGGTTTCCAGGACCACCGGATCGGCCCCGTGCTCGGCACCGACGAGAACACCGGCGCCGGCGGTGCCAACGTCTGGACGCATGAGCTGCTCTCCGCCCTCCTCGCCGAGGACCGGGCGACACCGTACGTACCGCTGCCGAAGGGAGCCGGCATGCGCGTGTCCGTCCGCCGCACCCTCCGGGTCGGCGCCCTGTCCGGAACTCCGGTGGAGGACCTGGGCGTCGTTCCCGACGAGCTGCACCGGATGACCCGCCGGGACCTCCTGGAGGACAACGCCGATCTCTTCGACCAGGCGGGCCGGCTGCTCCAGGAGCGCAAGCCGCACGCCGTGTCCGTCACGGACGCCGTGTCCGTCGACGGCTCCTTGAGGATCAAGGTGAAGGCGACGAACGTCGACCGCGTGGACGTCTACGTCGACCAGCGGCCGGGCGCGTCGGTCGATCTCAGCGACGGCCAGGCCGACGTGACGGTGCCCGGCGCGGCGGCCGCCCGGGCAGCCCGCGTCGACGGCTTCGAGGCCGGCCAGTTGGTCGCCAGCACGACCGAACAGCTCCACTGACCACACGACCGAACAGCACTCCTGCCCACCGGCCCGGGCCGGTGGGCAGGAGTGCTCCCGCGTCCAGTGGCCGGTCAGTCCCACCGGATGTCGGCCAGGCTCTCCAAGGGGGTCCGGTCGGCGACGGATTCCGGGACGTGCAACGAGTCGCCCTTGTGCAGGACGGCCGGGAAGCTGAGCCGGGTGCGGTTCTCGAGCTCGCCGAGGGTGACCTGGAAGACGCGGAACTCGTCCAGTTCGAGCGACTCCAGCCGGTCGAGGTTCTGGGTGAGGAGGAAACCCCTGGCCTTCAGCTCGCCGTGCTCGGTGAAGACGATGACCTTCCAGAACTCGCGGGGGAGCCGTACCCCGCGGAAGGTCCGGTCGTCGTCCTGGAAGACCGGCCCGCCGAACACGCTGACCTTCAGGTCGTCGACGTCCGTGTCCTCGAAGACGGCGTCCTCCAGCCGGCCCCACACCCCGTTCTTGGCGCTCTGGTTGAAGTCGTCCATCTGGGGGGTGATGTTGGTGTAGAAGAAGGAGTCCTTGTTGGCCTTACCGGCCTCCGGCAGGCTGCCCCACAGCAGATCGGCGCGGCGGGCGACGTGCCCGCGGTCGAGCCGGTTGTTCTCGTACAGCTCGTTGCCCACCTGCGCCGTGGCGGGCAGCCGCGCGTCCTTGACGAACGGGATGCCGGTGCGGTTGAGCTTCTTCAGGGTGCCACCGTCGATGTTCCAGCCCACCCAGAAGGGGAACCGCCGCTTCTCGCTCAGGGCGAGCGAGAAGTGCGTGTAGGGGATGACCTCGGAACCGTCGAGGCGGACCGCGTCCCGGGCGAGGTCCGGGTCCAGCTCCGGCACGTCGATCGGCTCGCCGAGGAAGCCGGGGTCGTACCCGGCGAGGGTCCGGACGTCCTCCGGGGCCGGCGGTGTCAGGCTGATCTCGAGTTTCTCGAACACCGAGGCCGGCAGGCAGGCCAGTGCGTGCTCGTCCGCCTCGCCCGAGGCCTCACCGCCGAAGTGCAGCCCGGCCATGACCGCGCCCGGGCTGCCGTCCTCCTCGAACAGCCACACCCCGCCGGAGTCGCCGCCGCTGCTGATCTCCCCGTCGTCGGGCAGGCGGTCGGGGTCGGGGCCTATCTCGAAGCATCCGATGGTCTTGACGCCGACCTGCCCGCCGTAGTCGAGCTTGGCGATGGTGTCGATGCGGCGGACGATGCCGTGGGTGACGCCGGTGGTCCGCGCACTCTTGACGACCCTGTCGTCGAGCTCGGGCTCGCCGAGCTCGGTGGGCGCCACGCCCAGCTCCAGGATCTCCTGGACGAAGGCGCGGTCCTCGATGCCGGCGATCGCGCAGTCGCCCGCCACACCCAGGTGGGACCTCACCAGCACGCCCAGGCGGTTGCGGCGGACGCGGTTGTCGTCGTGCCGGCCGGGCTGGACGACCTCCACGCCCAGCTCGCCGCGGGGGCCTTGCAGCACATGCCAGTTGCTGAGCACGTAGGGGGTGCCGTCGGCCCGGTCGAACACGATGCAGCCGATCGTGCCCGCCGAGACCGTCACCGCCCCGACGCTCACCCCGGGCGCGATCGGGTCCAGGCGCGTCTTGCGCGCCGGACTCTCCACCTCCGCGACGGTGCGGAACTGCGGCCGGTAGCTGCGCTCGATGACGTCGGTGGGCACCTCGACACCGTCCACCGTGACCGTCTCGGGGATCGGTGCGGTGTCCAGGCCCTCCAGCGCCTCCGGCTCGACCTTGCTGCCCACCGTGAACTGGAGCGCGACCTGCCGGCCGCGCCTTCCTTCGGTGACCTTGTGGCCGATGCCCACGGAGGTGATGTTCGGATCCTCCAGCAGTTCGGGTCCACGGGTGCGGATGTAGCGCCGCAGCGAGGCGATCAAGTCGTCCTCGGAGAGCGCCGTGTTCCGGGCCGGCGCGGTGGTCTTCGCCGGCGTGGTCTTCTTCTTGGAGTCGGTGGCCATGACAGGGTTGTCCTTTCGCCCAGGAGGCGGCGTACGGGGGGCACGCTGAGGGTCCGGGCCGCGCCCGGCGGCGGCTGCCTCGACAGCCGCCGCCCAGGGACGGCTCGGTGGCCGGGCCGTTCACATGTCGTGTGCGAGAGCGGTGCCTGCCATGCGCCCGGGAGCGGTCCTGCCGTCCTGCGAGCGCTCCACCCGGCCGTCCGTGACGTCGGGTGCGGCGAGCGCGAGTGCCAGCAGCGCCGCCGAGACTTCGCGGATGACCTGTTCGGCCTCGCTCAACACCGGCTGGAACGTTTCTCCGCACTCGATCGTGTAGCCGAACACCTTCGTGGCGGCCGAGTCGACGAGGTGCCGGCAGTACGCGTAGTCGTCGCTCGTCCCCGAGGTCGGGTACAGCCCGTACGCCGCCTCCACGCCGTAGTCGACGTCGCGTACCGCTCGTGCCGCGTCGTTCATCCGGCCGGCCAGCTCGACCGCGATGCTCAGGTCCCGTTCGGGGATGAACTCGCCGATGCCGTCGTCCGGGCGCCCTCGCACCGCGTCGAGAGCGGGGTTGCGGAAGTTGTCGGTCGGGGTGGTGGACTGGTTCTGGTCGGAGCCCCAGTTGTGCAGGATCACCGGGACCGCGCTGTGGACGTCGACCATCCACCGGATCCGCGGGTGGTGGTCGAGCGCCCAGACCACGTTCCGGGTCTCCGGCTCCGACGCGGCGGAGGGACCCCGGTAGACCTGCGGATCGCAGGGGCTGTCGGAGGTGTGGACGTCCGCGTCGGGAGCGAACTTCGCCGTGTGATCCCAGAGGAAGTCGAAGTTCCGGTTGAGGTCCACCCCCACGCACGACGGACCCGTGGACCCGGCGGGCGCCGGCCGGCGGTTCTTCCGCCACATCGGGGACGTGCTCTGGCTGAAGGCCCGGCCGTCGGGGTTGACACAGGGGAAGAAGAACAGATCGAGGTTCTCCACCACTTGCGCGACCTGGGCCGCCGTGAACGACGACGACCCGTAGCCGAGTCCGGTGCCCGAGTCGTGTGCCTCCAGCAGGTCCGCGGCCAGCGAGACCAGCGCGTCCGGCGGCACCCATTCCCGGGCGTGCACCCCGCCCAGCAGCAGGATGCCGGGCGCCTCGTCGCTTCGCCGCGTCCCGACCCGCAGCAGCCGCGTCGTCCGTCCCTCGTGCGTGGTGTGGGGTGCGGTGACGACCTCCGCCGCACCGGGGTACGCGCTTCCCAGACTGGTGATCGCCGATTCGATCTCGGCCACGTTGAGATACACGGTCACTCCTTCCGGCCGAGACCGTGCGGGACGGCGTCCCGGTCGGCGAAGCGGTCACCGTCGCCGATCTCTTCCTTCCGGGCACGCCAGTTCTCCGTGACGTTCTCGACCGCGGTGATGTCCACCAGCGGTGCCGATCGGGCCCCTCTGGCCCGGTCGAGCTGGTCCTGGCGGAAGTAGAGGTCCAGTCCGACGCCCGCCCGGCCGCCGCGCGCGACGGCACGGCAGCCGACATCGGGCTGCGTCTCGCGGACGAACTCCCTGAGCGCTTCTGCGTTCTCGGCGACGACATGGCAGCGGAAGACCGCGGGTTCCTCGCTCATGGCCGCATCCCGTCGGCGAGCGCGACGGCCTGGGAGGCGTTCACCCGGCCGAAGCCGTAGTCGTCGTTGTGGCCGGCCGCGTCGTACTGGACCTCCGGCCCCCCGATCTTGTCGGCCGACTCGTGCATCACCTCGCGCAGCCGGTCGCGCGTGAGGTGGGGGCTCATGGACAGGGCCAGTGCCGCGCACCCGGCCGCGCAGGGGGCGGCGAAGCTGGTGCCGGTGCTGGTTCCGTAGCCGCCCCCGGACGTGGTGCTGAGGACGTTGACGCCGGGGGCGATCAGTTCGACGTCCGGGCCGCGTGCCGCGTTGTCCTCCCGGTCCTTGTTGGTCGACCGCACCACGGCGATCACATCCGGGTGGGAGACCACTTCGTCCTTGGCGACGTCGACGTTCCTGCCGTTGCTCGCCGCCCAGAAGATCGCCAGCCCCTTGCCCTGCCGTCCGTTCGTCGCGGCGAACTCCAGAGCGAGGTCCATCGCGCCGGTCAGGTCCCAGTCGGCGCCGTTCGGTCCGAGGCTGCACGCCAGGATGTCCGCCCCGCCGTCGGCGCCTGCCTCGGGCACCTCGGTCGAGGGGACGGCCGCGTACGCCACGGCGCGGGCGAGCGTCGTCTGCGTACCGACCTGGTCCGGCAGGCAGGCCAGCAGCATCAGGCTGCACTCGGGGGCCGCCCCCGTACCGCCCGCCCCGTTGCCGTGCCGGGCGCCGATCATCCCGGCGCAGAACGTGCCGTGATCGCTGTCGGGCATCCCCGAGGTGCCCTGGACGAAGACCGATCCGCCCGCACCGCCGGTGAAGAAGCCCGACAGGGGATCCACCCCGGCGGCCAGGTCCGGGTGGTCCGCGTCGAAGCCGTTGTCGATGACGGCGACCCGGACACCGGTTCCGAAGGTGCGGTCCCAGGCCGGCTCGATGTGGACGTCGGCGTCCGGAGTGCCGCCGTCGGCACCGGTGTTCCTCCACTGCCACTGCTGGGGGTACCGGGCGCCGGCGGGCCTGAACCGGGCGGGGACGTGCTCGACGAACGACGGTTCGGCGAAGAGGAACAGGTCGTTGCCGTGCAGCTCGACCGAGGCCGCGAGGGCGTCCTGCGACGCCGGGGCGCGCACCTCGTACAGGTTCGTCGCGAAGCCGAGCTTGTCGACGACGGCCAGGCCGGCCGCCGCCAGTTCACGCTCGGCGTCCTCCTGCGAGAGGGCCGGGTCGAGCCGGACGGTCAACGCGTCGGTCGCGATGCCGATCCTGCCGTTGGGCCGCCGGATGACCTTGCCGGTCGCCTCGGCCCCGGGAATCTCCCCGCCGGCGGTGAACGCCTCCAGGGTCTGCTGGTTCGGCCTGACGAACACCCAGCTCGCGCGGGCGAAGGCCTCGGTCGTCTCGTCGTCGACGCCGGCCTCGCGTATCTCACCACGGGCGCTGCCGCCCAGTTCCGACTCCAACGCGGAGGCGGATTCGGCGGAGGTGTCGGGTCCCATCTTGACCGCGACCACGTCATCGATTTCTTCGGCTTCGACGAGACGGCCACGTTGGTAGTACTGCCGCGACATTGCACTTGCCTCTTCCATGCCGGCGCGGAGTCCATGGCCGGTGCCGTCACGGCCCAGGGCCCGCCGCCTGGGGAAAATTTCCCTCCCTTTCCCAGTTTCCTCGCGTCCTCATCGCGCGGCAACTCCGTTCCCGCTCCCGCGCAGGTCACCGGTGACAACACGTCAGCCGCGCGCCCCCCACCGGCCGGCAAGTCCTCCGCGATGGGGGCCGCTCGGTTGTGCTTTCAACGGTGTCCGGTGACATGGTGTCCGGTGAAAGAAATACCGAGCCGTTCCGGAAATGCCGCGTGTGCGCACGGGCTGCGAGCCGGCCGCCGTCCCACAGGGCGGTCGCCCGGTGCTGAGAGGCGCGGGTGATGACGGGGTCCACTTCTCAAGCCGTGACAATTCTCGAATTCATCGTTCCCCGGCCGCATTCGGCAGGTGCCGCACACGGACATCAATTGCTCCGCCGTGTCGCACGGCGCTGGGCCGTCGAGCCGCGGGTGACCAGTTTGACGGGCAGCGTCCTGGGCTGATCGGTGCGGCAGGCCGGACCGTTCGCCAGGGAGAGCACCGTACGCACCGCGATGTGGCCCTCGGCGCGCAGCGGGGCCGCCACCGTGGTCAGCCCCGGCTGCACCAGATCCGCGACGAAGATGTCGTCGAAGCCGACGACGCTGATGTCCTCCGGGATGCGCACACCGGATGCCTGGAGCCGTCGCATCAGGCCGATGGCGACCTGGTCGTTGTAGGCGACGACCGCGGTGGCCGCACTGCGGACGACGTCCGCGGCCGCCTGCCCGCCCCCGGCGATCGTCGGCGGAACGGGCCCCACGCGGTGCATCCGCAGCCCTGCGCCCGCCGCCTCCCGCAGACCGCGCCAGCGCATCCCGTCCACCCATGAGGACTCCGGGCCCGCGGCGTACACCACCGTCCGGTGCCCGAGCCCGGCCAGGTGGTCCACCGCCAGCCGCGCGCCGTGCAGATTGTCGGTGACGATGCTCGACACGTCGGTGATGTCCCGGTTGAGGACGACCGTGGGCCGCTGTTTGGCGATCATCCGGATCGCCGAGTCCGACATCCGGGTGCTGGCCAGCACGATGCCCTCGACGCTGGGCAGGGCTCGCTCGATGTTCTTGCGCTCGATCCGGTCGTCCTCCTGGGCGTCGATGAGCAGGATCGTGTAGTCCGCCTCGGCGGCCGCGACTTCGGCGCCGCGGATGATCTCGGCGTGGAAGGGGTTGGTGACGTCGGAGGTCACCAGTGCCAGCATCGAGGTGCGGCCGGTGGGCAGCGCCCGGGCGAGATAGTTGGTGCGGTAGCCCATCTCGGCCGCGACGGCGCGGATCCGGTCCGCCGTCTCGGCGTTGACCCGGCCGGGGCGGGAGAAGGCCCGGGAGACCGTGGAGGCCGCGACCCCCGCGGCCCGGGCGACGTCGTAGATCGTCGGCGGGCGCGTCCAGGCCCGGCCCTCGCCGTCACCCTTCGCGGACTCCTTGCCGTCACCTTTCGCGGACTCCTTGCCGTCACCTTTCGCGGACTCCTTGCCGTCACCTTTCGCGGACTCCTTGCCGTCACCTTTCGCGGACTCCTCGCCGTCACCTTTTACGGACACCTTGGCGTCGTCCTTCGCCGACACCTCCGGGTCTCGCGTCCCTGGCTCCTCCGGGCCCCCTGTCCCCGACACCCCAGGCTCTCGCGGACCCGACACCCCAGGCTCTCGCGTCCCTGACTCCTCCGGGTCCCGTGCCGTGCGTGCCATGCCCCTCCGCCTCCGCTGGGTCGATGCTCCGCCTGGCGACAACAGGTGGCAACCGCTTGCCAGGGAGATTTCGCACCAGCTTAATGTCCCGGTATCCACCTCGAAACGTCGGCATCGTCGCCGCGTACCCAAGGAGCCCGCATGCTTCGTCCCCGGGACACCTCCACGCGAGAACGCAGGTCTCTCAACGGTCTGTGGGCCTTCCGCCTCGATCCGGAAGGCGTCGGGCGCGGCGCGGGCTGGTGGCGTTCCGGGCTGTCCGAGGCCCGTGAGATGCCGGTGCCCGCCAGCTACAACGACATCGTGCCGGACCTCACCGTGCGCGACCACGTCGGTGACGCCTGGTACCAGACGACGGTGCGCGTCCCGGCCGGCTGGTCGGGGCAGCGGATCGTCCTGCGGTTCGACGCCGCCACCCACCGCGCCGCCGTGTGGGTGAACGACTCGCCGGTCGCCGAGCACGAGGGCGGCTACACGCCGTTCGAGGCGGACATCACCGAGCATGTGGTGGCCGGCGCCCAGGCGCGGGTGACCGTGGTCGTCAACAACGAGCTCACCTGGGCGTCCGTGCCGCCCGGTCGGGTGGAGCAGACGCCGCGGGGACGCCGCCAGCACTACTTCCACGACTTCTTCAACTACTCCGGCCTGCACCGTTCCGTCTGGCTCTACACCACACCCCTGGCGCGGATCAGCGACATCGTGGTCGAGACCGGGCTGGAGGGCACCACGGGCACGGTGCGCTACACCGTGGAGTACCGGGCCGACGAGCCCGCCCGGGCGCGGGTCGTGCTCCGCGACGCGGACGGCGCCGAAGTCGCCTCCGCGGAGGGCGCCGAGGGCCTGCTGCGGGTGCCCGACGTCCACCCCTGGGCGCCGGGCGACGGGTACCTCTACGAGTGCGAAGCCCAGCTGCTCGACGACGACGGGCGGGTGGCCGACAGCTACCTCCTGCCGGTCGGCGTACGGACGGTCGAGGTACGCGGCACCGAGTTCCTGATCAACGGTGAGCCGTTCTACTTCAAGGGCTTCGGCAAGCACGAGGACGCGCCGGTGCGCGGCAAGGGCCACGACGACGCGCTCATGGTCCACGACTTCGAGCTGATGGAGTGGATCGGCGCCAACTCCTTCCGCACCGCCCACTACCCCTACGCCGAGGAGGTCCTGGACTACGCCGACCGGCACGGCGTCGTGGTCATCGACGAGACGGCGGCCGTCGGCATGAACCTCAAGCTGGCCGCCATGGCGGGCGCGGGTCCGGCGGGAACCACCTACACGGAGGAGACCATCGGGCAGGACACCCGGCGCACCCACCTCCAGGCCGTCCGCGAACTGATCACACGGGACCGCAACCACCCGAGCGTGGTGCTGTGGAGCATCGCCAACGAGCCGGAGTCGGCCGTACCCGCAGCCCGGGACTACTTCGCCCCCCTGTTCGCGGAGGCGCGCAAGCTGGACCCGACCCGTCCGGTGGGCTTCGCCAACGTCATGCACGACACCGCGAGCCAGTGCCTCCTCTCGGAGCTGGCCGACGTCGTCATGATCAACCGGTACTACGGCTGGTACGTCCACACCGGCGACCTGGAGGCCGCCGAGGCGGCCCTGGAGGCCGAGCTGAGGGACTGGGACCGTCTGCACGGCAAGCCGGTCATCGTCACCGAGTACGGCGTCGACACGCTGTCCGGCCTGCACAGCGTGGTCGACCTGCCGTGGTCCGAGGAGTACCAGGAGCGGTTCCTCGACATGTACCACCGGGTGTTCGACCGGGTCGACGCCGTGGTCGGCGAACACATCTGGAACTTCGCCGACTTCGCCACCCGCCCCGCCGTCAGCCGGGTCGACGGCAACAAGAAGGGCCTGTTCACCCGCGACCGGCGCCCGAAGAGCGCCGCGTTCTCCGTCCGCCGCCGCTGGAGGAACGATGTCTGAGATGGCAGCCCGTACGACAGCGCCGGCCGGCGCGAAGGCCACGGCGCCGGCGGCCCGGCTCAGCCGGCTCCAGGTCTTCGGGTACGGCGCCGGCGACGCCGGCAACAACGTCGCCTTCCAGTTCTCCGCGATGTTCCTGCTGCTCTACTACACCGACGTGGTCGGGCTGAGCCCGGCGGCGGTGGGCACGATGTTCCTGGTGATCCGGGCCTGGGACGCGGTCGCGGACCTGATCGCCGGACGCCTGGTGGACCGGGTGCGCACCCGCTGGGGCAAGTTCCGCCCGTTCATCCTGTTCGGCTGCGTCCCCCTGCTGCTGCTCAACGTGGCGCTGTTCCACGTGCCCGACGTCTCCTCCGGTCTGCAACTGCTGTACGCCTACGTCTCCTACGGGCTGATCGGCCTGGCCTACAGCCTGGTGAACATTCCCTACGGGGCGCTGGCCACGGCGATGACCCAGCTTCCCGACCAGCGGACCCGGCTGTCGGCGGCCCGCGGAGTGGGCGCGGTGACGATCATCATCGCCCTGGGCGCCCTCGTCGCCCCGCAGCTGGACAAGGGCGACCTCCAGGCCACGTTCACCACGCTGACCTGGAGCTTCGTCCCCGTCGGCATCCTGTTCTACCTGCTGACCTTCTGCACGGCCCGGGAGACCGTCCGGGGCGACCTGGAGCGGGTCACACTGCGGCAGACCCTCACCGTGCTCCGGGCCAACCGGCCGCTGCTGCTGCTGTCGGCCGGCACCCTGGTCTTCCTGACCGGCTACGTGGCCTCGCTGGGGATCGGGGCGTACTACGCACGCGACGTGCTCGGCGACTCCGACCTCTACATGGTGCTCAACCTGAGCAGCGCGGCCACGCTCTTCCTGATCGTCCCCCTGGCACCGAAGCTGGTCCGCCGGTTCGGCAAGAAGCTCCTGTTCGGCTGGGGCGCCGGGCTGGCCGTGTGCGGCGGGCTCGGGGTGCTGCTGGCCCCCGCGGCTCCGGTGGCCGTTCCCGTGCTCGCCTGGGTGGTCATGAGCCTGGGCATGAACACACTGAACACGCTCACGATGGGCTTCGAGGCGGACACCGTGGAGTACGGGCAGTGGCGCACCGGAATCCGTACGGAGGGCGCGACGTACGCCGTCTTCTCCTTCACCCGGAAGATCGGCCAGGCGCTGGGCGGTGCCGCCCTGGGGTACGTCCTCGCCTTCGGCGGATACGTCGGGTCGGCCACGGTGCAGAGCGACGGAGCCGTGACCTCGATCCGCATGGCGGCCGGCCTGCTGCCCGCGCTCTGCGCGCTGCTGGCCGCCGTGGCGATGCGGTTCTACCCGCTGACCGACGCCCGTTTCCACGACATCGTCGCGGAACTGACCGAGCGCAAGGCCGCCGAGGAACGGCGCGCGCGGAGCACGGACGAGCCCGGACCGGCCTGACGCCGCCGACGGCGCGAAAGCGGTGGCGCCCCGCCGGGGCGCCACTGCCGTGCGCCGTGCCGGGGCGCCACCGCCGTGCGCGGTGCCGGGGTGCCACCGCCGGGGCGGTCCCGCCCGCGGACGACGTCCCGGCACGGGCAGTCCCGCCCGCGGACGACGCCCCGGCACGGGCAGTCCCGCACATCCCCCACGGATATCGAACCCCCCACGGACAGGAAAGAAGCACACATGACAGTCGAGGAAACCGCCCTCCTGACGGGAGCCGACGCCCGGGCCGCCGACCGGGTCGGCGCGCTGCTGCCGATCGACGGCAGACTGGGGGTGGCCTTCTCCGGAGGAGTGGACTCCTCGGTGCTGCTGGCGCTCGCGGTGCGCAGGCTGGGCGCCGACCGGGTGGTCGCCGTGCTGGGCGTCTCACCCAGCCTGCCCGCCGACGAGCGCTCCGCCGCCCACCGGGTCGCCGCCCACATCGGCGCCGACGTGGTGGAGGTCGCCACCCACGAGGGAGAACTGCCGGCCTACCGGGCCAACGGCCCCGACCGCTGCTTCCACTGCAAGAACGAACTGTTCACCCGTATCTCCGACGAGGTCGCCGAGGCCCATGCGCTGACCGCCGTCGCCTACGGCGAGAACGCCGACGACGTGCGCCGGCCCGACCGGCCGGGCAGCCGCGCCGCCGTCCTGCACCACGTGCTGCGGCCGCTCGCCGACGCGGGACTGGACAAGGCCGCCGTCCGGCGGATCGCCCGTGCCCTGCGGCTGCCGTGCGCCGACAAGCCCGCCGCGCCCTGCCTGGCCTCCCGCATCCCGCACCACCAGGAGGTGTCGCCGCGGAAGCTGGCCCAGATCGAGCGGGCCGAGCGCGCGCTGCGCCGGCTCGGCTTCAGCGACTGCCGCGTACGTCATCACGGCGAGACCGCCAGGATCGAGCTGCCGGTCGACGAGATCGCCCGGGCCACCGCCGGTCCGCTGCGCGAGGAACTGCTCGCCGCGGTGCGCGGTGCGGGCTTCGGAACGGTGACGGTGGACCTGGCGGGCATCCGGTCCGGCGCCTTCACCCTGCCGCTGGTGGAGGTGTCCCATGGCTGACGACTGGACGCCGCCGGCGGAGCTGGAGGCCTTCGCCCGGCTGGACCACGACCGGGCCCTGCGGCGCGGCTACCCGGAAGCGGTGTACTGCGAGGGCAAGACGCCCCACCAGGTGGGGGCCATCGCGGCGGCGGTGCGGGCCCGCGGCGCGGCCACCCTGTTCACCCGCGCGGAGGCGGACCACGCCGCCGCCGTCCTGGCCGAGCTGCCGGACGCCCACCACGAGCCGGAAGCGCGGCTGCTCGCCTGGCCTCCCCGGCCGCCGGCGCCGTCCGGCGGACGCGTCGTGGTGCTGGCGGCCGGTACCTCCGATCTGCCGGTGGCCCGTGAGGCGGAGCTGACCGCCCGCCACCTGGGCAGGCCGTGCGAGCTCGTGGTCGACGTGGGAGTGGCCGGCCTGCACCGCGTCCTGGCCCACCTCGACCTGCTCCGTGACGCCCGGGTCGTGGTCGTGGCCGCCGGGATGGACGGCGCGCTGCCCAGCGTGGTGGCGGGCCTGGTCGCGGCCCCGGTGGTGGCGGTGCCCACCTCCGTCGGGTACGGCGCGGCACTGGGCGGACTGGCGCCGCTGCTGTCGATGCTCAACTCCTGCTCTCCGGGAGTGGCCGTGGTCAACATCGACAACGGCTACGGGGCGGGCCACCTGGCGGCACAGATCGCGGCGCCCTCGCCCGTGTGAAGCACGGGAGCCGTCGTGCGACGGGCCGCCCCGGGAATCCACGCCCGGAGGGTGACGGGCGGTCGGGGGAGTTGGGGTGCCCGTCCGCCGGCGCCGCCCGCACGCGAGTGCAGCCGAGGCGGGCGGCGGTTCATTCGGCGGCGTCGCCGGGGGCTCCGCGGCGCCCGATGTCTTGCGGCAGCGGCGCGCCCGGGGCCAGGCCGCGGGCGGCGGCGGCCGCGACGGCGGCGTCGAGCACCACCCGCACCGCCAGCTCCCGGTCGGCGGCGAGGCGGGCCGCGTCCTCGAACTCGGGCGTGGCCTGCACGATCGTCCCGTCGCGATGACCGACCTTGACGGGCAGCCGGCCACCCAGGACCTCCACGTCGACCCAGCCACGGTCCAGGGCCGTCTTGCGCACCCGGTGTTCGCGCACGCCGAGGGTGCTCGTCTGGTGGAACACCGTCTCGCGCAGGACGTCCGCCCGCGCGGGCGGTGCGAGCACGCACAGCGTGTGCGCCGGCCGCCCCTTCTTCATGAGCACCGGCACCAGCCACGCGTCCGAGGCGCCCGCCTCCAGCAGTGCCGACAGCGCCCCCGGCCACAGACGGGGGTCGAGGTCGTCCACGTTGGCCTCCAGGAGAACGGCGTCCGCGGGGCCGCCGGTGTCGCCGTCCGCCGCGGCGGGGGTGCCGAGGAGGACGCGCACCACGTTCGGCCGCCGCGGGGTGTCCCGGCTGCCCGCGCCCACGCCGGTGGCCTCCAGGCGTATCGACGGCACGTCCGAGCACTCCTCGGCCAGCGCGGTGACCAGGGCCGCTCCGGTGGGCGTGGCCAGCTCGCCCCGGCCCCCGGCGTGGATCCGCCAGCCGGTGGCGAGTTCCGCCACGGCGGGCACCGGCACGGGAAGCTCGCCGTGGGCGGTCCGCACCGTGCCGGCGCCCACCGCGAGGGGGCTCGCCGTGACGCGTCCCACGCCGAGCCGGTGCAGCGCGGCGCAGACGCCGACCACGTCGGCGATGGAGTCCCAGGCGCCGACCTCGTGGAAGTGGACGTCGTCCGGTGCGATCCCGTGCACGCGGGCCTCGGCCTCGGCCAGCCGGGTGAACACGGCCGAGGCGCGCTCCCGTGCCCGTTCCGGGAGAGCCGGTGACGCCCGGTCGAGCAGCGCGCGGACGGTGGCCCAGGTGCGGTGCGGCTGGTCCGCGGCGAGCGGGGAGACGACCACCCGCGTGGCGCGCATCCCGGCGCGCGTCACCCGCTCGCGCGTCAGCCGGACGGTGCCCGGGACCACCGCGTCCACCGCGGTCCGCACCGCGTCCAGTGAGGCGCCGGCGTCGACCAGGGCGCCCAGCAGCATGTCGCCCGCGACGCCCGCGGAGACGTCGAGCCATGCCGTCCGCATCTCAGCGGCCCCGGCCCGGCCCGGGCCGCCCGCCGCCCGGAGCGGGCGGACGCAGCCGGTACAGCACCTCTCCGGCCTCGGGCACCACCAGCGTGTCCGGATCGGCGGCGAACGCCTCGACGTCCACCTCGGCCGGGTCCAGGTGGCCGAGGTTCGCCGCGCGGACGACGTCCTCGGGGATGCCGGTGGCCAGGGTGACGGTCACCCGGCAGCGCTCCCCGTGCTCCTCGTCGTACGTCCCCGCCCCCCGCAGGTGGGTGGAGTGGGCGAGCACGCCCCAGTGCAGGTCCTTGAAGCGGTCCCACTGCCGGGTGAAGTAGTCACGGCAGTGGTACCCCACCTGTTCGATCTCCGGGTGCATCTCGGAGATCCGGCGGATGTGCGGGGCGTACAGGATCACCTCGCCGCCGTCGGCGACCACCGGTTCCAGCTTGTAGAAGCCCTTGGCGGCGGTCCAGATGTCGTCGTACTTGGCCGGGACCAGGGACAGCACCCGCCGCACGGGCGCGTCGAGGTGGCGCACATGGGTCTCGGCGGAGACCTCGGCCGCCGCGGCCCACGCGCTCTCGGGGGTCCCGTACGCGGCGGCGTGCAGTGCGCCCGAACCGGACGCGGCGACGACGCACAGGGCCAGCCGCCGGCTCGGGACCATCGCCGCGGCCTCGTCGATCAGCGCCCGCACGGGCGTGACGCCCAGGGTGCCGATGATCTCGGAACTGGTGATGAGCGCTCCCAGCCAGTGCGACACGTCGATGACCTCGGCGCCGGCCACTCCGGGGAAGAAGTACTTGTTGCCGCCGGAGAAGCCCACCACCTCGTGCGGGAACACCGGCCCGACGACCAGGGCGACGTCGTGCTCGACCACCGCCCGGTTCAGCCGCACGTCGACCCGCCGGCGCAGCAGACCGCCGGACAGCTCCGCGACCCGGGAGGCGGGGACCGTGCCCACCGACACGAACGTGTCGGGCTCCCACCAGCGGTGGTTGATCACGGTCATGCCCGGATAGACGCGGTCCAGGCCACCCTCCGGGTAGCCGAGGTGGGCCGCCAGTTCGCGTTCCCCCATGGGGGCGTGCGTGCCGAGGGCGATGAGCACGGTCAGCCGGCTCACCCGCCCCGCGAGGGCGGCGTGGACGCTGGAGAGCAGCAGGGGCAGCGGGCAGCTGCGGGTGGCGTCGGGCACCACCAGGCAGACGCTGCGGCCGTCCAGGTCCTCTCCGGCGAGCCGCTCGCGGACGAACCGCGCCAGCCGTTCCTCGGCCAGGACCTCGCCCGGGCCCCCGATCAGGGCCGCGGACCGGGCGCCGGATGTGTCGGAGCTCTGCGTGAGGCGGGTCGTCATGGCGGCAAGACGACCACGGCCGGCGGGTGGGCCGCAAACACCCGGGACAACTCATGGCAACCGATTGCTGCGTGCCGCCGGGCCGACTCACACTTCACCGCATGCCAGCTCCCACCGCCTCCTCCCCGCTGTCTCCCGACCGCCTGCTGCCGGCCGATCCGGGAGTCCGCGCACTCGCCCGCCGGCTCTACGAGAGCGTGCGTGAGCTGCCGATCCTCTCCCCGCACGGTCACGTCGACGCGCGCCTGCTCGCCGACGACACACCGTTCACCGACCCGGCGAGCCTGCTGATCACCCCGGACCACTACGTGACACGGCTGCTGCACGCCGCCGGTGTGCCCCTGACGGAGCTGGGCGTGGGCCGCGGGCCGCTGGCGGAGCCGGAGGCGCGGGCCGTGTGGCGCGGGCTGTGCGAGCACTGGGCCGTCTTCCGCGGCACCCCGGTCCGGTACTGGTTCGAGTCGGAGCTGGCCGAGATCTTCGGTGTCACCGAGCGTCCGGGCCCGGACAGCGCGGACCGGATCTACGACCGGATCGCCGACCGGCTGGCCGACGACGCCTTCCGGCCCCGGGCCCTGTTCGAGCGCTTCGGCATCGAGGTGCTGGCCACCACCGACGACCCCTGCGACGACCTCGCGGCGCACCGCGCGCTCGCCGCCGATCCCGGCTGGCACGGCCGGGTCGTGCCGACCTTCCGCCCCGACCGCTACCTGGAGCCGGCCCGCGCGGACTGGGCCGGGGCGGTGGCGCGTCTGGGCCGGACCGCCGACATCGACACCGGTGAGTACGACGGCTACCTGCGGGCGCTGGAGGAGCGGCGCCGCCACTTCGTCGAGCACGGCGCCACCTCGGCCGACCACAGCCACCTGGACGTGCGGGCCGAACCGCTGCCGCCCGCGGAGGCCGCCCGCATCTTCCGCGCGGCGCTGGCCGGCGAGGCGGACGAGGCGCAGACCACGGCGTTCCGCCGGCACATGCTGCTGGAGATGGCGCGGATGTCCTGCGAGGACGGCCTGGTGATGACCTTGCACCCGCACGTGTGGCGCAACCACCACAGCCCCACGTCCGACCGCCACGGGCCGGACACCGGGCACGACATCCCGGTGCGGGCCGAGTTCACCAGGGCGCTGCGCCCGCTGCTGGAACGGTACGGCACCCATCCCGGTTTCCAGCTCGTGCTCTTCACCCTCGACGAGAGCGTCCTCTCCCGGGAGATCGCCCCGCTGGCGGGTTTCTACCCGTCCGTCTACGCGGGTGCCCCGTGGTGGTTCCTCGACGCGCCGGACGCGATCCGCCGCTTCCGGCGCGCGGTCACCGAGACCGCCGGCTTCACCCGCACCTCCGGCTTCGTCGACGACACACGCGCCTTCTGCTCCATCCCCGCCCGCCACGACATGTCCCGCCGGCTGGACTGCGGAATCCTCGCCGAACTCGTCGCCGAACACCGGCTGGCGGAGGACGAGGCGTTCGAGACCGCCGCCGACCTGGTGACCGTGAACCCGCGAAAGGCGTTCAAGCTGTGATCCCGGCATCCGACGCCCCCGCACGGCCCCTGACGCGCGCCCACGGTCCCGGCACCCGCCCGGCCGCCCCCGTACGCATCCTCCACCTGGGACTGGGCGGCTTCTTCCGGGCGCACCAGGCCTGGTACACCGACCGGGCGTCGGACGCCGCCCGGTGGGGCATCGCGGCGTTCTCCGGCCGCCGCCCGGAACTCGCCCGCGCGCTGGCCGCCCAGGACGGCCTCTACACCCTGGTGACCCGCGACACCGGCGAGGACCGCTGCGAGGTGGTCGGCTCGCTCACGGCCGCGCATCCGGGAAGCGACCACACCGCCTGGCTGGAGTACTGGGAGCGGCCCGCGCTCGCGGTGGTCACCCTGACCGTCACCGAGGCCGGGTACGCCCTCGCGGGCGGCGGCGAACCGGGGCTCGACACCGGCCGGCCGGACGTCGCCGCCGACCTCGCGGCGCTGTGCGGCGACGTGCGGGCCCCCGTCGTCACCGCGGCCGCCCGGTTGCTGGCCGGCCTGGCCGCGCGCCGAGCGGCCGGCCACGGGCCCGTCGCCGTCGTGTCCTGCGACAACCTGCCGGGCAACGGCGCCGTGGTCCGCCGTGTGGTGCGGGAGACGGCCGAGGCCACCGGGCGGGCCGAACTCGTCGCCGCCGCGGAGCACGCGGCGTACGTGACGACGATGGTCGACCGGATCACTCCCGGCAGTACCGACGAGGACGTCACCGCGGTGCGCGCCGCCACCGGCCGCGCGGATGCCGCGCCGGTGGTCACCGAGCCCTTCTCCGAGTGGGTGCTCGGCGGGGACTTCCCGGCCGGCCGTCCCGCCTGGGAGGACGCGGGCGCGCGGGTCGTGGCCGATGTGAGCCGCTACGAGGAGCGCAAGTTGTGGCTGCTCAACGGCGGCCATTCGCTGCTGGCCTACGCCGGATCCGCCCTCGGGCACACCACGGTGGCCGACGCGGTCGCCGACCCGCGGTGCCGGGACCGGCTCACGCGGTGGTGGGCGGAGGCCTCCCCCCACCTGCGGCTGCCCGCCCGCGATCTCGCCGCCTACCAGGAGGCGCTGCTGGCCCGTTTCGCCAACCCCCGGATCCGGCACACCCTGGCGCAGATCGCCGCCGACGGCTCGCAGAAGCTTCCCGTGCGCATCCTGCCGGCACTGCGCGCCGAACGCGCCCACGGCCGGATGCCGCGGGCCGCGACCGAGGCGATCGCGGCATGGCTGCTGCACCTGCGGGGCGCGGGCGCCCCGGTGCAGGACGCCTCCGCGGACACCGCGCTGGCCGCCGCCCGCGGCCCGCTCCCCGAGGCCGCCCGCCGCGTCCTGGACTTCCTCGACCCCGCCCTCGCCCATGACCGGGAACTGGTGGCCGCCGTCACCGCGCACGCCGAAGGACGGTACGCGCCATGAACGAACGAATCCGAGACGGACGTTCCTCAGAAATCCGATACGGACGTTCCGCAGGAAAACGGTCGGCGGCCGACGTCCGGCCGTTCGGACGGCCGAGCGGTCGAGCGGCCGAACGGCCTCGGTGAGGAGCACCGCCCCCATGTACCGCATCGAGTTCCACGAGTCCCTGGACCCCTCCGGCAACCGTGTGACCGAGCTGCGCCACGCGGGGCGCCCGCTCGGCCGTCCCTGCACGGAGACCGCGGCGGCGGTCCCGGGGTACCGCTACCTCCCGGTGTTCTTCCTGGCCAACGCGGTCTGCCTCGGCTGGTCACCCACCCTTCAGCGCCTCAGCCCCGGGGTGTTCCTGCCCGATCGTCCGGCGACCGCCCGCGAGGAGTCCGCCGAGCACGCCGCCGCCGCTCTCGCCCACGTCTTCGCCCTCGACCGGCTCGGCACGGACGTCGAGGACCTGCTGGATCCCGACCTGGTCACCGCGGCCGTCCACCTGAACACCCGTACGGCTCCGCACCTCGCGGCAGCCGACTGGGAGCGTGCGCTGTGGACCGGGCTGCGCGCTTGGCGCCTGCTGTACCAGGGGCTCGGCACGGCGGTCGTGGCCGACCCCGAACAGGGCCGCCTGCGCGTGACGGCGAGACCGCTGTCCGCACCCCGCTGACGTGCGGCACCGGGCCCGGCGGCGCACGCCTTCGGAAGCGGCCGGCTCGGCTCCCGGGCCGCGTCGGGGTGGAACCAGGGATCACTCGGGGGCGACCCCGATGCCCGGGGTGCCCGCCCGCTGACAGTGTGAGGGCATGACCTCACCACGCATGAGCCGAAGGACCTTTGTGGGCGCCGCCTTGTCGGGGACGGCCTACCAGCCGACGACCGCCCGCGACGGAGATGTGCTCTGGCGCGCAACGGCCTGCGGGAGCCGGCCGTTGCGCGTGGCCGCGTCGAGGGGATCAGTAGCCGACCGAGAAGGTGGCGTCGGCCTGGTCCGTGGCGGTCGAGATCGGGTCGATGCGCAGTGCGTAGGCGGAGTGCCGGATGTAGCGGGTGGGCTGGTTGTGGGAGCGGAAGGAGGCCCAGGAGGCGTCGGCCAGGCCGTTGACCCGGTGGAAGGTGGCGTCCTGGGCGAAGGTGGTGGTGCTGTCGTCGGCGTCCAGTCGGAGCTGGTAGTCGTAGTGCCGCAGGTAGCGGGTGGGGTAGTTGACCGACTGGAAGGAGACGCCCGAGGCGTCGGCCAGGCCGGGGACGAGGCGCCACTGGGAGTCGGTGTAGGGGTCGAACGGGTAGGTGTCGATCCGTGCGGTGAAGTCGGCGTGGCGTACGTAGCGGTCGGGGTAGTTGTACGACTTGAGCCGGTTCCAGGTGGGTGCGCCCCAGCGGGTGACGAGGTCGGCGTACTGGGTGCTGGTGATGGTGGCGATGGTGCAGTGCTTGGCGTTGACCGGGTGGGTGTAGAGCTTCTGGTCGACCGGGGTCCAGGTGCCGGCGGCGAGGTCGGTGGTCTGCCAGGCGTAGAAGACGCCGTTGGGGGTGTAGGTGTCTGCCCAGAGGTACCAGGTGCCGGAGGTCAGGGACTTCACCAGGGTGGGTGCCTCGGTGCCGCCGTGGGCGACCGTGGTGCTGAAGGGCGTGAAACTGCCGGGGTTGAGCGAGGTGGACCGGGCGCCGACCAGGCCTCCGGTGCTGCTGCTCTTGAAGTAGAGGTAGTTGACGCCGTTCACGCCCACGGCCATGTCGCCGTCGATGACGTCGTAGCCCGGGTCGAAGAACACCTGGGGGGCGGAGACGGTCGTGAAGTCGGTGGTGTGGTTGACCATGAGGACGTTGTGGCCGGACGAGTTCACGGACGAGTAGATGAGGGCGTACTGGCCGCGGGAGGCGTCCCAGAAGGCTTCCGGGGCCCAGCTGTGGGTGACCATGTCGTGCAGGTGGGGGCGGCGGTAGTTGGTGAAGGTGCGCAGGTCGGTGGAGTCCCAGACGTGGATGGTCTGGCTGTTGTAGGTCCAGTCGGTGCCCTTGAGGTCGGTGGCGAGCACGACGAAGGTGCCGTCCTGCTTGCGCAGGATGAACGGGTCGCGCAGGCCGCCGGCTCCGGCGGTGGGGGTGACCACCGGGTTGTTCTGGTTCAGCGGCATCCAGTTGAGGGAGTCCGTGCTGACGGCGAGGTGCAGGCCGTAGTCGGTGCCGACGCCCTGGGGCGATTCGGTGAAGTAGCCCATGACGTAGGCGGAGTCGGCGGCGTGGGCGGGGCCGGTCCCCAGCGTCAGATCGGCGGCCAGGGCCATGGAGCCGGCCGCGGCGGCGCCCAGGAACAGTCTGCGTGACGGCGTGGCCTGGGGGCGGGATGGTGCGCTCATCGGCTCTCCGGGTGTGTGCGGGTCGGGTGAGCTCACGGCGGCGGACGGGCGAACGGCGGCAGGACGAGTGGACCATGGGAGAGGAACGGCGGCTCTGCACCTTCCGCATGGCCGATATGTCGAACGTGGTTCGGTGAGTCGGTCAGAAAGTAGAGCTCTGTCCGGGGCACGTCAATATTTTCGACGTGACTTCTCCTGCGGGGCCGGCGCTGACGCGTCAGGTCACGCGGTGGACGACGATGGTCACGCGGTCGAGGCCGACCGGGGGACGCAGGTCACCGATGAAGAGGGTGTGGTTCATCCACGCGTAGGGCCCCTCACCCACCTCGAAGCGAGGGTTGGTGCGGCAGTACCAGCCGTCCGGCTTCCCGCCGCCGCCCGCGGAGATCCGCCGCACGGACGCCTCGTCCCGGGTGCCCCAGCCCTCGTTGGTGACCATGAGGTGGTGGCCGTCGTCGGTGCGCAGGGTGTAGCGCGCCCACAGGTGGGTGACGCCGTCCGGGCGGACGAGATTCCAGTCGGCGCCGCCCGGGAGGACCTGGCCGCGGGCGTCCGGCCCGCTGAACGTGCCGCCGGTGATGGGGATCACCCGGCGTCGGCCGTGCGGGGTCTCGCCCACGTCGATCGGAGGAGCCAGCTCCACTTCCAGGGTGAAGGCGTGCCGGGTGCTGGGGGCGTGCGCCATGCCGTACTCCCGTGGTCGGGGACACGCCCCGGCGCGGTCGGGGCGCCGGGGCGGTCCGGGAACGCAGGTCCGCGAAGTCGATGCACGATACCGGGCGCGACGGCACCGGCGGGCGTCAGGGGCACGGAGCGGCACGCCCGCTGGCGGAGGGTCAGCTCTTCAGGCCGTAGAAGTGCACCGGTGAGTTCGGCTCGAAACCGATGCGGGGGTACACGGGTGCCCCGGCGGCGGTCGCGTGCAGAGTGGCGCGGGTCAGCCCGGTCGCCCGGGCGCCCTCGTGCAGCGCCTTCCGGGTCACCGCCTCGCCGTAGCCCCTGCGTTCCCACGCGGGGTCCGTGGCGACGAGCACGACGAAGAGGCGTCCCTCCGCCTCCAGCGTCGCGGCGCACGTCACCGGGACACCGTCCCGCAGGCCGAGGTAGGCGTGCACCCCGGTCTTCCACAGCGCGGAGCCGAGGAGTCCGTCGCGGCCGTCCTCCAGCGGGAATCCGTAGGCGCGGGCGTTGATGTCCGCGTACGCCCGCAGCTGTTCGTCGGTGCTCACCCGCGCGAACGTCAGGTCCGGGTGGACCGGGTCGGGCACGGGGAGCAGGTTCCCGGCCATGCCGGTGCCGGCGAAGGCGTGCTGGAGACCGGCCCGTTCGGCCGCCTCCGCCAGGCCCGCGCGTGCCCCGCCGTCGAGGAGGTCCTCGAAGAGCCACAGGAAGCCCGGGTGCTTCTTCGCGCGCATGATGTCCGCCGCCCGCGTCAGACGCCTCTCCAGGAGTGCCGCGTCCGCCCCCACGTCGGTCAGTGTGACGCAGTTCCAGAACGCGAACCGGCAGTCGGCCCAGCGCACGGCGACGCCCGGCAGGTCCCGCACGTCCGCGCGCGGCTCCCGGTCGAGGACCAAGGCGCGCCAGACCGTGGCGAGTTGCTCCATCGATTCGATCGATTCCGTGAGACCCGTCATGGACAACCTCTCGTGCCGTGGAGTGTGTGGATGCTTCCGAGGAGTAACGAACGTCACCGGTCCAGGGTTCACGCCTGCCGCAGGGGGTTTCCGGAGGATCTCCGCCGGCGTCCGTTCCCGGCAGCCGGCGCCGCCGGTCTCCCGCCCCGCGGCGCCGAGCGATCACACTGGTCCCGACAAGGAGCCCCGGGACCGGCGTCCTCGCCCGAGGCCGCGCCCGTTCCCGGGGCACGCCCGCCCGCACCACGGACCCGACACCCTGGGAGCGCCCATGCCGATAGATCCCTTCCTCGCCGGGAAGCTGCACCTGCTCGACGGCCTCGGCTGGGAGGACGCCGCGTCCGACCCGGAGGCGAGCGCCCGGCTCGCGGAGTACTACAGCGATCCCGGCGAGTGGAGCCTGCCGGACGTCTCGGTCGAGGACCACCTGGTCCCCGGGCCGCACGGCGAGGTGCCCGTCCGTGTGTACGCCCCGCGCGACGAGCCCCGCCGCGCGCTGCTGTGGCTGCACGGCGGCGGCTTCGCGGCCGGTGATCTCGACATGCCGGAAGCGCACACGGTCTCCGCCGAGCTGGCCGCCCGCGCCGGGGCCCTGGTGGTCTCCGTCGGATACCGGCTGGCGGTGGACGGCGTCCGCCACCCCGTCCCCGTCGACGACGCGCACGCCGCGTGGCTCTGGCTCCACGGATCCGGCCGGGCGCGCGGCCCCGTCGCCCTGGGCGGCGCGAGCGCGGGCGCGGCCCTCGCCCTGTCCACGGCGATCCGGCTGCGCGACCGGCACGAACCCCGCCCGGACACCCTGCTGCTGGCCTATCCCTTCGCCCACTTCCCGACCCCGGCCCTGGACGACGAGACGGCGGCGGCGATGCGGGACCTGCCGTCGCTCCTGCGGTTCACCACCGAGTCGATCGAGGGCATGGTGCGCAACTACGTCGGCCGTCTGACCGACCTGCCGGCGGACGCGATGCCCGGGGCGGCGAACCTGAACGACCTGCCCCCGACCGGTGTCGTCCTCTCCGAGTTCGACGACCTCCGGCCGTCCGGCGACCTCCTCGCCCGGCAACTGGACGAGTGCGGTGTCCCGGTCCGGACGTACCTGGCGGCGGGCATGACGCACGGCCACCTGAACCGCGGCCCCTCCCTCAAGGAGGTCGACCGGTCGCTCGACTTCTTCGCGAGCGTGCTCGCCGGCTGACGGGCCCGCCGTCGTCCCCGGCAGGTACCGGGTCCTCCTCCTCGTGCCGGAGGACCCGGGCGCGTCGGCCGACGAGGCCTCCTCTCCCCGGCCGCCACGCGGGCCCTCGTCACCCGCTTACCGGCCACCCCGGACACCGACGACTTCCTCGCGCTCCCGACGTCCTGAAGGCCCTGACCGACCGGCAAGGGGAGGTCACGGCGCTGGCCGCGCGCGGCGTGTCCAACGCCGAGATCGCCGACCGGCTCGCGCTGAGCCCGCTGACCGTCCGCGGCCACATCCAGCGGGCCATGAACGAACTCCACGCCCGCGACCGCGCCCAGCTCGTCGTCATCGTCTGCCAGAGCGGCCTGGTCACCCCGCACCCGCACGGTTGCCCCCACGGCGGCCGGTGACGCACGCGCGTCCGGCGCGAGCCGCGGCGGCACCGCGCTGCCCGCCGGCGCACCCGGCCGGCGACGGCGGGCCGGCTCACCGTGCCCGCGGCGCGTACATGATCACGGCCATGCCGGCGAGGCAGACCAGGGCGCCGACGACGTCGTAGCGGTCGGGACGGTAGCCGTCGGCGACCATGCCCCAGGCGATCGATCCGGCGACGAAGACACCGCCGTAGGCGGCGAGGATGCGGCCGAAGTTCTCGTCGGTCTGGAAGGTGGCCACGACGCCGTACAGGCCCAGCGCGATCACGCCCGCCCCGGCCCAGACCCAGCCCCTGTGCTCGCGGACGCCCTGCCAGACCAGCCAGGCCCCGCCGATCTCGAACAGGGCGGCGACGACGAACAGGGCGACGGAACGGGCGACAGTCATGGGGCGACCCTATCGACGGGCCTCTGCCGCGATCTCCGGCGGACCCCGAGGAGCCGTCGGGCCGCACACGCGCCCGACGCCGGGCGCCGGGTCCGGGACCGCTCGCGCGCCGGACACCAGCCGGCTCCGGGGCCGCCCGCGCGGCGGACGTCGGCTCCGGGACCGTCCGCGCGCCGGACGCCGGGGCCGAGCCCGCGGCGGACGCCGGACCGCCCGTGGACCGAACGCCTGCTTCCCGACCGCCCGTGAACCGGACGCCTGCTTCCCGACCGCCCGTGAGCCGGGCGCCTGCTTCCGGAGCGCACAGCACCGGGTGCCTGCTCCGGACCGTGCCCGCGGCCGATGCCGTGACCTGGCCGTACCGGCGGCTTGATAGCCTGCCGAGGCCAGTCGAGCCACATCCGAGGCCAGGGAATCCGGTGCGAATCCGGAGCTGACGCGCAGCGGTGAGGGGGACGGGCGGGGCACACATGCCACTGGGAAAGGGGACGGGCCGGCCGGCGGGCCGGCGCGGCACCGAACCGGGAAGGCGCCCCGCGCGGACGAACCCGAGTCCGAAGACCTGCTGGCACCGGCACGCCCCAGGGCGTGGCGGACGTCCGCAGGCCAGGCTCCGCGTACGAGCCCCGACACCCGAGGCATGCCCGTGCTCCGTTCCACACCGCCGCGCGCCCCGCGCACCGCGGCCCTCCTGCTCGCCCCCGCCCTCCTGCTCACCGCCTGCGCAGGCTCCGGCGCATCCGCCGCGGGCGGGGAGCGGGCCGCCGCCGGTTACCCGCGCACCATCGTCGACTGCGGTCACCGCGTCACGCTGGAGTCGGCACCCCGGCGGGCCGTCTCCCTCAATCAGGGCACCACCGAGATCCTGCTCTCCCTCGGCCTCCAGGACCGCATGGCCGGCACCGCCACCTGGACCGATCCGGTGCTGAAGGGACTGGAGAAGGCCAACGCCTCCGTGCCGCGGCTGGCCGAGAACAACCCGTCCTTCGAGAAGGTGCTGGACGCCGAACCGGACTTCGTCACCGCCTCGTTCGTCTCCACCCTCGGCAAGGGCGGCGTCGCCACGCGCGAGCAGTTCGAGAAGCTGGGCGTGCCCACCTACGTCTCGCCGTCCGACTGCTCCGAGGGCAAGGACAACGACAGCGGCGGCGACGGCTCCCGCAGCGAGCCGCTCACCCTCGACGCCGTGTACGGCGAGATACGCGACCTGGCCCGCGCCTTCGACGTCGAGGCGCGCGGCGAGAAGCTCGTGGCGCGCCTCCGGGAACGGGTCCGCGAGGCCACCGCCGGACTGGACGCCTCCGGCGTCTCCCTCATGTACTGGTTCGCCAACTCCGAGTCGCCCTACCTCGCCGGCTGCTGCGGCGCCCCCGGCGCCATCACCCGGGCCGTCGGCGCGGAGAACGCCTTCTCCGACACGCACGACGAATGGCCGCAGATCAACTGGGAGACGGTCGCCGACCGTGACCCCGACGTCATCGTCCTGGGCGACCTGACCCGCAGGTCGCAGACGGCGGAGACCGCCGCGGCCAAGATCCGCTTCCTGGAGACCGACGCCGCCACCCGCAACCTCACCGCCGTGAAGAAGAAGCGGTACGTCCTGCTCAGCGGCCAGGCCATGAACCCGTCGATCCGCACGGTCGAGGGCATCGAACAGGTCGCCGCCGGACTGCGCTCGTTCGGGCTCGCCGGGTGAGGCTGCGCGACACGCTCGTGACGGCCGGCGGCCTGCTCGTCCTCGCGGTCTCGGTCGCCGTCGCCGTGACGATCGGCCCGGCCGACATCTCCGCCTCGGACGTGTGGTGGTCGGTCGCCGCCCGTCTCGGGGCGGGGGAGAGCCGGCTGGCGCCGCTGCGCGACGGCATCGTCTGGAACCTGCGCATGCCCCGGACGATGCTCGCCGCCGTCTGCGGGGCGGGACTCGCGCTGTGCGGGGCGGTGATGCAGTCGCTGCTGCGCAACCCGCTCGCGGACCCCTTCGTGCTCGGGGTGTCCTCGGGGGCCTCCACCGGCGCGGTCGCCGTGGTCGTGCTCGGCGTGGGCGGCGGCGCGGTGTCCCTGTCGGGGGGCGCGTTCGCCGGGGCGCTGGTGTCCTTCGGGCTCGTCCTGCTGCTGAGCCACAGCCTCGGCGGCAGCACCGACCGCGTCGTCCTCTCCGGCGTCGCGGCGATGCAGCTGTTCTCCGCGCTGACCTCCTTCACCGTGCTCACCTCGGCCGACGCCGAGACGACCCGCGGTGTGCTGTTCTGGCTGCTCGGCTCGCTCTCCGGCGCCGACTGGACCGACGTGCTGCTGTGCGCGGGCGTCCTGGCGGCCGTGCTCGGGGTCTGCCTCGGACACGCCCGCACCCTGGACGCGTTCGCCTTCGGGGAGGAGGCCGCGGCCTCGCTCGGCGTGCGCGTCGGCCGCGCCCGGCTGGTCCTGCTGTGCGCGACCGCGCTGCTCACCGCCGTCCTGGTCAGCTGCGCAGGGGCGATCGGCTTCGTCGGCCTGGTCCTCCCGCACGCGACGCGCGCCCTCACCGGCTCCGGCCACGCCCGCCTGCTCCCGGTCACCGCACTGGCCGGGGCCGTCTTCCTGGTCTGGGTGGACACCGCCGCCCGTACCGTCCTCGACCCCCAGGAGGTGCCCGTGGGCGTCGTGACGTCCCTGATCGGCGTACCCGTCTTCGTGGCAGTGCTCCACCGAGGAAGGAGGAAGACGTGAAGGACGCTCACGCCGGAGCCGGGAGCGGGGCGCCTGCTGTTCCCGTCGCGGCCCCGGCGTCCGGGCTCCGCGCGAGCCGTGTCACCCGCCGCGCCGACGGCCGGCTCATCCTCGACGGCCTGACCCTCGCCCTCCGCCCCGGCGAGACGGTGGGCCTCATCGGCCCCAACGGGTCGGGCAAGTCGACCCTGCTGCGGCTGCTCGCCGGCGTCCTCGCCCCCACGGCCGGGGTCGTCACCCTGGACGGGCGGCCCCTGTCGCAGGTCGGCCGCCGCGCCACCGCCCGCCGGGTCGCCACCGTCGAGCAGCACGCCCACACCCAGACCGAGCTGACCGTCCGCGACGTCGTCGCCCTCGGCCGCATCCCCCACCGCCGGGCCTGGACGGCCGCCACGGCGGCGGACGCGCGGGCCGTCGCCGAGGCCCTGGAGCGCACGGGACTGGCCGACCGGGCCGCCCAGTCCTGGCATACCCTGTCCGGCGGCGAACGCCAGCGCGCCCAGATCGCCCGCGCCCTCGCCCAGGAACCCCGCGAGCTGCTGCTCGACGAGCCGACCAACCATCTCGACATCCAGCACCAGCTCGACCTGCTGGACCTCGTCGCCGGTCTCCCGGTCACCACCGTGATCGCCCTGCACGACCTCAACCTCGCCGCCATGTACGGCGACCGGCTGCTGGTGCTCCGGGAGGGACGCGCGGTCGCCGAGGGGACACCGGGCGACGTCCTGACCGCGGAGCTGATCGAGGAGGTGTACGGCGTCCGCGCCGAGGTCACCACCGCGCACGGCCGTCCGGTGATCCGCTTCCTGCGCCGCGCGCCGCGGCCGCCGTCCCCGGAAGCTCCGTGACGGGGGTCAGTGACCGCTGCTCAGCGGGTGGCTGAAGCCCTGGGCGGAGATGAGGCGGGCGGCTGCGGCGAGTTCGGCGGCGAAGCGCTCCACGGCCTCGTACGGGAAGCGGTGGCTGGGCCCGCTCACGGAGAGGGAGGCGACGACCGCCCCCGAACGGCCGGTGACCGGCACGGCGACGGCGGTCAGCCCCTCGTCGAACTCGCTGCTGCTGACGGCGTAGCCGCGCTGGGCCGTCTCGGCGGCCCCGGCGCGCAGCCGGTCGGTGTGCGCCTCGCCGTACGGTGAGGCGAGGGCGACCCGGCGCAGGACGGCGTCGGGGGCGTCGCGCAGCAGGACCTTGGAGGAGGCGCCGGCCCACAGCGGCTGTTCGTCGCCGACGTCGACGACGTGGCGCAGGGGGTGGGGGCTCTCCTCGTGCGCGACGCAGACGCGCTGGACGTCCCGGGCGACGAAGATGTTCACGGTCTCGCCGAGCCGGTCGGCGAGGTCGCGCATCACCTTGCGGGTCTCCCGCGGCACCTCCCACCGGGCGCGGGCGAGGTAGGCCCAGCGCCACAGCCCGGGGCCCGCCGTGTAACCGGCCGGGTGCGAGCCGAGCAGTCCGGTCTCCTCCAGGGTCTGCACCAGGCGCAGCGCGGTGGTCTTCGCCAGCCCCGTGGCCTCCGTGATCTCGCGCAGGGTGACGACCGGCCGGTCCTCCCTCAGCAGGTTGAGGATGTCGACGGCCCGGCGCACACTGCGCACACCGGTGCCCGGCTGCTCCCGTTCGTCCTCGGCCCGCGCCGTCTCGCCGCCGTCCACCCGTCGTCTCCCTGCTCGTGCCGCCCGTCGCGGACCCCGTCGGCCACGACGGCAGTCCGCTCTGCGGACCACGGTAACCGCAACGACGCAGGCGCCGTACGGGAACCCGGAAGGCGGCCCGCGCCGCCCTTCCGGGTGCCGCGTGTCGGTCTTCGTGGTCCACTGCGTGGACGGATTGCGGCGGTAGGCCGTCGGACGTCACCCCCGCCGCAACGGCAGGCAGGCCGGTGGGCAAGGGGAGGAAAGCGGCTCAGGCGCCGCCTGGAGGCTGACCGGCGGACCCGTCGCGGGCGGCGCTTCCTTGTCCGGTGCCTCTCCCTCCTCTACTGTGACCGTACAGTGGACCTGTCGATCCACCTAGTGGTCAGCTTGGAGTTCCAGTGACAGCAGCAGTTCTCAGGACGACGGCCGGGCCGGCGGCCCCCGGACGCGGGGCGAGTGCCGGCCCGGCCGGACGCGGGGACCGGACCCGGATCAGCGCCGGGAGGACGCATGCGTAAGTCGATCGCCACCGTCTGCCTCAGCGGCACGCTCACCGAGAAGCTCACGGCCGCCGCACGGGCCGGCTTCGACGGGGTCGAGATCTTCGAGAACGACCTGGTCGCCGCCCCCCTCACCCCCGAGGAGATCCGCGCCCGCTGCGCCGACCTCGGCCTGAGCATCGACCTCTACCAGCCGATGCGCGACATCGAGGGCGTCCCCGAAGAGCTCTTCGACCACACCCTGCGACGCGCCCGGCACAAGTTCGACCTGATGCGCAGGCTCGGCGCCGACACCGTCCTGGTCTGCTCCAACGTCTCCCCGCAGACCCTCGCCGACGACTCCCTGGCCGCCCGGCAGCTCGCCCGGCTCGCCGACCTCGCCCAGGACCACGGCATCCGCGTCGCCTACGAGGCGCTCGCCTGGGGACGGCACGTCAGCACCTACGACCACGCCTGGCGCATCGTCCAACAGGCCGACCACCCCGCACTCGGGGTGTGCCTGGACAGCTTCCACATCCTCTCCCGGGGCTCCGACCCCCGGGGCATCGAGGACATCCCCGGCGAGAAGATCTTCTTCCTGCAACTCGCCGACGCCCCGCTGATGGCGATGGACGTCCTCCAGTGGAGCCGCCACTACCGCTGCTTCCCCGGCCAGGGCGGCTTCGACGTCACCGGTCTCGTCCGCCACGTCCTGAACGCCGGCTACGACGGCCCGCTCTCCCTGGAGGTCTTCAACGACGTCTTCCGCCAGGCCGACGCGGGCCGCACGGCGGTGGACGGACTGCGGTCGCTGCTCGCGCTGGAGGAGAACGCCGGCGTCTCCCCGCTCCCGGCCCCCGTCGTCCCGTCCGGAGTGGCCTTCGCGGAGCTGGCCGCCGGCGACCCCGAGCCCGTCGGCACGCTGCTCACCGCGCTCGGCTTCGCCCGCACCGGCCGCCACCGCGGCAAACCCGTCGAGCTGTGGGAGCAGGGCGCCGCCCGCGTCCTGGTCAACACCGGCACCTCGACGCGCCGCTCGGGAACCACCCTCGCGGCCATCGGACTGGAGACCCCCGACCCGGCGGCCGCGGCACGGCGTGCCGAGGCCCTCCTCGCGCCCGCGCTCCCCAAGCGGCGCGCGGTCCACGACGTCCCCCTGGAGGCCATCGCCGCACCGGACGGCACCGAACTGCTCCACTGCGCGACCGACCGGCCCGGACTGCCCAGCTGGACCGACGACTTCGAGCCGCTCCACGACACCCCAAGGGCGTGTCTTTCGGATCACCCCGGGGCCGCGGGGCGTGGCACGCGCATCTGCGGCGTTGTCGTCGGTTGCCGATGCTCCGCATCGACGCCCTCCTCCGCCTTGCAGCTGCACGCACCACGCCCCGCTCACCGGCATCGACAGGGCACCGCAGACAGAGTCGGGCTGATCCGAAAGACACGCCCCAGCCCGGCCGGCGGCGTCACCTGCATCGACCACCTCGCCCTCACCCAGCCCTGGCACCACTTCGACGAGGCGGTCCTCTTCCACCGCGCCGTCCTCGGCCTGCGACCGCACGACACCGTCGACCTCGCCGACCCCTACGGCCTCTTCCGCAGCCGCGCCCTGACCGCCCCGCACGGCGGACCCAGGATCGTCCTCAACCTCGCGCCCGGCCCCGACGACGCGAGCGGAGGCCGCCCCCAGCACGTCGCCTTCGCCGTCGAGGACATCGTGACGACGGCGCGCCGCGTCCGGGAGCAGGGCGCCGAACTCCTGCGGATCCCGGCGAACTACTACGACGACCTCCAGGCGCGGTACGAGCTGCCCGCGGACGAACTGGAGACGTACCGCGACCTCGGCATCCTGTACGACCGCGACGAGCGCGGCGGCGAGTTCCGGCACTGCTACACCGCGACCGTCGGCCATGTCTTCCTCGAACTCGTGCAGCGCACCGGCGGCTACGGCGGCTACGGCGCCGCCAACGCCCCGGTCCGCCTCGCCGCCCAGCGGAGGTAGCCGGGGCACCGGGTGTCAGTGGAGATCTTTAAGGTGTAGGGGGTGGTCCGGTGCCGCCGCCACCGCAGGTGCGGCGACCGGGGCCGGACCACGGACACCGTTCCCGCACCGTGAGGAAGTCACCGGCCATGTTCCAGGAGACCCCGATCTACGCCCGCCTCATCACCGAACGCGGTGACGTGCCCGACCAGGTGCGCCGCGACGCCGAGCGGATCCACCGCGATCTGGCACGTGTCATCACGCCGGGCCCTCCGTCCTTCCCCCCGGCCCCCTACAGAGCCTGACGGCCGCTCACCGGTGGATCCGGCCCGCGGCGCACGGCGAGCGGCGCCGCGTCCGTCGGCGCCCGGTTCACCGCGTGCCCCCGGTTCACCGCGCGCGGCCGGTTCACAGGGCCCGCGCGACGAGCAGGGCGACGTCGTCGTGGTCGTCCGGGTGGCGCAGGCCGTAGAGCAGGAGGTCGCAGGTCTCCTCCAGCCGCCGGTGCGGTTCGTCGAGGAACCCGAGAAGGGTGTCGAGGCGGTCGTCGAGGGGATGGCTGCGGGTCTCGACGAGGCCGTCGGTGTAGAGGACCAGCAGATCGCCGGGGCCGAGGACGACCGTCGTCGTCTCGAAGGCGACGCCTCCGACGCCCAGCGGGGCGCCGGAGGGCAGGTCGAGCAGCCTGGGGTCACGGCCGGGCCCGGACAGCGCGGGCGGCATGTGGCCGGCGTTGGCGACGCGGCACTCCCGGGTGCGCGGATCGAACACCGCGTACAGGCAGGTCACGATGTAGTGCTCCAGATCGCAGGTGATCTTGTCCAGGTGCTGGAGCACCGCGGCCGGGGCGAGGTCGAGGTCGGCGTAGGCGCAGGTGGCGGTCCGCAGCCGGCCCATCGTGGCGGCGGCGTCGATGCCGTTGCCCATGACGTCCCCGACGACCAGTGCGGTCTTGTCGCCGGTCAGGGGGATCACGTCGTACCAGTCGCCGCCGACCTCGCTGGTGGCCTGCGCGGGCTGGTAGCGGGAGGCGAGCTCCAGACCGGTGTGCCGGGGCGGGTGGTCGGGCAGCAGGCTGCGCTGGAGGGTGAGGGAGGTGTTGCGCACGCTCTGGAACCAGCGGGCGTTGTCGATCGCCACGGCGGCACGCCCGGCCAGCTCGGCGGCGAGCACGACGTCGTCCTCGTCGAACGGCAGCGGATTGCGGGTGCGCTTGAGGTCGAGGGCGCCGAGCACCTCGCCATGGGCGATCAACGGCACGACCAGGTACGAGTGGACACCGGCGCGGGCCAGCAGGGAACTGGCCTCGGCGTCCCGGGCGATGCGCGGCAGGTCCCGCTCGCCGACGTGGCGCACCAGGACCGGCCGGCCGGTGTGGACGCACAGGGTGACCAGACGGTCGCCGTCGTAGGCCGTCAGGTCGCCGGGAGGGTCGGCGGCGCGCAGGGCCACCGTCGGCCGGTCCGCCTTGAGCGCGAGGGCACGGAAGAGCTCGGGGCCGTTGTCCGGACGGCGTGCGCGCCGGCAGGCCAGGGCCGAGTCGAGGACGTCCACGGCGACCACGTCGGCGAGCTGGGGCACCGCGATCTCGGCCAGTTCGCGGGCTGTCTCCTCCACCTCCAGCGTGGTGCCGACGCGGGCGGAGGCGTCGGCGATCAGCGCCAGGCGGCGCCGGGCCCGGTCGGCCTCGGCGGCCGCGCGGTGCCGTTCCGTGACGTCGACGACCGACAGGGCCGCGCCCAGGACCCGCCCGCCGGGGTCCTCCAGCCGGTAGAACGACAGGGACCAGGCGTGTTCCTGCTCCGGGTCGGTGGGGGGACGGCCCACGTGGTACTGGTCGAGGAGCGGGGTGCCGGTGGTGAGGACCTGCCGCAGCGCCGACTCGATGGTCTGGACGTCGGACAGCGGCAGGGTCTCCCGGAGCAGACGGCCGACGTGGTCCTCGGCGGGGATGCCGTCGATGCGCTCCAGCGCCGGGTTGACCAGCAGGTACCGCAGGTCGGGGTCGAGCAGCGCCAGCCCGATCGGGGACTGGTCGATCAGCCGCTCGCACAGCGCCAGATCGGTCTCCACCCGCTGGAGCAGGGAGTGGTCGGCCGCGATGCCCAGGGCGTACACGTCACCGAGGTCGTCCTGGAGCCGCATGTTGCGGAACTCCATCAGCCGGCTGCTGCCGTCCTTGTGCCGGACGGGGAAGGCACCGGCCCAGCTCCGGCCCGTCTCCAGCACCTCCGTGAACAGTTTCACGACGGCCTTCAGATGCTCGGGGTGGATGATCAGCCGGGCCGCGTACTGGCCGAGCGCCTCCTCGGCGCTGTAGCCGATCAGTTCCTCCGCCTGCGGGGTCCAGAACACGATGCGGCCCTCGGTGTCGAGGACCATCGCGGCCACGCTCAGCACGTCCAGCAGACCGGTGGAGGCGGGCCCCTCCGGACGGAACGCGTCCCCGTCCAACGGGAGGGAGTCGTCGGCTGTCATCCGGCATCGACCTCCACCGCTCGGCGGGACTGAGCGACCTCCTCCGGTCTCGGCGCCCTCCCGGGGGCCGACCACCGGTACCTCCATGCTGCCTCCCGCGGGCGGCGTCCCCAAACGCGCGGCTCGGGACCGGGAGGTCCGCACACGGCCGGACAGGCCGGAACCGTGCACATCGGCCGGACACGCAGGAACATGGTCGTGTGGAGGACGGCACCCGCACGGACCGGACGGCACCCGTGGAACCTGCGCCCCAGGCTTCCGGCGGGCCGGCGTCCGCGGCACCGCGCGACCTCCTCGACGCGTCCACCGACGCGGCGGCGGTGGTGTCCGCGGACGGCCGGGTGGTGGGCTGGACCCCGGCCGCCGAGGAACTCCTCGGCCACCCGGCGTCCGAGACCGTCGGCGGATCCGCGGCCCGCCTGGTGGCGATGCCCGACGACCCGGCCCGGGTGGCCGCCGTCGCGCAGCGGTGCCGCGCCGGACAGGGATGGAGCGGCATGGTCCCCCTGCGGCACCGCGACGGCCGCTCCGTCGACGTGGACCTGCGGGTCTCCGCGTCCTTCCGGATCGGCGACGACGAGTGCTTCCTGCTCTCGGCGCGCCCGCAGCGGCAGGAGTGGACGGTGGGCCGGTCCGTGCTCGACGGCTTCCTGACCCGCTCCCCGGTCGGCATGGCGGTGATGGACCGGGACCTGCGCTTCGTATGGGTGAACGACACCCTGGAACGCATCGGCGGAGTGCCCCGCGAACAGCGTCTGGGACGCCGGCTGAGCGACCTCCTGCCCGGGCTGCGGACCGACGCCCTCGAAGAACTCATGCGCACGGTCCTGAGGACCAAGGCCCCGATCCCCGACCGCGAGTTCGTCGGGTGGAGCTGGGCCGACCCGCACCGCCGGCACGCCTACTCCATGTCCTTCTTCCCCCTGGTGGACGCCGACGAGACCGTCACCGGTGTCTGCTACCTCGTCCTGGACATCACCGAGCGGTGGAGCGCCCGCCGGCTGCTGTCGCTGGTCAACGAGGCCGGCACCAGCGTCGGCACGACCCTGGACGTGATGCGGACCGCCCAGGAACTCGCCGACTTCTCCGTTCCCCGCTTCGCCGACTTCGTCGTCGTCGACCTGCTGGAGGCGGTCCTGAGCACCGAGGGGCACGGCGCGTGGCTGATGGACGCCGGACCGGCCCCCGCCCGGCCGGTGCTGCGCCGCGCCGGAATGAGCTCGGTGCGAGAGGGCTGCCCGGAGGCCGTGGCCCGGGTCGGTGAGCGGGCGGGCTTCCTCCCCCCGCCGTACGACGCGGACTTCCTCGTCCACGGCGAGCCGCTCCTGCTCCCCGTCCTCGACGCGTCCGACGGCCTGTGGGTCACCGAGCAGCCCGAACGGGCGGCGACCATCAGGGAGTTCGGGCTGCACTCCCTCATCTCCGTACCGATGCGGGCACGGAACACCGTCCTGGGCCTCACCACGTTCATACGGACGCTCAACCCGGTGTCGTTCCGGCCCGACGACCTGCTGCTGGCGCGGGACCTGGTGGCGCGGGCGGCACTGTGCGTCGACAACGCCCGCCGCTACACCCGGGAACACTCGGCGGCGGTCACCCTCCAGCGCAGCCTGCTGCCCCACGCCCTGTCGGGCGGCACGGCGCTGGAGGTGGCCTCCTCGTACCTCCCGGCGGACGCGACGGGCGGGGTGGGCGGGGACTGGTTCGACGTGATCCCCCTGTCCGGGGCGCGCGTGGGCCTGGTCGTCGGCGACGTCGTGGGGCACGGCATCACCGCCGCGGCGACCATGGGTCGGCTGCGCACCGCGGTGCAGACCCTCGCCGACATGGAGCTGCCCCCCGACGAACTCCTGGCCCACCTCGACGACCTCGTGCTCCGGCTGAGCGCGGAGCGCACCGACGACGAGACGGCCCGGAGCACCACGGCCGCCTTCCTCGGGGCGACCTGTCTGTACGCCGTCTACGACCCCGTCACCCGGCGGTGCACGATGGCCCGGGCCGGACACCCGCCGCCCGTGGTCGTCGCCCCCGACGGGCGGGTGTCGTTCCCGGAGCCCCCGGCCGGCCCTCCGCTCGGACTGGGCGGGATGGCGTTCGAGGCCGGCGAGATCGAACTCGCCGAGAACAGCCTGCTGGGCCTGTACACGGACGGGCTCGTGCGGGGGAGCGACGGCGACGTCGAGCGGGGCATGGCCCGGCTCGGCGAGGTGCTGGCCCACTCCGACACCGACCTCGGCAGCCTGTGTTCCACCGCGGTGCGGCACCTCGTGCCCCGCCCGCAGCCCGACGACATCGCCCTGCTCCTGGCCCGCACCCACGCGCTGGGCACCGACCGGATCGCCTGCTGGGAGGTGCCCGTGGACCCCGCCGCCGTCGGTGACGTCCGGGCCTGCGCCACCCGTCAGGTCGCGGCCTGGGGACTGGACGAGCTGGCCATGACGACGGAGCTCATCGTGAGCGAGCTGGTCACCAACGCCATCCGCCACGCCGAACCCCCCATACGGCTGCGACTGCTCCGCGACGGGCACCTGACCTGCGAGGTCGCCGACGCCAGCAGCACCGCCCCGCGCCTGAGGCACGCCCGCAGCACGGACGAGGGGGGCCGCGGCCTGTTCCTGGTGGCGCAGCTCGCCCATCGGTGGGGCGCCCGGTACACGGCCGAGGGGAAGATCATCTGGGCGGAGCAGGAGATCCTGTGACGGGGACGGCGGCGGCCGCCCGGTCGGAAGCCGGCCGCTCAGGCGCGCACGCCCCGCATGAGGTTGGCCACCAGGTTCACGGCGAACTCCTCCGTCACGGGCAGGCTGGGCATCAGCAGCCGGTGGTAGCAGGCGCCCCAGAGCTGGTCGACCAGGACCTCGGGATCGACGTCCGCGCGCACCTGCCCCCGTGACTGCGCCCTGCCTATCGTGCGGACCGCCAGCTCGCGGCGCGGGCCGGAGTAGCGCTCCAGCAGGGCGGCGGACAGGTCCGGGTCGGTCTGCGCCTGCCCGATGAGCTCGGCGATCACCTGCCCGGCGGGCGTCCCGGTGACGACGTGGACGAACGCGCGGAGCTGCGCCGTCAGGTCGGCCTCGATGTCCCCGGTGTCCGGGAACGTCAGCGCGGACTCCACCGCGTGGAAGTAGCCGTCGAGGGCGAGCGCCCCCTTGGAGGGCCACCACTTGTAGATCGTCGTCTTGCTGACGCCGGCCTCCGCGGCGACCGCCTCGATCGTGAAGGCGCCCATGCCCGCGCGCAGGAGCAGGGTTCCGGCCGCGTCGAGGGTGGCGGCCCGCACCTCGGCGGCCGGGCGCCGGCCCCGGCCGCGCCGGACCCGCGGGACCTCCTCCCGCTCCGTCCGCTGCGGCGACTCCGTCCGCTCCGGTGACTCCGTCCGTCGTCCCGTCCGCTCCGGCATGTGTCGGCCTTCCCGTGGTGAGCGTCCGGTCCTCCTGCTGTGGTGGTGAGGACCGTTTCTCCACCCTACATATGGACGCCACGTTCACAAAGTGGTTATATGGACGGCACGTCCATAAGAATGCGGAGGCAGCACCATGTCCGACACCACCCGAGTCGCACTCGTCACCGGGGCCTCCGGCGGCATCGGCCGCGCCGTGGCCCACCGCCTGGCCGCCGACGGCATGGCCGTCGGGGTGCACTACGCGGGCAACCGCACGGCCGCCGAGGAGACCGTCGCCGCCATCGAGCGGAGCGGCGGCCGGGCGGTCGCGGTCACCGGCGACGTCGCCGACGAGACCGCCATGAGCGAGGCCTTCGACCAGGTGGAGAAGGCCTTCGGCGGGATCGACGTCGTGGTCCACACCGCGGGCGTCATGCTGCTGGGGCCGGTCGCCGAGTTCGATCTCGACACGTTCGACCGGATGTCCCGGACCAACATCCGCGGCACGTTCGTCGTCGCCCAGCAGGCGGCCCGCCGGGTCCGCGACGGCGGCGCCGTCGTCACCTTCTCCACCTCGGTGACCCGGCTCGCCTTCCCCGCCTACGCCGCCTACGCCGCGACCAAGGGCGCCGTCGAGGCCATGACGATGGTGCTCGCCCGCGAGATGCGCGGCCGGGACGTCACCGTGAACGCCGTCGCGCCGGGGCCCACGGCGACGGCCCTCTTCCTGGAGGGCAAGGACCAGGAGGCCGTCGACCGCCTCGCCGCGCAGCCCCCGCTGGAGCGCCTCGGCCGGCCGGAGGACATCGCCGAGACCGTCGCCTTCCTGGCCGGCCCGGGACGCTGGGTCAACGGCCAGGTCCTGTTCGCCAACGGGGGCATCGCCTGACCGGCCGAGGGGTGACCGGGGAGCGGCCGGTGGCGGCCGGGGCGGTCGCGTCAGCCGGGGAGGCGGTCGTACGAGCGCCGTCAGGGGCAGTCGTAGGAGAACCGGACCTCGGCCGCGCGCCGGACGGGGGACAGGACGCGCAGCTCCGCCGCGGCGGGGAAGCGGCCCTGTCCCCCGAAGGTCCAGAGCAGGTGCAGCCGGGTGTGCCGGGGGCCGCCGGCGACGGTGGCGTGGAGCAGGTCCGAGGCCGTGCCGTCGTTGCGCACCCACCGGTAGGAGAACGTGCCGGGCCCGCCGTCCGTGCGGACGACCGCGACGACGTCGGCGGTCCCGTCGCAGCCCGTGCTCTGCCGGGCCGCCGTCACCGTCACCTCGCGCACCACGACGGGACCCGCCGAGTGCTGCCGCCAGAACACGAAGGCGAGGGCGGCGGCCAGCACGAGCGCGGGCAGGGCGTGGCGGCGCCGGCGCGGCGGTGCGGGCGGCGGGAGCGGCCTCGCGGGAAACGCCGCCCGCGGGTGACGGGCCAGGGCGGCGTCCACCCCCGGGCCGAAGCGCAGGAGCGTCCGGCCGGCGTCCCCGGGCGCCGTCGGACCGGCCCGCGGCGTCGGCACCGCCGTGGGGGTCCCCGTGCGGGTCTCTGTGTCCGGGCCCGGCCCTTGGAACCAGTGGCCGGCCAGCACGGTGGCGCTGTAGCCGTCGTCGTCGGCGGCGGCGGCAGCCATGGGCATGGCGCCGGGTGCGGGGGCGGGTGCGGGGGTGGCCCGGGGGTCGGGGGCGGGTGCGGGGATGGCCCGGGGGTCGGGGGGCGGGTCGTGGGGTGGTGTGCTCATGGTCATCGGATCTCGCATTGCCGTGTCGGGAGCTGCTGGGTGGCGCCGCCGTCGGCGGAGGCGGGGCTGCTCGTGGCCTGGACGGCCCAGTAGCAGCCGGTGCCCTGGAAGACGTGGTCGACGGTGAGCGTGTAGCGCGTGGCGCCGTCGCGCCGCACCGTCGTGGTCCGACCGTCGGCGGCGCCCGGCTGACCGCCGGTGTCCGCCGTGAACCAGCCGACGGTCACGGAGACCGGCCCGGGACCGTCCGTGGAGACGGTGATCGTCGCCGTCGCCGTGGTGGGACCCGTCTGCCGGAAGTCGGAGACCGCGATGTCCTCGACCGCGGGCGGCGCGGGTGACGCGGGCGGAGCGGAGGTGCCCGTCGTGGCGGTCGGGGAGCCGGGCGTCGTGGGCGCCCCGGTCGTCGTCCCGGTGCCGGGGGGAGCCGGGGACGGAGACGCCGAGGAGACGGCGGGTTCCGGGGAGGGGCCGGGGGCGTCGGACGACGGGCCGGCGGAGGCCGGGGGAGTGGTCGCGGCCGACGTCGGGGGCGAGGGCTCCGGGCTCGACGGCACCGAGCCCGCGCCGGGGTCTCCGCCGGCGTCAGGAGTGGCGCTCGTGGTGGCCACGACCCGTGCCGCCGGCCCGGCACCCACCGCACCGCCCTGGCCGATGTCCTCGGCCGGCAGGACCGCGAGGAGCGCGGCGGCCGCCGACACCGCGACCCCCGGCCACGTGGGCCGCCACGGACGGAGCCGGCCCCGGAACGCGTCCCCGCGGAGCACCGTACGGGCCGTGTCGGCGGTGGAGCGGGGCGCCTCCCGGGCGGACGGCAGCAGGAACAGCAGCAGTGCCACGACGGCGGCCAGACGCCCGCGCCCGCGCTCCTCCCAGTCCCCGCCGTACGACGCGACGGCCACCGCCTCCAGGTCCGCGACGAACGACGCCGCGTCCCGGGGACGGTCCGCCGCCGACTTGGCGAGCCCCCGCCGGACCAGCGGGCGCACCGCCTCGGGAACGTCCTCGACGGGCACGGCGCCCTGCACGTGCTGGAGCGCCAGCTCGGCCAGGTTGCCGCCCGCGAACGGCTTCCGGCCCGTCAGGCACTCGACGAAGGTGGCGGTCGCGGCGTACACGTCGGTGGCGGGCGAGGCCGGCGCGCCGGTCCACTGCTCCGGCGCCATGTAGGCGGGGGTCCCGGCGACGCCCGCCCGCAGGCCCGTCTCCACGGCGATGCCGAAGTCGACGAGCTTGGACAGCCCCTCCGGGGAGACCAGGACGTTCTCCGGCTTGTAGTCCCGGTGCACCACACCGACCCGGTGCGCGTCGGCCAGACCCAGCAGGGAGCCCTTGAGGACGACCAGCGAGGCCTCGGGCGACAGGGCGCCCTCCCGGACGAGCACGGCCCGCAGGGAGATGCCGTCCACCAGCTCCATCACGATGGCCGCGCCCTCGGCCGCCTCGACGTACTCGTAGAGACCGGCCACGTACGGACTGTCCAGCCCGCCGAGGAGTTCCGCCTCCGTGCGGAAGCCGCGCACGAAGCCGGGGCGCGCCCGCAGCGACTCGCCGAGGTACTTCACGGCGACCGGCATGCCGGTCCGGTCGTGCACGGCCGCGACCACGCGGCCGCCCGCGCCGGAGCCGAGTTCGCACGACTCGGAGTACCCCGGTACCGCCCATGCGCTCATCGCCGTCCCCCCAGCCGCGGCAGGCCGCCGGTCCGCGGTGCCGGACCGCCGGGTCACGCGGACTGAGACACCGGCTCGGGCCGGTCCGGTTGCGGGCGGCCGGGACTCGGGCGACGGGGGCCCAGTCGACCAGGGCCCAGTCGACCGGGGTTCAGTCGACCGGCCAGGTGTGCACGGGGGCGTTGAGGTGCATGTAGTCGATGTAGAGCCGCGTCATCCTGCGCAGCGCCTCGTGGCGGCCGGGGCGCGCGGCGGCGGACAGGTGACGGAACATCTCCTTCTGCCACAGGGCCCCGTTGCGGCCGGTGACGCACCGCTGCTCGATGATGCCGAGCAGCGGCTCCCGCCAGGCGTCGTCCATGCCGGAGTGCTCCAGCCCGCGGTGCGCCAGCGGCAGCAGCCGCCGCAGGACCAGCTCGGGCACCGGCACCTCGCCCATCCCGGGCCAGTACAGCCGTGCCTCGATGCCCTGCCGGGCCGCCGTGTGCAGGTTGTCCGCGGCGGCCGAGAAGGACATCCGCGACCACACCGGCCGCTCCTCCTCCACCAGGGCGCGGGTGAGGCCGTAGTAGAAGGCGCCGTTGGCGAGGGTGTCGGCGACGGTCGGGCCGGCGGGGAGCACGCGGTTCTCCACCCGCAGGTGCGGGGTGTCGTGGGCGATGGCGTAGACCGGGCGGTTCCAGCGGTAGATGGTGCCGTTGTGCAGGGTGAGCTCGGAGAGCTCGGGGACGTCGCCCCGGTCCAGGGTCTGCTGGGGGTCCTGCTCGTCGCACAGGGGCAGCAGCGCCGGGAAGTAGCGCAGGTTCTCCTCGAACAGGTCGAAGACGCTGTTGATCCACCGCTCCCCGAACCACACCCGGGGCCGGACCCCCTGGACCTTGATCTCCTGCGGGCGGGTGTCGGTCGCCTGCTCGAACAGCGGGATCCGCGTCTCGTGCCACAGCTCCTTGCCGAACAGGAAGGGCGAGTTGGCCGCCAGCGCCACCTGCACCCCGGCGATCGCCTGCGCCGCGTTCCAGTAGCCGGGGAACTCCTCCGGGGAGACCTGGAGGTGGAACTGCGTGCTGGTGCAGGCGGCTTCGGGAGTGATCGTGTCCGCGTAGGTCCGCAGCCGGTCGACGCCGTCCACCTCGATGTGCAGGTCCTCGCCCCGGGCCGCGAACACCTGGTCGTTGAGCAGGCGGTAGCGCGGGTTCTCGGACAACGAGTCCTCACCGATGTCCTCCTGCCGCAGGGTGGGCAGGATGCCGATCATGATCAGATGGGCGCCGACCGACCGGGCGCGCTCGTCGGCGTGGTTCAGCGCCGCGCGGATCTCGGACTCCCACGCGTCGGGCCCGCCCTCCGTCAGCCGGCGCGGCGGGACGTTGATCTCGAGGTTGAACCGGCCCAGCTCGGTCGACCAGGCGGGGTCCGCGATCGCCTCCAGCACATCGCTGTTGCGCATCGCCGGCTCGGCGTCACCGTCCACCAGGTTCAGCTCGATCTCCAGCCCCACCTGGGGCCGTTCGGACTCGAACCGTGCCTCGCGCAGCATCTGGGCGAACGCGTCGAGGCACCCCTGCATCTTGATCCGGTACCGGCGGCGGTCCTCGCGGGTGAAGACCATCGCCGGGACGTCCCGTCCCATCGGCCCTCCCGGTCGCCCTCCTCGGACCCCCTGCCTCAAGCGTCGCACCACCCGGCGGCCCCCACCACGCGGGCCGAGGCCCGGCCGACGGGCCGGCACCGGGCCCCTCCGCCGACCGCCCGCCGACCGCCCGCCGACCGCCCGCCGACCGCCCGCCGACCGCCCGCCGACCGTCCGGCGGGCATCCCGGCGGGCGTCCGCTCCCGCGCCGGCCCTGTCAGCGCCGGCCGAAACGCCGGTCCACGACCGCCGCGAACTCCTCCAGGGTCAGCACCGCGTCCCCGTTCTGGTCGGCGGCGTCGAACAGCGCCGAGGAGGCGTCGCCGTCCCCCACCCCTCAGAACGGCAGATCGCCCGACGCGGCCGGCGACGGGCCCTTGGTCCGCAGGGCGGTGATCACCTCCTCGCGGGTCAGCATCCCGTTGTGGTCCAGATCGAGCGCCTCGAACAGCTTCCGGGCCTTCTCGCTCATCGGGTCTCCCCCGCTCCGTCCACCGGCGGGCGGGCCCGTCGCCCCGCCCCGACGGGAAACGTCCGACCGCCCGGGTTCATCGCCCGCCGGACCGACGGGTGCTCGGGCACGGGGGAGCGAGCGGGTGCACTCGGGCGGTGGCGCACCCGCGCGGTCACGGGGTGCCCGGCGGCACGACCGGCGCGCGCCGGGCCGGTGCCAGGGCCCAGCGGATCGCCACCGTGACGGCGGTCCCGAGGGGCCGTACGCAGAGGGCGTCCACCAACGGGAGCCGCGGCAGGCGCAGTTCGTCGGCGGCCCAGCCGGGCAGCAGCGACACGGCGTTGGCGGCCAGCACGCCGTAGGGCAGGCGCGCGGCGAGCGGGACGGGCGGGTTCAGCAGCAGGAAGCGCGTGGTGTCCAGGGCCGCCGCGGTGGCCCTGAGCTCCGGGCGGTACGACGCCAGCCGCGCGGCCAGTTCGCCCCGGGTGCGCGGCGGGTCGGGGACCCCGAGCGCCCGGGCGATCCGGGCCGTGTCCGCCACGTAGCCGTCGCACTCGTCGTCCGACAGGGGGTGCCGGCCGTAGCGCTGGTGGGCCCGGAGGAAGCTGTCGATCTCGGCGACGTGGACCCAGGCCAGCAGGTGCGGGTCCGAGGCGCGGTAGGCCTCCCCGTCCGCGGTCACCCCGTGGATGCGTGCGTGGACCGCCCTGACCTGGTCGCAGGCCTGCTGCGCGTGCCCGGCGGTGCCGTACGTCGTCGTGGCCAGGAAGGTGCTCGTGCGCTGGAGCCGGCCCCACGGGTCGCCGCGGAAGCCGGAGTGCGCGGCCACGGCCGCCATGGCGAGCGGGTGCAGCGACTGGAGCAGCAGGGCGGAGAGCCCGCCGATGAACATCGACGCGTCGACGTGCACCCGGCGGACGGGACGCTCCGGACCGAACCAGCGGGGGCCGGGCGTGCCGTGGATCCGGGCGCGGTTGCGCGGGCCGTCCGGCCCGGCGACGCGGGCGAAGAGACCGTTGCCCAGCCGCTCCCGGGGGCCGGCCGCACCCGGCCCGGTCGTCCTCACGGCCGCTCACCGGACGGCGGCGCGGCCGTGGTCGTCGTACGCGAGGACATGCGGCCTCCCTCCGCCGAGCGGTTCCCGCGCCCCGACTTCCCGCTGCCCGCCGACACAAACCGGACGGCAGCGGGGCGCTCCCGGTGGGCGGGGGCGGGGGCGGGGGTAGGGGTGGCAGGGCGTGGTCCGGTGCGCCCCGCGACCGGGGGCGCGGCCCGGTGGTGCGTCCCGCCCCCCGCGGAGCCCCCGCCACGGCGGCGGCCGGCGCGCGTGTGCCGCCTCCGGGCGAGGGAACTCGGGCGCCCGTGGAGACCCGGACCGTCTTGGGAGGTGCCATGACCGCTGACGCCGTGCGGTACGAGGAGCGGAGCGACGGCGAGGAGGAGCCGCTCGGCGGCTATGCGGTGCTCGCCGGTACGTTCACGGCCGCTGCCGCCGCGCTCGCCGTCGTGGCGCGACGGCAGGGGGTGCGGCTGCCCGAACGGGTGCCGCCGTGGGACGTGGTCCTGCTGGGCGCGGCCACGTACAAGGCGGCCCGGCTGCTCACCAGGGACAAGGTCACCAGTTTCGTCCGGGCGCCGTTCACCCGCCGCAAGGGCCACGCCCTGGGCGCGGAGGTCATGGACGAGCCCCGGGGCGACGGTGTGCGGCGGGCCGTCGGCGACCTGGTGTCCTGCCCGTTCTGCTCGTCCGTGTGGATGGCGGGCGGCCTGGTCGCGGCCTACGTCTGGACGCCCAGGGCCACCCGCCTGCTCTGCGCGGGCCTGGGCGCCGTCACGCTGGCGGACTGGTTGCAGTACGCCTGGACCTGGACCCAGCAGACCACCGAGGAGTGAGCGCGCCGCCACCTGCCGTCCCGCGTCGGCGGCGCCGCCACACGTCAGGAGGAGTGACCACCATGAACGAGCACACCACCCCGTCCCAGGCCGAGGGCGAACCGGAAGAGGTCGACACCCGCGAGGCGTCCGGAGACGCGGTCCCCGAGCCCCAGACGACACCCTCCCAGGCGGAGGGCGAGCGCGACGACGCGGACGAGGAAGCGGGCGCGGGCGGCGGCAGCGGTTCCTGAGCACCGCCCCGGCCGCCCGGACGACCGCGGTTCCGGACGACCGCCGCGGTTCCGGACGACCGCGGTTTCGGACGACCGCGGTTCCTCGGGGCCGTGGCGCCCTGCCGGTGGCCCACGCGCCACGACGGCGTGGGCCACCGGCACGTCCCGCGCCCGCGACGCCGGCCGGCCTCACCGCACGTACCGCCTCACCCCACATACCGCCTCAGCCCACGTACCGCGTCACCCGCCTACCGCCTCACCCCACGTACCGGCGGGCCGTCGACGACCGCCGGGCCCGTTGCAGCGCCGCCAGCCGGCGCTCGATCTCCGGCGGCACCGGGGAACGCTGCCGCAGCACCCAGGGCAGACCGGCGGCCGCGTACGCGAAGGCGCGCACCGACGCCGCGTCGCGGGGGACGGTGGCCACCAGGTAGGCCGTGCGCCGCAGGGCCGGCAGGAGCGGGCGGCGCAGCCAGGTGAACCAGAGGGTGTTGCGGATGCCCAGGATCCGGCGTGCCGTGCTGTCGCGGAGCACCGACGCCTGGTGATGGACCGTCAGTTCCTCGACGTAGCTCAGCCACCAGCCCTGCCGCAGCAGATCGGTGGCCAGCAGTTCCTCCTCGCCGCCGAGCCACAGCCCGGGGTGGAAGCCGCCCGCCGCCCGGAAGGCGTCGGTGCGCAGGACGGTGGCGGCGGCGAGGAAGGAGCCGAGGGCCGGCCCCGGCAGGGAGTCCGGCCCGGTCAGGGGCGACTCGCGCAGCTCCTTGACGACGGGGTCCTCGGTGCCGCCGGGCTCCACGACGATGCGGGCCGTGACGCCGGCCAGGCGCGGCCGCTCGTCGAGCAGGTCGGCCGCCCGCCGCAGGCTGCCCGGCTCCCACCAGGTGTCGTCGTCGCAGAAGGCGACGTACGGCGTCCGGACCCGGCGCACCGCGAGGTTGCGTCCGACGGCGCCCAGGTTGCGGCCCGGCTCCAGCAGCGTGAACCCGGGGAAGGCGCGCCGGACCGCCGCGGCCGTGCCGTCCGTCGAGCCGTTGTCGGTGACGATCACCGAGGGCCGCTCGGGCAGCTCCCGCAGGCGGGTGAGGGTGTGCAGGAGTTCCGAGCGCCGGTTGTGGGTGATGACCACCACCGTCGTCCGGGTGTCCTTCGCGCCCGCGTTCACGCCGGCCCGCCGGGTGCGCCGGGCCGGTCCAGCAGCCGGGCCGCCCGCTCCACCGCCGGGGGCAGCGGTCTGCGCCGGGCGAGCGCGGCGGGCAGCCGAACGGCCACCTCCCGCAGGGCGCGGCGGGCCCCCGGCTCACCGGCGACCGCGGCGGCCGTGAGGCGCGCGGTGGCGCGCAGCGCCACCCCGAGGGGCCGGCGGAGCCAGAGGGTCAGCACCTCGTTGCGGCGCACACGGACGGACCGCCCGTCGCGGCCGCCCGGCTCCGGGTGGTGACAGGCCGTCAGGGCGGGCTCGTACGTCACCCCCCAGCCGGCCGCCGCGAGATCGTAGGCGAGCAGGGTCTCCTCGCCGCCGAAGAACAGCAGCGGATGGTAGCCGCCGGCCCCCAGGAAGGCCTCCCGGCGCACCACACAGGCACATCCCAGGAAACCGAGCACCGGACGCCCCGGCAGATCCGCCTCGTACGGCAGCGGCGACGCGGCGAGCACGGCGTTGAGCGGGTCCTCCGCCCGGCCCGGGCCGACCACGGTGCGGGCGGCCACCAGACCCAGCCGGGGATGGGCGTCGAGCAGGTCCGCGGCCCGCCGCAGCGCGCCCGGCGTCCACCAGGAGTCGTCGTCGCTGAACGCGACGTACGGGGTGGTGGCGCGCCGTACGGCCAGGTTGCGGCCCACCGCGCCGGTGTTGCGGTGCGGCCTGAGGACGCGGGGGGCCGCCGGGTGGCGCCGGATCGCCTCGAAGGTGGCGTCGTCGGAACCGTTGTCGACGACGATCACGGGCGGGCGCTCGGGCAGCGCGGCCAGGGCGTCGAGGGTCCGCAGGACGCCGGCCCGCCGGTCGCGGGTGATCACCGCCACCGTGATCCGGTCGTCCGGCGCCCCCTCGCGGACGGGCTCGGCGGGCAGGGGTTCAGCGGACACGGGCTTCCTCCTCCTGGTGCGGCGGGGCGGCCGGCCGGCCGGGAGCCAGCAGCGCCAGGGCGGCGGCGGTCGCCTCGCCGGTCCGGATGCGCAGGAGCCGGGGATCGGGCACGGCGCCGTGCGGGTCCCCGGGCGGTCCGGGCTTCCACAGGGCGATGTGGCGGGCGCGGCGGGGCGGGCCCCACAGACGCGGGGAGACCGGTCCGAACAGCGTCACCGACGGCGTCGCGTGGGCCACCGCGAGATGCGCGAGCCCCGTGTCGCCGCTGACGACCAGCGCGGCGCGCGCCACCAGCGCCGACAGCGCGCCGAACGGCAGCCCGCCGCGCAGCGCGTCCCGCCCCGGCAGCCCCGCGCGCGCGGCGACGTCCAGGACCAGGGCGTCCTCCTTCGGACCGCCCGTGACCACGACACGGTGGCCGGCGGCGCGCAGCGCGCCCACGACGGCGGCGTACCGCTCGGCCGGCCAGCGGCGGGCGGCGGACTCCGCGCCCGGGTGGACGACCACCGCACCCGGCGCCGGGGAGGCCCCGGCCGGGGCGGGCAGCCGTACGTCGTCGGGGTCGGCGGCGATGCCGTAGCCCCGCAGGAACCGGCACCACCGGGCGCGTTCGTGCTCGTCCGGCCGCCACACCGGGGGCGGGGGGTCGGGCTGGGCGAAGGCCAGCAGCCGGCCCGGGGCGAGGGCGGCGAGCGCGTCACGGCTGGCGGGGCCGTTGCCGTGCAGGTCGATCGCGAGGTCCGGGGGCGGCCCCGGCCAGTGGTCCAGCGACGGCACACCCCGGTGCGGAGCCTCCGCCGGCAGGACGTCGTCCACCGTCCCGGTGGCCAGGGCGGCCTCGCGCAGCGCCGCGGGCAGCGCCAGGACGACCCGGTGCCCGGGGAAGGCCCGGCGCACGCCCCGCAGCGCGGGCACCCCGGCGAGCAGGTCGCCGAGGCCCAGCGCGCGCAGCACCAGCAGCCGCGGTCGCGTCGTCATCCGCGCTCCCGTTCCGGGGCCGGGCCGGACGGCCGCGGCGACCGGGCCGCCCTCGCGGCGATGCCGGTGGTGGAACGGCCGTCCAGGTAGGGGAGGAGGACGACCTGCCCGCCCCAGCTCTCCACGAGCGGCGCCTCCGGCAGCCGTTCCAGGGCGTAGTCGCCGCCCTTCGCCCAGATGTGCGGGCGCAGCTCGGCGAGCAGCCGTTCCGGGGTGTCCTCGTCGAACACGGCGACCGCGTCCACGCACTCCAGCGCGCGCAGCACCCGGATCCGGTCCGCCACCGGCACGAGCGGCCGTCCGCCGCCCTTGCGGCGGCGCACGGACGCGTCCGAGTTGACGCACACCACCAGGCAGTCCCCGGTGCGGCGGGCGGCCTGGAGCAGCGCGACGTGGCCGGCGTGCAGGAGGTCGAAGCAGCCGCCGGCGGCGACCACGGTCCCGCCCGCGGCCCGGACCCGGGCGGCCGTGCGCAGGGCGTCCCGCGTCGGTCCGCCGTCGGCCGGCACGGGCGTGGGCGGGGAGGGGTCCGGGGGCGTTGCAAGGGAGCGGACGCCCCCTTCGGCGACGTACCGGGTCGCCGCGTGCACGGCTTCCCGTACGGCGGTCTCGGTGAGTCCGCCGTCCGCCAGGCACCCGGCGGCGGTGGCGGCGAAGCGGTCGCCCGCCCCGCAGGCGTCGCCCTCGGCCGTGACCGGTGACGGCACCAGCAGCGGCGTCCCGCCGTGCGACACCAGCGCGCCCCGCCCGCCCAGGGTGACCGCCACGGACGCCGCCCGCCAGGTGCGGACCAGGGTCTCGGCGTCCCCCGCCGCCGTGCGCAGGGCACTCGCGCCGGCGGGCGGTTCACCGCCGGCGAAGGCCCGCGCCTCGCTCGCGGACGGGGTGACGAGCCGCACGCCGGGCACCGGCCGCTCCCCGCGCGGGTGCGGGTCCCAGACGACGGGCACCCGCGCGGCCACGGCCCGGAGCGCCTCGCGCAGGACCCCGGCGGCGCCCCGGCCGTAGTCCGCGACGAGGACGGCACCGGCCCCCTCGACCGCCCGCCGCGCCTCGTCCGTCGCCTCCAGGGCACGGCCCTCCCCGTCGTCCAGGCGCAGCAGCGGAGTGCCCTCCGCGAGGACCCGGGTCTTGCTGGACAGGGTCCCGGCCAGCGGCAGCCGCACCAGGCGCACCCGGTCGGGCAGCAGTGCCACCAGCGCCCCGCTCGCCTCGTCGTCGCCGAGCGCGGTGACCAGGGTGACGGGCCGGCCGTCGGCCGCCGCGAGGACGGCCGTGAGGGCGGCCCCTCCGGGCCGGGAGGTGCGCCGCGCCCCGCTGACGACCGGTACGGGCGCGTCGGGAGCCAGCCGGTCCGCCCGCCCGCACAGGTCGTGGTCGAGCAGCGCGTCCCCCACCACGAGCAGCGGGGCCGGGGCGCTCATGCGCCCTCCTTCCCCGTCGTGGCCGGCCACTGCCCGGCGGCCGGGCGCCGCCTGTCGACGGCCGGGTGCCGTCCGTCCACGGCGTCGTGCCGCCTGTCGACGGCCGGGTGCCGTCCGTCCACGGCGTCGTGCCGCCTGTCGACGGCCGGGTGCCGTCCTTCCACGGCGGCGCGCCGCTCGACCGTCAGGTCGAAGGACTCGCAGAGCATGTGGACGGCCACCAGGTGCAGTTCCTGCACGGTGGCGGCGGCCGCCGCCGCCACGCACACCGCCCCGTCCGCGGCCCCTTCCAGCGGGTTGGGCGCCGGACCGGTCAGCGCCCACACGGTCAGGCCCAGACGGTGGGCCTCCTCCGCCGCGACGAGCAGGTTCTCGCTGGCGCCGCTGGTGGACAGCAGCATCAGCACGTCCCCGGCCCGGCCGTGCGCGGCGACCTGCCGGGCGAAGATCTCCTGGACGCCGTAGTCGTTGGCGATCGCGGTCGTGGCGGAGGTGTCGGCGTGCAGGGCGAGCGCGGAGAACGGCGGGCGGTCGTCGCGGTAGCGGCCGACCAGCTCGGCGGAGAGGTGCTGGGCCTGGGCGGCGCTGCCGCCGTTGCCCGCGACCAGCAGCCGGCCCCCCGCCGCCAGCCGGCCGGCGAGGCCGGCCCCCCACCGCCGCAGCACCGGGGAGGCGTACTCGCGGAATCCTTCGAGCGCCTTCATCAGGTCGTCGCAGTGGGGGACATCGGTGACGCTCTTCATCGGACGACTCCCGAGAGCGAGGGGACGGAGGACACGGCGCCGTAGACCCGGGCCACGCCGTCGGCGACGCGGTCCCAGGTGTAGCGGGCGAGGACGCGGCGCCGGCCGGCGGCGCCGTACCGGGCGAGCCGGGGCGGGTCGTCGAGGAGGGCACGGACGGTCGCGCCGAGGTCGTGGTCGTCGTCCGGGGGCACCAGGACGCCGGTGAGGTCGTCCACCACGGTGTCGAGCTGGCCGCCGACGGCGGAGGCGACGACGGGCGCGCAGCAGGCCATCGCCTCGACCGGCACGATCCCGAACGGCTCGTAGCGGGGCAGCGACAGCACGACGTCCGCCGCGGACATCAGCCCGGGCATCCGCTCCGGGCTCACCCCGCCCAGCAGCGTCACCCGGTCGGCGACCTCGCACTCCTCGGCGAGGGCGAGCAGCCGTTCCGCCTCCGGTTCGGCGCCCAGCAGCGCCGGTTCCGGCCCGCCCGCGACGAACAGTTCGGCGTCGGGCACGTCGGCCAGGGCGCGGATCGCCCGGTCGAAGCCCTTGCGGGGGACGAGCCGGCCGACCGACAGCAGCCGGCGCGGCGCGGAGGCGGGCCGGCGGGCGCCGGCGACCGGCGCGAACAGCGTGGGGTCCACCCCGCAGGGGACGACGGAGATACGGTCGCGGGGCAGGCCCATGGCGACCAGCTCGGACACCTCGTCCGCACAGGTGGCGACGATGCCGGCGCACTCCCGGCCGACCGCCGTCTCGATCGCGACGCGCTGCGGCGGACTGGTGTCGGCGGCGCCCTGGTGCCGCTTCTTCACCGTGCCGAGCGCGTGGTACGTCTGCACCACGGGAACGCCCAGGGCGCGCGCCCCGGCCAGCGCCGCCATCCCCGACATCCAGAAGTGGGCGTGCACCACATCGGGTGGCTCCGCCGCCCACTCCCGCGCCAGCCACGCCCCGAACTCCGGCATGTACGGCAGGAGTTCGTCCTTGGGTATCGGAGCCGGCGGTCCGGCGGGCACATGCACCACCTTCACCCCGTCCGGCGTGGTGACCCGGGCCGGCAGCCGGGGGTCGTCGCGCCGCGTGTAGACGGCGACCTCGTGGCCCCTGCGGGCCAGCCGGCCGGCGAGTCGGGCCACGTACACGTTCTGGCCGCCCGCGTCCGGGCCGCCGAGCTCGGCCAGGGGGCTGGCGTGCTCGGAGACCATGGCGACGCGGCCGGCCGTCGGGTGGCTGGGGCTCATCGGGTGACCTCCTTGATCAGGCGCTCCCAGTCGTCGCGGAAACGCCGTTCTCCGTAGCGGGCCTGTACCGCGGCCCGGGCGGCCTCCCCCGTCGCGCGGGCGTACGCCGGGTCCGCGGTGAAGCGGCGGACGGCGTCCTCCAGCACGTCGAACCGGTTGGAGACCACCCCGGCTCCCGCGGGCACGGCCTCCCGCACCTCGGTGGTGTCGAGCGCGACCACGGGCATCCCCAGGAACATCGCCTCCAGCAGGGAGAGCCCGAGCGACGTCCACCGCACCGGATGCAGGTACAGGCGGCAGCGGGCCATCGCCGGGTGCAGGTCGCCCTGCGGCAGGTCCCGGCAGCGGCAGCGGTCGGGCGGCAGGCCGAGCCGGCCGCCGAGGCCTTCGGTGCGCATGCCGAAGACGTCCAGCGGCACGGTGCGGGCGAACCGGGGCAGCAGGTCCGTCCCGGTGGTACGGCCGCGCCGGACGGGGTCGTTGACGACGACGGCGGCCCGGGGCCGCTCGCCCGTCCACAGATGGCCGGGGTCGATGACGCCGTGCTCGATCACGGTGGTCGGCGCGCGGCCGTTGTCCCACATCAGCCGGTTGAAGTGGGTGACGTGCACGAGCGTGATGTCGGTGCGGCCGGCGAGGGGGTGACGGGTGCCGACGGCCGACTCGTGCGGGCTGTTGTGCTCGACGTAGACGGCGGGCACGTCGACGCCGGGCCGGCGGCCCGTCCACTCCTCGGCCAGGCCGAGCTCGTGCGGGCGTTGCAGCACCATGAGGTCGATGCCGGCCTCGCGCAGCCCGGCCGGGCCCACCTCGCGCACCGACGGCGGCCACTCCCACGTCCTGGCCCGGCCCAGCCCGTCCGGTCCGCGCTCCGGTGTCACCGGGACGAGGAAGTCGTACGGGCCCTGGACGAACGAGGTCAGCCATGAGCCGTGTACATGCCAGACGAGTATGTTCATGTGCGCTCCTCGACGAGTTTCCGCACCGCCTGCACCACGTCCCGGCCCGTGACCTCCTCCAGGCACGGATGGCCGGGCACGGGGCAGTGCCGGGCCCGGCTGTCCGCGCAGGGCGCCCGCTGATCGCCGAGCAGCACGCTCGGCACGCCGTACGGCGCCCACCGCTCGGCCGGTACGACGGGCGCGAACAGCGACACCACCGGCGTGCCGACGGCCGCCGCCAGATGGGCGGGGCCGGTGTTGCCGCACACCACGACGTCGGCGGTGCGCAGCACGCCCGCCAGGGTGCGCGGATCCGTCCGGCCGCCGAGGTCCACCGCCGTGTCCCCGCTCACCCGCCGGGTGAGGTCCGCCTCGCCGGGGCCGCCGGTGACGACCACGCGGTGCCCGGCCTCGGCGAGCAGGGCCACCGCCTCGGCGCAGCGCCCGGGACTCCAGGCGCGGGCGGGCGCGCTCGCCCCGGGGTGGACGACGACGTAGGGCCCGTTGCCGGTCAGCGCGACGGTGTCGGGCGGCGGCAGCACGCGCAGCCGGCCGTCGTCCCCGGCGTGCGGCGGGAAGCCCATCGCCGCGGCCGTGTCCAGCGCGGCCTGCGCCTCGTGCCGGCCGGGCAGCCGACGGTGCCGTACGTCCAGCAGACTGCCCGGGTGGTCGACGCTGTCGGCGCCGATCCGCCCGACGCCCGCCAGGCGCAGCACCAGGGCCGTGGGCAGGGGGCTCTGGTGGAACGACGTGAGGACGAGCGCGACGTCGAACGCGCGCTCCCGCAGCCGCCGCACCAGACCCTCGACGTCGGCCTCCCGGACCGAGGGCGGCCGCACGCCCTCCCACGGCGCCTCCCACACGATCACGTCGTCGACGCCGGGCAGCAGCCGCGCCGCCGGCGCGCCCTGCGGACCGCAGAGCATCGTCACCCGGGAACAGCGCGCCGCGACCGCGCGGACGGCGGGCCCGGCGAGCAGCACGTCGCCGAAGCTGTCGAGGCGCACGACCAGTGCCTTCACGACCGGCCTCCCCACTCCCCGGTCTCCCCGGTCTCCCCGGCCGCGGTGTCGTCCCGCGCCCCGGGGGTCCGGGGCGGCCGGGTGGGGTCGGGCGGGGTGTGGTCCCGTGTCCCGGTGGTCGGGGGCGGCTGGTCGCCGGGTGCCTGGGGCGGGTCGGTGGGGGTGTGGTGTCGGGTTCGGGCGGTCCGGGGCGGCCGGTGGCCGGGCGCCGTGGTCCGTGGTGGCCCGGGCGCCGTCGGAGCACGGGCGGGGGCGTCCGCACGGGCACCGGACGTCAGGATCAGGTGGACCGCCGTCAGCAGGTCGGGGGCGGTGAGGGGGGCCGTGCGGATCTCCGCGGGCAGGGTCGCCGGGGTGGGGACGAGGACGGCGCGGGCGCCCGCGGCACGGGCGGCCAGGACGTCGGCCCCGATGTCGCCGATCACCACGCAGGCGCCGGGGGCCACGCCCAGCCGCCGGGCCGCCTCGATCACCAGGCCCGGCCGGGGCTTGCGGCAGGCGCAGTCGTCGTCGGGCAGGTGCGGGCAGTACACCCAGGCGTCCAGGCCGCCGAGCAGGGCGTCCGCCCGTTCGTTGACCCGCCGGACGTCGGCGTCCGTGAGCAGCCCGCGGCCGATGCCCGACTGGTTGCTGACCACCGCGGTCGGGACGCCCCGCGCCCGCAGCAGGCCGAGGGCCTCCCGGGCGCCGGGCATCGGGCGCACCAGGCCGGGGTCGCTGTTGTAGGGGACGTCCTCGACGAGGGTGCCGTCCCGGTCGAAGAGGACGGCGCCGACGGGGACGCGGCGCCGCACCGGGCGCGGCCGCACCGGGCGGCGCGCGCCGGCCCCCGCCGCGCGGACGGCCCCCGCCCGCTTCACGGCCGGCCTCCCACCGGCACGGCCCCGCGGTGCCGCACCGTGCCGTGCAGCCAGTGGCCGACCGCGAGCGGCGGGATGAGCACGCTCGTGGCGAGCATGGTGCCGATCTCGTGGCGGGTGCGGGGCCCCGGGCCGATCCGGGCCAGGGCGAACTCGGCCGTGCCGAGCGTCCACAGGGCGCCGGCCAGGCCCGCGGCACGGTGGCGGCCGGCCGCCGCGCACGCGGTCGCGGCGAACGCGGCGGCCGTCACCAGCACGTGCCGGGGGAGCCGCCCGCGCGGGGCCTCGGCGCGGCTCCACCAGTCGCGGCCGTGCAGCCGGTTCATCAGGGCGTCGTCGGCGTTGCCGCGCTGGGCCCGCACCGACACCCAGCGGTCGGCCGGGCGGACCGGGTGCCGGGTCGTGCGGCTGCCGCGCCGCAGGGTCCAGCCGGCCCCCCGCATCCGCAGCGCCAGGTCGGCGTCCTCACGGAAGGCACGCCGGAACCGCTCGTCGAAGCCGCCGACGGCGACCAGCGCGGCCGTCCGGTAGGCCATGTCGGCGGTGGCCCAGGCGGCCCGCTCCAGCCCGGCCGTGCCCCGCTCCCAGTCGGTCGGCCTGCGGTCCCCGGGCAGGGGGACGGTCAGCCGCCCCTGGACGCCGCCGGTCGTCGCGCCGGCCGCCCGGAGGTCCTCGGCCAGGCGGCGGGACCAGTCCGGCAGCACCTGAACGTCGTCGTCGAGGAAGACCGTCCACGGGGTGCCCACCGTGTGCCAGCCCGCGTTCCGGGCGGCCGCCGGACCGCGTCCGCCCGTGCGCAAGGAGCGGACCCGCTCGCGCAGGACGCCGGCCGCCTCCAGCGGCAGCCCGCCGACGGGCTCCGGGCGGTCGTCGACCACGACGACCTCCTCGGGCGGATGACCGGCGGCCGCGGCGAGCGCGCGCAGGCAGTCGGCGAGGCACGGCCGCCCGACCGTCGGCACGACCACCGAGTACGCGGGGGCGCCGGGCACGGGGGCGCCCGGCGCCCCGGACGCGTCCCTCATGCGAACACCTTCTTCCGCCGGACGGCGAACGGCCCCAGCGCGAGCAGATCCACCGGCGCCGACCCGAAGCACTCCAGGGCGTCCCGCGGATCGTCGACCATCGGCCGGCCCGCGGTGTTCAGACTGGTGTTGACCACCACCGGCAGCCCCGTCCGCCGCTCGAAGCCCTCGATCATCCGGGCCACCAGCGGTTCCTCGGCCCGGTCCACGGTCTGGATCCGCGCCGTGCCGTCCACGTGGACGACGGCCGGGATCCGCTCGCGCCACCCGGCGGCGACATCGTGCACGAACAGCATGTACGGGCTGGGCAGCGGCCCGTCGAAGAGCTCCGCCGCCCGTTCCGCCAGCACCATGGGCGCGACCGGGCGGAACTCCTCCCGCCCCTTGACCGCGTTGAGGCGTTCCAGGTTCTCCGCCCGCCCGGGGTGGGCCAGCAGCGACCGGTGACCGAGCGCCCGGGGGCCGTACTCGCTGCGGCCCTGGAACCAGGCCACGACCCCGTCCCGGGCCAGCTCCTCGGCGACGGTCTCGGCGATGTCGCCGGGCTCCTCGTAGGGGACGGCCGCCCGCTCCAGCCAGGCGCGCAGCTCGGCGTCGCTCCAGCCCCGGCCCAGGGCGGCCGTGGGCATGGCCTCCACCGTCTCCTTCTGATGGGCGACGTGCAGGGCGGCGCCGAGCGCCGTGCCCGCGTCGCCGGCCGCCGGCTGAACCCAGACCCGCTCGAACGGCCCTTCCCGGTACAGCCGGGTGTTCGCCACGCAGTTGAGCGCCACCCCGCCCGCCAGCGTCAGGACGGCCTCACCGGTGCGCTCGTGCAGCCGGCGCGCCAGTCCGAGCAGCACCTCCTCCAGGCACGCCTGGGCGCTGGCGGCGAGGTCGGCGTGGTCCCGCGTCCACGGGGCGCCCGCCGGGCGCGGCGGCACGAGCGAGGCCCACGGCACGGTACGGGCCCGGAAGCCGCCCCGGCCGTCCAGCCCGACGTACGCGCGCAACGCGTCGAGGAAGCGCGGCTCCCCGTAGGAGGCGAGGGCCATCACCTTGAACTCGTCGCTGCTGCGCAGGAATCCGAGGTGCTGGGTGAGGTCCTCGTAGAACAGGCCCATCGAGTCCGGCAGCGACTGCGAGTCCAGGACGGTGAGTTCACGGTTCGCGTAGCGGCCCGCGAGGTGGGAGCCGCACTCGCCGCGGCCGTCGAGCACCAGGACGGCGCAGTCCGGGTAGGGGGAGGCCTGGCCGGCCGAGGCGGCGTGGGCGACGTGGTGGGGGACGAAGCGGACCTTGGCCGGATCGAGTCCGGGCAGGGCCTCGGTGAGGAACTCCGGGGCGCGCCGCGCGTAGTCCTGGCGCAGGTGGTCCCACGGGTCGTGCAGTCCCAGCAGGTCGGCGGGACGGGCGAGTTCGGGGTCGTAGGAGTAGGCGACCGCGTCCAGTTCGGACGGGTCGAGCCCGGCCCGGTCCAGGCACCAGCGGGCGGACAGCTCCGGCAGCTCCCAGGCGGAGAAGGGCAGCGGCCGCTTGCCGTGCTTGCGACGGCTGAAGCGCTCCTCCTCCGTCGCTGCCACGATCCTGCCGTCCATGACGAGGGCGGCGGCGGGATCGTGGAAGAGGGCGTTGATACCCAGGACACGCATGCAGTGCCTCCGTGGCGGCTGGGGGAAGGCGTCGGGGTGACGACGTCAGACCTGTGGTGCCGGCTCCCGGGCCGGCGGCCGCGTCGCGGCGAAGTGGGCGATCGTGTGCTTGATCCCCTCCTCCCAGGGCACCCTCGGCGCCCAGCCCAGCAGCTCGCGGGCGAGCGTGGTGTCCGGGCGGCGCCGCTGGGGGTCGTCGACGGGACGGTCGACGAACTCGATGCGGGACGACGACCCGGTCAGCTCCACCACCCGGCGGGCGAGGTCACGGACCGTGACCTCGTCGGTGCCGCCGATGTTCACGGGCCGCACCGAGTGGCTCGCGGCGACCAGCAGGATCCCGTCCACCGTGTCGTCGACGTAGCACAGGGACCGCGTCTGGCTGCCGTCGCCCGCCACCGTGAGGGGCTCGCCGGCCAGCGCCTGGCAGACGAAGGTCGGCACGGCGCGTCCGTCGTGGGCCCGCATGCGCGGCCCGTAGGTGTTGAAGAGGCGTACGATCCCGGCGTCGGCGTCCCGGACCCGCACATGGGCGGTGACCAGGGCCTCGGAGAACCGCTTGGCCTCGTCGTACACGCTGCGCGGCCCGACCGGGTTGACGTTGCCCCAGTAGTCCTCGCGCTGCGGGTGCACGAGCGGATCGCCGTACACCTCGGACGTCGACGCGAGCAGGAAGCGGGCCCCGTCGCGCTCCGCCACGGCCAGCATGGCGCGGGTGCCCAGGCTGCCCACGTCGAGCGTCTCCAGCGGCAGCCGCAGGTAGTCGGCGGGGGAGGCGGGACAGGCGAAGTGCAGCACCAGGTCGTACGGCCCGGCCAGGCGGTCGGCGCAGTCCGGCGCGGAGACGTCGCACTCCACGAACCGGAACCCGGGGCGGTCCCGGAGGTGGGCGACGTTCACGCGTGAACCCGACACGAGGTTGTCCGCGCAGTCGACTTCGACTCCCGAACCCAGCAGCCGCTCGCACAGGTGGCTGCCGAGGAAGCCGGCACCGCCCGTGACCACGGCGCGACGCCAGGGCAGGGATGAGGTGGCTTCGGTCATGGGGGACACCCTTCAGCCGCATCCGGAAGACGCTGAGCAGCGCAACGGGGTCCGGCGCGGCATGCGACGCAGTGACGACAGGGAGGGCACGGGCCGGACGGTTTCCGCCGCCGATCGCGGCACCGTCCGGCCTGCCGCCGTTTTCCCGACGGCACCGGCACGGAGTCTCCGTGCCAGTAGCTTTCACACGTTGACTCCTATTGTGCTCACGCACCGCCGGTGCGCGACTCCTGACCCAGCGGCACCGGCACCGACCGGCACCGACCGGCACCGATCCGCACCAGTCGGCACCGACCTGCACCAGCCGGCACCACGGCCGGTCCGCCCGGACGAACCGGTCCCGACCCGGGTGTCGGCCCGGCACCGCGGGGCACTCGGCCCCGAGGCGGGTCCGACCGGAGCCGTCGTGCCCAGGCTGGAGGTGAAGGACATGGGTCATGGTGGGAACGTCGTCGACGAGCTGGTGACCGATCACCGTGAGGTCGAGGAGCTCTTCGGCAAGATCGAGGCGCTGCCGTCCGGACACAAGGACCGCAAGCTGCGGGCGGACCAGGTCACGATGGAGCTGGTCCGGCACTCGGTGGCGGAGGAGGCCTACCTCTACCCGGCCGTGCGCGAGCACGTGCCCGGCGGGGACGCCATCGCCGACAAGGAGCTGGAGGACCACGCCAAGGCCGAGCAGATCATGAAGGACCTCGAGGGCTGCGAGGCGGACGACCCCGAGTTCGACCGGCTGATCAGGATGCTGATGACCGAGATCCGCGACCACGTGGCCGACGAGGAGGGCAACCTCTTCCCCCGGCTGCGCGCCGCGTGCTCCCCGGACGCCCTCGACGAGCTGGGCGACAAGGTCCGCCAGGCGAAGAAGACGGCGCCGACGCGGCCCCACCCGGCCGCCCCGGACAAGCCGCCGGCCAACAAGATGCTGGCGCCGGGCGTCGGCCTCGTCGACCGGATGCGCGACGCGCTGACCGGGCGGGGCAAGGAGAGCTGAGACCGGCCCCCGAGCGCGCGCCGACGTCCCGGGTCCGTCGCCACGGCGACGGACCCGCCGGCGCGGTGACGGACGGGGCGGCACCCGTATATGCGCTGGGGCGTGGTGGCAGGCGGGGCGACGCCCGTATATGCGCTGGGGCGCGGTGACCGGACCCGAGGGCGGGCGGGGCGCGCCCACGGGCTTGTGAGCAACCACACTCGACCCGGCAACCGCCCCGCGACCACGGCGACTTGGGCTTCCCGGCGGGAGTGCCGCGGAAGGTGCCGGCGCCGTCCGACCCGCCCCGTCTGCCACGATGGTCCGCGCCGTAACCGACTAGGTGGAGTGGCCGCGCAGCGCAGCCGGCGTTCCCCGGTTCCGCCGCCCCTGTGACCGCCGCCTCGCCCCTCGGGTACCGCACTGTGTCTTCCGCCTCCGCGCCCTCCCCTGCCCCGCACACCATTCCCGCCCCCGGCTCCGCCTCCGTCCCCGGCTCCGCCGGGAAGGCGTCGCGCTCGCCGTGGCGGTCCCTGAGGTACCGCAGCATGCGCTGGTGGTCGGTGGCGAACTTCATGTCGAACGCCGGCACCTGGATGCAGCTCACGGTCCAGAACCTGCTCGTCCTCGAGATCACGGGTTCCGCCGCCGCGACCGGCCTGTCCATGTCGGTCCAGGCCGCCCCCGCCCTCTTCATGAGCCTGCTGGGCGGCGCGGCCGTCGACCGCTGGCCGCGCAAGCTCACGGCCGCGGTCAGCCAGGCGCTCCTGGGCGCCGTGGCCTTCACCACGGCCGTGCTCGTCGCGCTGGACCGGCTCGACATGACCTCCCTGATGGTGCTGGCCGCTCTGACCGGCACCATCGCCACCGTCGACGGACCGGCCTGCTCCCTGCTGGGCAACGACCTCGTGCCCCGGGAGGACGTGCCGTCCGCCATCGGCGTCGGGGCGCTGGTCTACAACGCGGGGCGGCTCGCCGGCACGGCGCTGGCCGGTGTGACGGTGGGCTTCCTCGGCACGGCGGCCGCGTACGGGGCCAACGGGCTGTCGTTCCTCTTCGTGACGGCGGTCATCCCCTTCCTGCGCCCGGCGCCCGGCGCGGCCGGCGGCGCGGACGCCGGCCGGCCCGTCGTCCCGTCCCAGCGCGACCGGCGTGCCGCCGGCCGCCACGACGCCGGCACGGGCCGCCGTGCCGACCTGACCGTGCGGGAGGGGCTGCGCTTCTTCGCCACCCGGCCACGCCTGGTCGCCCTCGCCTCCATCACCGGGATCAGCAGTGTCTTCGGACGGAACTACGGGCTCACCCTCGCCGTCCTCGTCACCGGGCCGCTCGCGGGCGGGCCGGGTGCCTTCGGCACGGTCTCCACGGTGCTCGCCGTCGGCGGCATCCTCGGCGCGGTCGTGGGCGCCCGGCTGCGCAGACCCTCGGTCCGGGTGGTGGGCGCGCTGGCCGCCGCGGGAGGGCTGCTCCAGGTGGTGGCGGGTCTGTCGCCGTCCCTGACCATTCTGCTGATCATGGTCCTGCCCATGGCCGTGGTGGAGTCCGTCTCCGACACCGCCGGTAGGGCCGTCCTGCAAACCGACCCGCCGCCCCACCTGCGGGGACGCGTGCTCGGCGTGTGGAGCAGCATCGGCACGGTGTGGAGCCTGGGCGGTCCGCCGGCCCTCGGGCTCCTCATGGAACTGGCCGGCGCCCGCGGCGCCCTCGCCGCGGGGGGTCTCCTCATCGCCGGCACGATCGGATCGGGCTTCCTGCTGCGCGCCCGCCGCACCACCCGAACGGTGACCCTCCCGGCACCGGGCGAGGAGATGACGCGCCGCGAGGCCTTGGGGGCGGCGGCCTGAGGCGCCGGTGCCTTGTGGTCACAGCCACTCGTCGACGGCTGTGACCAGCCCGGTCGCCTCGTGGCGGACGGCGAGCGTGCCGTCTTGCCGGCACCGACCTGGTCGGGCCGCCGTCGCTCAGGCGATGAGGGCCTGGCCCGGGCCCAGGAGGTGCAGCAGCTGGTCCCGGTGCAGGTGGGCGACCGGGGCGAGGAGGTCGGGGTGGCGGAGCAGGGCCGCCGCCTGGCGGTCGCGGGCGTCGGGCGCGACCAGACGGCGGAACTCCATCGGGATGCCGGTCGTGTGGTCACCGCCGTCGAGGCCGGCCACGGCCAGCGCGGCCAGGTCCGGGTCGGTGAGGAGACAGGCCGCCCAGCTCGCCACGACCTCGTCGACCCAGCTGCGCCAGGCCTCCTCCCCCTCCTCGCCGTCCCGGCCGTCCGTCCCGCTGATCCAGTCCAGCCGGCCCGAGCCCCCGGGGCCCGCCATGCCGACCAGCGCCGCGTCCATCACGGTCGGGTACCGCAGCCACGCGGCGACGGTCACCGCCTGGCGCGCCTGCACCTCGCACAGGGCGGAGGCCAGCGCGCCGCCGGAGGCCGGATAGGCCCGCGTCAGCCACTGGGAGGTCGCCGCGATGAGGGGGGAGAGGTCTGCGCGCACTGAGGGCCGTCCGAACGGGTACGGGGAAAGGCTGGAGAAAACGGTAGCCCGCGGCCCCCGCGGACCGACATGGCCGAACCCTCATCGCAGGCGTGGCTTCGGCCACATCCGGCCGGTCGTGACCGAGGCGACCGGCGGCGGCCCCGACGGCTTCCAGCCCCCGCCCCCGCCCCCGGCACCGGCACCGCCGACATCGACACTGCCGGCACCGGCACCGGCACCGTCCCCGCCCCCGGCACGCCGGGATGGGCACCACCACCCCGCCCGCCCCCGGCCTCAGCGATGCAGCAGATAGCGGGTGAGGAGGGAACGGGCCCGCTCCGGGCCGATCCCCAGCGCGGTGCCGACCGAGTCCCAGGACAGCTCGTCGTCCCGGACCGCCTGGGCCGCCTCCCGGCCGATGCCGGGCAGGAGGCGCTCCAGCGCGGTCACCGCGCGGAGGGCGGCCACCGGCGCTTGGTCCACCAGCGTGACCAGATGGTCCTCCAGCCGGTCGATCAGGTCGGTGAGCTCGTCGGGGAGCGGTACGGTCCGCCGCTCCACGGCGCGCAGGTGCTCGGCCCAGTCGCCGTGGGCGGGCCCGGTGTCCAGGTCGTACGGCCGGTCCTCCGGCACCCGCTCCCAGTCGATCGGCCGGGTCTCGCCGCGCCAGCCGCACGCGCACGCCGCGCGGTAGCCGGCCGCCCTCGGACGGCGCAGCCGCCCGTCGTACGCCCACCACTCGCTGGTCTCCAGCCCGCCGTCGGTGCCGCTGCCGAAGTCCAGGAGCACCGCCTTGGGCTCGCTGCCGTCGGCGAGGACCGCGCCGGCGATGCCCTCGTGGGACGGACCGAACTCCTCACTCGTCCACGCCACGGAATCTTCCCCCTCGTTCCAGAGCCTGCCCGGTGCGCGGTGCGTCACCGCACGGGGACGGCCACCCCCGCAGGCGAGCATGCCCCGGCCCGACCGCCCCCGAACGGCGGTTTCTCCTCAACACCGGTGACCTGCCACGGCCCCGACGGCGGTGGGGGAGCAGGGGAGGATGGGGAGCAGGGGAGGGGGGTGAGGGCGGGCTCCGACGGGTCGGACGCCGGCACCGGGGCGCGCGGGTCCACACGGGGGGCGTGGCGCCGAGAAAGGCGCCCCTCTTGGCCCCGGCATCGAGAAGAACCGCCCCGGCATCGAGAAGAACCCCCCGGTATCGAGAAGAACCGGCCCGCGGGCCGTACCTGGTGGCACGAGGGGCCGCCCGCCCCGACCGCGCCACCGATACAAGGGACGTACCTCATGAACGCAACCGCTGCCATCGGCGTCACCGGCCTCGGCGTGATGGGCCGCAACCTCGCGCGCAACTTCGCCCGCCACGGCCACACGGTCGCCGTGCACAACCGCAGCGTCGGCCGCACACGCGCGCTGGTCGAGGAGTTCGGGCACGAGGGCGCGTTCGTCCCGGCCGAGTCGGCCGAGGAGTTCGTGGCCGCGCTGGAACGCCCCCGCCGTGTGATGATCATGGTGCAGGCGGGTACCGTCACGGACGCGGTCATCGACGAGTTCGCCCCGCTCCTGGAGCCCGGCGACATGATCATCGACGGGGGCAACGCGCACTTCGCCGACACCCGCCGTCGCGAGGAGGCCCTGCGGGAGCGCGGCATCCACTTCGTCGGCGCCGGCGTCTCCGGCGGCGAGGAGGGAGCGCTCAACGGGCCGTCGATCATGGTCGGCGGCTCCGCCGAGTCCTACGCCGTGCTCGGCCCGATCGTCGAGTCCGTCAGCGCGCGGGTCGGCGGCGAGCCCTGCGCCGCCCATGTCGGCACCGACGGGGCGGGGCACTTCGTCAAGATGGTGCACAACGGCATCGAGTACGCCGACATGCAGCTCATCGCCGAGGCGTACGACCTGCTGCGCCAGGTCGCCGGATACGCCCCCGCCGAGATCGCCGGCGTCTTCCGTTCCTGGAACGAGGGCCGGCTCGGCTCCTACCTGATCGAGATCACCGCCGAGGTCCTCGCCCACACCGACGCCGCCACCGGAGCCCCGTTCGTGGACGTGGTGGCGGACGCGGCCGGGCAGAAGGGCACCGGCCGCTGGACCGTGCAGACGGCGCTGGACCTGGCCTCGCCGGTCACCGCCATCGCCCAGGCCACCTTCGCCCGCGCCGCCTCCGGCCAGGGCGACCTGCGGGCCGCCTACGCCGGACTGCCCGGCGGAACCGCGTCCCCGCTCAGCCGGACGGAGGCCGCGCGCTTCACCTCGCAGGTGGAGCACGCCCTGTACGCGTCGAAGGTCATCGCCTACGACCAGGGCTGGAAGATGATCCAGGATGCGGCGGGCGAGTTCGGCTGGAAGATCGACCTGGGCGCCGTGGCCGGGATCTGGCGCGGCGGCTGCATCATCCGCGCGTCCTTCCTGGACCGCATCCGCACCGCGTACGCCGCCGACCCGGGACTGGTGAGCCTGCTCGCGGAGGAGCGGTTCGCCACCGAGATCGCCGAATCGCAGGTGCCGTGGCGGGAGACCGTCGCCTCCGCCGCCCGGCGGGGCATCCCGGCCCCCGCGTTCTCCGCGGCCCTCGCGCACTACGACACGCTGCGCGCCGACCGCCTGCCCGCCGCGCTGCTCCAGGGGCAGCGCGACTACTTCGGCGCCCACACCTACCGCCGTACCGACCGTCCCGGTGTCTTCCACACCCGCTGGTCGGCGCCGGGACGCCCGGAGACGGAGTCGGCCTAGGCGGCACACCTAGGGCTTGTCCGGCCCGCCCCCGACCGGGCGGGCCGGACCGTCGGTCAGGCGCTCGGCGCCGGGTAGGTGGGGTACTCCACCCCGGAGACGTGCTGGACGACGCGGACGACCTGGCAGGAGTAGCCGAACTCGTTGTCGTACCAGAGGTAGAGGATCGCGTTGTCGCCCTCGACCTTCAGGGCGCCGGCGTCGACGATCGACGCGTGGCGCGAGCCGATGAAGTCGCTGGAGACGGCGTCGGGCGCGCTGATGAAGTCGATCTGGCGCTTGAGCGGCGAGGTCAGGGACACCTCGCGGAGGTGGTCCAGCACCTCCTCGCGGGTGGCCTCCCGGGCGAGCTGGAGGTTGAGGATCGCGATCGACACGTCCGGCACCGGGACCCGGATCGAGCTGCCGGTGATCCGCGCCTTCAGGTCGGGCAGCGCCTTGGCGACGGCGGAGGCGGCGCCGGTCTCGGTGATGACCATGTTCAGCGGCGCGGAACGGCCCCGGCGGTCGGACTTGTGGTAGTTGTCCAGCAGGTTCTGGTCGTTGGTGAACGAGTGCACGGTCTCCACGTGGCCGCGCTGCACGCCGTACTCGTCCGCCATCGCCTTCAGCGGCGGGACGATCGCGTTGGTGGTGCAGGACGCGCAGGACAGGATCCGCTCGTCCGGCTTGATGGTGTCGTGGTTGACGCCGTGGACGATGTTCGGCACGTCGCCCTTGCCGGGCGCGGTCAGCACGACCTTGTCGATGCCGGGACGCAGGTGCTTGGACAGGCCCTCGCGGTCGCGCCACTTGCCGGTGTTGTCGATGAGGATGGCGTTCTTGATGCCGTACGCCGTGTAGTCGACCGTGGTCGGGTCGTCGGCGTAGATGACCTTGATCTCGTTGCCGTTGGCGACGATCTTGTTGTTCGCCTCGTCGACGGTGATGGTGCCCTGGAACTGGCCGTGGACGGAGTCGCGGCGCAGCAGCGAGGCGCGCTTGACGAGATCCTCGGAGGCCCGCCCGGCGCCGCCGCGCACGACGATGGCACGCAGCCGCAGACCGTTGCCGGAGCCGGACTTCTCGATGAGCAGGCGGGCGACGAGGCGGCCGATGCGGCCGAAGCCGTAGAGGACGACGTCGCGCGGCTCGCGCCGGTCGATCTTCTCGGCGCCCGTGGCGCCGGCGACGGCCTCGGCGGTGAACTCCTCCACCGACAGACCGCGGTCGTCGGCCCGGTGGGTCGCGGCGAGCATGCCGATGTCGATCTGCGAGGGGCCGAGGTCGAGCGTGGTGAGGGCCCGCAGGAAGGGCATCGTCTCGGTGACCGAGAGCTCCTCGCCGGCGATCTGCCGGGCGAAGCGGTGGGTCTTCAGGATGCTGACCACCGACTTGTTCACCAGGGAGCGGCTGTGCAGCAGGACCGTGACGTCCCGCTCCCGGTGGAGCTTGCCGATCATCGGGATCATCGACTCCGCGATCTCCTCGCGGTTCTTCCAGTTGGTGAACGAGTCCTCGTTGACAGTCACAGGTATCTCTTTCGAGCTAGGTGGCGCTCATATGCTAACCCGCTGATGATCCGGCCCTTCAAGCGCCCGACCGCACGGCCGCGCGGTCGGGCGCGGGTGCGGGGCCGACGGCGGAGCGGCTTCTTGCTCAACTGCGTTGCTTTTCCGGGAGGTTGACCTCTGTGGGAGATCGCGGTGGTGCGGGGCGGGGTGCGACCGGACTCACAGCCGCTCCTGTCGTCGTCGGCGGTCCGTCGCCCGGGCGGCCCGTGGCAGGGATCGACGGCGGGCCCTGCCGGGTAGGAGTGTGACGGGTGACCACGACCTTCGCGCCCCTCACCCGACGGGACGGACCGACACGACCGGCGGACCGGCAGGCTCGACGGACCGTACGACCGACAGGACCGTACGACCGACAGGAACGTACGACCGACAGGACCGGCGACCGACAGGACCGGCGACCGACAGGACCGAACAGACAGGCCGACGATGACGGACGACCCCCACGCCGACACCCCCACCGGCGCACCTCGGCACCCCCGCACCGGCCGGTGGCGGCGTCCGTGCGCGGGAGGCCGGCGTCCGTGCGCGGGAGGCCGGGGTCCGGGCGGGGGAGGCCGGGGTCCGGGCAGGGAGGTGGCGACGTGCGGATGACCCCGGCCGGACTGCTCGCCGTCATCGACATGCAGCACGTCTTCGCCGACCCCGCGAGCCCCTGGGCGGTCCCCCGGTTCGCCGGGGCGGCAGCAGGCGTACGGCGGCTGCTGCGGTCCTTCGGCGACCGCGTCGTCTTCACCCGCTTCGTCGCGCCCCGGGAGCCCACCGGCGCCTGGCGCGCCTACTACGAGCGCTGGCCGTTCGCCCGGCAGCCCCCGAACGCGCCCCTGTGGCGCCTCATCGACGAGTTCGCGCCCCTGGCCCGGGACGTGCTGGACGCCCCCACGTTCGGGAAGTGGACCGCGCGTCTCGCCGCGCGCACGGCGCACGAGGGAAGGCTCGTCCTGGCCGGCGTCCGCACCGACCGCTGCGTGCTGTCCACGGCCCTCGCCGCGGCCGACGCCGGGACCGAGGTGCTGGTCGTCGCCGACGCCTGCGCGGGTGTCGACGACGCCTCGCACGCCGAGGCCCTGCACGTCATGGACCTCTACGGGCCGCTGGTCCGGGTCACGACGATCGCGGAACTGCTGCGGACGGGGTGAGCCCGCCCCCGGATTCCCGGGCACCGGCAGGGCGTCGCCACGGTTGAGCTCCCGCGGGCCGGGTACGCGAGGCCGGACCGGGTCCTGACGCATGTCCGCCCGGACCTGGCCGTCCGACCGCCGCTATCCGGGGAGCTGTCATGCAGACACCCGCCCACGAGCCCGACGCCACTCCCGCCGCGCAGGCGCTGGACGCCCTGGCCCGGGACACCGGGGACGCCACCGCGCTGGACACTCTCGCGCACTGCGACGTGCTCGTGCCCGTGCCGGACGACGCCACCGACGAGGACGTCACCAACCCCAGCACGCTGGCGCTGCCCGTGCTGGAGCAGCCCGGCGGCACGCCCGTCGTGCCCGTGTTCACCTCCGAACCCGAGATGGCCGACCTGCTGCCCGGGATCGACCGCTACCGCCTGGTACCGCTCGGCGCGCTCGCCGCGCAGTGGCCGGACGGGGAGCTGTCGCTCTCCATCGACGCGGCCGGCGACCACCCGCTGACGCTCACCTCGGAGGGAGTGCGCACCCTGCTGGCGCGGTGAGCCACGGCCCCTGCCGAGGCCGGGAGTCCCCGCGGACGGTCGTACAGGGCGCGCCGCCCTTCGGCCGACCGCGGCCCCTCGGGCGTGCCCGCCTGCCCGCCTGCTCGTGCCCGCGCCGACGCGGACGCCACGGGATCGCGGGCCGGCCGCATGCGCTCAGCCGCCCAGCATGCGCTCCAGCACCTCCCGCTGGAGCGGCAGCACCTCGGCGTGCAGGTCGCGGCCCTTGCGGGTGAGGGCGACCCACACCCCGCGCCGGTCCTCCACGCAGACGGAGCGTTCCACCAGGCCGTCCTTCTCCAGCCGGCCGATGAGGCGGGACAGGGCGCTCTGGCTGAGGTGCACTTGTTCCAGCAGGTCCTGCACACGGCACTGGTCACCCTGTCGGGGCGCCTTCGCGGCGAGGATGTCGAGCACCTCGAAGTCGCTCGCGCCGAGACCGTGCGGATGCAGCACGCGGTCGATCTCGCACGTCGTGCGCGCGTGCACCCCCAGGATGTCCCGCCACCGCTCCTCGAGGCCCGCCCCGGCCGTCTTCGCTGCCATACCCGCACGGTAACACCGAAGCCGCTGTTCGTTTACCGTGCAACTAGTGCGGGCGCAACGACGTACGGGAGGCGCTGCCCCTGACGACGGAACCCGCCGAGGCGGAACACGCCGCGCCCGCGCGGAGCGGGACCGGCTCGTCCTCGCCGTACCGGTGTATCGAGGTGCCTGCCACCAGAAGGTGTCCGCCACCAGCCGGCCCTGACCGCAGCCAGAGCGCCGTGCAGCGGACCGGCTCAGGTCGACTCCCGCCGGACCAGTTCCGTCGGCAGGATCACCGCGGCGGGGTCCTCGCCGCCTATCTGGGCGAGCAGCACGCGGACCATCTCGCTGCTGATCCGGTCCCAGGGCTGGCGGATGGTGGTGAGGGCGGGGCTGGCGGCGGTCGCGGCGGGCGAGTCGTCGAAGCCGCCGACCGCGACGTCCTCCGGCACCCGCCGGCCGGCCCGCCGCAGCGCGGCCAGCACGCCCTGCGCCATCAGGTCGGAGGCGACGAACACCGCGTCCAGGTCGGGGACCCGGGCCAGCAACCGCTCGGCCCCGGCCTCCCCGCTGGCCCGGCTGTAGTCGCCGGGGACGACCAGCCGCTCGTCGAAGGCGATGTCCGCCTCGGCGAGCACCTCCCGGTAGCCGGCGAGCCGCTCCACACCGCCCGGGGTGTCCTGCGGGCCGGTGACGACGCCGATCCGGCGGCGGCCGAGCGCGACCAGATGGCGCACCATGTCACGGGCGCCGTCCCGGTCGTCGGCGGCCACGTAACTCACCTTCGACCCGAGCCCGATGGGCTTGCCGCACGCCACCAGCGGCACGCCCGCCTCGCGCAGCTCGGTGGCGACCGGGTCACCGGAGTGGCTGGAGACCAGCAGCACTCCGTCGACATGCCCCGCGGTGATGTACCGCGTTATGCGCCGCCGCTCGTCCTCGGTCCCGGCCAGCATCAGCAGCAGCGGGATGTCGTGCGCGGCCAGCGCCTGGGTGCAGCCGCGCAGCAGGACGTTGAAGTTGGGGTCCTCGAAGAACCGCTCCTGCGGCTCCGTCAGCAGGAAGCCGACCGAGTCCGAACGCCCGGTGATCAGCGAGCGCGCGTGCCGGTTCACCACGTAACCCGTCTTGCGGATCGCGGCGTTGACCGCCTCCTGCGCGGAAGGGCTGACGTAGTGGCCGCCGTTGAGCACGCGCGAGACGGTGCCTCGTGAGACGCCCGCCTCGCGCGCCACGTCATGGATCGTCGGCGGTCTGCGCCGGCCCCCCGTATTGCTCATGGTCATGACTTTACGGCCCCGGACAGCAGATCGAGGCTCCAGAACCTCTGCACCACCAGGAACAGCGCCACCAGCGGCAGCACCGCGAGGAACGCGCCGGTGATCACCAGCGTGTACAGCGCGGGCTGGTTCGAGCCCTGTTCCAGCAGCGTGAACAGACCGAGCGTGATCGGGAACTTCTCGTCGTCGGCGAGCATGATGTACGGCAGCAGGAAGTTGTTCCACACCGCCACGAACTGGAACAGGAACACCGTCACCAGTCCGGGGACCATCATCGGCAGCGCGATCCGGGTGAAGATCCGCCACTCGCTCGCGCCGTCCATCCGGCCGGCCTCCACCACGTCGCCCGGCACCGCCGCGGCCGCGTAGATGCGCGCGAGGTAGACGCCGTACGGGGAGAGGATCTGCGGCAGCAGCACGGACCAGTACGAGTCCGTCAGGTCCGCCTGCGCCAGCAGCAGGTACTGCGGGACGGCGAGGATGACGGGAGGCATCAGCACGCCCGCGAGCAGCACGTTGAAGATGGTCTCGCGGCCGCGGAAGCGGTAGGTCGCCAGCGCGTAGCCGCTCAGCGCGGACACGCACGTCGACAGCAGGGCGCCGAGGCCGGCGTAGAGGGCGGAGTTGCCCATCCACTCCCAGTAGACGCCGTCGCGGTAGGCGTTGAGGTCCTTGAGGTTGTCGGCGAAGCCGGTGCCCGGCAGGAAGGTGAAGGTGGAGAACAGCTCACGCCCGGACTTGGTGGACGCGATCACCACCCACGCCACCGGCAGCAGGCAGTAGAGCGCGCCCAGCAGCAGCGTGATCGTCGGGACGAGCGCGATGCGGCGGCGCAGCGGCGGGCGGCCCTGGGCGGCGCCGGTCGTGCCCGTCGCCGAGGGGACCTTCCGTACGGCAAGAGAACTCATCGTGCTGCCTCCTGCTTGTTGCGGCGGTTCGCGGCGCGCAGGAACCCGAAGGAGAGCAGCAGCGTCGCGAGCGCGATGATCACGGCCTGGGCGGCCGCCGCGTAGACGTCACCGGTGGCGAACGCGTCCCGGTACACCTTCATCAGCGGACTCCAGGTCGTCGACACGGAGTTGGTGAGCGGCTTGAGGGTGGTCGGCTCGTTGAACACCTGGAGGGTCGCGATGATCGAGAAGAAGAAGGTGAGCACCAGCGAGGGCGCCACCATCGGGATCTTGATCCGCAGCGCGACCTGGAGCGGTGTGGCGCCGTCCAGCTTCGCCGCCTCGTACACCTCGGCCGGGATGGCCCGCAGCGAGGTGTAGATGACGATCATGTTGAAGCCGGTGCCGCCCCAGACCGCGATGTTCGACAGGGCGAGGTAGAGCGGACCGCCGTCCAGCAGGTCCGGCTGCGGCAGGCCGAGCTTGTCGAGCACGAAGTAGAAGGGGCTGACGTCCGGCAGGTACAGGAAGCCCCACAGCAGCGCCGCCACCACGCCGGGGATGGCGTACGGCAGGAAGATCGCGAGCCGGGTGAACGGGGTGAGCCGCACCTTCTCGGAGTCGAGCATCAGCGCGAACACCAGGGCGAGGCCCAGCATCACCGGGACGACGATGCAGCCGTAGCCCAGCACGCGCAGCGCGCCGTCCAGCAGCTCGCTGTCGGTGAAGGCGGCGGTGTAGTTCTCCAGGCCGGCCCAGACTTCCTTCCGAGCATTGGAGCCCAGGCCGAGCCCGGAGACCTTCACCTTGTGGAAGCTGAGCCAGACCGCGTAACCGATGGGCAGCGCGAAGAAGAGGGCGAAGAGCAGCGTGGCGGGGAGGAGGAAGGCGTACGGGGCGCCCTTGACCCCGTACGACTTCCGGTGTGCGCTGGTCACTCGGAGACCTCGAAGCCCTGCTTCTTCAGGTCGGCGACGGTGTCCGCCTGCATCTCGTCGAGGGCGGCGGAGAAGTCCGACTTGTTCTTCGCGGCGGCGCCGAAGGCGTCCTTGAACGTGGTGTAGGCCACGTTCACGTTCGGGCCCCAGGCCGAGGGGGCCGTGGTCTTCGCGATGTCGGCGGCCACGGTGTAGAAGTCCGCCTGGTTGGAGAAGTAGGCCGGCGGGGTGGTGAAGGCGCCGCTGAGCTGGGCGGAGGTGGAGGCCGGGTAGATGCCGCTCTCCTTGGCCAGCGCGTTGAGCGCGTCACCGTCGGTGTTCAGCCAGGCGGCGAACTTCGCGGCGGCTTCCCTGTGCTTCGAGTCGGTGGTGACGCCGATGGAGGAACCGCCCCAGCTGCCGGTGACGTTCTCGCTCTGCGACCACTGGGGGAGCGGGGCCATGGCCCACTTGCCCGCGGTGTCGGGCGCGGCGGTGGTCAGCGTGCCCGGCGCCCACACGGCGGAGACCCAGGCGATCTGCTGTCCGGTGTTGAGCGCCTTGTTCCAGGCCGGGGTGTACATCGGCTGGTTGTCGATGGCGCCCTCCTTGACCAGGCCGCCCCAGAAGTCGGCGACCTTCTTGCTGGCCGCGTCGTTGATGCCGACCTGCCACTTGTCGCCGGAGGTGGTCCACCACTGGGCGCCCGCCTGCTGGGCGAGGCCCGCGAAGAGACCGGAGTCGTTGGCGGAGAAGGTGGTGAGGTCGACGTCGGGCGCCTTCTTCTTCAGCGCGCGGGCCGTCTCGGCGAACTGCTCCCAGGTCGTCGGGACCGTCAGGCCGTACTTCTTGAAGAGGTCCTCGCGGTAGTAGAACATCATCGGGCCGATGTCCTGCGGCACCGCGTAGACGGCGTCGGTGCCCAGCGTGGTCTGCTGCCACACGCCCTCGGCGAACTTGTCCTTCGCGTCGCCCACGTCACCCGATATGTCGGCGAGCGCGTCGTTGCTGACCAGCGTCGGCACCGACTGGTACTCCACCTGGACCAGGTCCGGCGCCTTGCCGGCCTTGTGCGCGGTGAGGATCTTGGTGATCAGCGAGTCGCCGGAGGCCTGCTTCTTCACCGTGACCGTGATCTGGTCCTTCTTGCCCTGGCCCTTGTTCCACAGGTCGACGACCTTGTCCATGCCGGGCGTCCAGGTCCAGTACGTCAGTGAGACCGGACCCGACTCGGTCTCACTGTCGTCGGACGAGCCGCAAGCGGCGAGGGCGGTGCCGCCCAGCGTGATGGCGAGGGCGGTGGCCACGAGGCGACGGCGCTTCGTGATGGGCATGGATTACTCCCCTGACCTGGGGTCCCCGCCTGCTGCGAGGACCTGCCATGCTTCTGTGAGCGTTCACAGTAGAGAAACATCCCGGACACTTGTCAATGGTTGTTGCTGTGCGGTTATGTTGGGATCGCACCGCAGATCGAGTGTGTGCACGTTCCCAAATGATCGATTACACGGGAGACACCCATGCCGGAGACCACCCCCAAGGGCCTCACCAGGCTCGCCTTCGGTGGGGACTACAACCCAGAGCAGTGGCCGGAGAGCGTCTGGCAGGAGGACGTCCGGCTGATGCGGGAGGCCGGCGTCACCATGGTGAGCGTCGGGATCTTCTCCTGGGCCCTTCTGGAGCCCGCGCCGGGCGAGTACGACTTCGGCTGGCTCGACCGCGTCGTGGACCTGCTGCACGAGAACGGCATCCGCGTCGACCTGGGCACGCCCACCGTGGTCCCGCCCGTCTGGTTCTACCGGCAGCACCCCGAGGCGCTGCCCGTCACCGCCGACGGCCGCCGCCTGGCGTTCGGCTCCCGCGGCGCGATCTGCCACAGCAACGCCGACTACCGCGCCGCCGCGGCGAACATCACCACCCGGCTCGCCGAGCGCTACGCGGACCACCCGGCGCTGGCCCTGTGGCACGTGCACAACGAGTACGGCGTCCCCGTCTCCGCCTGCTACTGCGACTCCTGCGCCGCCCACTTCCGCCGCTGGCTGGAAACCACCTACGGCACGGTCGACGCGGTCAACGAGGCCTGGGGCACCGCCTTCTGGGGCCAGCGCTACGCCCGCTTCGAGGACATCGACCCGCCGCGCGCCACCCCGACCGTCGGCAACCCGGGCCAGGCGCTGGACTACCGGCGGTTCGCCGACGCCACCATGCGCGAGAACTTCTGCCGGGAGCGGGACATCCTGCACCGCCTCGCGCCCGGCGTCCCCGTCACGACCAACTTCATGACGGCGCTCAGCCAGTGCGACACGATCGACTACTGGGCCTGGGGCCGCGAGGTCGACCTGGTCAGCAACGACCACTACCTGATCACCGACGGCCGGCGCACCCACGTCAACCTCGCGATGGCCGCCGACCTGACCCGCTCCGTCGCGGGCGGCGCCCCCTGGCTCCTGCTGGAGCACTCCACCTCGGGCGTCAACTGGCAGCCCCGCAACCCGGCCAAGGCCCCCGGCCAGATGGCCCGCAACTCCCTCTCGCACGTCGCCCGGGGCTCCGAGGGAGCCATGTTCTTCCAGTGGCGGCAGTCCCGGCGCGGCGCCGAGAAGTTCCACTCGTCGATGGTCCCGCACGGCGGCACCGACACCCGCGTGTGGCGCGAGGTCGTCGAACTCGGCGCCTCCCTCGACACGCTGAACCCGATCCGCGGCACCCGCACCGTGGCCGACGCGGCCGTCCTGTGGGACTGGCACTCCTGGTGGGCGCAGACCCTCGACTGGCGCCCCTCCCAGGAACACGACGCCCGCGAGCGCGCCGACGCCTTCTACGAGGCCCTCTACGACCGCCACCTCACGGTCGACTTCGCCCACCCGGAGGCCGACCTCTCGGCGTACCCCCTGGTCGTGGTGCCCGCCCTGTACCTGATGACGGAGGCGGCCGGGAACAACCTCACGGCGTACGTCGAGAACGGCGGCACCCTGGTCGTGTCGTACTTCTCCGGCATCGTCGACGAGCACGACGCCGTCCACGAGGGCGCCTACCCGGGCCCGCTGCGCGACGTCCTGGGCCTGACCGTCGAGGAGTTCTCCCCGCTGCTCGCGGGCGAGGGCACCCGGCTCACCGGCCCGGACGGCGCCGAACTCCGCGCGGACCTGTGGACGGAGTTCGTGGTGCCGCGCGGCGCCGAGACGGTGTGGACGTACGCCGACGGACTCACCGCCGGCCGGCCCGCCGTCACCCGCCACCGCCTCGGCGAGGGCACCGCCTGGTACGTCTCCACCCGCCTCGGCGCCGACGGCCTCGACGCCGTGCTCGCACGGGCCGCCGAGGACGCCCGCGTCGCCCCCCGCGCCGACCTCCCGCGTGACGTCGAGGTCGTACGCCGCACCGGCGGGACGGGCAGCTTCCTCTTCGCGATCAACCACACCGCCACCGACGCCAAGGTGCCGCTGGACACGTCCGGCACCGAACTGCTGACGGGCGAACACGCCGCGGGCCGTCTCGTGGTCCCGGCGGGAGCCGTCCGGGTCGTGCGCCTCGACGGCTGAACCGACTCCCTCCCCGCCCGTGGAGCCGCGAGCCGCGGGCGGAGAGGGCCCCTCACCCTGAGGGGACCGGCGGGCCGTCCGGCCCGCACACACCGCCATCACGTCGAAGGGACGACGGACGACGATGTTCCATCCCAGACGCACGCTCGCAGCACTGCTGCTCCCGCTCGCCGCGGGGCTCTCCCTCATCGCCCTGCCGGCGCAGACCGCCCGAGCGGCGGCCACGCTCACCAACGCCGGCTTCGAGTCCGACGGCACCGGCACGGCCACCCCGGCCGGCTGGTCCACGTACTCGGCGGCCGGCCAGAACTCCGCCTCCTTCACCGAGGCGGGCGGCCACGCCGGCAGCTACCGCCTCACCCACTGGGCGTCCACCGCGTACAAGGTGGAGACCTACCAGTACCTCTCCGGGCTGACCAACGGCTCCTACAAGCTCACCGCCTGGGTCCGCTCCGGCGGCGGCCAGAACTCCGCCTACATAGCCCTCAAGAACTGCGGCGGCGCCGAGCAGCGCACCGCCCTGCCCGTGTCGGCGAGCGGCTGGATCCGGATCGTCGTCCCGGTCACCGTGACGACCAACCAGTGCACCGTCAGCATCAACAGCGACGCCAACGCGGGCAACTGGATCAACGTGGACGACCTGACCTTCGCGTCCGGCACGTCCGGCCTGTCGATCAAGGGCGCCGACATCTCCTCCCTCGCCAAGAGCGAGGCCAAGGGCGGCGTCTACAAGACCGCCTCCGGCACCACCGGCGACGCGGTCACCATCCTGAAGAACGCCGGCATGAACTACGCGCGCCTGAAGGTCTGGGTGAACCCGGCCGACGGCTACAACGACAAGGCGCACGTGCTCGCCATGGCCAAGCGCATCAAGGCCGCGGGCCAGAAGCTGCTGGTCGACTTCCACTACTCGGACACCTGGGCCGACCCCGGCGCCCAGGCCAAGCCGGCCGCCTGGGCGGGCCACTCGTACAGCCAGCTCAAGACGGACGTGTACAACCACACGTACGACGTGCTGAACGCGCTGAAGGCCCAGGGCACCACCGCCGACATGGTCCAGGTGGGCAACGAGATCAACGGCGGCATGCTCTGGTCCGAGGGGTCCACCGACAACTGGGCCCAGCTCGCCGGTCTGCTCAACTCCGGCTACGACGCGGTCAAGGCGGTCAGCTCCTCCACCGCGGTCGCCCTGCACCTCGCCAAGGGCGGCGACCTGGCCGGCACCCGCTGGTGGTTCGACAACGCCGTCGCGAACGGCGTGAAGTTCGACACGATCGGCCTGTCGTACTACGGCTACTGGCACGGCACCCTGGCGGACTTCCAGACCACGCTGGACGACGCCGCCTCCCGCTACGGCAAGCCGGTCTACGTCGCCGAGACCGCCTATCCGTTCCGCCTCGACAGCGACGACACGCTGGAGAACATCATCGACCTGTCGAGCGAGCTCGTCTCCGGCTACCCGGCGACCGAGGCCGGCCAGCTCGCCTGGACGAACGCCGTGGCCGACATCGTGGAAGCGGTACCGGGCGGCCTCGGCCTGGGCGTCTTCTACTGGGAGGCGACCTGGACCGCCGTCACCGGCAACGGCTGGGACCCGACCGACGCGTCGTCCGGGAACGGCTGGGAGAACCAGGCCCTCTTCGGCTACGACGACCGGGCGCTGTCCTCGATGGCGTGGTTCAGCCACCGCTGACCCGCCCCTCGCCGGCCCCGCCACCGCGGGACCCACAGGACGGCACGGCACGAAACGGCTCGGCACGGCACGGTCCGGCCACGCCGTCCCCCTGACCGGCCGTCCCGGGGCCCGGCCGCTCCCCCGCGGCCGGGCCCTGCCCGTGCTCCGGCGCCTCCACCCCGACTCCCTTGCAGCGCAAGGGTGTTCGATCCCGCCAAGCGTGCGGGAGTCCGGGACACGGCGGCCTCCCCTGCGGAAGAGTGGGAAGACGCGGTACGAGGGGGCCCCGACGAAGGGACGGAGGGGGCGACGATGCTGAGGACACCCGTGAGTGAACGGCGGCTGGACATCCTGGAGTGGCTGAAGGATCCGGCCCGGCACTTCCCGCCGCAGCGCCACGGCGACCCCGTCGTGGACGGGGTCACCGCGGACGCCGTCGCCGCCAAGCTGGGCGTGCGCCGCCAGGTGGCGGACACCCACCTGAGCCTGCTCGCCGACCTGGGCCTGCTGCGCGCCAAGCGGATCCGCCGCCGCACCTACTACCGGCGCGACGAGATGCGCATCGCCGAGGTGGCCCGGATGTTCGAGAAGGGCTGGTAGAAGGGCTGGTGGACGCGCCACCGGTCCCGGCCCCGACTTGACATCGCCCGCCCCTCACCCGGACCATCGCTCCCGTGAACCTGTCAGACAGCCAGACAGGTGGTCGGGTCGCCCCGCGTCGCGTCAGTGCGATGGAGGCGGTGCTCGGCCACCTCCGCGACGCCATCGAACACGGCCGGTACGCCATCGGGGACAGACTCCCCTCCGAGGCGGAGCTCTGCCGCACCCTCGAGGTCTCCCGGCCCGTCCTGCGGGAGGCCTTGCGCGCCCTGCAGACCATGGGCCTGACGGTCTCCCGCACCGGCAAGGGCACCTTCGTGATCGCGGACACCGTCGAGGACCCCACCTTCGGCGACTACACGGCCGGCGACCTGATGGAGGTACGCCGCCACGTCGAGGTCCCGGTGGCCGGCTACGCGGCCCTGCGCCGCACCCCGGAGGACCTGGACCGCCTGGCCCGCATCCTGGACCGCATGGAGCGGGAGACGGAGACCACCGCGTGGGTCGCGATGGACACCCTCTTCCACCTCGCCGTGGCCGAGGCCGCCCGGAACCCGGTCTTCCGCCGGGTCATCGAGGAGATCCGGGACGCGCTGGCGCGCCAGTCGGCCTTCCTCGACGAACTGGGCGGGCGCCGCGCACAGTCCGACCGCGAACACCGGGCCATCGTCGAGGCGCTGGTCGCCGGCAGCGAACACGCCGCCGTGGACGCCATGACCCACCACCTGGACCGTGTCGGGACGACCCTCGCCGACATCGTGCGGTCCCCGCGCGCCGACCGCCCCACCAGCCCCACGCAGGCGCCGTGAACCCGGCGTCCACCCACACCACCCCACCCCCACCGACGACCCAGGCAGTGATGTACACCAGTTCCCTCGCCGACGCCCCCGCGATCCGCGAACCCCAGCACGCACCCGTCGCCCACCTCGTCCGCGGCGGGGTGACCGAGGGCGTCCACCACGGCTCCGTCGTCGTCCTCGACGCGGACGGCCGGGTCGGCCTCCGGCTGGGTGACATCGAGGCGGCCTTCTACCCGCGCTCGGCGCTCAAGCCCGTCCAGGCCGTCGCCATGGTCCGGGCCGGACTCCCGCTCGACGGCGAGCTGCTCTCCCTCGCCGCCGCCAGCCACTCCGGCGAGGAGCGCCACCTCGCCGGGACCCGGCGCATCCTGGAACTGGCCGGCCTCACCGAGGACGACCTGCGCAACGTGCCGGACCTGCCGTTCGGTCCGGCGGTCCGCGACGCGTGGGTGCGGGAGGGCCGTCCGCCCGCCCGCCTCGCCCAGAACTGCTCCGGCAAGCACGCGGCCATGCTGTACACCTGCCGGCTCAACGGCTGGCCCCTCGACAGCTACCTCGACCCGGAGCACCCGCTCCAGCAGGCGATCGCCGAGATCGTCGAGGACCTCACCGGGCAGCGCATAGCCCGGGTCACCGTCGACGGATGCGGCGCCCCCCTCTTCTCGGTCTCCCTGCACGGCCTGGCCCGCGCCGCCGCCCGCATCACCTCCGCCGCGCCCGGCACCCCCGAGGCCCGGCTGGCGGACGCCGTGCGCCGGCACCCCGAGATGGCCTCCGGCTCCGGCCGGGACGTGGCCGCGCTGATGCGGGCCGTGCCCGGGCTGCTCGCCAAGGACGGCTTCGAGGGCGTCGAGGTCGCCGCGCTGCCCGACGGCCGCGCGATCGCCGTCAAGATCGCCGACGGCGCGGACCGGGCCCGTGTCCCGGTCGCCGCGGCGGCCCTCGCCCACGCCGGCGTGGACCCCGCCCTGCTCACCGAGTTCGCGGGCGAGCCCCTGCTCGGCGGCGGCGTCCCGGTCGGCCGCGTCCGCCCGGTCCGCTCACTCGACCCGACGTCCTGGCCGGCCTGCGCCTGACGACCACGCCACCCGCCGGCCGGCCCGTCCCACGCGCCCTGCGTGGCGCGTGACCGTTCCGGTCATGTGTGGCGCGCTCGATCGTCCGGCACGGGGGACGGACGCGGCAACTCGGTGGCCGACGTGACGACCCCGGACCGGGGCGCGAGGCCGACGGGACTGTCGGTGTTCTGGCCGTGCCGGTCGTGGTGCCGACCGCGCCGACCGCGCCGACCGCGCCGACCGCGCCGACCGTGACGGTCGTGGCCGGTCGTGCGGGTCGTGCGGGTCGTGCCGACCGTGCTGGTCGTGCGGCTCTGGCCCGTCGTGCTGGTCGTGCGGGTCGTGCGGCTCTGGCCCATTGCGCCGGTCGTGCGGGGAGTGCCCTCATGCCGGTCGTGCCGATTGCGCCTGCCGTGCCGGTCGCGCGGATCGTGCGGGTCGGGCCCGTCGTGCGGGGAGTGCCCGCATGCCGGTCGTGCCGATTGCGCCTGCCGTGCCGGTCGCGCCGATTGTGCGGGCCCTGCCGGTCGCGCCGGTCGTTCCGATCCGCCGGGCCCGGCCCGGCTTGGCGCGGCCCGGCCTGGTGCGGCCCGGCCTGGTGCGGCCCGGCCTGGCGCGGCCCGGCCCGGCGCGCCCGGCGCAACGCGACGCTCACGCGGCGGTCATGCGCAGGCCGCCGCCCGGAAGGCGGGACGTCGCTCACCGGCCACCCGGCGCCGACACCCTGGCGGAGTGTTGGCCATGGCTCTTCCCGTCGATCTCCGCCGCTGTCAGGTGCTGGGCCTGGCCGGCACCTCCTGTCTCGCCCTGGGCGGCGAGACGGCCGGCGCGCTGCCCGCCCGCGAGCTCCTCGCCCCCTCCTCGCCGCACGCCGTACTGGGCCTGGTCGGCGTCTACTTCGGGCTCGTCCTGCTGACCGCGGCCTGGGTGCTGCTCGGCCGCCTGGTGCGCGGCGGTGACCCGCCCACGCCGCGCGCCCTGCTGCTGGTCCTCGCCGTGTGGGCGGCGCCCCTGCTGATCGCGCCGCCGCTGTTCAGCCGGGACGTCTACAGCTACCTGGCCCAGGGCGCCATGGTCGACGCCCGCATGGACGTCTACGCCCAGGGCCCCGCGCGGCTCGGCGGTCCGCTCGCCGAGGAGGTCGCCCCGCTGTGGCAGCACACCGGCGCCCCCTACGGCCCGGTGTTCCTCGCCGTCGCCGCGGCCCTGTCCGCCCTGACCCGCGGCGAACTGCCCGCCGGTCTGATCGGGATGCGCTGTGTCGCGCTGTGCGGGGTGGCGCTGATGGCCGCCGCGCTGCCCCGGCTGGCCCGGCACAGCGGCGCCGACCCGGCCGCCGCCCTGTGGCTGGGCGCCCTCAACCCCCTCGTCCTGCTGCACCTGGTGGCCGGAGCCCACAACGACGCGATCATGCTGGGCCTGCTCGGCGTCGGCCTGGTCGCCGCCCTCGGCCGCCGCCCGGTCCTCGCCGCCGTCCTGGTCACCCTCGCCGCCCTGGTCAAGGCGCCCGCCGCGCTCGGACTGGCCGCCGTCCTGGTCCTCCAGCTCCGTTCCGGCCGCCGCCCGGTCGCCGCGGTCCTGACCACGGCCGCCGCCTCCGCGGCCACCACCGTCACCGCCACCGCCGTCGCGGGCACCGGATACGGCTGGATCGCCGCCCTCGACACCCCGGTCTCCCCGCAGAACTGGGCCCTCACCAGCCTGCTCGGCCGGGCCACCCGAGCCCTGCTGGAGACCCTCGGCAGCGACCTGGCCCCGCTCGCCGTCCCGGTCTGGCACGCGCTGGGCCTGGTGGTCACCGCCGTCGCCGTCGCCGCCATCTGGTGGCGGCTGCGCCCCCGCCCGGTGTACGCGCTCGGTCTGAGCCTCGCCGCGATCGCCGCCTTCGGCCCGGCGATCCGCCCCTGGTACGCCCTGTGGGGCCTCTTCCTCATCGCCGCCGCGGCGCCCAGCACCTCCGTACGGCACCGGACGGCCGCCGTGGCCGGCGTCCTCGCCCTCGCCGTCCTGCCCGACGGCGGGCCGGCCGACACCGACCGCCTGGTCCTGGCGGTCTGCGGGGGCGCACTCGCGATGGTCGTGCTGTGGCAGGCGCACCTAGGGCCTGTTGCGAAAGTCCCGCCTGCCGGGCGACGCCATGCACGCTCGCCCAGCCCCCGGCCGGGGGGACCCCCACTCGCCGCACCGGCCCCTGACCCGAGTACCTCCCGTACGAGGGCCGGGGGCCGGCACGCCGAGAGCACGCACCTGACGCCGCCAGACCCGCCCTCCGGGCGGACGACGGGACTTTCGCAACAGGCCCTGGCGGCGTCGGCCCCGGCCGGGCCGGTGCGTACGGCATGAGACCGCTCCGGGCGCCGCGCACCGACCGCGGCCGGCTGCTGCTGGTCCTCGCCCTCGCCACGGCCGTGACCGTCTTCACCGCGACGGTCCCGCTGCTGCGCGACTGGTTCGACCTGCGGGTCTACCACGGCACCGTGCACTCCTGGGTCCACGACGGCGGCCGCGTCTACGACTACCGGGTGCCGGGCACGCGGTACGGCTTCACCTATCCGCCGTTCGCGGCCGTCGCCATGCTGCCGATGGCGCTGGTCGGGCTGCGCACCGCGATCGCGGTGACGCTGCTGCTCGACCTGACGGCCCTCGCCGCCGTCGCCCGCGTCCTGGCGGGCCCCGGCCGGCTGCGGCGCCACGGCTGGTACGGCGTCGCCCTCGCCGCCTGCGCGCTGGCGCTGTTCGAACCGCTGCGGGACACCTTCAGCTTCGGCCAGGTCAACCTGATGCTGCTGGCCCTGGTCCTGACGGACTGCCTGCTGCTGTCGACGGGGCGTTCCCGCTGGGCCGGGATCGGCATCGGGCTGGCGGCGGCGGTCAAGCTCACCCCGGCGCTCTTCATCGGCCTGCTGCTGGTCGCCCGCCGCCGGCGCGCGGCGGCCGTCGCCACCGGCGTCGCCGTCGGGGCGACGGCGGCCGCGGCCCTCGTCGCCCCGGACGCCTCCCGCTTCTACTGGACCCACGCCCTGTGGGACACCTCCCGGGTGGGCCGCCTGGACTACGTCTCCAACCAGTCGCTCCAGGGCGTGCTGGCCCGGCTGGGCGTGGAGAGCCGGCCGGTCTGGGCGGTGCTGGTGGTGCTGGTGCTGTGCGGGTGGGCCCGGCGGGCGCGGCGGGCGGCGGCCGCGGGCGACTGGACGGCGGCGTTCGCGCTCACCGGCCTGACCGCCTGCCTGGTCAGCCCCGTCACCTGGGTGCACCACCTGGTCTGGCTGCTGCCGTCCTTCGCCGTGCTGGTCCGCGCGGGGCACCCGAGGACCGCGGCCGCCCTGTACGCCGTGCTGTGCACGAGCGTGGTGTGGCTGTGGTTCGACGACGCGTCCGGCGTCGACGGCTTCCTGGGCTCCAACCTGTACACGTGGATCACGCTGGGCCTGCTCGTCCGGCTGCCGGTGGGTCATCCGCCGCGGACCCGGCGCCGTACGGCCGTCAGCACGAGGGCCACGGCCACGCCGCCGGACGCGGCGGTGCCCGTGATGACGGCCGCCTGCGACCAGCCGGGTCCGTCGTCGTCCTCGGCGGCGGAGACCGGGGACGCCGAGGGGCCCGCGGCGGTCACCGGCGCGGAGTCCGGCCCCGGCCGTTTCCGCGTCGCCCGCAGCGCGTCCAGGGAACCGACCGGGTCGACGTGCCCGGCGGCCTCGAACCCCCAGTCGAGCAGCTCGCGCGCCTCCTCGTAGACGGTGAACCCGCCGCCCGCCTGGGGGTTGAGCACCGTCACGACGAGGGTGCGCCCGTCCCGGCGGGCGGCGGCGACGAGCGTGTGGCCGGCCTCGCTGGTGTAGCCGTTCTTGATGCCGACCAGCCCCGGATAGGGCTCGACGCCGCTGCGGCCGGTCAGCAGCCGGTTGGTGTTGACGATGGCGTACGTGCTGCCGTCGTAGCCGGGGAACCACGCCTCGGCCGTCGCGCAGTACCGCGCGAAGTCGGGGTCGCGCAGCCCGGCCCGGCCGAACACCGCCAGGTCGTAGGCCGAGGAGACCTGGCCCGGGACGTCGTAGCCGTCCGGGGACAGCACGTGGGTGTCCAGGGCGCCCAGGGAGCGTGCCTTGGCCTGCATCCGGGCGGCCGTGGTGTGCCAGCCGCCGTCGAGAGCGGCGAGGACGTGCACCGCGTCGTTCCCGGAGCTGAGGAACACCCCGCGCCACAGGTCGGCGACCTGGTAGGTGAGCCCCTCGGCGACGCCGACGAGGCTGCTGCCGGGCCCGATGCCGGTGAGTTCCTCGTCGGACACCTGGTGCCGGGCGCCCGCGGGCAGGTCGGGCAGGACCGTGAGGGCGAACAGCGTCTTCAGGGTGCTGGCGGGCGGCAGCGGGCGGTGGGCGTCGGAGGCGGCGAGCACCTCGCCGGTGCCGGCGTCGGCCACCAGCCAGGACAGCGCGGAGACGTCCGGGAGCCCGGGCGCTCCGGGGCGGGGCCTGACCAGGGTGCCGGGGTGGTAGAGCAGCCCTGGCCACGGCATCGCCGTCCGGGGGTCGCCGGGGGGGCCGGGGTCCGTGGCGGCGGGGGCGGCGGGGGTGGTGACCGTGGCGGGGCCGAGGGCCAGGAGACCCGCCACGCAGAGCGCACAGGTCGGCACGGCGACTCGGGAAGAAAGTCTGATGATCATATGATCAACGTAGAAATGAATCCGGCCCAACCCGCGCTGCCCGTGCCGGGGACCGCGCGCGTGCACCCGGATGCCGCACGTCCCGGGCTCCGGAGTGGCCGGTCCGGGTACCTCGCACTCGACCCTCACCTGTGTCCGAACCCGCACGTCAGGCGTGTCCGAGCCGTACATCAGGTGTGTCCGAGCCGCACGTCAGCTGTGTCCGGGGCCGACGCTTCGTCCGTCCGGAGGTGAGGGGGCTCCCGCGCGGAGGTGAAGGGACTCCCGCGCCGAGGTGAGGGGCTCCCGCGCCGAGGTGAGAGGGATGCCTGTGCGGGGGAGGGGGCGGCCCTACGCGGCCGGGAGCGTCGGCTGGATGCGCCGCAGGAAGGTCGCGTTGTCCGGGGTCTGCCGCATCCGCTCCAGGAGCGTCTCCAGGCTGCCGCGGCCGTCCCGGGTCCGCAGCACACGGCGCAGACCGCGTACGGTGGCCAACTCGGCCGGAGCCAGGAGGAGTTCCTCGCGGCGGGTGCCGGAGGCGTCGATGTCGACGGCGGGGAAGACGCGGCGGGAGGCGGGTTCCCGGTCGAGGCGGAGCTCCATGTTGCCGGTGCTCTTCAGCTCCTCGAAGAAGAAGTCGTCGGCGCGGGAGCCGGTTTCCACCAGCGCGGTGGCGAGGATCGTGAGCGAGCCGCCCTCCTCGGCGGCCCGCGCGGCGCCGAAGAACCGCTTGGGGCCGATCAGCGCGGTCGCGTCGACGCCGCCGCTGAGGGTGCGGCCTCCCGCGGCGGCCGCGTTGTTGTGGGCCCGGCACAGCCGGGTCAGCGAGTCGAGCAGGATGACGACGTCGTCGCCCGCCTCGACGAGCCGCTTGGCCCGCTCGACGACGAGTTCCGCGAGGGCGATGTGCTGCCTGGGCGTCCGGTCGAACGTCGCGGCGTACACCTCGCCGTGCACGGAGCGCCGCATGTCGGTGACTTCCTCCGGGCGTTCGTCGAGCAGGACCACCATCAGCCGGGCCTCGGGGTGGTTCCCGGCGACGGCGGCGGCGAGTTGCTGGAGCAGGACGGTCTTGCCGGTCTTGGGCGGGGCGACGAGCAGCCCGCGCTGCCCCTTGCCGACGGGCGCGAGCAGATCGGTGACCCGTCCGGCCAGGCCGGACGCGGGGTGTTCGAGGCGGAGCCGCTCGTGCGGGTGGAGGGGCGTGAGGTCGTGGAAGTGACGGCGGTCGCGCAGCTCCTGGGGCGTGCGGCCGTTGACGCGCGCCACGTCGGTCAGCGAGCGCGCCGCCGAGCGCATCCCTTCGACGAAGTCGCCCTTGCGCAGGCCGAGTCGGCGGATCAGCGCGGGCGGGACGGGGAGGTCGGTGGGGGAGGGCAGGCAGCTCTCCGCCCGCAGGTGGCCCTTCCCGTGGCCGTCGATGTCGAGGACACCGGTGACGAGCTGGGCCTGCTGCTGGAGAGGGGGGTGTTCGAGTGTGGTGGTCATGGTGGTCGGTCCTTTCGAGGACGGAAGACACGGGACTGCGGGAGGGGGGAGAGAGGCCGCTCGGCCAGGGGCGTGAACGCGCGCCTGGGGCGGCGGAGCATCACTCGGGCGCAGCGAAGAAGTCCTGCACACGAGGTTGCGGGGGAACTGTCGCGCCGGCCGCTGCGGGCGGGCGATCAGTGAACTGAAGGAGAAACGGCATCGGCGCCGAACGGGGCGTACACAGATGCTGGCGCGATTGTAGCACTCGGGTGTGATCGTGGCCAGTGCCGCGTGCGCTCCTGCCGGAACGATGCGTGCGCTCCTGCCGGAACAACGCGTCGGCGGCCCCTTCTGTTCCGGCGGAGGCGTACGGACTCCGTGCGGCGCGGGGCCCGCCCGTGAGGCCGGCTCGACCCCGGTGGTCCGGTCCTGGTCCGGACCGGGGTGTCGTCATCCTGCATCAGATGTCCCCAGACCATAACGATCGGTGACGGCAAGGGACTTGAACGCTGTCGCTGGCTTATCTTCACGACATGTCCACGCCGCCCCAGCCTCCGTCGCAGCCTCCGCAGCAGCCCGAGCGGCAGCCGGAGCAGCCCTCCGACGCGCCCGCCCAGCCGACCGCCTACCCGTATCCGCATCCGCAGTCGCCGGGCGGGCAGCCCTTCTACGCCCAGCCCACCCTCGTGGGACAGCCGGGCCCGGCGGCCAATCCCTACCTCCAGCAGCCCCCGTACACCCCCGGAGGCGTTCCCCCGGCGGGCGGCGGCGCCGGCGGCGCCGGGCGGGCGGTGCTGTGGACCGCCGTCGGAGCGCTGGTCGCGTCCGCCGCCTGGGCGGCCGGAGTGTTCCTGATCGGCGGCCGGGGAGCCGACGCGGAGCTGAGCGGCTACACGGCGCCGTCCAACCTGTGCACCAGCGCGGACTACTCGACGTTCCAGGACGAGTACCCCGAGGCCGACGAGGACCCGGTCCACAACGAGCTGGAGCACGAGGCCCTGGACGAGAGCTACTGCAGCCTCGGCCTGAAGAAGACGGGCTCGACCTACTCCGACGCCTACCTCTCCCTCGAACTCGGCCTCCACAAGAAGACCGATCCGGCACCGGAGTTCACGGCCCGGTGGAAGAACTACGGGAGCAGCCACACGGAGTACGACGTGGACACCGTCACGGGCATCGGTGACGAGGCGTACGTCATCAGCCAGGACAGCACGGACAGCTCCGACAGCGGCTCCATGGACGTCACGATCGCGGTGCGGGACGGCTGGGTGACGTACACCATGAACTTCAACATCTACCTCACCTCCTACGACGAGGACCAGGACCCGCCGACGCTCGACGAGGTGACCGACTGGCTCAAGAAGGACGCCGAAGCCAGCCTGGAGGAACTCAAGGACTGACGTCCCCCGCGACGTTCCCCGTCGCCCCGGTACGGGAGGCGCGCTCCCTCACACGGACCGCGCCTCCACCTCCTTCGCGATCTCCTCGGCCCGCGCCCCCATCGCCGCCGCCAGCGCCTGCGCGCCGGACAGCGGCCGCACCATCACGGTCAGTCCGTCGATGAGGCCCTCCTCGTTCACATGGATGAAGTCGCAGCCGGTGAGCTGCCGTTCGCCCACCCGGGCGGTGAACACCAGGGCGTGGTCGCGGCCGTCCGCCCCGGCCAGCTCCCGCTCGTACCGGAAGTCCTCGAAGACCTGCGCCACGGCCCGCACGATCGCCGCCGTGATCGCCTTGCCGGGGTACGGCCGGAACACCACCGGGCTGGTGAACACCACGTCCTCGGCCAGCAGGGCCTCCACCGCGTCGAGGTCGCGGGCCTCGACCGCCGCACGGAACGCGCGCATCGGATCACCTCATAGGCAATTTTTTGATTAGGTGCGGATGACAGTATCCGTCGGCCCGTACCATGTCCACATGTCCCTCAAGTACGCCGTGCTGGCCGCCCTCCTGGAGGGCGAGGCCTCGGGCTACGAGCTGTCCAAGACCTTCGACGTCTCGCTGGCGAACTTCTGGCCCGCGACCCCGCAGCAGCTCTACCGCGAGCTGGAGCGGCTCGCGCAGGCCGGCCTGATCCAGGCACGGGTCGTACGGCAGGAACGGCGTCCCGACAAGAGGATGTTCACGCTCACCGAAGCCGGCCGGGAGGACCTGAGCGCCTTCGCGGCCGCCCCGCCCCGCCGGCCCACCGCCGTCCGCGACGAACTCCTCATCAAGATCCAGGCGATGGACGGCGTGGACCCCGGGGCGACGCGGGCGCAGATCGAGGAGCGCATGACCTGGGCGCGCGGCAAGCTCGCCCGCTACGAACGGGTGCGCGAACGGCTCCTGGACGGCCGGAGCGAGGACGAGTACCTCACCGCCGCCGACCGGATCGGCCCCTATCTGACCCTGATGGGCGGCATCGCCTTCGAGGAGGAGAACCTGCGCTGGTGCGCACGCGTCCTGTCCCTGCTGGAGCGCCGGACCTCCGTCACCCGGCAGGGATGACGGCGACCGGGACGGCGACCGGGATAAGGTGACGCCGATGTTCAGCCCCGAAGGCCCCACGCTGCGCGAACTCGCCGTGCAGGCGCTGTCGTCCGTCGAGCACGGCTACGACCTGCTCGCGCCGAAGTTCGACCACACGCCCTTCCGCACACCCGACTCCGTCCTGGACGCCGTCGCCTCCGCGCTGCACCGGACCGGCCCCCACGACGACGGGCTCGACCTGTGCTGCGGCACCGGCGCCGGCGTCGGCGCGCTGGCGGCGGTGTGCCGGCGCAGCGTCACCGGGGTCGACTTCAGCGCGGGCATGCTCGACGTGGCCCGTGCGCGGACGCGTCCGACGGGCCCCCGGGTGTCCTGGGTGCGCGCGGACGCCCGCGCGCTGCCGTTCACGTCCGCCTTCGACCTCGTCGTCAGCTTCGGCGCGTTCGGCCACTTCCTGCCCCGCGAACTGCCGGGCCTCTTCGCCCAGGTGCACACGGCGCTGCGGCCGGGCGGCCGCTTCGCCTTCCCGGTGCTCGCCCCGCCCCGTCCGTCCTCCGCCGCCTTCTGGACGCTCCTCGGCTTCGACACCGTGATGCGGGTGCGCAACGCCCTGTGGCGGCCGCCGTTCGTGATGTACTACCGGGCCTTCCGGCTCGGCGAGGTGCGCCGTGAACTGGAGCGCGCCGGGTTCCAGGTGGACCTGCGCGCCCTGCCCGAGTTCGGGACCAGGAGCGACGGAAGCCCCCGCGCGCGGATGGTCGAGGCGCGCCGCCTCCCCTGACGGCGCGCCCCGGCCGTCCGGCGACGGACGAGGGGCCGTCCGGTCGGCCGGGACGGGACTGTCCCGGCAGCCGCCCTGGCCCTCCCGCACCCGCCCGGCGGCCCCGGCGGACGGCACGCTCCGGCCGCCCAAGCCGCCCAAGCCGCCCAAGCCGCCCAAGCCGCCCCGGCCGGCGAGGACGCCGTACGTCCGCCGCGAGCCCGGACCGCCGCGGTGCGGCCCGGACCCCCAGGTCGTACCGACCGGTCGGACCGGAAGGAGGGACCGTCTCAGGCGTACGACCGCAGCCAGTGGACCTTGGCCGCCTGGTGGAAGGGGCCGCCGCCCTCGTGGTCGTTGAAGTCGTACACCTCGATCGCCTTGTCCTCGTGCGCCCAGGCGTGGAAGGCGGCGTACACCGTCGACGGCGGGCAGGTCTGGTCCTCCAGGGCCACCGAGAAGAGCGTGGGGGCCGTGGCGCGCGCGGCGAAGTGCACGCCGTCGAAGTAGGCCAGGGTGCGCAGCGCGTCCTCGGTGCGGCCCCGGTGCGTCTTGAGGTACAGGCCGATCTCCCGGTAGGGGTGACGGTCCGTCAGTACCGCGGCGCGCGGGAAGTCGCACAGGAAGGGCACGTCCGGGGCGACCGCCACCAGGTCCGGCACCAGGCCGCCGACGGCGATCGCCAGACCGCCGCCCTGGCTCGCGCCGAGCGCCACCGTGCGCGCCGCGTCGGTCAGCGGATGCGAGCGGGCCGCCTCGACGGCGCGTACCGCGTCGGTGATCACCCGGCGGTAGTAGTAGTTCTCCGGGGCGTCGATGCCGCGCGTCATGAAGCCGGGGTACGCCGGCGCGCCGCCCACCGGGTCGGCGGTGGCGCCCCCGCCGCCCCAGGCGCTGCCCTGGCCGCGGGTGTCCATGATGAAGTGCGCACGGCCCGTCGACGCCCACAGCAGGTGCTCGTGCGGCAGGCCCCGGCCGCCGCCGTAGCCGACGAACTCCACCACCAGGGGCAGCGGCTCCTCGGCCGCGGCGGGCAGCGTCAGCCAGCCCTTCACCGGGTGTCCCCCGAACCCGGCGAACGTCACGTCGAACACCCGCACCGTGGTCAGCCCCGTGTCGACCGGGTCGAAGCGGGCGTCCAAGTCGTGCTCGCGGGCCTCCTGGAGGGTCTTGGACCAGAAGGCGTCGAAGTCCTCCGGTTCGGTGGACGCGCTGCGGTACTCCTGGAGCTCCTCCAGGGACAGGTCGAACTGGGCCATGAACAACCGCCTTGTGGATAAGTGGCCGTACGGATGATCACACCGTACGTGGCGGGTGGTAGCGCTTTCTAGACCCGGGCCGCGGCCGTGCCCGACCCTCGGCCGCCGTCCGCCCCCGGTGCCCTCAGGCGCTGCGCCTGCTCCACTCCGGACCCGTCCGGGCCCACTCCCGGTCCCACTCCTCCAGCCGGTGCCGCATCGCCACCCGGCGCACCACCGCGTGCCCGAGCAGGACGACGGCGGCCGTACCGCCCGCCGCGGAGACGCCCAGGGAGAGGGTGTGCTGCCACACCGCCGTACCGTCCGCCGGCGGACCGGTGCTCCGCCCCCGGGCGTCGAACCACACCTCCACCACGTCACCGTGCCGGGTGCCCGCCGGCACGCGCGCGACGGCCGTGCGGGTGCCCTGTCCGGGCTCCGTCCACCGCACGTCGACTCGGTAGGAGTCCGCCCGGCCGCCGCTCGCCGTCGGCAGCGCGTCGGGCGGCCGGCCGATCACCTCGGCCCGCACCCGGTGCCGTTCCGCCCGCTGTTCGGCCGCCGTCGCCGTCGCCTCCTGGTGGGCCCACCGGCCCACCGCGGCCCCCGTCAGGGGCGCGCCCACCAGCAGCAGCACGGCCACCAGCAGGGCCGTCCACGCCTCCACCACGTCCGACCGGCGCAGCAGCGGGTTGCCCCGCCGTCGCCAGGCCCGCACCCGGGTTCGCATGTCGACCTCCTCGCCGTCACGCGGACGAGTGCCCACAGGGAGGGGATACCCCGTGTGGGCCGGATCGTTCACGACGGCCACAGGGTTCCGGTGTCATGGTCGGCGGTCGGTCGCTCCCTCCGCCGCGGACGCGGGCCGACCGCGCTCCGGCCGGCCCGCGTCCGCGGCCACCGCGTTGTACCGCGTCAGATACGCGGCGAAGCGCTCCAGGTCGTCCTCGGGCCAGCGGGCGAGCCGCTCCCGGAAGGCGGCGCGCCGCCTGTCGGTGACCCGGGCGAGGACACGGCGGCCGGAGCCGGTGAGACGGAGGAGGTGGACACGGTGGTCCGCCGGGTCCTCGCGCCGCTCGATCAGGGCGGCCCGCTCCAGAGCGGCCACCTGGCGGCTGACGGTGGACTTGTCCAGCGCGTAGTGCGCGGCGAGATCGGTGGCCCGGCAGTCGCCGCTCTCCTCGAGATGGCCGAGCAGGGTGTACGACACGAGCGAGAGCTCGGGGTGCAGCCGGCCCGCCGAGGCACGCGCGCGCCGCGCGAAGACCGTCATCTCGCGCTGGATGGTCTCCACGGCTCGTGCTGTTTCCATGGGGCCTCCCTCGCCGTTCCAGTTGTACCGTACAACCGGATCGGGGAAGGGGCCGCACCGCATCCGGGCCCGCCCGTTGGGGTAGGGTGACGACTCGGCTGCGGACGTTCCCCGGCCGTGAGCGACCGAGGAGGTGAGACCCATTACCGCAGTGTCAGGTCGGGTGCTCTCACCTCGCGACGGCGCGGACCGCCGCTAGGTCTTTCGGCGACGCGAGAGCGCCCTTCGGCTTCCGAAAGGTCTCTCGGCTTCCATGCCCTCTCCGTCGACCCCGTCCCCTTCCTCGTCCGTTTCCTCGTCCGTTTCCTCGTCCGGGCCGTCGTGCTCCGCGGCTCCCTCCGCGGCAGCCGCCACGGAATCCCGCACCGAAGCCCCTACGGATTCCTCCACGGATTCCCCTACGGATTCCTCCACGGATTCCTCCACGGCGTCCTTCGTGGACCCGTCCCGTTCCCCCTCCCGCTTCCCTCCCCGTGACGCCGTCGTCGGTGCGCTGCGTGCCGCCGGGTGCGTCTTCGCGGAGGACGAGGCGGAGCTGCTCCTCGCGGCCGCCCGCACACCGGAGGGGCTCGCCGGCCTGGTGGAGCGCCGCGTCACGGGCCTGCCCCTCGAACTCGTGGTCGGCTGGGCCGAGTTCCACGGTCTGCGCATCGACGTCGAACCGGGCGTCTTCGTGCCCCGCCGCCGTACCGAGTTCCTCGTCGCCCAGGCACTCGCCGGCGCCCCGCACGCCCGCGTGGTCGTGGACCTGTGCTGCGGCTCGGGCGCGGTGGGGGCGGCCCTCGCCTCGGCCCTCGGACCGGTCGAACTGCACGCCGCCGACATCGACCCGGCCGCCGTGCGCTGCGCCCGCCGCAACGTCGCCGACGTCGGCGGACACGTCCACGTGGGCGACCTGTTCGAGGCGCTTCCCGCCGCCCTGCGGGGCCGCGTGGACATCCTGGCCGCCAACGTGCCGTACGTCCCCACCGGCGAGGTCGCCCTGCTGCCCGCCGAGGCCCGTGACCACGAGCCCCTCACCGCCCTCGACGGCGGCGCCGACGGGCTCGACGTGCTGCGCCGGGTCACCGCCGGCGCGGGGGAGTGGCTCGCCCCCGGCGGCAGCCTCCTCGTCGAGACGAGCGAACGGCAGGCCGCCGCGGCGGTCGAGGCGTTCCGCCGCGGCGGGCTGACGACCCGCCTGGCCGTGGACGAGGAGCTGTACGCCCACGTGGTGATCGGGACCAGGGCCGCCGGGGCGTAGGCCCTGCCGCCGTAGCCTGCCGTCGGACTCCCGTCGGCCTGGCGGCGCCCTGCACGCCCCCCACTGCCCGAACGGCGTGGGCGGGGGCTCCGCTCGCCGCGCCGGTCCCTGACGGCGGGTCCTCCGGCGTGAGGTGCGTGCCCTCGGCGTGCCGGTCCCTGACGGCGGGTCCTCCGGCGTGAGGTGCGTGCCCTCGGCGTGCCGGTCCCTGACGGCGGGCCCTCCGGCGTCAGGTGCGTGCCCTCGGCGTGCCGGGCTCCGGCAGCCCGCGTACCCGGAGTGACCGGGGACCGGGGCCGGTCACTCCGTGGCCCGGGCACGGGCCACGAGCAGGGCGACGTCGTCGTGGTTGTCGGGGTGGTGCAGGGCGCGCAGCAGCAGGTCGCACAGGTCCTCCAGCGGGCGCGCCGGGTCGTCGAGGAGGGCGAGCAGGGCGTCCAGCCGTTCGTCCAGGGAGTGCCGGCGGGTCTCGACCAGCCCGTCGGTGTACAGGACGAGCTGGTCGCCGGGGGCGAACTCGACATCGGTCGTGGAGAACGCCACCCCGCCCACGCCCAGCGGCACCCCGGTGGGCAGGTCGAGCAGCTCCGGCGGGCGCCCGGGGCGTACGCGCGCGGGCGGCAGGTGCCCGGCGTTGGCGATCCGGCACCGGCCGAGACGGGGGTCGTGCACGGCGTACACGCACGTGGCGATGGAGTGGGGCAGACCGGACGTGATCCGGTCGAGGTGCTCCAGCAGCACCGCCGGGTCGAGGTCGAGGGAGGCCAGCGTGGTGGTGGCGGTGCGCAGCCGGCCCATGGTGGCGGCGGCGTCGATGCCGCTGCCCATCACGTCGCCGACGACGAGCGCGGTCTTGCCGCCGTCCAGCGGGATCACGTCGAACCAGTCGCCGCCCACCTCGGTGCCGGCCCCGGCGGGCTGGTAGCGGGAGGCCACCTCCAGGCCGCCGGTGACCCGCGGATGGCTCGGCAGCAGGCTGCGCTGGAGGGTGAGGGCGGTGGTGCGGGTGTTCTGGTACCAGCGGGCGTTGTCGATCTGCACGGCCGCGCGGGCGGCCAGCTCCCCGGCGAGCAGCAGGTCGTCCTGTCCGAACGGCACGGGGTGGCGGGTCCGGGCGAGGTCGAGGGCGCCCAGCACCTCGCCGCGCGCGATGAGCGGCACCGCCAGATAGGAGTGGAAGCCGGCCCGTTCCAGGAGCGCGGCCGTCTCCGGGGAGCGGGCGATGCGGGCCATGTCCTCGTCCTTGACCCGCGCCACCATGACCGGCCGGCCGGTGCGCAGGCACTCCGTGACGATGAGGTCGGGCGCGTAGCGCGTGACCCGGCCGGGAGGGTCCGCCGCGGCGCGCACGTGCGACCCGTCGGCCGCCCGGAAGGCCAGCGCGCGGATCACGGCCGGTTCGGCGGGACCGAGGACGCTGCGCCGGCCCTGGACCACCGCGTCGAGCAGGGCCACGGTGGCCACGTCGGCGAGCTCCGGCACGGCGACGTCGGCCAGTTCGCAGGCGGTCCGTTCCAGGTCCAGGGTGGTGCCGATCCGAGCCGAGGCGTCGGCGATGAGGGCGAGCCGGCGGCGCGCGGCGTCGGCCTCGAGGCCCGCCCGGTACCGGTCGGTGACGTCGACGACCGACAGGGCGACGCCCAGCACGGTGCCGCGGGCGTCCTCCAGGCGGTACAGGGACACCGCCCAGGCGTGGTCCTCGTCGGGGTCGGCGGGGGCGCGTCCGACGACGGACCGGTCGACGAGCGGCACGCCGGTGCGCAGCACGTCGCGGGCCTCCGACTCCAGGGCCTCGGTGTCCACTCGGGGCAGCACCTCGCGCATCGTCCGGCCCACGAGCTTGCGCGCGGGGAGGCCGTGGATGCGTTCCAGCGCGGGGTTGACGGTGACGTAGCGCAGCCCGGTGTCCAGGACGGCGAAGCCGATGGGCGACTGCGTGACCATCCGCGCCGACAGGGCCACGTCCCGCTCCAGCCGCCGTACGGTCGACTGGTCGGCGGCCAGGCCCAGGGCGTAGACGTCGCCCCGGTCGTCCACGAGGCGCATGTTGCGGAACTCCACCAGACGCGTGCTGCCGTCCTTGCGCCGGATGGGGAACGCGCCCGCCCAGCTGCGGCCCGTGGACATCACGTCGGCGAAGAGTCTCACCACCAGTTCGACGTGGTGCTCGTGCACCATCACGTGCGCGGCGTACCGGCCCAGCGCCTCGTGCGCGGAGTAGCCGAACAGCTCCTCCGCCTGCGGGCTCCACAGCACGATCCGGCCGTCGGTGTCGAGCACCACCGAGGCCATGTTCAGTACGTCCAGCAGGCCGCTGGGCCCGACGGGGCCGCTGTCGGCGGCCGCGGCCGCCCCGACGTCACCGCTCATGCCACGCACCGCCCCGCAAGGCCGACTCGGCGCACAGCCCCCCGTGCCGACTCTCCTGGTTCCACCGCGCACAACCTCTCTCGCCCACGCCTGCGGCACCGACCGTCTTCCATGCTCCTCCAGTACGGCGCGGCGCGCCGTTCTCCGCACGGCTCCCTCCCGTCCATGTGATTGGTCTGTACATGACCATCCGGCGGGGCCGCACTGTCCGCCGAGCGCGCACCTCACCCCCCGCCCCGGAGGAGACCCATGCCCCTGCGCCCCGCCCGCAGACGCGCACGCCCGGCCCGTGCCGCACGCCCCGTACGTGCTGCTTTGGTGGCGCTGGCCACCGCGACGGCGGCGGCCCTCGGCGCCGCCCCGCCCGCCGCGGCCGCCGACACCTGGACCGAGATCGGCTCCGACCGCGCCGACCCGCTGACCGAGAGCCAGGGCCTGACCTCCGTCGAGGTGCCGGCCGGCAGCGCCAACCGCTACACCGGCATCGGCACCGTCCCCCTCGGCGTGAGCATCCGCGGCTGGAACCACGTCGGCGACCCCGACGCCTCCTACGACGGCCACTACGTCGAGCCCTACCAGCGGGACTCGGGCACGTCGAAGATGTTCCGGGTGCAGGCACCCGGCGGCGCCTGGTCGGAGTACGTCCACACGCTCGGCCCCGGCGAGGCCCTCAACAACTCCTGGGTGGCGATCACGCCCGGCGGCCAGTGGATGCTCACCGGCGAGTGGGGCACGATGACCCGGCTGCTGGTCCTGCCCACCCCCGGCGTCAACCCGGCCACCTCGCCCTCGGCGGACCTGCCCCAGGTGTCCACCGTCCGCCTCGACCACGCCGTGCGCGACGTCCAGGGCTGCGACTTCACCGGCCCGGTCACCTTGCTGTGCTCCTCGGACGACCCCGAGGGGACCCTGTTCGGCATCACCAAGCCGCTCCTGCGCGTCGACCTGTCCGCCGAACCCGGTACCTCCGACGTCACCGGGCACGTCACCGCGCTGCGCGCGCTCCCGCTGCGCAGCTCCTGCTCGGGCGCGTTCGAGACGGAGGGCATCGACTACGACCGCCGTACCGGCACCCTGCGGGTGATCGTCGTCTCGCCCGGCGTCTGCGTGCTGACGGACAGCAAGACCTACCGCTTCACCAGCGGCTGAGGACGGCAGCCGGGCGGGCGCGGACGGGCGCGGACGGGCGTGGACGGGCGCGCGACCGGTGGTGCCCGCCCGGAAAAGTGGTGCTTTTCTAGGGATGTGGCGCGGTTCGCGGGGAACCCGCGCTGTCGCGCCACCGCCACGAGAGGAGCGATCACGATGGACCGCGAGCGAACGCACGAGGAGTCCGTCTCCGTCGAGATCAGCGGATGCAGCAAGGAAGACGCCCGGATCGTGTTCGACGCGCTGTGCGCGTGCTACGAGTCCGACCGGTGTGCCGAGGACGTGCCCGAACAGCTCCACGAGACACGCCCGATGGTCTGGCTCGGCACGTTCGAGGTCACCGAGGCCCAGGAGTGCGCGGCCCCGCCCCGGCTGTCGTCCTCCGTGGAGGCCGACGCGCAGGGCGGCTACTGGGCGATCGACCGGCTCCGCACGACGCTCGACTCCCTGTTCGCCGTGCGCGACCTGTCCTCGGCCTCCGGGGACCAGGAGCGGGAGCTGCACGTCCTGCTCGAAAGCCGGTGACCTGCGGCACACCCCTCACCCCCTATTGTGCAACTAGTTGCATAACCCGTGCGCGGTCCTCTAGAACTGGAGGTGACGACACCGCGCACGGAGGCCTGCCTTGAGCCGTTACCCGCATCTGCTGAGCCCGCTGGACCTGGGCTTCACCACGCTGCCCAACCGCGTCCTGATGGGCTCGATGCACGTCGGCCTGGAAGAGGCCGAGGGCGGCTTCGAGCGCATGGCGGCCTTCTACGCCGCCCGCGCGCGCGGGGGAGTGGGCCTCATCGTCACCGGCGGCATCGCCCCCAACGACGAGGGACGGCCGTACGAGGGCGGCGCCAGGCTGACCACGGACGCGGAGGCCGAACGGCACCGGGTGGTCACCGAGGCCGTCCACCGCGAGGGCGGCCGCATCGCGATGCAGATCCTGCACTTCGGCCGCTACGCCTACCACCGCGACCTGGTCGCCCCCAGCCCCCTCCAGGCCCCCATCAGCCCCTTCCCGCCGCGCGAGCTCACCGACGCCGACGTCGAGCGCACCGTCGACGACTACGCCCGAGCCGCCCGCCTCGCACGGCGGGCCGGCTACGACGGCGTCGAGATCATGGGCTCGGAGGGCTACCTGATCAACGAGTTCACCGCCGCGCGGACCAACCGGCGCACGGATCGCTGGGGCGGCTCCTACGAGAACCGGATGCGCTTCCCGGTGGAGATCGTCCGGCGGGTGCGCGAGGCGGTCGGCGAGGACTTCGTCGTCATCTACCGGCTGTCGATGCTGGACCTGGTGCCCGGCGGCTCGACGCTCGACGAGGTCGTCACCCTCGCGCGGGCCGTCGAGGAGGCCGGGGCGACGATCATCAACACCGGCATCGGCTGGCACGAGGCCCGCATCCCCACCATCGCCACCTCCGTGCCCCGCGGCGCCTACACCTGGGTGACGAGGAAGCTCATGGGGAAGGTGTCCGTCCCCCTCGTCACCACCAACCGCATCAACACCCCGGAACTCGCCGAGGAACTGCTCGCCGACGGCTGCGCCGACCTGGTGTCCATGGCCCGCCCCATGCTCGCCGACCCCGACTTCGTCGCCAAGGCCGCGGCCGGCACGCCCGAGGCCATCAACACCTGCATCGGCTGCAACCAGGCCTGCCTCGACCACACCTTCGGCGGACGGATCACCTCCTGCCTGGTCAACCCGCGCGCCTGCCACGAGACCGAGCTGGTGCTCGCCCCGACCCGGCTGCGCAAGCGCGTCGCCGTCGTCGGCGCCGGACCGGCGGGCCTCGCCTGCGCGGTGTCGGCGGCCGAACGCGGCCACCGGGTCACGCTGTTCGACGCCGCGAGCGAGGTCGGCGGCCAGCTCAACGTGGCCCGCCAGGTCCCCGGCAAGCAGGAGTTCGACGAGACGCTGCGCTACTTCCGCCACCAGATCGACGCGCACGGCGTGGACGTACGCCTGAACACCTGGGTGACCGCCGGGGACCTGTCCGGCTACGACGAGGTCGTCGTCGCCACCGGCGTCACCCCGCGCACCCCCGACATCCCCGGGGTCGACCACCCGAGCGTCGTCGGCTACCTGGACGTCCTGCGCGACCGCGCCCCCGTGGGCGAGCGCGTCGCCGTCCTGGGCGCCGGCGGCATCGGCTTCGACGTCGCCGAGTTCCTCACCGACGGCGGCGACCGGGCCAGCGAGGACCCCGCGACGTACTTCCGCCACTGGGGCGTGGACAGGGACTACCGGGCCCCCGGCGGCCTCGCCGCGCCCGAGCGGCCCGCCCCGCCGCGCACCGTCCACCTGCTCCAGCGCAAGACCACCAAGGTCGGCGCCGGACTCGGGAAGACCACCGGCTGGATCCACCGCACCGAGCTCAAGCACCGCGGCGTCACCATGGTCCCGGGCGTGCGCTACGACCGCATCGACGACGCCGGACTGCACATCACCGTCGGCGAGGAGAGCACGGTCCTCCCGGTCGACACCATCGTGCTGTGCACCGGCCAGGAACCGCGCCGGGACCTCTACGAGGAACTGGTCGCCGCCGGGGTGAAGGCCCACCTCATCGGCGGCGCCGACGTGGCCGCCGAACTGGACGCCAAACGGGCCGTCAAGCAGGGCACCGAGCTGGCGGCGGCGCTGTAGGCCCCGTAGGGCGCGTCCCTAGGATGGGCCCATGTCACTCCCGCACGCGATCCTCACCGCCCTGCTCGAGAAGCCGTCGTCGGGACTGGATCTGACCCGCCGGTTCGACAAGTCGATCGGCTACTTCTGGTCGGCGACGCACCAGCAGATCTACCGCGAGCTGGGGCGGCTGGAGGCCGGGGGCCACATCCGGGCCCTGCCCGCCGAAGGACCGACGCGCGGGCAGCGCAAGAGCTACGAGGTCCTGCCCGCGGGCCGCGCCGAACTCGAACGCTGGACCGCCGCGGCGCAGGACCCCAAGCCGCACCGGGACGCGCTGCTGCTGCGGCTGCGCGCCGCAGCCGTCGTCGGCACCGCCGGCCTGGAGGCCGACCTGCGCCGCCATCTGGACCTGCACCGGCGGCAGCTGGCCGAGTACGAGGAGATCGAGCAGCGCGACTTCCCGCCCGGCAGCGACGGCGCGCAGGCCAGGCTTCAGCACCTGGTCCTGCGCGCGGGCATCCAGCTGGAGACCTTCTGGACGCAGTGGCTGACCGAGGCACTGGAGGAACTTCCCGGGGTACGGCCCGGTGGCCCGGCCGAGCAGGCGTCCTAGCTCGGACCGGCCGAGGCGTCCCGGCACCGCCTGAGGCGGCGTCCCGGCATCGGCCGAGGCGGTGTCCCGGGAGCCGCTGAGGCAGTGTCACGGGACCATCTGATCCGGCCGGGCGGGAGCCTCCCGCCGGCCCTCCCCCCGGCAGGGCAGGCGTACCGGGACCGGACGGGCAAGAGCGGCCCTAGGGCCTGTTGCGAAAGTCCCGTCGTCCGCCCGGAGGGCGGGCCTGGCGGCGTCAGATGCGTGCTCTGGGGGTCCCCCCGGTCGAAGGCTGGGGGAGTGCCGGCCCCTGGCCCTCGTACTGGATGTACTTGGGTCAGGGGCCGGTGCGGCGAGAGTGCGTGCATGGCGTCGTCGGGCAGGCGGGACTTTCGCAACAGGCCCTAGTAGCGGTGCGGCCGCGAGCGGCGGCGCAGGTACCAGACCGCCGCGACGGCGCCGGACCCGACCAGGGCCCCGCCGACCGCCATGGTGACCGCGCCGTAGTCGCGGACCGTGCCGCCCGTGCCGCCCAGGACGCCCCGGGTGGGCGAGGACGTCGTGGAGATCGTCGGCTCGGACGCGGCCGCGACGATCACCGACTGGGTGCCGGCGGTGGTGCCGTTCGCGCACATGACGACGACCGTGTACGTGCCGGGGGTGATGCCCGACCAGGCGGCGGACTGGCTGACGCCGGTGCCCGACAGGGCCACCTGCCGGCCCTGGGAGAAGTTCGCCTGGCCGCTGGTGAGCAGCGCCGCCGTGCCCCAGCTGCCGTTGGCCTGGGTGCACGCGCTGGTCACCACGGACACCGTGGACCCGGTCGTGCTGACGGAGATGCCGGAGATCCCCGCGGCCGGCCGGGCGGTCACCGTGAGCGGGAGCGCGGCGGCGGCTGCCACGGTCAGTCCGGAGCGGGCGAGGAGACGGGAAGTGCGCATCGGATGTCCTCCGGCGGCACGGTTGGCGGTACATCCCTTGCGCCGCCGAGGATCGGGTACGCCCGTGCTGCCTCAGGGGCAGCCAATGCGCCCCCGCCCCGTGCCGCACCCCGGCCGCCTCCGTCCGGGTGACGTCGTCCCCCGGACGGCTCAGCCCCGGTGGCCGCCCGTCGTCACCGTCCGCTCCTCGGAGAACGCCCCCCACGTCCCGTCCGGCAGCCGTGCCCGCAGCCGCACCCGGTGCCCGACACCGGCCTCGCGCCCCAGGTAGAAGCTGTAGGAGGCCTTCCCCTGCGGGGGGTTCCCGCCCCACACGAGGGAGGTGGCCGGCTGCCCGTCGAGCTGGATCTGGTACTCCGTGACCACGCCGTCCACGCGCGGCGGCACCCAGGTGAGCTCGACGGAGTACGCCCCGTCCGCCGCGCGGACCGTCGCCCGCAGGTCCGTCGGCGCGGTGTCCCGCCCCTCGTCCGTGCCGGGCCCGGTGGTCAGGCGCACGACCGCGCCGGCCGGCGAGAGGTTGTCGGCCGCGTCCCGCGCCCGCACGGTGAAGGAGTACCGGGTGCCCGGCCGCAGCCCCGTGACCACCGTCGCCGTCTGGTTCCCGCCGACGCTGTGGATCTTCACCCCGCCCTGGTAGACGTCGTACGACACCACCCCGCGGTCGTCCGTGGAGGCCGACCAGGACAGTTGGGCCGCCCGGCTCCCCGCGGCCCGGCCCACGGTGCCGGCCGGCCGGGTCGGGGCCGTCCGGTCCGCCGCGACCGCCGCCGGGGTCGTCGCCCGTACCTCCCGGCTGCGCGGGCCGAGCCGTCCCCCGGCGTCCCGCGCCCGCACGGTGAAGACGTAGCCGGTGCCCGGGTCGAGCCGGGTGACGTCGAGCATGTGGGCGGAGCCGGGCACCTCACCGACCTTCGTGGTGCCCCGGTACACCTCGTACGCGCGGGCCCCGGCGACCGCGTTCCACATCACGTGCACGCTGGTCGCGCTTCCCGCCTCGGCCGTGACCCCGGTCGGAGCGCCGGGCGCCCGCCCCTCGTCACCGTCGCCCGGCGCCGCGCATCCGCAGCACACCGCCAGGACCCACCCGCACAGCACCACGCGTCGCACGGCTCCCCCTCCCGGGCCGACAGGGCGGCAATGGTCCGGACCAATATGGCGCGGTGGTGCGAGCACATCAAGAGGGCGGTGCGGGGCCGGCATTGGTGGGCGGCCGGGACAGTTTCGTATGCTGAGGCTTCCACGGCTGAACTTCCCTCTGATCCAGGGGAGTTCGCGCCGTCGGCGTGGAACGCTGTCGTCGCTGATCCCACGCCGGCGGGGCGGCCGGGGACCGGTACCGAGACGGCACCGGTCCCCGGCCCACGTACCCGGCCCCCGGCTCACGTACCCGGCTCACGTACGGCCCCCGGCCCACGTCCCCGGACCGCGGCCCCGGACCGCGGCCCCGGCTCCCGTCCGTACGTCCGTACGCCGCGAGGGGCGCGTGCACCGTACGGCCCCCTCGGGTGGCCCCGGGAGACGGCCGGCCCCAGATTGGGCTGGGAGTTCTCCCCAGTCCCCCACGAGAGGGTCCCGCACCGTGCCTGTCCAGTTGCCGCACCGGGTGAGGCGGAGGGCGCCCCTGACGCTGGCCGCGGCCGGCCTCGTCCTGCTCGCCCCGACCGCCGCCCCCGCCGTGGCCCGGCCGGCCTCCGACGTCCCCCGGAGACCGGCCGCGCCGCGGGAGGGCACCGTGTCCGCCGCCGACCTGCTGGCCCGCGTGCGGAACTGCACCCGCGTCTCCCGCGGCCTCTACCGCAGCGATGCCGCCGCCCCCGCCACGATCCCGGTCTGCGGCACCGAGGGCGCCGTCTTCTGGACGGCCGACATGGACATCGACTGCGACGGCCGCCCCGGCACCCGCTGCAACGCCACCACCGACCCCACGTTCTCGCCGGCCACCGCCTTCACCCAGTCCGACGGCCGCTATCTGAGCGCCGAGAGCCTGCCGTACATCGTCGTGCCCGCCCCGAGCACCCTCTGGGACTACCGCGACCACGGGGTGCGCGGCGGAACCGTGGCGGCCGTCGTCCACCAGGGCCGGGTCCAGTACGCCGTCGTCGGGGACGTCGGACCGTCCGCGATCATCGGCGAGGCCTCGTACGCCACCGCCGCGGCCCTCGGCATCCGCGCCGACCCGCACGGCGGCGGAACCCCCTCCGGCGTCACCTACATCCTCTTCGAGGACTCCCGGGCGACCCCCGTCGAGAGCCACGCGGCCGCCGTCGAGGTGGGCGAACGGCTCGCGCGCGCGTTCGTCCGGGGCACCCGGGACGCGGCGCGGCGGCCGGGCGCCACCGGGGCCGGGCAGCCGCTCGCCGAGGACCGTGGGGCCCCGTGACCGGCACGGCCGGGCCCCGCCAAGGGGCCCGGTCACACCTTCCGGTAGGAGTACGCCTCGGCGGCCGCCGCCTCCACCGCGTCCAGGCCGGCTCCCGTGGCCGCCGTGACGACGGCGGCGACCGCGCCCTCCACGAACGGCGCGTCCACGAGGCGGGTGCCGTCGGGCAGCTCGTCGCCCTCGGCGAGCAGTGCCTTCACGGTGAGCACGGCGCTTCCGAGGTCGGTGAGGACGGCGATCCCGGCACCGCGGTCCACCGAGGCCGCGGCGGCGCTGATCAACTCCGCGCTCGTCCCGAGCCCGCCGCCCTCGGTGCCGCCCGCCGGGGCGACGGGCACGTCCGTGCCGCCGCCCGCGAGCCCCCGGGCCAGCTCCGCGACGGCCGCGGCGACCTGGGCGCTGTGCGAGACGAGCACGATCCCGACCCGTCGGCCCTCACTCACCGGAGGCCTCCACGAGTCCCGCGACGAGCAGGGCGGACGAGGTGGCGCCCGGGTCTTGGTGCCCGATGCTGCGCTCGCCCAGATAGCTCGCCCGGCCCTTGCGCGCCTGGAGGGGGGTGGTGGCGACGGCCCCCCGCTCCGCGGCGTCCCGCGCCGCGCCGAACCCGGCGCCCAGTGCCTCCACGGCGGGCACCAGCGCGTCGATCATCGTCTTGTCGCCCGGCGCGGCCCCGCCGAGCTGCATCACCGCGTCCACGCCGGCGCGCAGCGCCTCGGCGAGCTGCTCCTCGCTCACCTCGGCCCCGTCCCCGAGCGCCTTGCCCGTCCGCCGCAGCAGCGTGCCGTACAGGGGTCCCGACGCCCCGCCGACGGTCGAGATGAGCTGACGCCCGGCGAGCACGAGGACGGCCCCGGGCGTCGCCGGCGCCTCCTTCTCCAGGGCGGCGGTGACGGCGCTGAACCCGCGGTGCAGGTTGCTGCCGTGGTCGGCGTCCCCGATGGGGGAGTCGAGGGCGGTGAGCCGTTCCGCCTCGCGGTCGACGGACGCGGCGGTGGCCGTCATCCAACGGCGGAAGAAATCGGCGTCGAGCACTGGATCTCCTTGCCTGGTAGGTGGGTCGGGCGTGGTGGCCTCCCGGCGGGCGGGCCCGCGGGTCACCTGCCCCAGCGCAGCCCCGGCGTGCTCACCGGCGCGTCCCACAGCCGCAGCAGCTCCTCGTCCACCTGGCACAGGGTGACCGAGGCGCCCGCCATGTCGAGGGACGTCACGTAGTTCCCGACGAGCGTACGGGCGACGGCGACCCCGCGCCGGGTCAGGACGCGCTGCACCTCGGCGTTGAAGCCGTACAGCTCCAGCAGCGGGGTGGCGCCCATGCCGTTGACGAGGACGAGGACCGGGTTGCGCGGTGACAGGTCCTCCAGGAGGGCGTCGACCGCGAAGTCGGCGATCTCCCCGGCGGTCATCATCGCGCGCCGCTCGCGCCCCGGCTCGCCGTGGATGCCGATGCCCAACTCCAGCTCGCCGGGCGGCAGGTCGAAGGTCGGACTGCCCTTGGCGGGGGTGGTGCACGCGCTGAGCGCCACGCCGAAGCTGCGCGCGCTCTCGTTGACCTTCCGCGCGACCGCCTCGACACGCTCCAGCGGCAGGCCCTCGTCGGCGGCGGCGCCGGCGATCTTCTCCACGAACAGTGTCGCGCCGGTGCCGCGCCGCCCCGCCGTGTACAGGCTGTCGGTCACCGCGACGTCATCGTTGACCAGCACTTTCGCGATCTGGATGCCCTCGTCCTCGGCCAGTTCCGCGGCCATGTCGAAGTTGAGCACGTCGCCGGTGTAGTTCTTCACGACGAACAGCACCCCGGCCCCGCTGTCGACGGCGGCGGCCGCGCGCACCATCTGGTCCGGCACCGGCGAGGTGAAGACCTCCCCCGGGCAGGCCGCCGAGAGCATCCCCGGTCCGACGAATCCCCCGTGCAGGGGTTCGTGCCCCGAGCCGCCCCCCGACACCAGCCCCACTTTCCCGGCCACCGGCGCGTCCCGCCGCACGATCACCCGGTTCTCGACGTCGACGGTCAGCTCGGGGTGGGCGGCGGCCATCCCGCGCAGGGCGTCCGCGACGACGGTCTCGGGAACGTTGATGAGCATCCTCATGGGTACCTCCCGGCTGGTCAGCGGGTGGACTCCTGACCAGCGTCTCTTGTAGTCAGGCGGGTGACGGGTCACCACCGATCGCGGTGGTTCGAGGCGCTCCGGCGCGGGTCCCGGCGGTAGGGACACCGACGGAACGCTTGCTCCGGTGACGCCGTGCCGGTCGCCGGCGGTGGCTCGTCGGAGTGCTGAAAGGGTCCTACGAGGGCAGTATCGGCCTTGCGGCTGCGAAGGTCACGTGCACCTGCCGGGCCCGTCCTTCGCGCGCGGCGAGCCGTTGCGTCCATGCCGGGGGCGTGGTGGTCACCCGGCCGTGGTGGCGAGGAATCGGTTCAGTCCCCGCGCCGGTCCCTGACCCTGCGGAGCTTGCCGAGGGAACGTTCCAGCGTCTCCGGGTCCACCACGGCCACCTCCACGCTGATGCCGACACCGTCCTTGACGCCCTGGGCGACGGCGCGGGCCGCGCTTTCGCGCTGCTCCGGTCCGGCGTCCGGCCGCGCTTCCACCCGGACGGTCATGTGGTCCATCCGCCCGCGCCGGCTGAGGTCGATCTGGAAGTGCGGGGCGACGCCGGGGGTGCGCAGCACGATCTCCTCGATCTGGGTCGGGAAGACGTTCACCCCACGCAGGATGATCATGTCGTCGCAGCGGCCGGTGATCTTCTCGATGCGGCGGAACCCGGTCCGGGCCGTGCCGGGCAGGAGACGGGTCAGGTCCCGGGTGCGGTAGCGGATGACGGGCAGCGCCTCCTTGGTGAGCGAGGTGAACACCAGCTCACCGCTCTCGCCGTCGGCGAGGACCTCGTCCGTGAAGGGGTCGACGATCTCGGGGAGGAAGTGGTCCTCCCACACGTGCAGGCCGTCCTTGGTGTCCACGCACTCCTGGGCGACGCCGGGGCCCATCACCTCGGAGAGGCCGTAGATGTCGACCGCGTGGATGTCCATGCGCTCCTCGATCTCGTGGCGCATCGCCTCCGTCCACGGCTCGGCGCCGAAGATGCCCACCTTCAGGGAGGTGGAGCGCGGATCCACGCCCTGTTTCTCGAACTCGTCGAGCAGGGTGAGCATGTAGGACGGGGTGACCATGATGATCTCGGGCTGGAAGTCCTGGATGATCTGCACCTGGCGTGCGGTCATACCGCCCGAGGCGGGGATCACCGTACAGCCGGCCCGCTCCGCGCCGTAGTGGGCGCCGAGTCCGCCGGTGAACAGGCCGTAACCGTAGCTGATGTGGACCTTGTGGCCGGGGCGGCCGCCGGCGGCGCGGATGGAGCGGGCGATGAGATCCGCCCAGGTGGACAGGTCCCGCTCCGTGTACCCGACGACCGTCGGGCGGCCGGTGGTGCCGCTGGAGGCGTGGATGCGCCGCACCTCGGACAGGGGCACGGCGAACATGCCGAACGGGTACGTCTCGCGCAGGTCCGCCTTGGTCGTGAACGGGAAGCGGGCCAGATCCTCCGGCGTCCGGCAGTCGCCGGGCGTCACACCGGCCCGGTCGAACTTCTGGCGGTAGAGCTCGACGTTGTCGTAGGCGTGCCGCAGTGTCCGCCGGAGGCGGCGCAGCTGGAGGTCGCGCACCTCCTCGCGCGGCAGCCGCTCGGCGTCGTCCCACAGCTCCGCCGGGAGGGGTTCGCCGCGGCGGGGGCGCGCGTCCGCCGGTGCTGTCGGTTCGCTGATCATTGCGGCTCCTCGCCTTGCGTGCTCCGGATGCTGCGGCCGCGGAACTCGGCGATCACCGCGTCGCCGCGTGTGACGCTCACGCCGTGGATACCGCTGCGGCCGAACCGGGTCACCTCGCGGGCGGTGGCCACCAGGACGTCGCCCTCATGGGCGGGCGCCACGAAGGCTACGTCCGCCCCGGAGGCGACGGTGACGGGGCCGTGGTGGTTGCAGGCGCAGGCGAAGGCGGTGTCGGCGAACAGGAACGGACAGCCGCCGTGGGCGATGCCGTGGCCGTTGACCATGGACGCCGTCACGGTCATGCGGAGCACCGCGGTCCCCTCGCCCTGCTCCAGCAGTTCGATGCCCAGCAGCCGCGAGGCCCGGTCCGCGGCGAACATGCGCGCTGCGGGCCCCGGCGACGCGGACGTCGCTTCCGTCACGTTCCACACCACCTTGTGTACCGACCGAACATTCGGTCACCGTGCGGCACGGCCAAGTAATCAAGCCGCGCCATGACCTGTCAAGAGGTGCGTCACCCGCGGCGCGCGGCCCCTGGGATGCCCGTCATGCGCCGGCTGGGGCTGGACGAGGTCGCGCCTTTCCCGCGGCCGGCGCCCCGCCTTGCGCAGGGAACTGCCCCCGTCCGGGCACTTGCCGGACCCCGGGGAGCTCGTCCTATCATAGACCGAACGAATGGTCGGTAGGGATGGGTGGTACGGATGACGGCACAGCACCCCGGCTCATCGGCCGCGGACGGCGTTCCGCCCGAGTTCCAGGCGCACTTCGACGCGACGATCGCGCACGACCAGCGGATCGAGCCGCGGGACTGGATGCCGGACGGCTACCGCAGGACGTTGGTCCGGCAGATCGCGCAGCACGCGCATTCGGAGATCATCGGCATGCAGCCGGAGGGGGAGTGGATCACGCGCGCGCCGTCGCTGCGGCGCAAGGCGATCCTGTTCGCCAAGGTGCAGGACGAGGCCGGCCACGGGCTCTACCTGTACTCGGCCGCCGAGACCCTGGGGGCCGACCGCACGGACCTCACCGAGCGGCTGATCGAAGGGCGGCAGAAGTACTCGTCGATCTTCAACTACCCGACGCCGACCTTCGCCGACGTCGGCGTGATCGGCTGGTTCGTGGACGGCGCCGCGATCTGCAACCAGGTGCCCCTGTGCCGCAGCTCCTACGGTCCCTACGCCCGCGCCATGGTGCGCATCTGCAAGGAGGAGTCGTTCCACCAGCGGCAGGGTTACGAGCTGCTGATGACGATGATGCGCGGCACCGAAGCCCAGCGCGAGATGGTCCAGGACGCGGTGAACCGCTGGTGGTGGCCGTCCCTGATGATGTTCGGCCCGCCCGACGACAACTCCCCCAACTCGGCCGCCTCCATGGCCTGGAAGATCAAGCGGCACAGCAACGACGAGCTGCGCCAGAGGTTCGTCGACATGACCGTCCCGCAGGCGGAGAAGCTCGGTGTCACCCTGCCCGACCCGGAGCTGCGCTGGAACGAGGAGCGGGGCCGCCACGACTTCGGCACCCCCGACTGGGACGAGCTGATGCGTGTCATCAAGGGCGACGGGCCGTGCAACACCGAACGGATCGAGCGGCGACGGGCCGCTCACGAGGACGGCGCCTGGGTGCGCGAGGCGGCCACCGCCCACGCGGCCAAGCAGGCGGCCCGCGCGCGGAAGGGAGCGGCGGCATGACCCCCGACCAGCAGGGCTGGCCGTTGTATGAGGTGTTCGTGCGCGGCAAGCGCGGCCTCAACCACGTCCACGTCGGCTCGCTGCACGCCGCCGACGACGCGATGGCGCTCACCCACGCCCGCGACCTGTACACCCGCCGCAACGAGGGCGTCAGCATCTGGGTGGTGCGCTCGGAGCACATCGCCGCCTCCACGCGCGACGAGAAGGACCCCTTCTTCGCGCCCAGCGCGGACAAGGTGTACCGGCACCCGACCTTCTACGACATCCCCGACGACGTCCCTCACATCTAGGAGCGGGGCTTGAGCGACGACCACGTCTACATGACCCTCGCCGAGGGGCACGAGGACGACACCCGGTGGGCCTACGGCACCGGCTTCGAGGACCCCCTGCACGGCGTGAGCACCGTCGTGCCCGACGGCGTCGACCGGGCCGGACTGGCCGCGCTCTGCCTGGCGCTCGGCGACGACGCCCTCGTCATGGCCCAGCGCCTGGCGGAGTGGACCACGCGGGCACCGGAACTGGAGGAGGAGGTGGCGCTGGCCAACATGGGCCTCGACCTCCTCGGCCAGGCCCGTCTGCTCTACGCGCGCTGCGGCCAGGTCGACGGCACCGGCCGCGGCGAGGACGCCTACGCCTACTTCCGCGACGCCGGGGACTTCCGCAACGTGACCCTGGCCGAACTGCCCAACGGCGACTTCGCGTTCACCATGGCGCGGCTGCTGGTGTTCGCCGCCTGGCGGCTGGCCCACTTCGAGCGCCTGGCCGCCTCGGCCGATCCGGTGCTGGCCGCCGTCGCCGCCAAGGGCGTGAAGGAACTGGCGTACCACCGGCAGTACGCGGCCGAGTGGGTCGTCCGGCTCGGCGACGGCACCGCGGAGTCCCACCGGCGCATGCGCACCGGCCTCGCCCGGGCGGCCGTCCACCTGGGCGAGCTGTTCGCGGCGCACGACGCGCGGAACGAGGTCCTCGCCGTCCTGCGGCACGTCACGGAGGCCGCGGGCCTGCCGCTGCCGGACGGCACCGCGGGGACGGCCGGCTCGGGCCGCGACGGTGACCACACCGAACACCTCGCCCCCCTGCTCGCCGAGCTCCAGTCGGTGGCCCGCGCCCACCCGGAGGCGACATGGTGACCGTGCTCACCGACACCCGCAGGGCCCGGCACCTCGCCGAGCAGGTGCCCGACCCGGAACTGCCCATGCTCACCCTGGCCGACCTCGGCGTGCTGCGGGACGTGACGGTGACCGCCGACGGCACGGTCGTCGCCGCCCTCACCCCGACCTACTCCGGCTGCCCGGCCATGGCCGAGATGCGCGCCGCGGTCGCCGCACGGCTGACGGACGCCGGCTACGAGCGGGTGGAGGTCCGCACGGTCCTCGACCCGCCGTGGACCACCGACTGGATCACCCCCGAGGGGCGCCGCAAGCTCGCCGAGCACGGCATCGCCCCGCCCGGACCGGCGCCGTCCACGGCGTCCGGGCCGGTGCCGCTGATCCTGTCCGCCACCCGCCGCACGGTGCCCTGCCCCCGCTGCGGCGCGACCGACACGGAGGAGACGTCCCGCTTCGGAGCCACCTCCTGCAAGGCGCTGTGGCGCTGCCGTGCCTGCCTGGAACCGTTCGAGTACGTCAAGGAGATCTGATGGACGAGCTGCCGGCCCCCGGGGCCACGGCCCAGGCCCCGGCCCCGGCCCCGGCCCCGGCGCGGCGCACCCGCCGCCGACCGTCCTTCCACACCCTGAAGGTGGCGGACGTACGGCGGTTGTGCGAGGACGCCGTCACCGTGGGTTTCGACATCCCCGCCGACCTGGCGGAGGAGTTCGCCTTCGCGCCGGGCCAGTCGCTGACCCTGCGCCGCGAGGTCGACGGACGGGACGAACGACGCTCGTACTCGATCTGCTCCCCGGCCGGTTCGCAGCCCCGGATCGGGGTGCGCGTGGTGCCCGGCGGGCTGTTCTCCTCCTGGCTGGTGCACGAGGTCCGCACCGGCGACGCCGTCGAGGTGATGGCCCCGGCCGGCGCCTTCACCCCGGACCTGACCGTGCCCGGACACCATGTGCTCGTCGCGGCCGGTTCGGGCATCACCCCCATGCTCTCCATCGCGGAGTCCGTCCTCGCCGCCGACGACCGCTCCCGCGTCACCCTCTTCTACGGCAACCGGCGCACCGACTCGGTGATGTTCGCCGACGACCTCGCCGACCTCAAAGACCTCTACCCCGCCCGGTTCCAGCTCGCCCACGTGCTCTCCCGCGAGCCCCGGGAGGCCGAGCTGCTGACCGGCCGTCTGGACGCCGACCGGCTCACGGCGCTCGTCGACGGCCTGGTCGACGTCCCCCGGGCCGACCACTGGTGGCTGTGCGGCCCGCACGGCATGGTCCGCGACGCCCAGAAGGTCCTGGCCGGACTCGGGGTGCCGGCCGACCGGATCCATCAGGAGCTGTTCTTCGCCGGCGAGGAACCGGCGAGGGCCGTACGCCGGGAGGAGGAGCGGCCCGACGGGCCGGTCAGCCAGGTCACCGTCGTCCTCGACGGCCGCTCCACCACCTCCGCGCTCTCCCGCGGGGCCACCCTCCTCGACTCGGCCTCCCGGGTCCGCCCCGACCTGCCCTTCGCCTGCAAAGGCGGCGTCTGCGGCACCTGCCGCGCCCGGGTCACCGACGGCAGGGCGGACATGCGCCGCAACTACGCGCTGGAACCCGCCGAGGTCGACGCCGGCTATGTCCTGACCTGCCAGACCTTCCCCGTCTCCGACACCCTGACCGTCGACTTCGACAGCTGAGGAGCAGCGGGTCAGGCAGGACGTCCCACGGTAAATTGAACGAGCCGGAGGACTGACTCCACCACCCTCAGGAGCAGCGATGACGGGTCTCCCCGACGCGCCCGACGCGGGAGCGTGGCTGCACGGCAGGCCGTTCTCGAAGACCTCGCCACCCGGCTGCGCCACTGCGGTGCTGGACGACCGCATGCGGTTCACCGGATGGAGCCCGGAGGCCGAGGAACTGTTCGGTCTGCGGGCCGACGACGTCCTCGGCCGGTCCGCCGACGCGGTCCTGGCCGCCGCGGGGACCGGGGCGGACGCGCCCCTCGCCGGCGACCGTGACACGACTCGGCTGATCGGCGCCCGGATCGTCCGCCGCGGTGACGGACGCCCGCTGGAGGTGATGCTGTCCCTCACTCCGCTCGCCCACGGGGACGGCGCGTCCGGGTGGATCCTCATGGCCGCGGGCGCGGAGCAGGCGCACTGGGAGGCCGTCGGCCGCAGCGTGCTCGCCGGACTCGACCGGGAGTCACCCGTCCATCTGGTCGTGTACGACACGGGCGCCCGGCTGCGCTGGATCAACGCCGCCGTCGAGAAGCAGTTCGGAGTGCCGCTGCGGGAGGCGGTCGGACGGTTCGTGAAGGACCTCCTTCCGCAGGGCCGCGTGCTGGGACACGACGACCGGAAGGTCTCGGGGGTCGAGGAGATCGTCGAGCGCGTGATCCGCACCGGCACACCGGTGGCCGATGTGCGCTACCGGAGTTCCACCCGCCTCGCCCCCCATCGCGAGCGCGTCTGGTCGTGCTCCTACTTCCGGCTCCAGGACGAGGAGGGCCGGCCGATCGGGGCCTGCGAGGCGAGCCTCGACATCACCGACCGCTATGTGGCGCGGCAGCGTCTCGCCCTGCTCAGCCGGGCGAGCGGCAGCATCGGCAGGACCCTGGACATCCGTCGCACGGCGGGCGACCTGGCGGAGCTCGTGGTCCCCGACTTCGCCGACGCCGCCGTGGTCGACGTCTTCGAACCGGTCCTGAGCGGACAGGAGCCGCCGCGCGGCGGCACCCGCTCGCCCCTTCGCCGAGCGGCGCGGCGCCCCTGCGACGACGCGTCCGACGACATCGCGTCCGACGCGCTGGACGCCCTCCGCCTGCGCTGCCTGGACGAGAACGGACCGGTCGCCGACCCGGCCGCCGGAGCGATCGCCGTTCCGCTCACGGCCCGGGGCGCCCTCCTGGGCGTCGTGGCCCTCGTACGGACCTGGCCGAGGAGCCCCTTCGAGCCCGAGGAGATCCTGCTCGCCGAGGAACTCGTCTCCCGTACCGCGGTGTGCGTGGACAACGCCCGTCGCTACACCCGCGAGCACGCGACCGCCCTCATGCTCCAGCGCGATCTGCTGCCGCGGGCGCTGCCCGAGCCGCCGGGCGTGGAGATCGCCCACCGCTATCTGCCCGCGGCCGGGCCCGCCGGCGTCGGCGGGGACTGGTACGACGTCATCCCGCTGTCCGGAGCGCGCGTGGGCATGGTGGTGGGGGACGTCGCCGGTCACGGCATGGGCGCGGCCGCCACCATGGGCCGGGTGCGCACGACGGTGGCGGCCCTGGCGGCGCTGGACCTGACCCCCGACGAGCTGCTCGCCCGTCTCGACGACCTCGTGGCGCGGACCGGCACCACCCTGCCGTCCGGGGCCACCGAGGCCGAGGACCAGGCGCTGGGCGTCACCTGCCTGTACGCGATCTACGATCCGGTCTCCCGGCACTGCGTCATGGCCCGTGCGGGGCATCTGCCCCCGGTGCTCGTCGCCCCCGACGGCCGCGCCGAGCTGGTGGACCTCCCGGCCGGACCGCCCCTCGGACTGGGCGGCCTGCCGTTCGAGAGCGCCGACGTCGAGCTGCCGGAAGCCGCGATGCTCGCCCTGTACACCGACGGACTCGTCGAGAGCCGCGAGACGGACATCGACCGGGGGGTCCGCTCCCTGTGCGCCGCGCTCTCCGGTCCCGGGCACGGCCCGCTGGAGGAGACGTGCGACGGCGTCATCGGGAGGCTCCTGCCCCGGGCGCCCGAGGACGACGCCGCCCTGCTGCTGCTCCGCGTCCACGCCCTGGCCGAGAACCTGGTGGCGACCTGGGACATCCCGCTCGACGCCGGAGAGGTGGCGAGGGCGCGCTCGCTGGCCCGCGACCGGCTGAGCGCGTGGGGGGTCGACGAGGCGGCGTCGTTCGTGGTCGAGCTCGTCGTCAGCGAGCTGGTCACCAACGCCCTCCGGTACGGCGGCGCTCCGGTGACCCTGCGGCTCATCCGGGAGCGCGGCCTCATCGTCGAGGTCTCCGACGGCGGCCACACCTCCCCCCACCTCCGGCGGGCCGCCACGGAGGACGAGGGCGGCCGAGGCCTGTTCCTGGTGGCACAGCTGACGCGGCGCTGGGGAACCCGCTACACGCCGACGGGCAAGACCATCTGGACCGAGGTCTCACTCACTCCGGCACCCCTCACCGAAGCCCTGGCGGACGGACTGTTCGCGTTGTGAGAACCCGGACGGCCGTCGTCCGGCCCGGCGGGGGAGGGCCCGGCGGGGGAGGGCCCGGCGGGGCAGGGCCCGGCGGGGCAGGGTCCGGCAGGGGAGGGCCCGCTGCGGGAGGGACCGGCTGGGGACGGACCCGCGGGCAGGCGTCCCCCCGCCGGCTGAGCTGGCGGCCGTCCCGCCGGCTTTCTCGCCGGTCGGACGAGCCGGCGGCGTTCGCCCGGCTTCCTTGCCGGTCGGACGAGCGGATGGCGTTCGCCTGGCTTTCTCGCCGGTCGGACGAGCCGGCGGCGTTCGCCCGGCTTCCTTGCCGGTCGGACGAGCGGATGGCGTTCGCCCGGCTTTCTCGCCGGTCGGACGAGCCGGCGGCGTTCGCCCGGCTTCCTTGCCGGTCGGACGAGCGGATGGCATTCGCCCGGCCTTCTCGCCGGTCACACGCGCCGATGGCGTCCGCCCGGCTTCCTCACCGCTCACACGCGCCGACGGCGTCCGCCCGGCAGCCCCGCGGGGCACGTGCGTCGACGGCGACCGGCCCCGGTGACCGCGCGCACCACCTCAGCGGGCCGCCCGTTCGACGGGACGCGGCTGCTCCTCCGTGCGGTCCGAACCGCCCGACGTGGCCGCGACCGTCGCGGCGGCCTTCCGCCTGCCGGGCAGCAGCGCCGCCACCACCACCGTCCCGACGCCCAGGATCACCGCGCCGACCAGGCTGGTGTGCGCCACCGCGTCCGAGAACGCCGTCCCGACCGCGTGCCGCAGCTGCTCGGCGCTCCGCGCGAGCTCGTCCGACTGCGCCTTCAGGGCGGCGGCCTCCGGTGACGAGCCCGCCCCGGCGGCCTGCTCGGCGAGCCGACGTGCCTGCTCGCCGAGGGCCCGGGCCACGCCCCCGCCCGCGCCCACCGAGTCCTGTGCCTGTTCGAGGGCGGCGGGGGGCAGCCCGCCGCCCGCCGTCCCGTCCTCCACCCCGGAGGCGTACGAACCGGCGAGGATCGAGCCGAGCACCGCGATGCCGAGCGAGCCGCCGAGCTCCAGGGACGTGTCGTTGACGGCACCGCCCACACCCAGTTCCGACTCGGGGAACGCACCCATGATCGCGTCGGTGCACGGGGAGACCGCGAAGCCGAGCGACAGACCGAGCACGACCAGGGCCGGGACGAAGTCCCCGTACGTCGACGCCGACCCGGTCGCCGCCATGAGCGCCAGCGCCGTCGTACCGCCGACCATGCCCGCAGTGACCATGACCCTGGCGCCGAGGCGCGGGGTGAGGACACCGGTGAGCGCCGAGCCGACGAAGACCGCCCCCGCCAGCGGGAGCATGCGCAGGCCCGTCTCCAGCGGGTCGTACGCCAGGACGAACTGGAGGTGCAGGGTGAGGAAGTAGAACGCGCCGAAGACCGCCAGGAAGAAGAGGGCCACGGCCAGGTTCGACCCCGAGAACCCGCGGTGCGCGAATTTACGGACGTCGAGGACGGGCCGCGGGTGCTTCAGCTCCCAGGCCACGAACGCCGCCAGGCCCACGGCCGCGACGACCGCCGCCGCGATCGGACGCGTGCCCCAGCCGAACCCCGGACCCTCGATGATCATGTAGATCAGGGCGCTGATCCACAGGACGGACAGCAGGCCGCCGACGTAGTCGACGCTGCCCTGGTCACCGGCCTTCGACGGCGGTACGAGGACGAACGCGCCGGCGATCGCGAGGACGGCGACCGGGATGTCGATCAGGAACGTCGACGCCCAGCCGTAGTCGGAGAGCAGCGCTCCGGCGATCAGCGGGCCGGCCGCGATGGCCACGCCGGACGTCGCCGCCCACAGGGTGATCGCCTTGGCCCGCTCCTCGCGCGGAAAGGTCGCCGCCAGCAGGGACAGCGTGGCCGGCATGATCATCGCCGCGCCCACGCCCATCACCGCGCGGGCGGCGATGACGCCCGTGGGACTGTCCGCGAGCGCGCCCGCCCCCGCTCCCGCCGCCAGGATCACCAGGCCGAGCACGAGCGCGCCCCGGCGGCTCCACTTGTCGCCCATGGCGCCGAGCAGCAGCATCAGGGCGGCGTACGGCACGGTGTAGGCGTCGATGACCCATTGCAGTTCGGAGCTGCTCAGATCGAGGTCGCCGGTCATGTCGGGGGCCGCGACGGTCAGCGCGGTGTTCGCCATGACGGCGATCAGCAGGCTCAGGCACAGGACGAGCAGGGCCCACCAGCGGCGGGCGTAGGGCTGCTCCATGCGTGCCACCGGCTCATTGACGAATAAGGGCATGCGAAAGCTCCTTCTCGTGATTGCGCGCAGGTGTGCAATTGCGCAGTGCTGTGCAATGTATCCCGTCGAGGGCTGTCGATGCACGCGGTTGTGCAATGACGGTGTTTCCCGTGCAGAATGGGGCCCATGACGGGCACTCAGCCGGGCCGCACCGCCCTGCACGGACGTACGAGCCGTCCGCGACCGACCTCTCCCTCGGCCGCCCAGCAGCGCGCCGACGCCAACCGGCGGCGCATCCTGGACGTCGCCGTCGTGGAGCTGCTGCGCGATCCCGACGCCTCCATGGAGCAGATCGCGCGCGCCGCCGGAGTGGTCAGGCGGACCATCTACGGCCACTTCTCCAACCGGGAGACCCTGGTCACCGCGATCGTGGAGGAGGCGGTCGAGGCGGTGCAGGCCGCGCACGTCGCCGGCATCGCCGGCATCGACGACCCGGCCCGTGCCGTCGCCAGCGCGATGCTCTCCGTGTGGCGTGTGACCGACCGCTACCGCCTGCTGCTCTCGCTCGCCCAGAGCGCCGTCACGATGCAGGGCATCCGCGAGCGCCTCGCCCTCGTGCACGAGTCGGGTGCCCAGGTCCTGCGACGCGGTCTGGACGAGGGCAGATTCCGTACGCCGCTGTCGGACCGCGTGCTCGTCTACGTCCTCGAACAGATCATCTTCAGCCTGATGGAAGCCGTGAACGACGGCCTCCTGGACAGCGGCGAAGCCAGCCGTGCCGCCCCGATCACGTTCCTGAGCGCGGCCGGAATCCCCGCGGACGAAGCCGCCGCGCTGGTGGCCGACCTGGCCGCGGAGCGCGCGTCCGGCGGATGACCCCCCTCGCTCGCCCAGCCCTTCAGCCGTACTCCAGGGCCCCCCGTCAGGCTCGCCTTGCACAGGCAGCGACGGACACGTGGGGAAGGAGCGCCATGACGGCGGAGTCGCAGACCGAGGAGCAGCGGGTCGCGTTGGTCACCGGGGCCACGCGGGGCATCGGCCGCGCGGTGGCCGAGACGCTGGGCGGGGCCGGCATCAACGTCTTCATCACCTCGCGCAACGCCGACGACGTGGCGGCGACGGTGAAGGAGCTGACCGAGAGCGGGATCACCGTCGACGGCATCGCCGCCGACGTACGGCGGGGCGAGGACGTGGCGCGGTCCGTGGCCGCCGCCGTCGACCGCTTCGGGCCCATCGGCATCCTGGTCAACAACGCGGGCCGCAGCGGCGGCGGAGTGACCGCGCAGATCCCCGACGAGCTGTGGAACGACGTCATCGAGACCAACCTGACCAGCGTCTTCCGCATGACCCGTGAGGTGCTCAACGCGGGCGGGATGGCGGCCGGACGGATCGGACGGATCATCAACATCGCCTCCACCGGCGGAAAGCAGGGCGTGGTGCTCGGGGCGCCGTACAGCGCCTCCAAGCACGCGGTCGTCGGCTTCACCAAGTCGCTCGGGCTGGAACTGGCGAAGACCGGGATCACCGTCAACGCCGTCTGCCCGGGCTACGTGGAGACCCCGATGGCCAGGTCGGTGCGGGAGGGATACGCGGGCCACTGGGACATCGCGGTGGAAGAGGTGCTCGAGCGGTTCGAGGCCAAGATCCCGCTGGGCCGGTACACCGCTCCGGAAGAGGTGGCCGCCCTGGTCGGCTACCTGGTCACCCCCGCCGCCGCCCCGATCACCGCCCAGGCCCTCAACGTCTGCGGCGGCCTCGGGAACTACTGACGCCCGACGGGTGTACCGCTGATGTCCGTACGAGGGCCCGCCCCGGCCCCGACCCAAGGAGGCCCTGTTCCGCCATGGCAGTGACGCATCGCGCCCGGCACACGATCACCGTCGACGCTCCGGCGCCGACCGTGTACGCAATCATCGCGGACGCCGCCGACTGGCCACGCGTCTTCCCTCCCTCGGTGCACGTGGAGCAGACGCCGCTCGGCGACGGTGAGGAGGTGCTGCACGTCTGGGCCACGGCCAACGGCGAGGTCAAGGCGTGGCGGTCCCGGCGCCGGCTCGACCCCGACGGCCTCGTGATCGGCTTCCGCCAGGAGAGGACCCAGGCGCCGGCGGCGTCGATGGGGGGCGAGTGGCGGATCCGCCCGCTGTCCGACGCCCGGTGCGAGGTGGTGCTGCTGCACGACTTCACGGCCGTGGACGACGCCCCGGAGAACGTCGCGTGGATCAACCAGGCGCTGGACCGCAACAGCGAGGCCGAACTGAGCCGGATGAAGGCCACCGCCGAGTCCGCCGACCGGCTCGGGGAACTGCTGTGCACCTTCGAGGACCAGGTGAGCATCGAGGCCCCGTGCGCCGACGTCCACGCCTTCCTGTGGCGGGCCGAGGCGTGGGAGGACCTGCTTCCGCACGTGGCCCGGGTGGGACTGACGGAGCCGGGCACGGACATCCAGATCCTCGAGATGGACACGATCGCCCGGGACGGCTCCCGGCACACCACCGAGTCGGTGCGGGTGAGCCTCGGCCCCTCCCGCATCGTGTACAAGCAGCTCCGCGTGCCGCCGTTGCTCACCGCGCACGTGGGGGCCTGGCTGCTGGAGGAGGCGGACGGGGTGACGACGGCCGTGGCCCGGCACACCGTCGTCGTCAACCCGTCCTCCGTCCACCTGCTCGGCCCGGACGCCACCGTGGCCGACGCGCGGGCCTTCGTGCGGGACGCGCTGGGCACGAACAGCCTGGCGACGCTCCGGCACGCCAAGGAGTTCACCGAGCGCAACCCCGTCGGCTGACACCGCACCCGTGCGAGGGCGGCCGCCGCCCGGAGCCGCCCACGGGTACGGAGGGCGGTCCGCCGCCCGCAACGGCCCACCCGCGCGAGGGGCGGTCCGCCACCCGGAGCCGCCCACGTGCACGGGTGGGCAGTCCCGCCCCCGGGGACCGCCCACCCGTGCGAGGGGCGGTCCCGCCCCCCCGGGACCGCCCCTCCCGCCGTACCCCGGCACCGGAGCGGTGCCGTGGATCCGGCGCGCCGTCCCGATGGCGTGCGCCGGGGCCGCGGCACCGCCGGCTCAGGCGTGGCAGGCGACCGGGCGGCCGCCGTTGAACCGCGCCATCTCCGCGAAGACCGGTGCCGACCGGATCTCGGTGTCGCGCGGGAGCCGCGATTCCTCGGCGTAGGCGCGGTGCAGGTTGGCCACCAGCCGTTCGGGGTCGCGCAGCCGGGCGTACGCGCCGAGGTCCGCGCGGAGCGCGGTCCGCAGGGGGGAGAGGCCGGCGGCCAGGCCCTCGCGGGCGGTGTCGCGGACCCACAGCAGGTAGTCCCGCGTCGCGTCGAGCACCTCCGGCCCCGCCACCGGGCCGTGTCCGCCCACCACGACGGCCGGGTCCAGGGCCCGCAGCCGCGCGATCGCCTCCAGGGTGCCGCTCAACGAGCCCATGAGGACGAACGGGGTGCAGCCGGGCAGCAGGACGTCCCCGGCGAACAGGACCCGCTGCTCCGGCAGCCAGACCACGACGTCGCCGGTGGTGTGGGCGGGGCCGACGTGGATCAACTCGGCGGTCAGGGAGCCGACGTGGAGCGTGGCGCGGTCGCGGAAGGTGAGCGTCGGCAGCGAGAGGCGGACGTCGCCCCAGTCGGTGGCCGGCCAGACCTCCCGCATCGCCAGGCCGCGCCGGGCCATCTCGGCCCGGGTGACCTCGTGGGACACCACGGTGGCGTGCGGGGCGGCCACCGCGTTGCCGAAGTGGTGGTCCCCGTGGTGGTGGGTGGGGACGACGGTGCCCACCTCCAGCGGGGTGAGCGAGGCGACGGCCGCGCGCAGCGCGCGGGCCCGCCGTTCCGTGGCGGCGGTGTCCACCAGGGCCACGGCGTCGTCGCCGATGAGTACGCCGGCGTTGTTCAGGCACCAGCCGCCGTCCGGCTGGATGTAGGCGTGGACGCCGGGCGCCAGCTCTTCGAGGCGGGGAGGGGCGGGCGGGAGCGGGGTGCTGGGGCGCGGCCCGGCCGTGGGCTGGGTCATCCGGAGTTCCTTCCCGAGGCGGTGGTGCGGAGCGCGAGCGGTCCTCACGATCCGCCGTCCCGCTGGAGGGGCGCAGGTGCGGGGGTGGCCGCGGGGAAGAGCGCCGGCGGAGAGACCTGCGAAGTGGCCGGATCCCACTGTGGAACAGCTTGCACCGGAGCCGGGTGTGGGGCATAGTGTTCCAGAGTTGTGGGGCAAGTTGTTCCGAAGTTGGCGGATGGCCTGCCTCCGCTTCCCTTTCCCTTTCCCATCGCCCACCGGCAGGAGAGATCTGGTGTCCGAACGATCCGTGGGGCAGCCTCCCGCGACCTCGCCCGCCGTGCCGCGGAACGGCGCGCCGGCGGGCTCCCGCTCCGCCAACAAGGGGCTGGCGCTGGCCGCCATCGCGGTGGCCCAGCTGATGGTCGTCCTCGACGTCTCGATCGTGAACGTCGCCTTGCCGTCCATCCAGTCGGCCCTCGACTTCTCCGCGACCGACCTGGAGTGGGTGGTCAACGCCTACGCGCTCGCATTCGGCGGACTCCTGCTGCTCGGCGGGCGGATCGCGGACCTGTACGGCCAGCGCCGTACGTTCCTCGTCGGCGTCGGCGTCCTGACGGTGGCCTCGCTGCTCGGCGGCATGGCGCCCCACCAGGGCTGGCTGATCGCGGCCCGGGCCGTGCAGGGCCTGGCCGGGGCGCTCGTGGCGCCCGCCGCGCTGGCCCTGATCGCCAGCACGTTCTCCGAGGGCGCCGAACGCAACAAGGCCATGGGCATCTACGCCGCCATGGGCGGTGCCGGCGGCGCGCTCGGCAACGTGCTCGGCGGGGTCTTCACCGACGCGCTGAGCTGGCGCTGGGTGTTGTTCGTCAACGTGCCCATCGGGGTCCTCCTGCTGCTGGCCGCGGTCCGGGCGTTCCCCGCCGAACGGGCCGACGCCGCCGGCCGGCGACTGGACCTGCCGGGCGCCGTCACCTCGACGGCCGGCATGTCCCTCGTCGTCTACGGGCTGATCCACGCCGCCACCGAGGACTGGGGCAGCGCGGGCACGGTGACCCCGCTCGCCGTCGGCGCGGCGCTGCTCGCCGCCTTCGTCGTCATCGAGGCGCGCAGCGGCTCCCCGCTGATGCCGCTGAGCATCTTCCGCAACCGCAACCGCTCCGGCGCGTACGCGATCATGCTGACGCTCGGCGCCGCAATGATCGTCCTCTTCTACTTCCTGACCCTCTTCATGCAGATCGTGCTCGGCTTCAGCCCGCTGAAGACCGGCTTCGCCTTCCTGCCGTTCGCCGTGGGCGCGGCCGTCTTCGCGACGATCAGCAGCCAGGTGGTGGGGCGGGTCGGCCCGCGGGTCCTGCTCGGCGCCGGGACGGTGCTGGCGGCGGTCGCCTTCTTCTGGTTCTCGCGGATCAGCGAGGACGGCAGCTACAGCGGCGACCTGCTCGGCCCGCTGGTCCTCGCCGGATGCAGCGTGGGCCTGTGCTTCGTGCCGCTGACCCTCGCGGCGGTGGCCGGGGTGCGCAAGGCCCAGGCCGGCGTCTCCTCGGCGCTCCTCAACGCGGGACAGCAGGTCGGAGCGGCGCTCGGCCTCGCGGCCCTCGGGACGGTCGCGGTCACCGTCACCAAGGACCGGCTCACGGAGCTGATGGGCGCGGCCGCTGCGGAGTCCGCCGAGAGCTATGGGCCCGCGGACGCGGCGCACATGCCGCCGGAGGTCCGCAACGCGGTGTTCGACTCGCTCGCGCACGGATACGGCACGGCGTTCCTCGTCACGGGCTTCGTCCTGCTGGGCGCGTTCCTCCTCGCCGTCCTGGTCATCCGGGTCTCCTCCGCGGACGCGGAGAACGCCGAGATCGGCGTCGTCGTCTGAGCCGCTCCGGCCACCGCCGAACCCCCGCCCGCCCGCCGCTCCCGACCAGGAGGAGTCCACCATGAGCGCCCGAGCGCAGTCCGGCACCGCTTCCGGCGTCGACCTGACCATGATGTACGCGATCCACCGGGCCCTCCGGCGGGATCTGCGGCTGCTGACCGCGGCCCAGCACGACGACATCGCCGCCTTCAGGGACGGATGGCAGCTCTTCGGGCGCTACCTGACGATCCACCACGTCGCCGAGGACCACTCGCTCTGGCCCGTCCTGCGGAACAAACTGGCCGGGCGGCCGGAGGCGCTGGCCATGCTGGAGGACATGGAGGCCGAACACGCCCTCCTGGACCGGGCCGCCGAGAAGGTCGACGCGGCCCTCGCCGAGGAGGGCGGCGAGCGGGCGCTGCCGGACCTCATGCGGGAGGTCGCCGCCTGCCTGTCCGACCACCTCGACCACGAGGAGGCGCAGGCGCTGCCCCTGCTGGAGAGCGAGCTGACGGCCGCCGAGTGGAACGGCTTCGTGGCCGAACAGCGCAGCCAGGTCGGCCTCAAGGGCGCGGCGACGTTCTTCCCCTGGCTGCTCGACGGGGTGCCGGAGGGCGACCGGCGGGACGTGCTCGACCGGCTGCCCCCGCCGCTGCGCCTGGTGTACCGCGCCGTGTGGCGGCCCCGCTACGAGCGGCACTCGCCCTGGAAACGGCCGGCTGCCTGAAGCCCGGCAGACTCCGGTGCCGGACGGGTGACCCCGCACCTTCCGGTGCCGGACGGGTGACCCCGCACCTTCCGGTGCCGGACGGGTGACCCCCGCACCCTCCGGTCCCGGACGGGTGACCCCCACACACTCCGGTGCCGGACGCGTGAACCCCCGCACGCGTCCGGCACCGGTCCGTCGGCAGCCCCGGCCTCCGGGCGCCCGCCGTGGCCGGCCGCCGCGAGGTTCCCCCTCCGCGGCGGCCGGCCGTCGGCGTCCTCAGCCCATCAGGCGCTGCTCGTCCTGGTCGTGCAGCAGCGTGCACAGGTCCCTGAGGCCCGCCTCCAACTGGTCGATCTCGGCGTCGGTGAGCTGGACCGACGGCGCGAACCGCAGGGTGTTCGGCGCGCTCGCCGTCGGCAGCACCCGGATGCGGTGCCGGCGCAGCAGGAAGCCGGCCACGGCGTAGCCGAAGACGCCCTGCCGGGCCAGCGACCCGATCAGCTCGGAAGCCGCCTGCGACTGGTCGCGGAACTCCAGGCCCTGCAACAGTCCCTTGCCGCGGACCTCCGCCACGACGTCGGGGTGGTCCGCACGGACACGGTCGAGCATCTCCCGCAGCCGCGCCCCGCGCTCCGCGGCCGTGCGGTACGCCGCCCCGTCGTCCGCCTCCAGCAGTTCGAGCACCTTCAGCGCGATCGCGCACGAGAAGCCGTCCTTGGCGAACGTCGAACTGTGCACCAGCTCGAACTCCTGGCGGTAGCGCGCCTGGCCCACCAGCGCGACCGAGCACTTGGCGATGCCACCGCCGAGGCTCTTGGCCAGGACGTAGTAGTCACCGCGCAGCCCCACCTGCGCGCTGGCGAAGAAGGAACCGGTGCGCCCCACGCCGGTCTGGATCTCGTCGATGATCAGCGGGCAGCCGGCCTCGGCGCAGACCCGCTGCACCTCCGCCGCGAACTCCTCGCCGAGCACCCGGATACCGCCCTCGCCCTGGATCGGCTCGACCAGGAACGCGCAGAACGCGGGGAAGTCCCGCTCCACCAGCCGTACGGTCCCCTCCTCGACCACGACGTCCAGCACCCGGGCCCGCGCCTCGTCCACCGTCTTCGCCAGGACGTCCGGCTGGTCGACGGGGACGAACCGGGCCTGGGCGCCCAGCGCCGCGAACGCCGACCGGAACCCGGTGTTGTGGGTGAACTGCACGCTCCCCATCAGCTTGCCGTGGAAGGAACCCTCCAGCGCCAGCAGCACCGGCGGACGGGCCGACACCGCGGTGTTGTGGCGTACGACGGCGGCGGCGAGGTCCTCGAAGGAGGCGGCGCCGGCCCGCTCCAGGCCGGCCGTGGCCCACGCGCCGTCCGCCACGGTGACGCCGCCCGTCGCGGCCAGGGCGCGGGCCCGCTCGACGTGCTCGCCGATCTCGGCCATCAGCGCCGACACCTTCAGCACCCGGTCGAACTCCGCCTGCTTGACCGCGGTTTCGACGGCCTCCGCACCCGTGCTCGCGAAATGCGCGAAGTACGGTTCGGTGGCACCCGTCTCGCGGCGCAGGATCTCGTTGAGCTTCAGCGCGACGTCGTTGGCCGTGGAGTGCGGGGAGAACTGCGTGAGAACGGGCGTGCCCGCGGACAGGACCCGCTGCGCGTGCGCGACGATCTCCGGGTTGTTGTGGCCGAGGAACAGGGACGCGTAACCGCCGCAGTAGTCGACCACCGGGATCTCGGACCCGTCGTCGCCGAGGTGGTGGAGCGTGTTCCCCTCGGCCCGGACGTATTCGACAGCGAGACCGATACCGGCCAGCATCCCGGTCAGATACGGCTCGGTGAGCTCCGCTCGGCTGGTTTCGGATTCCATGGCTCTCCTCCGTCGTCGGGGTCGCGGGCGAGCCTAGGCAAGCGCGGTGTGAGGGATCTCAGCCGAGGGTCATCGGCCGGTAACGCCGGTCCCGGATGGTGCCGCGATGGCCGCGCGGTGGGCGGGCGGTGAGCGGGCCGCCGCTAGCTTGTGCCGAAGCACGGCGCACGCACTCGTGCCGAAGCACGGCGCACGGGACACGGGACAGCCACCCGGTGCGCTCTGCGCACCACCCACCCACGCCCACGGAAGCCGACCACAGGAGGCGGCAGGTCATGACACCTCGCGCCGAAGCGCATGCGATCGTCCTCGGAGCGGGGATCGCCGGACTCTTCACCGCCCGCGTCCTGTCCGAGTTCTACGGGCGCGTGACCGTACTGGACCGGGACGACCTGGCCGGTGCGCCGCACGAGCCGCGCCGCGGGGTGCCGCAGAGCGGACACGCCCACGACTTCCTGGCCCGCGGCCACCAGATCTCCGAGGAGCTCTTCCCCGGGCTCGGCGACGAACTGGCCGCCGCCGGCGCGCACGCCGGTGACATCGCCGGCGCCATGCGCTGGATCGTGGGCGGCCACCCCCTGAGGAAGCCGGCCGCCGGACTCGGCACGGTGACCGCCTCACGCCCCTTCCGGGAGTTCCACCTGCGCCGGCGCGTCCGGGCGCTGCCCGGCGTGACCGTGCACGGCGACCGGGACGTCACCGGGTTCACCACGGCCGGGGACGGGGACGCCGTCGTCGGCGTGACGGTGACCCGGCGGGACGGCACCGGGGCCGAGCACCTGCCCGCGGACCTCGTCGTGGACACCACCGGCCGCGGTTCCCGCACCCCCGTCCGGCTGGAGGAACTCGGCTACGGGAGGGTGGAGGAGACCCGGCTCAAGGTCGACATCGGATACGTCACCCGCTATGTCCGCACCCCGCCCGAGGCCTTCGCCGGGGACATCTCCGTCAACATCGTCGCCTCCGCCGACTCGCCCCGCGGGGGAGCCTGCCAGCGGGTGGACGGCGAGCGGACCGTGGTCACGCTCTACGGGCTGCTCGGCGACCATCCGCCGCTCGACCACGACGGCTTCCTCGCCTTCGCCAAGTCGCTGGCGGCGCCCGACATCCACGAGATCCTGGAGGTGTCCGAGCCGCTGTCCGAGCCGCAGCGCTACCGCTTCCCGGCCGGCCTGCGCCGGCACTACGAGCGGCTGGCCCGCTTCCCGCGCGGACTGCTGGTGCTCGGCGACGCCGTGTGCAGCCTCAACCCGCGCTACGGCCAGGGCATGACGCTCGCCGCCCTCCAGGCGACGGTGCTGAGGGACCGGCTGCGGGCCGCGGACGGCGTACAGCCGGACCCCGCGGAGTTCTTCGCACAGCTCACCGAACAGGTCGTGGGGCCCGTCTGGGACATGACCGTGCTCAGCGACCTCAGCATCCCCGGCGTCGAGGGCGAGCGCCCTCCGGAGCTGATGCGGGTGCTCGAACTCGTCGGCCGGACCCAGGCCGCGGCCACCCTCGACGACGAACTGGCCGTCGCCTGCCTGAAGGTGTTCGGTCTCGTCGACCCGCCGGCCGCGCTCCTGGGCCCGGAGATCCAGGAGCGGGTCGCCGCGACGCTCTGACACGGCGCCACCGGCGGCCGTCCGCGCTCCGGTCACGGCGCGCGCCATCGAGGATCAACCTTTCGTCCGGGCCGTCCGAAAGGCCCGGATCGCTCGATTCATCAACGGATGATCAACGGACAAACAGGAGGTATGGGTCGTGGATCTGGAGTATGCGGGGAAGTCGGTGGTGGTGACGGCCGCGGGTCGGGGGATCGGGTTGGCGGTGGTGCGTGCGTTGC